>NZ_CP036150.1:1337494-2006241 GCF_008329965.1 Oceanispirochaeta crateris
TAAAGCATTTACCTAGGATGCTTTTATGTATTTTGCAGAATCAGAAAAACAGGTATGAGTGAAACCAAGCTTGAAAAGAACATAGATGAGCACCTCGAAGACGTCTATCGTTCTGTTTCTGCACGAGATATTGAAAAAGCTTTGTCCCAATTGGACGAGGCTTATTCCATAGACTTTGACCGTATTGAACTGGCTGGTCTTCTCAGAATTCTCAAGTTCTGGAAAGAACGCTGGTTCAGAATGGCAGATTTTTCAGGCCTATACGAAAAAGGTGATTATCTGCTGAACCAGTGGGATCAATTTATGAATTGGTATCCCACTATTAACAGCGACGCATGTGAGAGAGGGATTCAATCCCTCAAATACATGGTTCATTCAGAAGCGCTGGACTGTTATGAACAGCTTCATCTGGATGACAACAATGATTTGGAACTGCTCCTGGGTATCGGAAGATGCAACAAGGTGCTGGGGAACTATGAAAGAGCGGTCAGCATCCTGGAAAAGGGAGTAAAAATCAGCAGAGAGAATCCAGTGATTCTTGCCGAACTGGCTGATACATATGCCCTGGTTGATGAAATGCAGGGTGCAAAAATATTTTTTCGTGAAGCTTTTTACCTTGATCCTGATCTGGTTGATCTAAACCGTTTGGAATCAGGTTTGATAATAAAGTTGATTGAGAAAGTTTCAAAAACCGGTATTGATATGAAATACATTAAAGATTGGATTCCAGTTTATGGAGTGATCTATGGTGTGTTCAATATCAAGAGAGAAATGAGACCAATTGAGTACGGTAAACTCAAGCAGTCCATATTTTCTCTTCAGAACGAAATCCGGCAGAACAACGAGAACGGGAAGCTGGTACCCCGTTTAATAAATAGGTATTTTTGGCTTATTGACCACTATATAAGCATAAAAGAAGATAGAAAAACGATTGACGAGGTCCTGATGAATATCAAACTGCTAAACCCGTCAATATACCGGCAATATATCAATTGACTGTAGGAGTATATAAAAATTATGTCAGACGAAATGATCAGCAAAATTAGTGATTTATTAAATGAGGAAAAGTGGACGAGGGCCGCACTCAGTAACTATACAATCAAAAATTTTGAAGAGCTGGATGAGTCAGTTGAAGAAATCTTGTCTTCCAATGCACAGGATGAAATCAGAGATCTGTGTGAACAGCATCTGGATCATTCAAAAAACAGCATTATCGCTCTTTATATTTCAGGAATCATATCACTGCACAAACAGCAGATTGATGACTCCCACCTGGTAGAGCTCATCAACATTTTCTCAGGAAATCATAAATGGAATATTGTTGAATTTCTGTGTGAGAGGATTCTCAAATTCGGTGAAAATAAAATGGCTCTTAAGGTGCTGGCAGATTGTTATGCCAACGAAGACCGCCTAGAAGATGTCCACGAAATCTGGGAAAGACTGATAAAGATCGACTATGTAGAAGCAGATATAGTCAAGAAGTTGGCAGAAAAAAAAGAAGCCGATGGGAAAATGGATCAAGCCATTGCTTATTATAAGAAAGCAATTCACAGATATATCAATAAAAACTTGTTCACCAACGTGCGGGACATTTGGGGAAAGCTGATTGAATTGAATCTGGAAGATCTTGAATTTTTTCTCCTTGTTGAAAAAAAGATAGCCAAAACAATGTCTCCGGAAAAATCAATGATCCTTCTGGAAGACCTCTACCCCGCCATCCAGTCCAAGGAAGAATGGCAAACAGCAATTGATGTTCTCAAACTGATTCTTCAGTATGATTCAAAAAATCCCTGGGCTCGAAAAGAGATCGTAAACTGTTACAGAAGCCGATTTGATGGACACAGTCAGCTGGAAGAATATATCAAATTATCCAATCTCAATCAGAGTTGGAGGAATATTACCGAAGCGATTTCTGATTTTGAAAAGCACATCTCCTTCGATGCAGGCAACTTTGTATTCCACAAGACATGGGGTGTGGGAGTTATCAGAGAAATCAAGGGTGATCAAATAACCATAGACTTTTCTACGAATCGCGGACATACGATGTCATTGAAAATGGCAGTAAATGCCCTCATCAGTCTGACAAAGAACCACATATGGGTTCTTAAAAGTATTCTGCCAAAGCAAAAACTTCATGATAAAGTCAAAAAAGATATTCCCTGGACTCTTAAAACTGTAATTAGAAGTTTTGACAATGCAGCGGATATGAAACGCATGAAAGCTGAGCTAGTTCCCGCGGTTCTAACCCAGGGAGAGTGGTCCAGCTGGAGTACAGAAGCCAGAAGAATTTTGAAAACAGATGCTAATTTTGGTAATATGCCCGAGAAACTAGATCTGTTCATGGTCAGGGATAAACCCATCACCTTCGAAGAAAAGACCTTTAATAGGTTCAAAGCTGAAACAAATTTCTTTGATAGATATCAGACCATTCTTGAGTTCATGAGAGAGTCAGATCCCGATTCTGATTATTTTTCTGAAATGTTCAACTACTTTACAGCCTTCCTCAAGGCCGCCAACGTCAACGAACATGTAGTTTGTTCTTATCTGTTTATCACTGAAATAATTAAGGATTATCCATTCCTCAATCCCGGCATTAACTATACATTCAAAGAAGTTTTTGATGATATTGAAGATTTAGAATTCATGTTTAATTCTATTCAATATCCGGATTTGAAGAGAGATTTCCTCACTGAATTAAAAGCCAATATTGAAGATTGGCATAATTACTATATCCAGTTGTTTCCTTATTATCTGAACAAATCCGTAGTTGAAGATCTATTAAGCAGTGGTTTTGATTCTTTAGTGAAAGAGAAACTCCAAGATATTATGACTCATTTCCGAGAATTCAGAGAAGCCTTTCTCTGGATAGCCCGTTCGGCTGTGGATGAGCCTTGGTTCCAGTCTCTAGGCATTCCCTATGAGAAGATTCTGATCAATATGATTCACCTTCTGGATATCACTTACAGAGATATCAGCAACAAGAGAAATGTGACTGAAAATAAGAAGCTAAACAGAGCGATTCAGACCTATTTATTTAAAGAAAGCAGATTAGAAAACTTCATCCTTAGTGGAGACGAAGACACCGTAAGCCGACTGTTCACTCTCCTCCAAGATGTGAAAGAAATGGACGTCACCGTAAAACTGGGTATCAAACAAAAAATCAAAGAAAAATATCCAAATATTAAATTCCTGGGCGAAGTGGAAGAGACTCCCACAACCGTTGCCTCCAGAGCCCTCATCGTTCTGGAAAACAGCCTGAGAGAAAAGCAGAAAGAGCTGAAGCATATCCTCGATGTAGAGGTTCCTAAGAACTCGAAAGAAATTGGAATTGCCATTGAAATGGGAGACCTTAAGGAAAATGCCGAATATAAAGCAGGCAAGGAAAAGCAGGAATCTCTTAATATTCAGGTTGGTAAGCTGAAAGAAGGAATTGAAAAAGCAAAGGTTTTTGATCCTTCCACACTTGATCTTAAGAAAGTTTCTTTCGGTACGAAAATTACTCTCTTGAACCTCAATGATGAAAGTGAGGAAATCTTTACCATACTCGGTCCCTGGGAATCCGATCCATCCAATAACGTGATATCCTACATTTCACCCTTTGGTAGCGCCGTCATGGGAACACCTTTGAACAAAGAATCAAAATTTACAATCAATGATAAAGATTACTCCTACAAAGTCACCAAAATTGAAAAAGCTGATTTATTAAATTAAGAAGTTGTAACCCTAAAAAAGGCTGCCCAGTGGCAGCCTTTTTTTTGCTATAATAGCAACTTAAGAAAGTCTCAATCTTTCCATGGAAAGATTGTGCCTCTTAGAGTTCTCGTACCGACCTTTTCCCGTTCCTCACGGATTAAAGCATTCCAGGGAATCTTCTTTCTGTCTGCATCAGGATTTTCTTCCAGATAATCGTACTTCATCAGCATCAATTTCATACAGCTCTCTTGAAGAATCATGATCCCCGCGATTCCAGGAAGAATAAATGCCAGAGCTAGAGAGACAACTGCATTGACTATGATTCCTATAAAAAGCATCACTGCCGCAGCGGTATTATCAAAAAAAAGTATGAAACATTTTTTTAAAATCTTCACAGGATTTTTATCCAGATTATTCATAATGGGAAAGAAAAACATCATTGAAATGCTGACAATGACGCAAACCCAGAATAGAAATGCCAACCCAACCAGACCGAGAACACTTCCGAGAGTTCCATAAAACTGAAATCCTGTGATACAGACAAAATAGAAAAAGAGGGAAAAGATTCCAAAAATGAGACTATTTTTCCAATTTTCCTTCAAATGTTTGAGGATGTCTTTCAATTCTGGAGACTTATAATGGACAAGATCCCGAATATAGCTAGAGACCGCACCAGTGTAGATAAATATAACAAGGACACTGAGGACCAAGGATAAAACACTCAAAACAGGTACACCAATCAATACCTTAGGTATAAAAACTGGTACAGCTAAGAGCAAAATCATCACAAAATTGATCAAAAGGAGGCGGCCCATATTATCCCAGGCATCCCAAAAGGCTTTTTTAAGCATAAATAGTATCATAAAAACTCCTAATCCTCCTCTTACTTATAAAGGAGGATTTTTATTTTATATTTGCGGGACTCAGTCCCTATTAATACCTTTGATTGAACAGGATATCCGTTTTCTATCAAGGTCCACTTCAAGAATGCGAACCATCAATTTCTGAGAAACTTTTACCACTTCAGATGGATTTGAAATATAGTGATCTGCCATCTGACTGATATGGATCAGACCATCCTGATGCACCCCAAGATCAACAAAAGCACCGAAGGCTGTGACATTAGTTATGACACCAGGAAGGATCATCTCTTCTTTCAAATCATCAATGGTGTGAACATCTTCGGAAAATTCAAAGTTCTTGAAATCTTCCCTGGGATCACGTCCCGGCTGCTCCAGCTCCTTTATAATATCCCTGATGGTTTCTACACCACGATTTTCTGATGTCAGCTCGCCCAATGAGAGTGATTTTAATATTTTAGGATCTGCAATCAATTCAGAAAGACTCTTATTCACTCGGGAACAAAGCGAATCTACAAAAGCGTACTGCTCTGGATGGATGGCCGTATTATCCAGAGGATTCTTTGAATCCTTGATTCTTAAGAACCCGGAGGCCTGTTCAAAACATTTCTGACCGACACCCTTCACTTTCTTAATTTCTTCCCTTGATTTAAAGGGACCATGTTCATCTCTATATGCCACAATGGCAGCGGCTGTTTTTGATGTCAAACCTGAAACATAGGACAGCAATTTTTCACTGGCCGTATTCAACTCGATTCCTACAGAGTTCACACAGTGCATAACCACTTCATCCAGGGCCGTAGACAATGACTTTTGATTGACATCGTGCTGATATTGGCCGACTCCAATGGAAGAAGGGTCAAGTTTGACAAGCTCAGCCAATGGATCCATGAGACGACGACCTATAGAAACGGCTCCCCGGACGGTAAGATCATAATCTGGGAATTCTTTTCGGGCAATCTCCGAAGCAGAATATATGGAGGCCCCGCTCTCGTTTACAAGTACAACAGGAATGGATTTGAGACAGCTCAGACTATTGCAGAATTTCTGAGCTTCCCTGCCTCCCGTTCCGTTCCCGACGGCCACAGCCTCAATATTGTATTTTTTTACGAGTTTGCTGATCGTCTCTTCAGCCTGTACTGTTTTATTATGTGGGGCCAGGGGGTAAATGACTCCATCAGAGAGGAGTTGTCCTTGAGGACTGAGGCAGACGATTTTACATCCTGTTCTGAGTCCCGGATCAAGGGCAAGGGTTGCCTTCTGCCCCAAGGGAGACTCCATCAAAAGCACCTTCAGATTTTCGGCAAAGACTCTGATGGCTTCATTGTCGGCCGCCTCTTTCAGTCTTTTTCGATTCTCCGATTCCAATGAAGGGGCTAAAAGCCTCTTATAGCAGTCTTTTTCCACGGCCTGAACAAAATCTGTCCAGTATGTACTTTTTACAGGACTAATCTCATCTAAGGCCTTCAGAGCTTTTTCCGGATCGGGACGGACCTTCAGTTTTAAAAAGCCCTCATCAGCAGCTCTGTACATGGCCAAAATACGATGAGAAGGAGCATGAGCAGAGGGTTCCTCACGATCAAAATAGTCTCTATATTTTTGTCCTTCCTCTTCTTTACCTTTGACTGGTTTTGTTTGAAGAATAGATGAGACAGTGAAAACGGTTCGTAGCTTTTTTCTTACAAGCAGATCTTCGTTTAGTCTATCCGCTAAAATATCAGAGGCTCCCTGCAAAGCCTCTTCCCAGCTTTGAACTTGCCCCTCTTTTCCATAAAAATCTTCCTGCTTAATATCACTAGGTGAACAATTTTTGAGGATCATTTCTGCTAAGGGCTCCAGGCCTCGCTCCTGAGCAATCATTCCCCTAGTTTTTTTTCTGGGTTTGAATGGAAGATACAAGTCTTCCAGGATGGATATCTCAGTGGTTCTTTCAATGGACTGACGCAGAACATCAGTGAGCTTTCCCTGAGAATCAATGGATTTTAAGACTGCTATTTTTCTCTTCTCAAGTTCTTTGAGAGATTCAGCTGATTTTAATATGGAGGAAATTTGGACCTCATCGAGGTTCCCCGTCCTTTCCTTTCTATACCGTGCCATAAAAGGTACGGTTGCCCCTTCTTCTGCCATAGTCAGAACATTATTTATAATTCCTTCGGGCAAAGAATACTTCCGTGCGATTTCTTTTGTTATAGTCATGTTGACAGTATAAATGGATATAAGAAAAGATCAATGTTTATGCTTCACAAGACACAAGAATGGGATTAGTCCCGGACTCTTGTGATTCTAAGCTCATCACTCTCTAGGCTCAGTTTTACAATTTCGCTCCAGCGGCTTGTATCACTATCGAAATGAGATCTAATTCTTATATAAACTACATCTGATTTAAGTTCAAACAGAGTTAAAAATGTTTCTTTTGTTGTCCAGTTTTGACGGGAGTCTGTAAACTGAAGATCAAAAGCAGACTGAATCTCATAAGATCGTACCGATCGACTCCCTTCCCACTTTAAAATATAGGGAAGTTTCGCCATGGGAGAATCAATAATTATTTTAGGACGGCTCATGTAAAATTCATCTTCAAAGAGGATATTCTGATCTTCTGACGTATCAGTTGAACGACAATTTGACAGACTGATACAAGCTAAAATGAGAAGAATCAATTTATTGTTTTTATATACATATTTCATCATGTTGTTTATTAAAAAGTGCTTCCAAAAACTAATTTTGAACAAATATAAAGAATGTGAAGACAACTGTAAAGGGATGTCTATACATTCCTGTATGAAAGGAGCAAATCAAGGGCGTTTTAGGAAATAAACTTGACACTTAACCGTTTGAAAAGTAACCTTGAATTAAGAATTCAATGATGTTCTTAAGGAGAATGTATGAAAAAAATTACGATTCTTTCAGCAGTTATTTTTTCACTATTATTAGTGGGATGTAATAAGCAGAAAGCTGAAACAGCAGCTGCCCCTATGGAAGAAAAAGCCGCAGAAAAAGTAGCCGTTACCATGGTAACAGATGTCGGTGGTGTCAACGATCAGTCATTTAACCAGTCTGCATGGGAAGGATTGCAGAGAGCAGAAAAAGAACTTGGCTTGAAAGTATCTTATAAGGAATCAAAACAGAATGCAGACTATATGCCCAATATGGAAAGTGCTCTTGATGATGATAACGACCTAATCTGGGCTATCGGATTTATGATGGCTGATGCCATTCTGGAAGCAGCACAAAATAATCCAGATCAGAAATACGCCATCATCGATAGCGCCTTTGAAGATTCCCCTTCCAATCTTGTTGGAGTTGTTTTTAAAGCATACGAAGCTTCTTACCTCGTAGGTTATATTGCCGGAAGAATGACAGAAACAGGAAAAGTCGGATTCATCGGTGGTATCAAGTTTTTCCTCATTGAAGAGTTTGAATACGGTTTTAAAGCCGGTGTAAAACAGGCTGGTGCCGATATTGAAGTATTAACACAATATGCAGAGTCTTTTACAGACGCTGCTAAGGGTAAGAGCATTGCCAACAGCATGTATCAGCAGGGTGCAGATATTATCTTCCACGCGGCAGGTGGCGTTGGTAACGGTTTAATAGAAGCAGCCAAAGAACAGGGAAAATGGGCAATTGGCGTCGATAGAGATCAGAATGATCTGGCTCCTGATAATGTCCTGACTTCTGCTATGAAAAGAGTCGATAACGGAATGTACAATCTATCTAAAGAACTTGCTGAAGGTAATTTCCCCGGCGGATCAACCGTTGCATACGGATTGGCCGAAGGCGGTGTAGGCATTGCCCCCACCAGCTCTAAGCATGTTCCTGCTGAGATCCTTGAAGAAGTAAAACAGCTGGAAGATATGATTATTGCAGGTGATTTTGTAGTACCCAATACTGCAGATACTGTAGCCGCTTATTCTGTTGTTAATTTAAAATAATCAGTTTAAAATAAATCATAATGGCCCTGCTTCTGGCAGGGTCAAGTTCTTTCTGGAGGGAAGTCTTTGAATAATTTTGATTTCGACCAGATAGCCGTTGAGATGAGAGGGATCACACAAAAATTTGGATCTCTTGTTGCCAATGATAATATAGATCTGACTGTTCACAAGGGAGAGGTACATGCCTTGCTTGGTGAAAATGGTGCAGGCAAGACAACCTTGGTGAATTCTTTATACGGTCTCTATCATCCCACATCAGGTGAAATATTCATAAATGGCAAGAAAGTCGTTATGGATAATCCCAATATTGCCATCCAGAATGGTATAGGCATGGTTCATCAGCACTTTATGCTGATCAAACCATTTTCAGTTGTTGAGAATATCATTCTTGGAAAAGAAACACACAAACATGGAATTCTGGATATGGCAAAGGCGACAAAGGATGTCATTGCCCTATCTGAAAAATACGGATTGACTGTTGATCCCCATGCAGCAATCCAGGATATAACAGTGGGCATGCAGCAGCGTGTTGAAATTCTGAAGACGCTCTACAGAGGTGCTGATATCCTGATTCTTGATGAACCCACCGCTGTTTTGACACCCCATGAAATCATCGATTTGATACAGATAATTGACAATCTCACAGAACAGGGAAAAACAGTTATTATCATTACACATAAGCTTAAAGAGATCAAAGAAGTTGCCGATTTCTGCACCATCATCAGACGGGGCAAGAAAGTGGATACAGTCAAGGTAGAAGATGTGAGCGAAAGCGACCTGGCTTCCATGATGGTAGGACGCGAAGTCTCTTTCAAGGTCAGTAAAATCGACTCGACTCCCAGGGATACAGTTTTAGACGTCAAGAATCTTCATGTATTAGATAATAGAAAGATACCCTCTGTTCGAGGTTTAAATCTCAAGGTAAGAAAAGGCGAAATCCTTGGTATTGCCGGTGTGGATGGAAACGGCCAGAATGAACTGGTAGAAGCATTAACTGGTATTCGTAAGTCCGAATCTGGGGAAATCCTTGTAAACGGGATCAACACCATTGGACTCTCTCCCAGAGAGATACTGAATCATAAAGTGTCTACAATTCCCCAGGACAGACAAAAACGCGGACTTATTTTGGAGTATTCAGTTGCGGAGAATATCATAATTGAAAACTATAAAAAATCTCCATTTTCATCCCGTGGATGGCTTGATTTCAAGTCCATCAATGAATATGCACGCAAACTTGTGAAGAATTTTGATATTCGCCCTGATGACGAAACCTATAAAGCAGGAGATCTTTCAGGGGGCAATCAGCAGAAAGTCATCATTGCCCGGGAGATATCCAACAATCCCGATCTCCTTATAGCAGTTCAACCTACGAGAGGACTGGATGTCGGAGCCATTGAATATGTTCATAAGGCTCTTGTAGCTCAAAGAGACAATGGTAAGGCTGTTCTTCTCATCTCATTGGAACTGGATGAAGTCATCAATGTGTCTGACAGAATTGCTGTCATTTATGAAGGAGAGATTGTAGGTGAAATGGATTCCAAGGGTGCCGATGAAAATGAAATTAGTCTGTTGATGGCGGGAGGAAAAAAATCATGAAGAAAAAAATGACAGACTCCCCCCTGGGACTCACTCTGATTTCGGTATTTTTAGGACTCTTGGTGGGAGCCCTGATCCTCTTGATCATTGGATATAACCCCATTGAGGCCTATAAAGTAATCCTGATGGGAATATTCAGCTCCCCCCGCTATATTTCCTGGACAGTCATTTATGCCACCCCCATCATTTTAACGGGTCTTTCTGTTGCCTTTGCCTTTAAAACCGGCTTATTCAACATTGGTGCAGAAGGTCAGTTTATCATCGGGGCTCTCACAGCGGCTCTGGCAGGATATTACGTCCCCATGCCGGCTCTATTACACATTCCATTTGTTCTCCTATGTTCACTCACGGCAGGCGCCCTCTGGGGAGGTATAGCCGGATATCTTAAGGCTAGATATGGAGTCAATGAAGTCATATCCACCATCATGCTCAATTGGATAGCCCTGTATCTGAATAATTATATTGTCCTCAATGACAAGATCAAAAGACCAGGATCTGAAGCCACCAATAAGATTTTAGATTCAGCTAAGATCATATTTTTTGACACATGGAAAAAGAGTTCTGAAGGCATTGAATTCAGAAAAGCCCACCCCTTCTGGGGTGATATTTTCAGGACACCTGCCAATGCGGGATTTTTGATAGCCATTCTTGCGGCATTGATCATATGGATTATTCTAAAAAAGACAACCCTGGGGTACAGCCTTAAAGCCGTTGGATTCAACAAGGATGCAGCTGAGTTCGGTGGCATCAATATCAAGGCCAGTATGATCAATTCTATGGCCATTGCCGGAGCCCTCTCAGGTCTGGCCGGAGCCGTCCAGATCATGGGATTCACAAGAGAAGCATCGGCTCTCTCTGCCATGGAAGGATTTGGTTTCGAAGGCATTTCAGTCTCCCTTATCGGGGCTGTCCATCCCATAGGCTGCGTGCTCTCGGGCCTTCTCTATGGTGCTCTCAAATATGGCGGTTCAAAGATTCAGCCGGCCATTGGAGCTCCTTATGAAATAATCAATATCATCATGGGTACAATTGTGCTGTTTATTTCCATGCCCAAACTGATACGGATGATGAAACTCAAAAAACAAAAGGAGAGGATCTGATGATATTGGAAAGTATTGCTTTTCTTTTGGGAACGACCTTGATGTATGCCACTCCCCTGATCTACACATCTCTCGGGGGAACAATCTCAGAAAATTCCGGAGTGATTAACATCGGTTTAGAGGGCATCATGTTTATGGGAGCCTTTATCGGTGCTGGAATAGGTTACTATACTCATAGCGGATGGATAGGCTTTTTGGCTGCCGGTATTGTCGGAGGATTATTCGGCCTCATTCACGCCATAGCCTGTATCAGCTTCACAGCCGACCAGGTTGTTTCGGGTATTGCCATCAATTTTCTTGGGCCAGGATTTGCCCTTCTTCTCAGCCGGCTGATGTTTGATGGAGCGGCTATGACCCTTCCCCTGCCTCTGGATGAAAAGATATCCCGTCCTTTAAATGGTTTATTCCAGCAAAATTCATTCTTTGATATGATTTTAAATCGCTACTCCACCGTTTACCTCGCCTTTTTACTGGTTTTAGTAGTCTGGTTTGTACTCTATAAAACTCGTTTGGGACTGCGCATTCGTTCCGTGGGTGAACATCCGGAAGCAGCGGCGACATTGGGTATTAATGTCTATAAAATTAGATACATGTCTGTCATTGCCTCCGGTGTATTTGCCGGTTTCGGCGGTGCTGCCGTCAGTGTAGCCATAGTGTCCCAGTTTAGAATTACCCTGATCTCAGGACAGGGGTTTATCGCCTTAGCCGCCATGATCTTTGGTAAATGGAAACCTCAGGGTGCTATGTGGGCCTGTCTTCTATTTGGGCTGGCTCAGGCAATTGTCGTTTTTATGCCCAGAACGGGATTGGATGTCTCCTCCCAGTTGTTGAGCATGCTCCCCTATATTCTCACAATGGTTCTATTAGTTTTATTTGTTGGAAAATCTGTAGCACCTACAGCAGACGGTAAGATTTACGAGAAACTCTGATAAGATCTATTTCCTAAAAAAACCCCTCTATAAGGGGTTTTTTTATTACCAAATTATTGATTTCAGGCCAGTTTTTCGGCACCAGCATAAACTTCCTGTACCGAGACATAGAAAGCGGCTTTTGGTGTCATCTGAGGATGCTGTATATGAACCCATTCCACGACATCATCATATTTCTTACCCTTTGTAACACATTCAACCTTTCCTTTGATCTGGTAGGCCTTATTGGTATCTTTATCCAGGACAGTAAAGGAGATAAAAGGATTGGAATTTAGATTTTTCCTTGTCTTATCAAACTTATTGTCTGCAATGACGACGGTTTCATCATCAAGGATTTTCAAATATGTAATATAGATCAAATTGGGAACACCATCTGCACTGGCTGTGGCAATATTGTAAGGCAATGTTTTTTTGATTGCCTCCTGAACTTCTGAGGATAACTTGGCCATATCTTACTCCTTTTTATCTTATATGACACATATTAAACCTCATTTAGGAATATTGACAAGTGCATATGCACATTTAGTTTTCAGATTAATGACAACTCCGTGAGGCTGAAAAAAAGGAAAGTATATTTCTTAAAGGGATATCAGCCTGCATATAATGAGCGGAAGTACAGATATACCCACCGCCGGTTCCCAAGGTTCTACACAAAGATTTAACTTCTTCCTTCACCTCATCCACACTGCCATAGGGTAGAGTTTTCTGAAGGTCTCCCCCCCCGTGAAAAGCGAGAGTATCCCCAAAGGTTTTCTTAATATAGGCCATATCCATTCCCTTCGCAGCTGGTTGAAGAGGATTGAGTACATCAATATGCATCTCATCTCTCAAGGCTTCTACAAGGGGCAGGATGGCACCACAGGAGTGGTAAATCAGCTTCACATCGTACTCTTTAATAACCTTGTTCAGCTTTTGATGAAAGGGAAGTATATACTGTCTCCACATATCAGGAGACATAAGAAGTCCATCCTGGGTGGCCACATCATCATAGGTATAAACCATGTCTATGAGACCTTCATTTTTGGACATAAGATTTTTGAAATTAGATATAAATATTTCGGTATAACAGTCCATGATGGCACAGACGACTTCGGGCTTTTCATATAGGGCAATCAAAAAATTATCCAGTCCAAAAACCCCCCAGGCAGTTTCAAATATACCGCCAATATCATAGCGGATATGCCTAGGTTCCTGGCTATTAGCCTCTTTGACTTCTTTCCCAATACTGTTCCAGTCCCAGTACTCACTCCTGGGCCATTTGTCCCATTGTTCTACCTGTGCTACGGAACTGACCTCTGCCAAAGGAAAGCCAGCATATTCTTCATACTGTGAATACTCGTTAGTCACAATCTTGCGTAGACTACCCCATACATTATAAAACCGGCCGTCCTCTAGAACTTCCAGTTCAGGTCCGCAATACTGGGGAGACACAATCCGGCAATCAACACCGAGAAGATCCAGAACATCGTTTTTTTTCGTGAAAGAGAAAAACTCAAACAATTTATCCCAGGTTTCAGGAACACCCCAGAAATCAAAGGGAACACGATCTGGCTCCTGATGATTTAGAGAAAGAGAGACACGCTGATGAGAATTCATTCCTGATGAATTCTCATCCATATATTTCTTACTAAAAAACTCTTTCACAGCCTGAGGGTTTAATTCTGTTTCTTTCAGTAAATTTTCTATATTCATTTGAATGAACATCCTTTTCTCATGGGCGGTACAGAAAAATAAGAACATAGAGATGCAGAGAGGTCTGCAAAACTCTCTCTTATCCCTAGAGAATACACCTCCCCTCCCTTTTCATACCAGAGAACAGGAACATGTTCACGAGTATGATCGGTCCCTTGAAAAGAAGGATCACATCCGTGATCTCCTGTGATTATAAGAACATCTCCCTTAGCCATAAGGTCTATAAAACGGGGGATTCTGGCATCTATGGAAGAAACCGCATCGGCGTATCCTTTTATGTCTCGTCTGTGCCCAAAAATCATATCTGTATCAACGAGATTAACAAATACAAATTCATTCTTTTCGGCAGCTACGCCTAATATTTCTTCTGTTCTTTTGAGGCAGGCAGGATTTCCTGCATCATGAAAGCTTTCATCAATGCCGGACTCGTTGAATATGGAACCGATTTTACCGACAGCCACGGTTTTTACTGAATTCTTCTGAAGATGATCGAGGAGAGAATCCTCTGGCAGTGCAATGGAGTAATCATGGCGTTCTTTTGTTCTGAAAAACCCACCGACAGGGCCATCAAAAGGGCGGGCAATGACACGACCTACCGCGAGAGGATCGCAGAGTTCTCTCCCAATCTCGCACATCTTATACAACTCTTCTATGGTATATTTTTCCATATGACAGGCTATCTGAAACACTGAATCTGCAGAAGTATAGCAGATGGGAAATCCTGTTTTCAGGTGTTCTTCTCCCAACTCTTCAATGATCTCTGTCCCGCTGGCGGCCTTATTCCCAAGGATACCCCCACAGCCTGTTCTGGATACAAATTCTTTCACCAGGGAGTCAGGAAAAGAGGGAAAGTCCTTAGGGAATTGACTGAATGCCTTATCCAAAACGATACCAGCCATCTCCCAATGACCCGTCGTTGTATCCTTTCCTGGGGACGTCTCTTTCATGACACCGAAGGAAGCCTCTGGAGAGGGAACAGATTCACATCCGGGGAGAGGATTCCCCAAGAGTTCTGATGCATTTCCCAATCCCATGGCTTTCATGGTTGGCCAGAGAGGTTGATTCATATGCTCACAGATATGTAGTGCCGTATTTGATCCAACATCTCCATAGGCTCGGGCGTCCGGAAGCTCACCCATACCAAAACTGTCAATAACCAGTACTGTTGCCCGCATCTGACTCTCCTTCAATGATTGCAATTCCAGCGCTCGCTCCCAACCGGTCTGCTCCGGCACTGATCATGGCCAATGCTGTTGCTCTGTCTCTGATACCTCCTGCCGCCTTCACCTGAAGATTCGGCACAGTCTTCTTCATAAGGGCAACATCGTCGACAGTCGCACCTCCAGATCCAAACCCAGTGGAGGTCTTAACAAAATCTGCCCCGGCTTCTTCACACAGAAGGCAAGCCTGGCGTATTTCATCCTTTGTGAGATAACAATTTTCCAGAATAACCTTAACTAAAGCCTCTCCCGATGCATCCACAACGGCCTTTATATCTGATCGGACATAATCCAGATTCCCCGTTTTCATCTGTCCTATATTGAGAACCATATCGATCTCAAGGGCTCCGTCTTTGACGGCCTGGGCGCATTCTGCCGCTTTGATCGATGTCTGACAGGCTCCCAGAGGAAAGCCAACCACGACACAGGGTGCCACAGTGCTCCCCTTGAGCTGCTGGGCAACCAGCGCAGTATGACAACTATTAACGCAAACCGAGGCAAAATCGTATTTCAAAGCCTCTTTACAAATTTTTATGACATCTTGGGGCGTGGCGGCGGCCTTCAAGATGGTGTGATCAATGTATTTCGACAGTTTCTTTTCCATGCTATGTCCTCTTTGTTTCTATAGTTTTATTTTAAGTTGAAATCAGACTTCATTCCATCTTATTTTCATCATAGATGGTGGCCAGTCCTCCCAATGAAGTTTCTCTATAACTGCTCATCAAGTCTCTACCTGTCTGGGTCATTGTCGTGATGGCTTCATCAAAAGTAACCTTATGGGAACCATCACTGATTATAGCATATTCGGCATTGGCAATGGCTCTGCTCGCTCCCATGACATTTCGTTCGATACAGGGTATTTGTACGAGTCCCTTAATGGGATCACAGGTGAGTCCCAAATGGTGCTCCAGTGCCATTTCGGCTGCATACTCAATCTGACGTGGAGTACCTCCCATAAGCTGCGCCGCCGCACCGGCTGCCATGGAGCAGGCGACTCCGACCTCCCCCTGGCACCCCACCTCGGCTCCAGAGATAGATCCGTTGGTTCTAACAACATTACCGAGAATACCCGCAGTAGCCAGGGCTCTAATCAAATCTGTTTCACTCAGACCAAAAGATTCTTTCATGGATCTAAGCACCGCAGGGAGCACACCGCTGGCTCCACAAGTAGGAGCAGTCACAACCACACCGCCACTGGCATTGGTTTCCGAAACAGCCAAAGCATAGGAAAACAGTCTGGCAGAAGTGGAGAGAGGCTCTGCCAGCATGGCAGCTCTCTTACGGTAGGTGCAGGATTTGCGGCTGAGATAAAGACCTCCGGGAAGGACCCCTTCATCGGATAATCCTTCATCGATAGACCGCATCATATCCTTAAGAACCTCGCTCAGAAACTCACGGATACCTTTGCCTTCATTCATAAAAACATATTCCCAAAGGGTTAGTCCATGTTTATTGACATGCTTTAGAATCTTAGACATGGAACTATGGGTATAAACCTCTGTAGCTTCTTCATTACCTATGCCGGAGGTCCTAATGATACCACCACCAATGCTGTACCCTTCCCATTGCCCCAAAAGCTCTTTGTCCTTAAAGGCTTCCATCTTCATTCCATTGGGATGTTCGGGCATTAGGTTGTCAGGGAACCAAAGGATTTCAACATTATGAGGAGCCAGGGTATCCTGAATAATCTGATCGGTGAGATGTCCTCTGCCGGTGGCTGCAAGACTACCAAAAAGGCTCACTCGATAGAGATCTGCACCGGGATAGTTGATCAAAAAAGCCGCAGCAGCCTTCTGAGGGCCCATGGTATGACTGCTGGAGGGACCGTTTCCGGTCTTAAACAATGTCCTTATAGAATCCATACTACCACCTTATAGTGCGGCCATTGTCGCTCAGCCTATTCATTAAATACTCCCTATCCAGATTCAATTCCATGACAAAGGTTCTAAAAAGATCACTGCTGATTAGATTTTCTTCCACAAACAGATAAAGGAGGGCTTTCTCAGCCAAACAAGGGACTTTTAGGGCATTCATAATCACCTGTGAATGACTAAAACCGTCCTCCTGTTCTGCCAGGACACTCTTGTATAATTCTGATTCCCTTATATCATTTGTCAAGAGCTTCAACTCTTTCATTAGTGGGTCCGTATTCCCCTTGGCCGCTTCTTCACCTAGGGGTTTGAGAGTAAAATATGTGTACACCTTTCCGGGAAGGAAATGATGGTGATCACAGCGGGTACAATAATTGGGCTCTCTGGGATCTTCTTTTTTCATATCTCCTCCGATAATGATCAGAGGGTCAAAGTAGAGAGCTGGACACTCCTGACCAGCCACTGAATAATATCTATAGGTGTAAAAGCTGTCTTGAATACAGTCGGCATGTTCGCAGTAGGCCGTCAGAGGATAAACATCCGTGGCGGTTTCAATCAAAAGCCGGGCAGTGGAATTAAAGATGTCTCTTCTGAAATTGAGGATAAGCGTAGGGTAAACAAAGACCAGTCCCTTTGATTCAGATGCGTATTTGATCACATAGGCCATTCGTTCATCGAAGAAGGACGCTTCATCTATGATCCAGGTTCCCATCTGGGGGAAATCTGCCAACAACTGCTCCAGATCAAAGGAATTACTGATTTTGGCAATATTATTTCCCAAACGTTCATAACCGCCCCGGTAAGCCAGTGCATCTTCGGGATACTCTTCAAAACGTTTTTCATCTAGAGCAGACCGGACAAAAAACACATTGCGTCTGTCTGCTACACCAGTTCTGGTCAATTCAGCCACAATATCAGACTTCTCGAGGGTCACTCTGGCATCCCGCCAGATTTTAGCCGAATATTCGGTTTTTCCCGAACCCATGGGACCAATGACGAGGATGCGTCTTCCCGATTTTGTAAAGTCAAAATGTCCATTGGATTGATGTACCCTGATTTCAGGAAATCCAAGGCTTTTTAAGAAATCTCCCGAATCATATCCCATTTTAGCACTCATAGATTTTGCCCCATTTCGATACCAATCATCCGCCTAAAAGGCCTCTTTTAATGAATATACCATGTATTAAAACTGTCCTGTGAAGTGAAAACAGGAGCAGGGAGATGAATATTACCACTCTCCCTCCTCACAATGCAATCATTTCATCAAGAATCATGGCTAAAACTGAAAAAACAGTTGATCAGCTCTTAAATTCGATTTCACAACAGCCGATCATACTATAAGGACAAATATGAAACTAAGAAGGAAGACAATGAATAAGAGATATGGATTTTTCGGATTATCCCTGATTTTGAGCCTGCTTATTTCCTCCTGTGGGACAATGCCTCAGGAAGAAATAAATAAACCGAATACCGATGAAGAGTTGGTGAAAACTGAAGACAGTCTTCATTCTCTTGTCCAAAATAGCAACACAGTAGGATTAGAAGAACTCTTTAAGATAAACGTTGATGTGAATGAAAGAGATGATAAGGGTCGCACAGCCCTTCATATTGCTGCCTCTGCAGGAAATACGAAAATAGTACAACTTCTTCTCCTTCAAAAAGCCGATCCCGACAGCCGTGATAACAATGGAAAAACTCCGCTTCACCTAGCCGTGGCAGCTGGACACATAGAGACGGCGTCCGTCCTCGTAGATGGAAAAGCCAATATTTTTGTAGAAGACCAGCAGCAAATCACTGCTGTTGAAGCCGGTTTTGATCAATTGCCAATGTTAAAAGCTCTCACACGAGAGAGTAACGTGAATCAGGGAATGGTTAAAATAGGGACTCTTCTTCATCTGGCGGCATCCAAGGGCAACACAGAGGCTGCCAGACACTTGATCAACCTGAAAACAGATCCGAATGTGAAGAATACGGCTGGGAAACTGGCTCTGGATATTGCATTGGAGGATAGAAACAGCCTCGAAAGAGCACGGATTGCTTCACTCCTGATAAAATCCGGCTCCTTCAGAGCCCAGGATGAAATCTATGATTATTTTTATACATTAAATACTCAGAAGGACATTAATTTACGCTTTGATTTTGGACAGACAGCCCTCCATATGGCCGCTGAAAAAGGCCATGAAGGGATTGTAAGATTTCTGTTGGCAGAAGGAGCTGATCTGAACAGTCGTGACAAACCCGGCAATACCCCACTACACAGTGCTGTGAGAGGAGGATATAAGAACATCGTTTCTCTCATCCTCTCATCAGGAGCCGATGTGAATGCTAGCGATTATAATAGCAACATTCCTCTTCATATGGCTCTGACTCTTGATTCAAATATTGAAATTCTAAAAATGCTCCTGTCTGCCGGAGCTGATTACAATGCTAAAAACAGCTTTGGAAACACACCCCTTCACCTGACGGTGACATTGAATAGAAATAAAATTGCCGCAGAGACCCTTCTCCAATACGGGGCTGAACTTGAAAACAGAAATAAGAATGGTAACACAGCACTTATGGAGGCTGTGGATAGAAATAATTCCGAGATAGCTCTGCTCCTCCTGCAAAGGGGATCAGACATTTTTGCCAGAAACAGACAAAATCAGACTCCCTTGAGCCTGAGTCTGACAAAGGGAGTCTCCACACTAAGCTGGTTTATAAACCAAAGTAATATCAATGCTCAGGATAACGAGGGGAATTCTCCTCTTCACATGGCTGTCATGATCAATGTAAGTGATGATGTGATCCGCTTTCTCCTCGAGAATGGTGCGGCTATAGACAGCCGTAATTTTTCAGGTGAAACACCCTTGCATCTGGCTGTAGAAAAAGAGATGCTCACCCTCACTGAGGCTTTTCTGATAAAGGGTGGAGATTTCTACATTGAGAATAACAATGGTGAAACAGCTCTATCTCTGGCTTTTGAAAAAGGACCGGATTTTGTCGATCAGTTCCTCATTGATGCGGTTCTTGAAAAAGAGGATAGTCTCAAATACACCCCCTTGTTTCATGCGGTTCTCTGGGAAAAACCCTCCATTGTTTCAGTACTCTTAGACA
This sequence comes from Oceanispirochaeta crateris, assembly GCF_008329965.1. Taxonomy (GTDB): domain Bacteria; phylum Spirochaetota; class Spirochaetia; order DSM-2461; family DSM-2461; genus Oceanispirochaeta; species Oceanispirochaeta crateris. Next base: position 1,357,481 of record NZ_CP036150.1, read on the forward strand.
AGGGAGCTGATATCAATAAAAAGAGTTTGATTGGATCCACAGCTCTCCATGAGGCTGTAAAAACCGGATCTTTGGAAATTTCGAGGATTCTGTTACGTTCCAATGCGGATGTAAATGCTACAGACAATATTGGGAATACACCCTTACATGAAATAGTGAACTGGAACTCCTTGAGTCTTGCAGAGCTATTGATCTCGTCAGGGGCGGAAATCGACAAAAAGAATCTTGAAGGCCGGACTCCGTTCTATGAAGCCGTAGTCAAGGGTGACTTTGAAATGTGCAGTTTTCTGATCAAAAACGGGGCCGATAAGGACAGCCGTGACAACAGTGGAAAAACGGCCTTATTTGAAACAATTATAAACAAAAATAGGTCTCTTATGGAGCTATTAATCAGCCAGGGATGCTCAATCCAAAAAAGAGACAATCAGGGAAATACAGCTCTACATGCCGCGGTCATTGTCGACAATACTCCAGCCATTGAGTATTTGTTTAGTTTAAATGCAGATATTTTTGCAACGAATAAACAGAATGCTTCCCCATTGTCTCTTGTTTTGAGAAAGGGCAATGAAGCCGTTAAGTCTTTTATGACTACCGAGAATATCAATTCCATGGACAATAACGGAAATACCCCTCTCCATATAGGAGCCTCCATTAAAGTCCCTGTGAGCACTTTGCAGGTTCTAATTGATAAGGGAGCCGATTTAGAGGCAAGGAATAACCTGGGACAACGCCCCTATGACAAGGCCGTTGAAGTCAAATATGATGCGGCTCTCGATATTTTAAACTAATCCTATTTCATATAAAAAAATCCCCGGTGTTCCGGGGATTTTTTTATATGGAAGTCAATTTCCCACAATATCTTTCATAAAGGCCGCTAGAACCTGGAGAGCATTCATATTCATTCCTCCCTCGGGGATAATGATGTCGGCATAGCTCTTGGTAGGTTCAATGAACTCAAAATGTCCGGGACGGACAACGTCCATATACTGTTTGATAACCGATTCCTGCGTCCTACCCCGTTCATTTACATCCCGCTGAAGCCTCCTGATAAAACGAATGTCATCGGGGGTGTCTACAAAGATTTTTAAATCCATCAAATTACGAATTGTCTGTTCATAAAAGACCATGATCCCTTCGAAAATAATGACCTTCTTAGGATGCACCTCAATGGTTTCTTCCAGTCTGCAGTGATGCACAAAGTCATATTGAGGCATCTGAATAGTCCTTCCCGCTTTAAGATCGGACAGATGTTTTGTCATCAGGTCACGATCGAAGGCATTTGGATGATCAAAGTTAAATTCGGTGATATTGCTGTTATTGATAAACTCAGCAGATTTGTAATAATTGTCCTGAGGAATAAATACAAAGTCTTGAATAGACTCTGAGATTTTCCGGACGATTGTCGTCTTTCCAGAACCGGATCCTCCGGAAATACCAATAATTTTTGGTGTATCCATTTTATTCCTCCCGGGAAAATTATTCCTGACTATCTTGTTTGACTTCGTCAATTTTCATCTCAAGATCTGCCAGTTTCACCTGCATAGCCTGAATGCTCTTTTCAATCCTTTTCTTTTGAGACTCAAGACGTTTGACAGTCATCACAGGTTCGGGCTTCTCCTTCCTGATCGTTTGTTTGACCATATCCTGACTCTGTCCTTCTATAAAGGCTTTTTCTAGTTCTTTCCGTTTTTGTGGTTCCTTCACTCCGGCTATGATCTTCATATTTTCAAATCCGATTTCAGGATTCACATCCATGGCATATACTTTCATGATAGATTTGGCTGAGTTCCTATTCATTCCGAGGGCTCTATCCACATAATCTTCAAAAATAGCATGATTCTGCTGGCAAAGATCGAGAGCCTGAATTAGAAGCTTCCCAAAGTCTTTCATGACTTTTCCATTCACAGAGAGAAACTTCTCTTTAATTTCTGTAGTCAAATTCATAAACCGGGAGTCCTCTTCAAAGACGTTAATGTAAATTCCCAACTCTTCGGCTTTTTTAAGGAGTCTATGAAAAATATCCCAGAAAAGGACTGTATGGGACCTCATGGTGACTTCACCTTCATGCTGGGTAAACTGCACATGGTGAGCGAACTCATGAATGGCCGTATATACAAGAGCATTATCATCAGTGAAATTCTTGTTGTGAATAATAATCTCTTTTTTTTCAGGATGATATAAACCATCCACTTTTTTGCTTTCCTTACCTGAAAAGATTAAATCAAAGTCTGCAACTTCACTGTCAATCTGAAGCAGTTTTTCTTTTACCTGTTCCTGATTCATCTATTATGGCCTGCCTGTTCAAAGTGTTTTGTTAAGTTTGTCAATTTAATTTCAAGAGCGCATCATCCTTGATTAAAATGACAAGAGGTATAGTGATTTCAACTGTAATGCCTAGCCGAAGATTTGTCCATATGCCTATGACTTTTCAGACACTCTATGCTAAGATCCTCACTGTATGAACCTAATATCCATTGATAAAATAGTAATCAGCAAGGGTGGAAAAACCCTCTTAAACGGATGCTCATTCGGAATCGATTCTGATGACAGAATAGCATTGATAGGTACCAACGGCTGTGGAAAGTCTTCACTTATACGTGTACTGACTGGAGAGGAAACACCCGATGAGGGGACTGTTTCCAGAAACAATATCCTTTATATCAGTCAAGTTGATCAGCAACCAGATTTCCTCCCTGATGAAAGGGTCCTTGATTTTGTTTTCAGAGATCCCACTATGCAGATGAAGCTTATTCGTGAATATGAAGAATGCAGCCAATTACTCGAATCCGGAAGCAGTGACGAGGCCCTTCTAAACCGTTTTCATACTCTCACAGAAGAGATGGGGAAATGGTCCTGCTGGGAATTGGAAAGCAGGGTAAAATCCCTTCTTTCCGAACTTAAGATTGATGATTTCCATGCCCCCATGAGCTCACTCTCTGGAGGGATGGTCAAGAAAACCGCATTGGTGAGAGCCCTCTGTCAGGATTTTTCTCTCCTGATACTGGATGAACCTACAAACCACCTGGATATACCCACCATAGAATGGCTACAGGAGTATCTCAAAAAGCTGGATAAAGCCTTCCTTTTGGTCACTCATGACCGATACTTCATGGAAAATATATGCAACAGGATTCTAGAAATTGATGATCAGAATGTTTTTCAATACAAGGGAAATTATTCCAGGTATTTAGATCAGAAGGCCTTACGTCAAAATATTGAAAACAGAAGTCAGGCCCGTATTGAGTCGATACTGAGACAGGAACTTAAATGGATCAGCCGCGGTCCTAGGGCAAGAGCCGGCAAGGATAAGAAAAGAACAGCCAACTACTACAATCTTATGGAGCAGAAGAACAATGATGAACTGTCTTCTGCGGAGTTCAGCTCATCCTTCAGACGTCTGGGTAAAAAGATTTTGCACCTAAAACAGATTGCCTTTTCCTATGGTGATAAAGAGATCATAAAACCCTTTACATACCAGTTTCGAAGAGGAGAAAGGATTGGTTTAATAGGACCGAACGGCTCTGGTAAAACAACTCTGCTGAACCTGATAAGCGGCGTTCTTCAACCCGATTCCGGGAGTGTGGACAAAGGCATCAACACGCATATCGGATATTTTGATCAAACTGGAAGTGTCTTGAAGAGCGAGATGAAAGTCATGGACTATCTCAATGAATTTGCCGAAAAAGTGACCCTCTCAGATGGAAGCACATTGACTCCATCTCAATTATTAGACCGATTTCTTTTTCCAAAGTCTCTATATTATACGGCTCTTGGTGATATATCAGGGGGAGAACGGAGGAGACTGTACCTTATTCGTATACTACTGAGTAACCCTAACTTCCTGCTCTTTGATGAGCCGACCAACGACCTGGATTTACAAACTCTCACTCTGCTCGAAGATTATTTAATGGATTTTCCAGGTTGTCTGATGCTTGTATCCCATGACAGATACTTTCTGGACAGAGTGACAGATTTTCAGTTTGTCTTTGACAGAAAAGGCAATATTCATGGCTTTACAGGAAATTACAGCGAGTATAAATCACTGATTGAAGAAGAAGTAAAACAATCAGAAAAAGCATCCAATCATAAGGAAAAAGAATCTCAGGTTAATCATAGAACCAAAAAACTCAGCTTCAAGGAAAAACAGGAATTTGAATCTATGGAGGACAAGATTCTGGAACTGGAATCAAAAATAGCCGATCAGGAACTCCTTTTTGCCGCTCCAGATTTTAATCCGGAAGAATCGGCCCAGCTGACCCGTGTCTATGAATCCTTAAAATCAGAATTAGAGACCCTATACAGTCGTTGGGAAGAGCTATCATCCCTGGCCGAAGCTTAGTAGGGATTTAGGCCATCATCCTCAGGATGAACGCTTCTCCCACCATCTGATTAAAGAGTCTCTCACCCGTTGATATATGGACCCTTCTTCCACATCATGAGATATCTGAACATCAGAAGACCCCAAAAAGGTACCTTCTAAATAGTAATCGACCCTCCCAATGCCTGTTCCGGCAGAGATGGGTGCCTTAAGATCATCATTGATGTGTATCTGAGAGTACACAGAATTCATTTCATCCTTTCTCATCATGACAGCAGGGCCCTCGCTAACCTGTGGCTGGATATATTCGTCACGGCTGAACCAGACTCTCAGATTCTGAAGTTCTGGGGCTTTGGGAAATTGAGGATAGAACTCGTTGAAACCGTAGTCCAAAAGGAGTTCAGTTTCGTCCGCTCTTCTTCTGATTCCCTGGTAATAACTCTCACTATGTATCCCCATGATAACGGCAATAAGACGCTGCCCTCCCCGGAAGGCTGTCCCCGTGAAATTAAAACCCGACTCATCGATATAACCGGTTTTTAAACCATCAAGACCTTCATATTTTCCAAGAAGAATATTTGTATTCAACTTTTTACGGGGCACCTGGATACGGAAATCGACATTATCAGGCAAATTTTCAGGAAGGGGGTAGACTATAAACTGGAGGGAATGGAGCTCTACAAGGGCTTCGGGATATTCTTGTATATAGGCACGGCCCAGGCTAGCAAAATCCAACGGACTGACAGCATCAAATTCACTCCATCCATCGGGATCGACAAATCTCGTATTTTTGAGTCCCAGCTCTCTAGCTTTAGCATTCATTTTATCAACAAAGGCCTCTTTTCCAGGTCCAAGAATATGAGCCAGGGCGTAGGCTGCATCATTGCCCGAAGCCACAGCCAACCCTTTCATTAAGTCCAGAACTGTAACTTGTTGTCCCTCTTCCAGGAGCATGAGAGATGAAAAGGGTGGTCTAGAAAAGGATGATCCTGCTTCATCAATTGTAATTAGATCCTCTTTATGTATTCGTCCTTCCTCTAGGGCCTCATAGGTTAAAAAGAGAGTCATAACCTTTGTCATGGAAGCCGGGGGTATGACTTGATTCCCATTCTTTTCAAAAAGAATCCGTCCCGTATTGAAGTCCATCAAAACCGCGGCTTGAGCAGTTAATTCCTGTTCTAAGTCCTCTTGAGCCTTCGAGTCTGCAAAGAGCATAGATGTCATAAAGGAAAACCCGATAATGAACAGATAAATGCTTATTTTCTTAAAAATCATGATTCTCCCTATGCATATTTAAGTTTCGGAATAATGTGTTTCAAATGCACGAATCATATAGCAGTGATCATTTACTCCGGCCGTCTCACGGATACTGTGCATACTCCATAGGGGATTCCCCACATCAACGGCGGGGATACCCAGACGGGCAGCGGTCAATGGTCCCAGAGTTTTTCCGGTGGGACGATCTGATCTGTTAATGTACATTTGATAGGGAACATCTGCTTTTTCGCAAATCATTTTAAAAATAGATGATGTTTCCCCCGTAGAGGCATAATTCCAGCCTGCATTTTTCTTAATAGCCGGTCCCCCGTTTATCTGTGGTGTAAAATCTTCATCATATAGATCTGAAAAATTGGGATGAACGCCATGAGCTGCATCTGCAGAAATGATAAAGGAGGAAGAACACAGGACCATGAACTGTTCTCGATTCCCACCAGCGGCTAGGACAATACGTTCCAGGACTTGCTCCAGAAATGAAGAATCCGCTCCATGGGGTGTTTTACTACCAGTTTCTTCATTATCAAAAAGAGCCGCAACTGCTATGCCCTTCTGACCTTTTGTACTTATAAGTGCCTCAACAGAGGCATGGCACATAGCCAGATTGTCAATCCTTCCCGAGGAGAAAAACTCCTGTTTCCAGGATGTGAGAGACGCTTCTTGCGTGTCATAGAGAACCAAATCGGTATCAAGGATATCCTTGACATTGAGATTTAAATCCTGAGCAATCAAATCATAGAAAGACTCCACCTTATGAGCACCATTCTCTCTCCTGCTACTTTGTATAATGCAGTTTAAATGATTTTGTGCATTATAGACAAAGCCTTTGTTGGCTGTCTTATTCAGGTGGATGGGTGGATTGGGAATCAGAACCTTCCGTTCCGGATTTCTATACAAGAGAGAGCCAACACTCCCCTCTTTTTTAAAGAGGACTCTTCCGGCAATAGCCAGATCCCGATCCAGCCATGTCGAAAAAATTGGCCCCCCCATCACTTCGACCCCCATGGTTAGCATTCCGGATTTATCATTCAAAACACCTTCCTTCAATCTGAAGGTAGGACTGTCTGTATGGGCTGTGACAATTCTGAAACAGCCCCCTGTCAAATCTAGATCCCCTGTGTGAAAAGCAATGAGAGAACTGCTGTTTCGCACTATATAATAGCCACGTTGCGGCTTCAGTTCCCAATTGGTCGACTCATCCAGCGAGGTAAAACCGGCTTCTTCAAGTTTTTTTACCGTCTCTGCCGTACCATGATAGGCTGTGGGAGATGAATTCAGAAAATCCAGGAGAGATTTGACAGTCTGATCCATTTATTAGTCCCTTCTTCCCATGAGTCTGAGAATAAAGAGAAACATATTTATAAAATCCAGATAGAGGATGAGAGCTCCCAATATGGAGAGTTTGACAAATTGTCCTTCATCTACGGAATAAGACATACTGCGGCTCATATTCTTAATTTTTTGAGTATCATAGGCCGTCAATCCTGTAAAAAGAAGAACACCCACATAGGAGATAAGATAGGACATACCGCTGCTTCTAAGAAACATATTAATCAGCGAAGCAATAATCAATCCTACGAGTCCCATCATCAAATAATGTCCCCAGCCGGAAAGATCTTTTTTTGTAGTGACTGCCCAGATACTCATTGCCCCAAAAAGAGCCGCCGTGGAAACAAAGGCATTTGTGATGGTTCCCAGGTTATACATCAGAAAAATCGAAGACATGTTGATGCCGTTCAAACTGGCATAGACCCCAAAGGTCGTAATGGCTGCGCCAACGGTCATGGTATTGATCTTGCTTGAGAGCCTAAACACGAGGACAAGTTGTGCAATAATGAGGCCGAACATGAGGATCGGGTTAGTAAACACGATTCTGTAAAGACCGGTCACGAGGAAAGCCCTGGCGACAATAGCTGTAAGAAAAAGGCCTGCAGTCATCCATAGATAAACATTTTTTAATATTGTTCGATCCTGAGCTGTCTGTCGGCTGCCGGCACCGGTAAAAGTCTGGTTCATATTGATCTCCTGTATCTTTAATAATGCTTTTGTAATTCTAAATACAATATAATAAAAGAAACACAATTACCAAAGGAAAGCAACAAATTGAATTGAATTTTCTGAAGTATTGACAGAGTATTCAAAAAAGAGAATAATGGTCAAGTGTTTCTATCTATAAGAACATCAGGAGAAAAGAAATGAAAAAAATTATGATGCTGTTCCTTTGCGTTTTCAGTCTATCCACATTTACATTTGCCTCTGGCCAGACCGAATCCGTCACATCATCTCAAGACGAGATGGCAAAACCAATTAAAATCGGAATCACAAAGATTGTCGCTCATCCAGCACTAGATGCACTGGAACAAGGGGCCATGGAAGTCATTCTTGAAAGCTATCCAGATGCTCAGTTTGACCTGCAGAATGCCAACGGAGATATGAATACAGCCTCTTCTATAGCCCAGAAGTTTAAGGCCGACAAGGTAGATCTGGCCATTGGGATTGCAACACCAACGGCTCAGGCCCTGGCAAATACTCTTAAAACAACACCGGTTCTTTACAGTGCGGTCACAGATCCTGTTGATGCAGGCCTGGTCGACAGCTATGACAAGGGAGGAGCCTATATTACAGGGATTTCCGACATGACTCCTGTAAAAGATCAGATTGCCCTTCTAGCCTCTCTGACAGAAATAAAAACACTGGGGCATATCTACACCAGCAGCGAAGCCAATGCGGTGAGACTGGCAGAAATGGCTAAAGAGGCCTGTGAAGAACTGGGAATAGAGTTTGTTGAAACGACAGTAACCAATTCTGCCGAAGTCAAGCAGGCTGTTCTGTCAATTATAGGAAAAGTAGACGGGATCTATATCAGTACGGATAACACAGTTGTTTCTGCCCTGTCCGCAGTATCAGATGTGACAACAAGAGCCGGAATACCCATTATGTCTGCCGATCCCAGTTCTGCTGAAGAAAATCAGATACTCATTGCCTGGGGATTTGATTACTATAAAATGGGACAAGCCGCCGGCCGTATGGCTGTAGAAGTTCTGGGAGGAAAGAAAACAGCCGATATTCCCACTGGTTTTATGACAAGTGTAGAAGACATCGACCTAATGATCAATCTTGATCTTGCAGCGGAACTTGGAATTACCATACCTGCTGATCTTCAAGAAAAAGCAGCGACTCTGGTTAAAAACGGAGAAATCATCAAGCAATAAGCTTGCAATAAACTGCAATTTTCATCAAAAATAGAGGGTCTGCTCCTAGAGTACTAGTACTCACGGTTCAGCCCCTTATTTTTTTCCATTTTATTTAAAAGAGGTAATAATGATTGAAGGGATTTTAGTTGAAGGTCTCATATTTGGTATTCTGGCTTTGGGTGTTTTTATAACCTTCAGAATCCTGGATTTTCCCGATCTGACTGTTGATGGAAGTTTTCCCCTGGGAGCCGTTACAGCAGGAAGCTGTTTGCAAGCAGGAATGCATCCTCTTCTGGCTCTCATCCTCGCATTTGTGGCCGGTGCAGCCGCGGGAACCGTGACCGCCGTTATTCATAATAAATTGAAGGTTCCCAATTTACTGGCTGGGATTCTGACAATGACCATGCTCTACTCCGTAAACATCCGGGTTTTGGGCAACAGAGCCAATCTTCCCCTCTTAAAGTTGCGCACCATCATTGACGACGTCATGGTTCTTTCAGAACCTCTTATGTCTTATACAATAGCCCTTTTACTATTCTTTCTCATTGTCTTTTTTATGATTAAATTCCTCCTGGATATATTTTTCATGACTGATATGGGTCTATCCATGGGTGCCATGGGTAATAACGAGCAGATGATTATAACTCTGGGTGTGAATCCAGACACGATGAAGATCATTGGCCTGAGCCTTTCAAATGGCCTCGTTGGTCTCTCGGGAGCCCTATTTGCCCAGTACCAGGGGTTTGCCGATGTAAATCTGGGACAGGGTATTGTTGTTTCAGGTCTGGCCATGGTCATGCTGGGAGAATTCCTGATAAGATCAAACAAAATCTATTTTCTTACTTTTCGTGTGCTCTTGGGTGCCATTCTATTCAAAGCCATTATGTTTTATGGCCGTTACTATGGATACTATATCCATTTAACACCTAACGACCTCAAATTGATCACAGGTCTTCTCATCATTCTGTCTCTGACCATTTCAAAAATGAAGAATAGAGACTTACTCAAGCCATTCAGAGGTAAAAAATGATAGACATTCAAAATCTCAATATGATCTTCGGAGAAGGTACTCCCAACAGAAATCACGTTTTAAAAGATGTGAACCTTAACGTTAAAAAGGGAGATTTTATCACCATTGTTGGCTCAAATGGCGCCGGTAAAACAACCCTCTATAATGCCCTTTCAGGACATGATCCCGTCTTTTCCGGGAAGATTTCATTTAACGGTATTGATGTAACATCCATGGCTGAATATAAAAGAGCCTCTTTTATCGGCAGAATCTTTCAAAACCCCCTCTTGGGAACAGCAGGCAATATGTCCATCGAAGACAATATGGTCATTGCCGCTTACAAGGGAATCAAAAAAGTAAAAAGAACCCTGAATAAGAAAAAAAGAGATGAATTTATTACACTGCTGACCCGGCTAGAGATGGACCTGGAAAACCGATTGAAAGACAATGTAGCCCTGCTCTCGGGTGGTCAAAGACAGGCTCTCACTCTGCTGATGATGGTAATGTCCCGTCCCGAGCTGATTCTTCTAGACGAACATACGGCAGCATTGGACCCCAGGAACGCCGCAAAAGTCATGGAGCTGACTCTTCAATTTATCCAGGAATACGATCTTACAGCCATGATGATCACCCATAATATGCAGCATGCCATTGATTATGGAAACAGATTGATCATGATGGATAAGGGTGAAATTATCATGGATATTCAAGGTGAAGAAAAAGATGGATTGACTGTGAAAGCTCTTGTCAAAAAGTTTCATCATATCCGAAAAGAGGAATTCCTCAATGATGAAGCCCTGTTAAGTTAAATACTGCTGATGATTTTAGGGGATGTTCAAACACCCCAATCTTAAAACAGGAGAAGTAAATGAAAAAAGTTGTAATTGCCAATGATCACGGTGCTGTGGAAATGAAAGATGAGATTGTTAACTTTCTAAAGCAAAAGGGATTTGAAGTCAATGATCTGGGACTGGCTGAAGGAGAATCGGCTGATTATCCGGATATGGCAGAACTAGCCTGCAAAGAGTACCTCAAAGGAGGATATGAATTTGCTGTGGTGCTCTGTGGTACCGGTATTGGTATTTCCATCTCTGCAAATAAGATAAAAGGCATTCGTTGTGCCCTGGTACAAAACAGTTATGCTGCTGAAATGACCAAAAGGCACAACAATGCCAATGTCATTGCCTTTGGCGGAAGAGTGGACTACCCCGAAAAAGTGACTGATATCCTCGAGGCCTATCTAAACGCAGAGTTTGAAGGTGGCAGACACGAACGGCGTGTTGAAAAGATAATGTCTTTAGAAAAATAACGATACAGGGGCTGTAATCCAGCCCCTGAACAGTATTAGTAAATTGCTGTTTCCAAGGCCAATTTCATCATCTGGGTAAATGTCTTTTCCCGCTCTTCCGAACTGGTGGCCTCATGGGTAACAAGTGAGTCACTGACAGTCAGGATGGTCAGAGCTTCTATACCCTTCTTGGCCGCCAATGTATAAAGGGCAGCCGCTTCCATTTCCACAGCCAGCACATTATGGTTAGACCAGATTTTCCACTCTTCCGGATCGTCATTGTAAAAAATATCCGTTGAAAGAATATTACCGGCATGAAAATCAAGATTCAGGGCTTCAGCTGCCTTTACAGCCTTGGCAAAGAGGGAATAGCTGGCAGTAGGTGCAAAAGTCATGCCTCTGAAGGTGATATCATTGAGACTACTATTTGTTGATGCGCTCATTCCGAGAATGATGTCTCTTATCTTCACCTCTTCCCTTAGAGAACCGCAGGACCCGATCCGCATGATCCTTTTGACACCAAAATCATTGATCAATTCATTCACATAAATACCAATGGATGGAATTCCCATTCCACTCCCCTGGATGGAAACTCTTTTCCCCTTATATAGACCTGTATAGCCATACATTCCCCGGACTTCTGTATAACAGACGGCCTCTTCTAGAAATGTTTCGGCTATATATCTGGCTCTCAGCGGATCTCCAGGCATAAGAACCGTGTCTGCGATATCGCCCACCCTGGCTCCAATATGTATACTCATTCATGACTCCTTTGTCCTAATTCTTAATATAAAACTATAAAATATTATCAATGATTTTAAAAGAACGTCCAGAACAAATAAAGTAGATGAACTGAGAAGACAATGCCGGTTTAACTCTTATTGACAGGCTAGATCATTTGGATTATTGTTCTTCCAACAAGGTCGATTAGCTCATTTGGATAGAGCGCTTCCCTCCGGAGGAAGAGGTGGTGAGTTCGAATCTCGCATCGATCATTTTGATTTTGTTGACAGGGTAGTTCATTAGAACTACCCTTTTTTTATGAACTATCTGGCACACGCCTTCCTTTCACCCCCGAATGATGAAATTCTCATTGGTAATATGGCCTGTGATATGATCAGTCCGAAAGATTATACCATGCTGACACCGGGCATAAGAGAGGGATTTGCATTGCATCACAGAATTGACAGAGCCACCGATGCCCATGAAGGGTTCAAGGAAATCCGATCCATTTTCAATGAGGATGGACACCCTTACGCCGGGGTTCTTGTAGATATAATTTGTGATCATTACCTGGCCTGTTTCTGGGATGAGTATAGTTCTGATTCTCTAGATTTATTTTCAAAGAGGGTTTATGGAGTACTCAAGGAAAAAGCAGACGACCTGCCTGGACACTTTCCCCGCCTTGCCTCTTCTATCCAAAAAGAAGATTGGTTTGGTCAATTCACGAAACTTGAAGGATTAAAATCGGGTCTATCACGTCTGACATACAGAACCAGCAGAAAACTTCCCATCGATAGAATAATGGACCTAGTTCTCCAAAAAAAAGAGGTTTTGGTACCGCCTTTTCATAGCTTGATGAAGAGTCTTTGCCATGAAATAGGCCCGGTTATTCAAGAGAGAGGATGAGAACATCACTGTAATCGGCATATTCATCATACACAATCTGAGTGATACACAGCTTGCCCGATGAACTTAAATCCAACCCCTGAAATTGATAGGTATTTGAGGGTCCTTCATAGAAGATATGTTCTTCTCCGGCACTATTTACCGAGAGAATCTGCCACTGATCATCCCTTTTAACTGCCAGGAGGATTTCTTCTTTACCCAACCATTGAATACCGCCGATCTCCTGGTATTCATAAACCCCTTTTGCATCAAAATTAATATTCCCGTCAGTGTCAAAGATCTTAAAGGTTTGAGTCGTCCCCTCAGAGCTTTCAAGATTCTGACAGACTAGAAATTCACTGATTGTATCGGGGGATGACAAATCCCGATAGACATCAAGAGAATGGTAATAATTTCCTACTAAATCTCCCTGAGAGTCCAAAGAAAAGGTTCCAGACTCGAGGTCAATGACATGAGAAGAATCTGTTAAAAAATTATAATAGTAGAGCCTTTGAATGGCCGTATTGGAGAGCTCATCGTACTCTGTACCAAGATAGACGATCTGATCATCCCATGGATAGGTTAATGCTGTGATTGACAGAGAAGATGGATTGGGAACCATCTTGTTCTGGCTACCATCCAGTTGGAATGTCTGATGATCTGAAGTTCCAAAAACGAGGCGGATAATTTGAGACTCTTTTGATTCGTCAGTAGCCATATTCACAAGAGCCGTACTGCCATCATCACTAAGAGCTATATTTCTTATTTCCTGTACGGCAGGATTGAGAAACAGAATGATACGGTCTTCTTCATATCCCACAAGATTCTGTTTCGTAAGTATCCTTTTTTCAGATTTACGGGCTGTCCAGAAATTCTCATCAGAGGATAGAACGGGATTTGTAATGGATTCATCATAGGGAAGAATCAACTGACCGACACTTCCCAGAATAAATGAGGATGAAAAGGATTCATCCGGTCTCTCGGAGCAGGATAACAAGAATCCTATGAATAGAAGCAATAGAAACTTTCTCATGAAACCTTTCCTTAATTTATTTTACCCCGATATAAGCCCTGCATCAAGATTCTGCATATTTTGGAACGTACCCTGTGGCAAAGAATGTCTTCAAACCCCTGTCGGGGAAGCGTCCCAAATATTCAGGCGGACAGGGAATATCCTCAATATTTGTAAAAGTTCCCGGGGTTTCAGCCTGAATCATATCCAGAAATTCCTTCTTCCCGAAATCAGATGCATTGAGACAAAACAGGACCGCTCCACCTTCTGCCAGAATCTGTTCAAGTCGCTGCATAAGCCTGGGATAATCTTTTTTATACTGAAAACTACTTCCCTGCTGAGGAGGTGGATCCAATATGATTAAACTGTAGGGTCCCCTCTTTTTTATTTTACCAAAGGACTTGAAAATATCGTAAGCAAAAATTGCTAATTTTCGGGCATCCAGCTTATTGAGTTCATGGTTTTTTTTTCCTATATATAATGAATTTTTATTCATATCCCAGTTATCCACACGGGTGGCTCCACCCTTGAGAGCGGCCACCGAAAAAGAGCATGTATAGGCGAACAGGTTTAGTACTGGAAGGATGGCCTCCGATGGGAGGTCATATGCTGATTTTTCCATATACTCCCTCACCCTTTTTCTACCGTTCTTCATATCTGCGAAGAATCCTGGATTCTGACCCCGGTTTGTATGAACCTGATAGAATAATCCATTCTCTTCTACAAGAATTGTCTCTGGACAATCCTTACTCAAATACAGATTCTCAGCCTGGCCGGCCTGGCGGTATTGAATTCTGATACAGCATCCAGGATATTCCTTTTGGAATAATGTAATGAGCCTCTCAGACTCTTCTGTAGCCAAATCACGATAGGTGACGACAAAGAAAAATGACCCGAAACGGTCTATGAGAAGCTGTTCTAAACCAGGGATACTCCCGGATGGTCCGTTAAATATTTTTTCACATTCCAGATTATTCTCAATCCTGCGGGATGAGATGCTCTCCAGGAGCTGATTCCATTGATCCATGTCCTGATTCTCGGCAGATGACAGGATTAAATGTTTCTCTAATTTTAATTACACTGAGAAAAGATAGGGATGAACAGCCAAATGGGAGCTTTATAATTCCCTTGCTAAGGATCATAGACTCTTTCTATAATAAATATCAGAGTAGACAAAAGATCAGGGTTCATAAGGAGCGTTCATGCCGAATAAAGAAGACATTAATTTTGACTGGAGATACAGTGCTGATTTCAAAGAAGAATATATATCTCCTTCCTTTGATGATACGAATTTCGCTAACGTCAATATACCTCATACAAACATAGAAACACCCTATAATAATTTTGATGAAAAGATGTATCAGTTTGTGTCTACATATAAGAAGAAGATCCTGATTAAAAAGCTATCCGCCGATGAAAGAATCTATATAAAATTCGATGCTATAATGACTTATGCAAAGGTTTATTTGAATGGCCAGTTTATAGGAGACCATAAGGGTGGTTATACTCCTTTCAGATTAGACCTGACTGATTTTGCCATTATAGACTCTCTGAATGACTTAACAGTGGTTGTTGATTCCCATGAAAAAGAAGAAATACCCCCTTTTGGTTTTGTTGTGGACTACCTCAGCTACGGCGGAATCTACAGAGAAGTCTCTTTAGAGTATTGTCATCAAATTCATATAGGAACTGCGGGTGTTAAAACAAAAAATGTTCTTAGTGAAAAACCGGAATTGGAGATAGACCTCTATATACAGAATCAGAATCAGAGGAAAGCTGATCTAAAAGTAGAGTTTGCACTGATATTCGAAGAAGATGTAAGTAATTCTTTCTCCAAATCAATAAGGTTGACTGGTGATCGGACGGAAAAAATAAGCCTTAATAAAACTGTTGAAAATATTCATCTTTGGGATTTGGAACACCCAAACCTCTATTTTCTAGAAATATCCCTATTCCATGGGGACAGATGCATAGATTCCTACTCCGTCCGTTTTGGTTTCAGAGAGGCTTTGTTTACAAAAAAAGGGTTTCTATTAAATGGGAAAAAGTTAAAAATTCTAGGATTGAATCGACATCAGTCCTTTCCCTATGTGGGTTACGCCATGCCTAAAAGTGCCCAGTACAAGGATGCAGAAATTTTAAAATATGAATTAGGAGTCAATACGGTCAGATTATCCCATTATCCCCAGAGTGACCATTTCATGAACAGGTGTGATGAAATAGGACTACTGGTTTTGGATGAGATACCCGGATGGCAGCATATCGGAGATGAATCCTGGCAGAGGATTGCATTGCAGAATGTCCAGGAAATGATTCTCAAAGATATGAATCATCCTTCTGTCATTATATGGGGTATCAGGATAAATGAATCCAGTGAAAACCCTGAATTCTATCAAAAGACAAATTTTCTGGCCCATTCTCTGGATCAGACAAGACAGACAGGGGGAGTTCGCAATATCAAGAAGAGTCCTCTGCTGGAGGATGTCTATACCTACAATGATTTTTTCCACAATGGTACCAATCAGGGGCTTGAGAGAAAAAGGGCCGTTACCCAAAACCGGAATCCCTACCTTATAACAGAGCATAACGGACATATGTTTCCCACCAAAAAATTTGATGATGAATCCCACCGCATAGAACAGGCCAAACGGCATTTGAAAGTTATCAATGCTATGAAAAAAGATGATTTTATTGCCGGAGCCATTGGCTGGTGTATGTTTGATTACAATACTCATAAAGAATTCGGAAGTGGAGATAAAATTTGCTATCACGGTGTGATGGATATGTTCAGAATTCCCAAAGACGCCGCCTATGTGTATCTCTCACAACAAAAAAGAACGCCAATGATGCATGTGGCCAGTTCACTTAATATTGGGGAATACAAGGGCTCCATGTTAGAAGATATTTATATTTTTACAAATTGTGATTTTATCAAAGTTTATAAAAACGGCAGCTATATTAATAGTTTTTATCCCCAACGAGATACTTATGCTTCGGTGGATCACCCCCCCATTATTGTCGATGATCTTATAGGTGATGCCATAGAGAAGAACGAGAGATTTTCCCCAGGGGATGCACGGATTATTAAGAAGATACTGATACATATAAGCAAAAATGGAGTTAAACTGAATGTACTTCAAATCTTGCAAATGGGATGGATTTTTCTCAAATACAAAATGAATCAGCACCAGGCCCAGGATCTTTATACAAAGTATTTTGGTGGATGGGGTGCAGCCTCAGTAGACTATCTGTTTGAAGGTTTTATTAATGATTCACCAGTCATCAAAGTACATAAGAGTCAGGTCTTTACACCACATCTGGAAGCCCTAGCGGATTCGAAGGTCTTAAAAGAAGGGGCAACTTACGATGTGAGCCGGGTAGTTCTTCACTTACTGGATGAAAACAACAATCCGATAGTCTATGCCCATGACACTCTGATTCTAACAGCAGAGGGACCCATCGAGATCATTGGCCCAACAAGACTCTCACTCATTGGCGGTTCGGTGGCTTTCTGGATAAAATCCATAGGAAAGTCTGGCACTGCTTCTGTAAAAATTGAATCCCACCGTTTCGGCCAGATTGAGAAAACATTTAAAGTTTTAAAAGAGGACTAATCTTCAACTGCCCTTAGTATGAATAACCGGGAACCGAAATCACCAAGAAAGGCACAATGGTCATCAAGCCCCGTCCCGTAGAACTGCTGTTTGGGAACGAAGCCTCGAAACATTAATTGATCTCCAAAAGCCTTAAATTCAGTCTTTTCCAATTCATAGAGATAATTTTCAGCTATTTTAGAATGCAGGATTCCTTCGGTATTGATTGAAACAGGCAGAGCTTGGTTTATCAGGTCACCAAATTGACGGATATCCATAAATTGTGTTCTGTTTTGTACTTCATACAACATGTCCGGATTTAATCCTTCCAGTAGATACCGTTCTGAAGGAGGATTAGGCTGAGCCAGTTGCTGATAATAACCAAGAATTGCATCTTTTTGATCCTCTGATACAATCATCCATAGGGATGTTCCCCTGTCTGAAGGAGCCTTAATCCTGTAAAAAGTCCCAAACTGAAGCAACTTTCGATGTTCTTTGTAAAACGCAATCTGCTTCTTTATAACTTTCTTTTCAAAATTGGTGATTTTTGAAAGATCAAGTTCATAACCGAGCAAACCGAATGCCGCCGTATTGAAACGGGATTCTATGGGAGTATTTCTAAGTACCTGATGGTTAGGAACAGCACTAACATGGGCTCCCATGACAGAAGTAGGAGCAAAAAGTGAACTCCCCGATTGAATATGCAGCCTTTCCATAGCATCAGTATTATCACTTGTCCAAATTTGAGGCATAAAACAGAACATGGCCAGGTCAAAACGGTTCCCTCCGCTGGCACAGGATTCAAAAAGAATATGCGGGAATTGCTCTGTCAACTCTTTGAGAATACCATAGAGTCCCAGAACATATCGATGGGAGAATTCTTTCTGTTGTTCTGGCTTTAAAGAATGAGAATAAATGTCACTAAAATTTCTGTTCATATCCCATTTTACATAGGAAATATCAGCACTTGAGAACAGAGATTTCATGGATTCACAAATATATTCACAGACAAGAGGATTTGCCAGATCCAAAATAAATTGATTCCTTGCCGGAGAGGGTTCTCTCATCGGGCATTGTATCATCCACTCAGGATGCTGTTTATAAAGCTCACTCTCAATTGATATCATTTCCGGTTCAACCCAGATACCAAAATCAAGACCTGTCTTTTTTATTTTATCTCCTAGTCCTTTCAGACCTCCAGGAAGCTTTTTAAGATTGACAGTCCAGTCTCCCAAAGAAGAGTGATCATCTTCTCTTTTTCCAAACCAACCATCATCAAGAACGAACAATTCCATTCCCAATGCTTTTGCCTCTTTTGCTAGGCTGAGCAGTTTTTTTTCATTAAATTTGAAATAGGTAGCTTCCCAGTTATTAAATAATATAGGTCTCTCTTTAAACTGCCATGGTCCCCGGACTATATTGAAGCGAATGAATCTATGATACATAGAACTGATCCCGTTTATACCCTTATCTGAAAACACAAGTAGTGCTTCTGGAGACTGAAAGATCTCATTTTCATTCAATTTCCAGGAAAAATCAAAATCATTTATTCCCATCTGGATGCGGGTTTTGTCATGGGTATTCACTTCAACAGAACTACTGTGGTTTCCACTATAGATAAGGGCAAACCCATAGGCATTCCCTGAAATTTCACTAGCATTTGAATCGCATAAGAGGATAAACGGATTATGATCACTCCCACTGACGCCTCTACGTGAACTGATTTCTGTCATTCCATAATTTAAAGCACGACGATGGGAAAACCGTTCTCTGATCCAGCTTCCATCTAGAGTCACAAGATCAAAATCAGGCTTGTCAAAATCAAGTGAAAAACTGCTGATTTTATCAATAATGAGGACTTGTTTCCCCCTATTCTGTAAACTCACAGATCTACTGATGACGTCTTTGTCATGAAAAATGCTGTAGCTGAGGATCAATCTCAGCTCATAGCATTTGTCTTCAAGGATCAATTCCAAAGACTGTACATCTTCACTTTCATATGCATAGGAGGATGGTAAACCGTCTAACTCTTTTTTTCCTGTAAATATCTGATGAGATTGATAAATAAAATCAAAAGTTCGATTTCCATCATTAGAGAGCAGCGAAATTGAAGGGTTTCGGTAATCTCCTTTGCCATAGGAGCTGTATTCAAGAAGTTCATGTTGGAGAGAAAAACCATCAATGAGTCTATTATAAGAAGTGGTTGAACCGTAGGAGATTTTTTTTTGATCAATAAAGTTCTCAAAATCATTCCGATGACGGATTTTTTTTCCAAAATATAAATGAGCAAGATGACCCGTCTCTAGGATCTGTAATACATAGCTGGAAGCCTTTGTTTGTAAATGAAATTGCCGGCTGGATTTGTTATAGTGAATCATAGACGGGGGATTCCTCTCTCTTTCCGATTTCATCAATAATTGTATTATAAAATTTTTTATCGATCTTATAGTATTTATTATATATGTACAGTGACAATACTAAACCCAATATTGGTAATAGAAACATCATCATGCGAATTCCATTTAAGGTGAACTCACTTTGAATCTCATTGGCTTTGAATTTGAATATGGTTAAACCGGCACCAATCACAAGAGCACTGGTTGCACTGGCAAACTTAACGACAAAAGGCTGCATAGAGAATATGACACCCTCATTCCTCTGTCTTAATTTCCATTCACCATAATCTACTGAATCTGCAAGCAAAACAGTGGATAGGACCTGAGACAGTCCAAGACCAAAAAAAAGGATTACCCCGCAACCCAGAAGTATTGAAATGGATTGTTTCCCAAAAAGACTGCTTAAAAATAGAAGTACGTACCCGAGAATGGGAAGAAGAACAGATAATTGAAAAATCTTCCTTCGGCTTATTCTTTTTGTGAATACTGGAAAAAGAACCATTGCCAGAACCTGTGAAATCCCAGCAACAATAGTAAAATGAGAAAAGAGCAATTCATTACTCATGTTATATTTGAAAAAATACAATCCTAATCCTGTTGTGATATAGGTGACAGAATTAAATATGATCATTGTGACCATAACAACAAGAGCTTGATCGTTTCTGAACAGGACCCGGAAAAGATCCTTAAGGGAAGTATTATTTTTAGAGACAGCTTCTTCTTTTACATTAAAAAATGTAATGAGAATTGTACCAATAAAAATGATAGAGATAGAGGCAGATAATAGAAAAAATCCTTTTTCCTGTATGGATAGATGATTCAAAAAACCAAAAATATTTGTTTTTCCAGCCTTCTCAACAAATATAAGACCCGCTGAAGCCACCGTAAAAAACCCCAATGAAGCAAAGACTCTAGGGATGACAGCCAGTTTTTCTCGCTCACTCTGATTAGAGGATAGAGCAGGAATCATAGACCAGTAGGGAATATCCATGATTGTGTAGGTCATACCCCAAAGAAGATAGACAATTGAAATATAAATATACTTCACCAGAGAAGAAAATGAAGGGTTATAAAATAAAAGCAGTAAAACAATGGAATTGATAAGTGTACCGCTTAAAATCCAGGGTCTGAATTTACCCCATCTTGTTCGTGTATTATCAACAATCATACCCATAATTGGATCGTTTATGGCATCCCACAAACGGGCAACAAAAAAAAGGCCTCCAAGAAATAAGGGCGCAATTCCGACAATGTCTGTAAAATAAAACATTATAAAGGTGGCAACAAGACCGTAAACCAAATCCTTCCCGAAAGCACCCGCCCCATAACTCATTTTAACTCTTAGCGAGATCTCTTGTTTTTGCATTGTTGCTGACTCCACATTCCTAGCTGTCATACATTGTACCATGCAGATTCTAACATCGAGATTAAAAAACTTATTTTTATGGATGACCATGCAATTGAGATATAAAAAAATACCCGGAAGATCTAATATTCCGGGTATTTCATCGACTATACTTTCAAGATTATTGACTGATTTCCTTTAGAGAAGCCGCCAATCCGGCAAGATTCTGGATCTCGGAGGGAATGATAATTTTAGTCGCCTGACCGTTGGCTACTTTGGCGAGGGCATCCAGACTCCTGAGCTGAATGACCGCGGCATCCACATGGGCATCCTTGATCATGGTCAGTCCCTTGGCAGTCGCCTCCTGAACTTTCAGAATTGCTTCGGCTTCACCATCTGCCTCACGTATTGAACGCTCTCTGTTGGCATCTGCCTGAAGAATAGCGGATTCTTTATCGGCTTCGGCCTTCAAAATGGTGGACTGTTTCACACCCTCAGCCATGAGAATCGCCGACATCTTTTCACCTTCGGCTCTCAAGATGGCCTCACGTCTGCCTCTTTCGGCTCTCATCTGCTTTTCCATGGCTTCCTGTATATCCGCAGGAGGAAGGATATTCTTGACTTCCACTCTGTTGACTTTGATCCCCCAGGGATCAGTAGCCTCATCTAGAATAGACCGCATTTTTGTATTGATGACATCCCGTGAAGTCAGTGTTTCATCCAACTCCAAATCACCAATGATATTCCTCAGAGTGGTTGCCGTTAAGTTCTCAATGGCAGAGATGGGTCTGTCTACTCCGTAAGTGAAAAGTTTTGCATCCGTAATCTGGTAATAGACAACCGTATCAATCTGCATTGTCACATTGTCTTTTGTGATAACAGGCTGAGGATCGAAGTCAATGACATTTTCCTTCATGGAAACCTTGTTTGAGACCCTGTCCACAAGAGGTATTTTCACATGGAGCCCTACTTCCCATGTGGTCTGGTAGGCTCCCAGCCTTTCAAGAATAAAGGCATTAGCCTGGGGAACGATTCTAATATTTTTAATCAATAGAATCAGCAAAAAAAGTAATACGGCAATTAATAGCCAAGATGAATTCATATTTTTTCTCCTAATATATTATGGCAGTTTATTCTGCCGGTTTCGCGATGATGATAGTGACTCCTTCAATGCGGATGACCTGGACCTGATCACCCGAGTTAAAAACACTCTTCGGGTCTTCCGGACGAGCAGTCCAAACCTGACCTGCCACCTTGACCTGCCCTGGTTTATCGGCGCTCACCGGAATCTGCACAATCCCATTCATACCGATTAAACGGTCGGCATTGGTTTTTTCCTTGCCCATGTTCATTTTCCTGACGGCCAGAGGACGGGTAAATATAAGCATGAGAATCGAAAGGACTAAAAAAACAACAATTTGTGCCGTAGCAGAAGGCATTATGAACGCAAGAACCATGCAGATCAGGGCGGCCAAAGCCAGCCAGACGGTGGTCATTCCCATTGTCAAACCTTCTATGACAGTCATGACTACAGCAATACCAAGCCAGACCCAGGGCATATTATTGATAATTTCCAAAGGCAGTATAATTTCCATAACTATGAATCTAACACCATTAGCATCTTTATTCCAATCTTTTATTTATTCCCCAACTGAGATAAAGCGTAGACTCTTCCAGGAACGAGTTCCGGCATAGAAACATCAATTCCCGGTAGGAAATCAAAAATGGAAATTTTGCCTTGTTGCAGCTTCATTAGGCTCTGACGTAAACTCATGGTACCCTGCCTATGATAACGGATATTAAACTCTTCCAGACCGGCAAGAGATGCAGCCGCGGCAATGCTTTCCTGGAGTGTTCCACTGTGATCGGCCAGCCCAATCTCCACAGCCTCTTCACCACTCCATATCCTACCTTCCGCCAAGGGCCTCAGTGTTTTCATTTCCAGATTTCGGCTCTCGGATACCAGTTCTAAAAACTGCTCATAAGTATGATTGACGGAACTCTGAAAAACAGTCTTGGACTGGCTATTCAAGGGCTGGTCAATCCTTTCCTGACCGCTCATCCAGGTCGTCCCGACACCATCCGAACGAATGCCTAATGTTTCTTCTGCAAATGAAGCGACCTGAGGAATAAGTGTGAATACTCCGATGCTCCCTGTGATTGTTCCTGGAGCCGTCCAAATTTCATCCCCTGCAGTGGCAATCCAATAGCCACCCGAAGCGGTAACTCCCCCCATTGAAATCAAAACAGTCTTTCCCTTGGTTTTGAGTTCAATGAGTTTACGTCGGATTAACTCTGATGCGTAGGCACTCCCCCCTCCTGTGTCCAGTCTTAATACAAGAGCTCCCACAGATCTATCTGCCCCAATCTCGTCTAAGCTACTGATCAAAGAGTCAGACCCGATAGACCAGGGAGAGCCTTCTCCTTGGTGAATTTGTCCCGCAGCAGAAAGAACGGCGACCGTTTTTTCTCCCTGAATAGAAGCCTCTCGATCTAGGAGCCTTTCATAATCGGCTCCCATCACGACAGAATCACTTCCCTCTTCCAAATGTCTCATCATTTCTCTGTCAAATTCTGAAAAATTCAACAGAGAGTCAATTAATTGGGAAGACAAGGCCGCTGAGGATTCTGACGCCCCCTGTTTGCTGATTAGGGAAGGATAATTTTGAATCCAGGATTCCAGTTGGCCTGGTTTTAAACCTCTGTTTTCACCAACTCTCGAGACATACTGTGACCAGAGTTTGTTTAACCAACGTCTATTTTCTTCTTTCATATCCTCCGACATGGAAGAAGAAATATATGAATTCCCATAGGATTTAAACTCACCTGCATGAAAGTAAGCCATTTCCAGATTCCATTTATCCATAGCCTTTCCATAATACGTTTTATATAGGCTGAAGCCGGGAAGGAGTACCTGTCCCATGGGGTCCATATATACACTGTCAGCACCAGATGCAAGGTAATAGCTATAGAGGTTGTAGTGATCTGCCCAAGTGAAAAGGGACTTCCCTTTACTTCTGAAATAACGGATATCCGACTCAATTTCCTGTAATACAGCCAATGAAGCATACTGAAGTTCTGAAAGATCCATTACCAAAAGTTTGATCCTTCTGTCTTCGGCTGCGGTACGGATTGTCCTGGAAAGTCGAAAAGCGGAAGTCTCTGAGACTGGTCCGGCAAGAGCCTCCATCCATTGAGGAAGCGCGTCTCCATCATTCATTTCTGACAGAGTTCCTACAGGCTTCAAATACAGGAGTGAATTATGGGGAACCTGTACCGTAGAAGGAAGAAAAGAGATGAGGATCAGAATCACTATAGACCAGAAAACAAGGTTAATTATAATGAGTCGGAGCAGGTTTAAAGATGCGAAGATCGAAGAAAAAAAACCTTTCTTCCGGTGGTGTTTCATAGGTCAGACTCCTGAGCTTTCGTAGACATGAACTAAATATAAAAAATATTGCCCGTCAAAACAATAAGTCTCGGATCAGAGAGCAAATCTTCTAAAATATATCTGAGTGAAAAAGAACGACTGTAGGCATAGTTTATTTCAGATTTTAACCGGTAAATTGATTTTTTCCCGAAATTCCTGTAATAATACTAGAGTATCAAGACAATGTTCTTCCTCTCAATGTCAGAGAGAGAACTCACAAAGAAGAACAGCAGATCTATCAAACCTTAAGGAGTCTCTATGGCGGATCGCTCAAGCCCCCTGACATTAGTAGAAAACACTTACAAAAAAACAAGATTCAACTTGGAAATCATCAGAAAACGTCTGGCCAGACCACTAACTCTGAGTGAAAAAATACTATTCGGACATCTCCAAAATCCAGAAAGCCAGGATCTAAGCAGATCAAAAAGCTTTCTCCTCCTCAAACCCGATAGAGTGGCTATGCAGGATGCCACGGCTCAGATGGCCATTCTCCAATTCATGCTCAGTGGAAAAGAGGAATCAGCCGTTCCGGCGACAGTTCACTGTGATCATCTGATCAGGGCTTTCAAGGGTAATGAAGAAGATTTGAACCGTGCCAAAGCTGAAAACAAGGAAGTCTACGATTTCCTCTCTTCTGCTTCAAGCCGGTACAACATAGGTTTCTGGGAACCGGGAGCGGGTATAATTCATCAGATTATTCTGGAAAACTACGCCTTCCCTGGAGGAATGATGATCGGTACAGATTCTCACACCCCCAATGCGGGAGGTCTGGGAATGATTGCCAGCGGTGTCGGTGGAGCAGATGCTTCAGATGTCATGGCCGGCTTGCCCTGGGAAGTAAAGAATCCCGGAATCGTCGGTGTAAAACTGACAGGCTCTCTTAGCGGGTGGACTTCCGCCAAGGATATTATCATCAAACTCCTTGAAATTCTCACAGTCAAAGGTGGAACAAATAGAATAATCGAATATTTTGGTGAGGGCTGTGAAAGCATCAGCTGTACAGGAAAAGCCACCATTACCAATATGGGGGCAGAACTAGGTGCAACCTGTTCTCTCTTTCCTTTTGATGCCAAAATGGCAGCCTTCCTGGAATCGACTGGAAGACAGCCTCTGGCATCTGCCGCTGAGAAAAATATTGATATTCTTTGTGCCGACGAAGAAGTGTCATTGAATCCTACTGAATTTTATGACCAGCTCATCGAAATAAATTTGAGTGAACTGGAACCACAGATTACAGGACCTCACTCACCCGATGCGGTAAGCTCCCTCTCTGAGATGAAGCAGAAAGCGGCACGGGAAGGATGGCCTACGAATCTGACTGCAGCCTTGATTGGTAGTTGTACCAATTCGTCCTATGAAGACATCGACAGATCTGCATCTATTGTGGCCCAGGCTTTAGAAAAAGGGATAAAACCAGCCCTCCCCCTCCTTATCTCACCGGGTTCTCAACTCGTGAAAGAGACACTGGAAAGAGACGGTCAGATGGAGATACTGATCAAAGGGGGTGCCACTATCCTGTCCAACTCCTGCGGACCATGCATTGGACAATGGCAGAGAGAAGACATTGAAAAAGGTGTCAAAAACAGTCTGGTAAATAGTTTCAATAGGAATTTCAGAGGAAGAAATGACGGAAATCCCGAGACTCTTTCTTTTATAGCAAGCCCCGAGATGGTCACCATCATGGGGATAACAGGCAAACTGGATTTTAATCCGATTTCAGATACAGTCACTAACGAAAAAGGAGAGAGTGTCAAGTTTGACCCACCCCGGGGCGATGAGCTCCCTTTAAAAGGGTACAAAGATAGTAAATCCGGATTTCAACCGCCAGCTGGTAAGGATACAAAAGTCATTGTTGCCGATGATTCAGAACGCCTGCAATTATTAACTCCCTTTGCACCCTGGAATGGTAAAGATCCTGTTGATCTTCCTCTGCTGTGCAAAGCCAAGGGCAAATGTACTACTGACCACATCAGCCCGGCAGGTCCCTGGTTGAAATTTAGAGGTCATCTGGACAAGATTTCTGACAATATGCTTAGTGGTGCAGTCAATGCCTTTACTGGTGAAACAGGCAAGGGTAAAAACCTTATTAGCGGTGAACAATCCAAGTCTTTTTCAGAAAATGCCCGGTCATACAAGAAGGAAGGTCTGTCATTCATCATCGTAGGAGATGAAAACTATGGTGAAGGTAGCAGCAGAGAACATGCAGCCATGAGCCCACGTCTTTTGGGTTGCGGTGCCGTTCTTGTAAAAAGTTTTGCACGGATTCATGAAACAAACCTCAAGAAACAGGGTCTTTTGGCTTTAAGCTTCGAAAACCCCGATGATTATGAGAAAATCCGTGAAGATGACAGAATTTCCTTGGAGGGTGTGACGAAGCTTGCTCCCTCCTCTTCTATTAAGGTGATCCTCAACCATGCAGATGGCTCAAAAGAGTCATTTACAGCAGTCCACACCTTAAATGAAGAGCAGATTCGCTGGTTTAAGGCTGGTTCTGCTTTGAATCTTTTGAGAGAAGAGAAATACTAATTAAGATTAAGTATAAAACTCCCGGAGAAATCCGGGAGAGTTTATTTTTCTCTTGAAAAGTTCAAGAGAGACTTATGCTGCTCCTCACTACCCATAGCCATCAGAATATCTCCTTCCTCCAATTCAATGGTAGAAATGGTACTCCTGTTGGTCTGATTGCTCCTAAGAACACCTTGTGCATTTAAAATCCCAATAACTACGGCACCGGTATATTGTCCTATATTGCTCTCCCTAAGAGACTTCCCAATCAATCCCGATCCTTTTTCCAGGGTACAGGCTTCGATATGGATGGCATCACTCTCACCGGATGAAATAGTCTCTAAGAAGTGCATAACTTCGGGCTTTATGCTCACTGTGGCCAACTGCTTTCCAGCGATGGCTTTTGGAGTAATGACCCTATTGGCACCGGCTTTTTTCAATTTCAAGACAGTCCTTTTCAGGGAGGCTCTGGATACAATTTGAAGATTTGAATTCATCTGCCGTGCCGTCAAAACGGTGAATACGTTTTGCGGATCCTCTGGAAGACAACTGATCAATCCCCTGGCCTTCATGATTTTAGCCTGTTCCAGGATTTCCTCTTCAGAGGCATCCCCCTCAATCATGACATAATCTGAGAACCGGGCTCTGTCGCCTTCGCTCAGGCTAAGATCCACAATGACGAAGGGAATCTTATGACGATTAAGCTCTTCCGCCGTCTCTTTTCCGACTTCGCCAAATCCACAAATAATAAAATGATCTTTCATCTGCATTAAAAAATGTTTCATTCTTCTCTCCCTCATTGCATGAAGCAGCTGCCCTTCAAACAGAAAAGACATCAAGGTTGTAATTATGTATCCTATGACCAGTAGACTCACCAAAATGAGGAAGATCGTGAAATATCGTCCTCCCGTGGATAAAGGATTCACTTCTCCGAAACCTACGGTAGAAATGGTCACAAAGGTCATATACAGGCTATCACTGAAAGACCAACCTTCCAGAACAATATATCCAGCTACGCCGGAAAAAATAAGAGAGAATATCAGCCCCAGGGCCAAGAGGAACCTTTGATAAGGAGTCATAACATTACCTGCAGATTCTCAACCCTCTTTTCGATCCTCTCATCAGATACTTTTTCCTTCGTTTTCATCTCCTGAGCAAAGAGAAAGATTTTGTACTCTTGAAAATACCACCACAGAGCATCCACTTCGCACCGTCTCTCAGGAGAGATCCATTCTGGTAGACCCAGGACAATCTTCTCATAGCGGTTCCAGTACCTTCTAAATCGGGCTTCCCGTTCTTCGTCTTTGACCGGATCAAGGATACCTTTTTCTGTACGGATCCTTATGAGTTTCATATATCTAATCAATTCATTCAGCTTTTCTGAGGGATAGAGTTCAATAAAATTTTTCGGAATCAATTCTTCAAGTTCCTGTCTTCTGGATTCTATATATTTCATGGCCCTCCCTTTGCGCTGAGCCTGTGAAAGAAAGAGCCTGATACTCTTAAACTCTTGGATAATCAATTTTGTCTGTTTATAAAGGATCTCTGCTCTCTGATACAATTCGGGTGCCGTTTTTTTAACAAGAGACTGAAAGGCCTTCTCCTTTCGAACTGGTTTTGATGCAATATCAAGGAAGACACGATTCCAGATCTGCCTTTCAAGCTCTTTCAATCCTCCTAAATAGGCAGCTCCATCCTGAAATGGAAATTCATTAGCCAATTCTTGCTTGAAAGACCTGACTTCTTTGGCAAAACTCAGTCGTAAAAGCAGGGCGACACCCTTATGATGAATATCGGCAGCCTCTTCCTTATCCTCGAGAAGGACAATGGCCGCACTGTCATCACCACAATCTTTTAAAGCCGGAAAGAGCCTAAAAAGAACCCCTTTCTTAGCTGTCTTGCTAATTTCTTCCGGAAGGGTTTCAAAATCCCAGCTCTTTATGCCCGATCGTTCCCATTCTTTTCTGCTGTTTTTCAGGACTCTGCTGTCGATTGTCGCTTCATGCTTTTTAAAAAGGACTTCCGTGTCTCTGGCCGATTCGATCACCTGTCCCCGTTCATCAGTCACAGCAATTCTGATTTTCAGATGTTCCGGCAGGGCGGACTCATCCCAATCATCCAGAGGCACATTGATTCCCCATTCTTTATAGATGAATTCACTGAGCGCACGAGTCAGGCGTTGATCATCCTGAAGCTCCATATTTTTAATAATTTCATCCACCGTTGCATTAACGGGAGTCAGCTGTTTCCTTGTTTTTTTAGGCAACCCCTTTATCAGCGCGGTGATTCTGTCTCTGTGAAGACCGGGAATCACCCAATCCAATTGAGTGGGCTGTACCTTCGTAGCCTCCTGAAGAGGAATCTGAAGGGTGACTCCATCTTCATCCTTACCGGGTTCAAAATTATATTCAACAGAGACGTCCACATTTCCAATACTCAGTGTGTCTGGAAATTGAGCTAAAATATTATGATCAGCCTGTTCCTTCAGCAGCTCGGCTTCGCTGATGATGAGATAGTCCGGTCCTTTTTCTCTTAGAAGTTTTTCAAGAAGCCCAAGATCATAGACCTGGTTTCCAAGCCTCTGTTTATAGATGAGAAAGAGTTCTTCATCGGTGACCAAAAGATTCCGCCTTCTGATCTTGTTTTCCATATTCATGATGGAATCAATGAGACTTCTGTTTTTTTCAAGAAAGGGGAAGCTTTCAATATCCCGGATAGCTCCTTCCAGAAAAGCTCCTCGTATCATGAGGTCCGTAGCCTCTCCCGGATTCACCGGTCCATAAGGGACGGTCCCCTCGGCAATAATAAATCCGAAGAGCCGTTTCTGCCGAACTGCGATTACGGTTCCCTTGTCCTGAGACCAAACAGGGCTATGGTAGCTCTCTGTGACCAGATGAGCTCCCAGATCCTCAAGCCAGGCAGGGTCAATATTGGCAACAATGCGGCCGAAGAGCTTTGAGGTTTTGACAATTTCTCCACAGACGATCCAATCTCCGGCTCTTTTGCCCCCAAAGAGTCCGGAACCTGGAAAAATCATCAGTTCCCGATTCCTGGTGGCCCTGTAGTAGACCTTCTCCTTTCTAAGGGCGATATGGGAGAGAAAACCGGAAAGGATAGATCGATGGATGGAAGGAAGATAGTTCTCTTCATTCCCTTCATAAGCCCGGACCTTATTGCCTTTTTCCTCCAGTTGCTGTTTCAACTGACGAAATATATCCTGCCACTCCCGCATCCTCCTGAAGGAGATATAATTTTCCTTACAGAATTTTCTCAAATGTCCAGTTTTTGTTGTGTCATAATTTTTCTCAAAATACCGCCAAATATTTAGACGGGTCATAAAATCTGATTCGTCATGTCTGAATTTAGCATGAGCCTGATCGGCCGAACCCGCCTTATCCTGAGGCCTTTCCCTGGGATCATGGACATTCAATGAAGAGGCTATGATCAAAACATCCTCCAGGCAGCGTTCCTTAGAGGCTTCTAGAATGACCCTTGCCAACCGAGGGTCTATGGGCATGGATGCCATGGTCCTTCCTAGATGAGTCAGGGTATAGCTTTGATTCTTTCCACCACCCTTTTTTTCTACAGCGGCCAACTCTAAAAGGGTCTTATATCCGTCACTGATCCCCGTGGAAGTGGGAGGATCTATGAAGGGAAAAGCTCCCGGATCACCCAGCTTCAAGGAGAGCATCCTCAAAATGACCTCTGCTAGATTGGTCCGTAATATTTCTGCGGGGGTAAACTCCTGACGGCTTTCAAAATCTTCTTCCGTATAAAGACGGACACAAATTCCATTCTCCACACGCCCGCAACGCCCTTTTCTCTGATCCGCACTACTCCGGGAAATGGCCATGACAGGCAGGGCAAACGTACCTGTGGAAGGATAATACTGTGCCAGCCTGGCCATCCCCGTATCGATTACATATTTAATTCCCGGAATGGTCAAAGACGTTTCGGCGACATTGGTGGAGACGATGATTTTTCTGTTCCCGGATGAAGCAAAGACTTTTTTTTGATCTGACGAGGATAATCTGGCGTATAAGGGGAGGATGAGGGCTCCCTTCTGCTGTCCCGAGAGGATATCGCAACACTCACGGATATCCTGCTCTGTGGGCATGAAGATCAACAGGTCTCCCTGGGAATCTCTTGAAATCAGGCGATTTGCCGCTGTTGCCGCTCTTTCGGCCAACGATCCTTCTTCACTGTAGTCTTCCTTATCATAGCGAACTTCTACAGGATATGTTCTTCCCGAAACTTCAATGACCGGTGCGTTATCAAAAGCCTGTGAGAATTTTTTTGTATCGATAGTGGCGGATGTTATAACCAGCTTCAGATCTTTTCTTTTTTTTAAAAGTTGCCTGAGGTACCCTAAAATAAAGTCAATATTCAGACTCCGTTCATGAGCCTCATCGATGATGAGGGTGTCATATTCATTGAGGAATGCGTCCCTTTGAGTCTCGGCCAGAAGGATTCCATCAGTCATGATTTTTATGGTGCTGCTGGCCTTGTCTTTATCCTGAAAACGAATTTTATATCCCACACTCTGGCCAACTGGTTCACCCAGTTCCTGGGCAATCCTTTCTGCCACAGTCAAGGCGGCAATCCTGCGGGGCTGGGTACATCCGATTTTCCCTTCTATACCCCTACCGGCGGCCATACAAAATTTGGGAATCTGGGTTGTTTTACCACTCCCGGTTTCTCCCGCAAGAACGACGACCTGATGATCTCTTATGGTCTTGATAATCTCATCTTTCCGGGAAGTTATAGGCAGGTCAGGATTCCAGTTGTATCTGGTTTTACGAAGTAGGCGCCTCTGTTTCTCTTCCAGAGAACTCTGTATTTTGCCCTTGAAGCTGATCAGCTCCTGTGAATCTTCCATAAGCTCTGTTTTTTTTTCCAGGCGGTATAAATCTCTGCGTAAAGAGTGAAAATCACAGCCCCGAACTCTCTTAAGATCCCTTTGCAGGGGAATGATGAGAGGATTGATCACTTTACCATTCTGTTTTTTAGCTCTTTTACCATGAGATGACGTTTTATCAAAATCAGACATATTATCCCATATTAGTCGGAATCACTGCTGCGGACAAGAGCGGTATTCCGTAGTTTTTCAATGAGCTCATTTTTGCTAGAAACCGATGTTTTCCGTATGGAGGACCATCCTTTTTGTGGCTAGAGCCCGTGCTATATATCAGCTTATATATTGATATATTGAAAATCAGAAACTAAAGCAAATTAAATTCACTTGATTACCACTTAACGAAAGTATAGTATACAATTATGAGAAAAATCATTCATGTAGACATGGATGCTTTCTATGCATCGGTAGAACAAAGAGACAATCCATCCTTACGGGGGAAACCGGTTGTAGTGGGAGGACCACCTAACAGCAGGGGGGTTGTTTCCACCTGCTCCTATGAGGCCAGAGTATATGGCATACATTCAGCTATGCCTTCTGTTCAGGCCTACAAACTCTGTCCACATGCTATCTTTGTGTCTCATCACAATTTTGAAAAATACAAAGAAGCTTCAGATATCATCAGGAGTATTTTTTTTAGATACACAGACCTGGTTGAACCACTGAGTCTGGATGAAGCCTATCTGGATGTGACAGAAAACAAGGTGAATAATCCATCAGCTACCATGATTGCCCAGGAAATAAGACAAAAAATCTATGAAGAAACACAGCTCACGGCTTCTGCGGGAGTCTCTTTTAATAAATTTATAGCCAAAATAGCCTCGGATATACAAAAACCAAATGGTATGACGGTCATACGACCGCAGGAAGCAGAAGAGTTTATTGAAAAATTATCCATCCGTAAATTCTGGGGAATCGGCAAAAAGACGGAAGCCCGAATGAAATCCATGGGAATAGAGAATGGGTTCGATCTTAAAAAATTGGAAATGTATGAACTCCTGGAAGCCTTTGGTAAATCAGGGAGCTATTACTACAATGCTGTAAGAGGCATAGATAACCGGCCAGTTGTACCAGAGCGCAGAAGAAAATCTTTGGGAAGAGAAAATACATTCACATCAGACCTGACAGACTCAGGTGAAATTATGTCAGAACTGGAGCAAATCAGTGCTCGAATTGAAGAAGACCTGAAGAGGCAGAACCTCCAGGCCAGACAATTGACATTGAAGGTGAAATACCATGATTTCAGACTATGCACCCGATCCGTACAGAGTCCTACTGCATTAAAGAATAAGGATGATATCATCAGTCTTGTTCCGGGACTTTTAAAAAAAACTGATGCAGGAGCCATCCCGGTCCGACTCCTTGGACTATCCCTGGGAAAGCTCCAGGGTGACTTATATAAAGAACCAGAGGCACAAATGGAATTGAACCTTTTTGCCTCTGAAACACCCTGATCATGACACTGCTGGAAAGCTTCTAAAATGATCTCTATAATACTCTATTATGATTGAATATATTTTGGGTCAGGCAGCTGTGGCCGTGTTTGCCATCACCGGTGTTTTAGGGGCCATACGGAAAGACAGAGATATCCTCGGCCTCGTAGTATTGGGAGTGATCACTGCCATAGGGGGAGGAACACTCAGGGACACAATATTGAATACATCCGTGTTCTGGGTCCAAGATTTTAACTATATATTAGTATCAATCATCGCCTCTGTTCTCATTTTCTTTCTATTGAAAATTTCAAAGATCAATGAGGCTAGATATAGAATGCTCCTCTACTTTGATGCCCTGGGAGTCGCCTACTTCTGCATTCAAGCCTTTGAAAAAACCATAAACCTTGGATATTCTTACCCCGTGGCCCTCATTATGGCCATGATCACAGGAATGGGTGGAGGAGTGATGAGAGATGTACTGACGGGAAGACCTAATCTTCTGATAACAAAAGAACTTTATGCCTCCCCAGCATTATTGGGAATTCTCTTGTATATTCTTTTAAAGCTGAATCTGCCGGACTCTCATATCCCTTCGATCACAGCCATATCCTTCATATTCTTATTCCGTTCACTAGCTGTCTATTTTCATCTTCAGATGCCCTCCTGGTTGGTCAATAAAAGAGAGAATGACCAGTGACTCATCCTGCAATCCATCTAGCCTCGGGTTCTCCCAGAAGAAAACTGCTAATAGAACAGATGGGTCTGACCTGCCAGGTCGTGAGAATACAGGCAGAAGAACCCATGGACCAGAGTCGTCATGCTGCTGATCTGGCAATAGATTTATCAGAACTCAAGATGAAGGCCTGTTTGGATCAGAAACCAGAGCTGGCAAAGTACGCTTGGATTCTAACAGCAGATACACTGATAGCCCTGGATGATGAGAAGATAGGCAAGCCTGACGATAGACAGCAAGCAAGAAAAATTCTATCCCGTCTTCAGGGACGTACCCATCAAGTTATATCAGCCTTCAGTGTGTATTCACCCTTGAGCAAAACTTTTATCTCAGACCTAGAAAGTACTGATGTTACCTTCAGCTCAATGGATCAAATGGAGATTGAATCCTACCTTGATACAAAGGAGTGGCAAGGAGTCGCCGGCGCTTACAGAATACAAGGGTGCGGAGGCAAATATGTTTCTTCCCTCAATGGGACATTCTACAATGTTATGGGGTTGCCAATAAATCGATTCTATGCCATCTTAAGGTTGCTGAATTTCAGCAACTAATTTTCCGGCTGCAAAAGATTTGCTTGATAAATCTTTACTGTAGCTGAGACTAAGCGAAGGACCACTTTATTTTTGAAAGTGGAAATAGGAGACTACATGGCTGTAGTAACAATGAAAAACCTGCTCGAGTCAGGTGTACACTTTGGTCATCAGACCAAACGCTGGGATCCCAGAATGAAAAAATTTATTTTTTCTCAGAGAAACGGGATACATATTATCGACCTCCAGAAAACAATAGTTTCAATCCGTGAAGCTTACGATGTAGTTCGTAAAACAGTATTAAGCGGAAAATCTGTTCTGTTTGTTGGAACAAAAAAACAGGCACAGGCTGCCATTGCCAAAGAAGCGGAACGATGTGACATGTTTTATGTCAACAATCGATGGCTCGGAGGCATGCTGACTAACTTTTCAACAATTAAAAAATCTCTCCACCAGCTCAAGAGAATTGAGAAGATGGAAGTTGATGGAACTTTTGAACAGCTTACCAAGAAAGAAGTTTCCAAGCTCCTTAAAGAAAAAGGCAGACTTGAGAAAAACCTTGGTGGTATCAAGAACATGTCCGAACTCCCCGGAGTTATTTTTATTATTGATACAAAAACAGAAGCCATCGCCGTTGCGGAAGCCAGAAGAATGGGCATTCCCATCATTGCAGTTGTAGATACAAACTGTAATCCCGATGGAATTACATATCCAATCCCCGGAAACGATGATGCCATTAGAGCTATCAGTCTGTTTACACAGATCATTGCAAACGCAGTTGTGGAAGCCGACAATGAGATTGGCCTTGAAGTCATTGAAAGCCTGCAGGATGAAGATGAAGCCAAAGAAGCTGAAGTTGAAACTCCTGAAGAAGAATCAAAAGAAAAAGACACTCCCGCTGAAGCTGCAAAAGTTGACGACAGCGATGTTGTTTACACTACTGAATAAGAGGAGAGAAACATGGCGGTATCACCAGCTGATGTAAAAAAACTAAGAGATAAAACTCTGGCAGGAATGCTGGATTGTAAAAATGCACTCGTAGAAGCCAATGGAGATTTTGCAGCTGCAGAAAAGATCCTGAAAGAAAAAGGTCTCGCCAGTGCAGATAAGAGAAGTGGTCGCTCCACAAATGCCGGTGCCGTATTCACTGCGGTCAAAGATGGTACAGCTGTAGCAGTTGAGTTGAATTGCGAAACTGACTTTGTAGCTAAAAATGCTGTATTTATAGAATCCGGTCAGAAGATTGCTGATTTTGTAGCAGAAAAAAAGATCAAAGAAGTCAACAGTGATGTTGAAGGTTTAGTCAAAGAAGCAATTTCTGTACTGAAAGAAAACATGGGTGTGAAGAAAATCGCAACTATGGACGTTTCAGACACAGATGCTGTTGTAGACTATCTTCACAATAACGGACAGATCGGTGTTATGGTGAAACTAAGCTGTGACAGTTCTGATACTGCCGCTAAGGATGAAGTAAAAGCTCTGGGGATGGATCTTGCCCTTCATGCAGCAGCCTTCAGCCCCGCATACCTGAACCGTAGCAAGGTAGATTCTGATTACATTGCTGAACAGGAAAGCATTTTCAAGGTACAGGCAGCCAATCTTGATAAACCCGAAAAAGTAGTTGCGGGAATCATCAAAGGAAAACTGAACAAACATCTTTCACAGATTTGTTTTGTAGACCAGGCATTTGTTAAAAATGATAAGCTGAGTGTTACACAGGCAATTGCCGAAGTAGCAAAAGCTGTTGGTGGAAAAATTGAATTAACCGATTACATCTATATGCTGGTCGGCGAAGAGTAAAATTTATACTTTTACACCCCCTGAGAATTTCCAGGGGGTGTAAATATTTATAAGGATTACGGCGTTTTGTATTTGTAAACAAGAGCGATGAAATGTATGCTGTACAAAACCACACTGAGAGGAAGTAAATTAGGATGAATACTGTAAAGAAAACTGCGGAAGACAAAATGAAGAAAACTGTCAAAGCATTAAAAGAGGAATTCAATACCATAAGAACAGGAAGAGCCTCTGCTAACCTCTTCGACAAAATCCATGTGGATTATTATGGAACCCCTACACCCTTAAATCAGGTGGCGAATATCTCCATTCCTGAAGCTAGACTTATCGTGATTCAACCCTTTGACAAGAATGCACTGAACGGAATCGAAAAAGCGATTCAAACATCTGAATTGTCATTAAATCCTAATAATGACGGTAAAGTTATCCGCATCAATATTCCACCCCTTACCGAAGATAGACGTAAAGACCTTGTCAAACAGTCTAAAAATGTCGGAGAAAACAGCCGTGTTTCAATCAGAAACATTCGTCGAGATGTAAATGAGCTGATCAAAAAGGGTGAATTTACAGAAGATGAACAGAAAAAGGGTATGGATGAAATTCAAAAACTGACTGACCAGTATATTAAAGAGATTGGCACCATTATTGAAGAAAAAGAAAAGGAAATAATGGAGATTTAATGACTTCACAGGATAGGAACCCTTCCCATATAGGAATCATCATGGATGGCAATGGCCGCTGGGCAAAAAACCGCGGTCAAATCCGTTCTGCAGGCCATAAAGAAGGACTGAATGCGGCCAAGACCATCGTCAAAGCCGCTTCCGATATGGGTCTTAAAAACCTGTCTCTCTACGTTTTCTCAACAGAGAACTGGAAGCGAACTGAAGATGAAATTTCTTTTCTAATGGTCCTGATCAAGAGCTATTTGAAAAAGGAATACCAGTTTTACAAGGAGAACTCCATCCGAGTAGTCCATAGTGGAGACTTAAATAGACTCCCTGGAGACATACAAAATGAGTTATCTACCGTCATGGAGCAGACATCACATTTTAAGGGACTGACTGTAAATCTGTTGATCAATTATGGAGGTCAGGATGAAATTGTCCGCTCCGTCAATAAACACATTCAAGACTCACCGGGTGTAAAACTTTCAGCTGAAATTATAGGCAGAAACCTCGATAATCCCGAACTACCTCCGGTAGACCTCCTGATACGCACCGGTGGAGAAAAGAGAATCAGTAACTTTCTCATTTGGCAGACAGCCTATGCAGAATTATATTTTTCTGAAAAGTTATGGCCTGACTGGACTGCTGAGGATCTTAAAGAAGCAGTTAAATCATTCAAAAACCGAGACAGACGTTTCGGCGGAGTTAAAAAATGACAAATATCCAGAAGCGTTTTCTATTATTTGGAACATCACTGCCTTTTTTGGCATTGCTCATCCTTATTCCCTTTGCCAAACATCTGGCAATCAACTGCATTGTTCTGCTAATAACCATTGTCGGAACAAATGAAATGGCAAAAATGATTAAATCCGCTGGGATTTTCATTCATGTCAAAACATTAACTGCTGCTTCCTCGATCCTACCGGTATTGACCTACCTCATGGTCATGGGACTCCTACCGGAAAGTATAATTCTGTTCTATTTCCTTGTCGCAGCCACGTTAATACTGGTTATTCCGGCGTTTACCATGGCCAAAGTCCAGTTCAAGGGTATTATTGAGTCCGCATCGGCATCATTGCTCTGCCTGTTTTATCCAGGTATTTTCCTGACCTTCATCATCCGGTTTTCGAGCTTTGATTCTGCCAGCATTGTCCTCATT
Source organism: Oceanispirochaeta crateris (assembly GCF_008329965.1). Classification (GTDB taxonomy): domain Bacteria; phylum Spirochaetota; class Spirochaetia; order DSM-2461; family DSM-2461; genus Oceanispirochaeta; species Oceanispirochaeta crateris. The sequence continues at coordinate 1,395,689 of NZ_CP036150.1, forward strand.
GTATTTATGCTCACAGTGTATTTAAACGATTCTTTTGCCTGGTTTCTCGGCGTCTTTTTTGGGAAAAACTCCAAAAGGAATATATTTCCTGTGAGCCCGAATAAAAGTTTGATTGGATTTGCCGGTGGAATTCTTGCCTCTTTATTTGTAACTATTAACTCTTGGATTTTTTTACCTCATATATTCAATGGTCCTTTATGGTCCATGATTTTTTTGGGGTTGTTGGCAGGAGTCACCACTATTTTAGGAGACCTGGTAGAATCTGGGATAAAGCGATCAACCGGTACCAAAGATTCGGGAAGTATCATCATGGGAAGAGGCGGATTGCTTGATTCCATTGACTCACTCCTCTTGACGGCACCTGTTTTTTACTATCTCCTGCAATATGCAATAGTTTAATATGCCTCACAGGATTGAAAATGAAAAAAGTACTGATACTGGGTTCCTCCGGTTCCATTGGAAGGAATACCCTTGATATTATAAGATCAAATCCAGAAGACTTCATTTTATGCGGACTTCAGGCTCATCTCAATGAATCCATCCTACTTGAAGACGGACGGGAGTTTCCGAAAGCCCTCCTATGTCTCAGCGGTAAGAAAAGTACATCGGATCAAATCACCTACTCTGGAAGTAAGGGGATTCTTCAGTTAATTGAAGATTCAAATGCTGACATTGTTGTGAACGGCATTGTAGGGGCTAGCGGTCTCAAGCCTTCAATTAAAGCCTTGGAATGCGGCATTGATCTTGCTCTGGCCAACAAAGAATCTATGGTTCTGGCAGGTTCACTCATCAAGCATCTGGCATCCCTTCATAACTGTGCTCTTTTGCCTGTTGATTCTGAGCATTCAGCCCTCTTTCTCCTCCTGGAAAATAAGAAAAAAGAAATCATTTCAGAATTGATACTCACAGCCTCAGGAGGACCCTTCCGAAATAAAAAACTTGAAGAGTTCGATTCGATAACAGTCAATGAAGCACTGGCTCACCCAACTTGGTCAATGGGTCGTAAAATCTCTATCGATTCTGCTACCATGGCCAATAAGGGACTCGAAGTCATTGAGGCTCAACAGCTATTTGACTTTCATGTTGATTGTATTAAGGTTCTCATACATCCACAAAGTTATGTTCATTCCCTCATCCGAACGAAAGATATGGCTTTATATGCACAGATTAGCGAGCCGGATATGAGGCTCCCGATTCAGGATGCCCTATTTTATCCTGAAATGAGAAAGGTACCCTGGACCTATTTGGATCTAGCCGGAAAAACATTGGAATTCCAAGAGCCTGATTTAAAGAAATTCCCAATGTTGAAACTGGCATTTGAATGTGCCCGCCAGGGCCATGCCAGCCCGATAGCCTACAATGGGGCTAATGAAATGGCTGTAGAAGCATTCTTGAATGAAAGAATCCCCTATTCTGCTATTGCAGCAGTGACAGAGCATACTCTTGAACATGACTGGTCCCAAAAGCATGAACAGGCAGATGAAATTCTGGAAAGTGATCAAAGATCCAGAGAGATTGCCGAACAATTTATAAGGGAAAAATCAAAATGACTATAATAAAAATTTTATTTGGACTCTTTGGTTTATCAATTGTAGTCGTTGTACATGAGGCCGGACATCTGATTGCCGCCCGTCTCTCGGGTATTAAGGTAGAGGCTTTTTCCATCGGTTGGGGAAAAGTCCTGTTTTCAAGAGTGTGGAAAGGCACGGAATACCGCTTGTCTCTGTTTCCTTTGGGTGGTTACTGCAAAATGCAGGGAGAGCAGGCCATGATACAGGCCTGGGAGTCCAAAGCCAAAACAATAGAGACAAGCGAAGGCGACATGTATGGAGCTCTCTGGTGGAAGAGGATCTTTGTTTCCATAAGCGGCCCCTTGATGAATTTGTTGTTTGCATCTCTTATATTCTTCTTCATAAGTATCATTGGTTACAATATTTACTACTACCCATCCAGAATCGTTCTGGCATCTGAGTATACAGACAGATCGGATTATCCCGCTGATAGGAGCGGCTTAATGAGTGGTGATCGCATAATCAGGATAGATGGCAGTCAAATAGACCGCTTTGACGAACTGCAGAATGCTATATTGATGCACCCTGACGAGGAAATGCAATTTACTATTGAGCGTAATGGACAAACTCAGCAGCTTGTAGTAAAACCAGAGCTCAATAAAGAAACTGGCGCTGGTTCTTTGGGCATCTTTCCTTGGATTGAACCATCCATCAAGACCTTGGAACCAGATTCTGATTTCATGAGTTTAGGATTATTACAAGGCGATAGGATAACTGCCATGAATGGTAAGAAGGTTCATCATGCTTTAGATATAAACCGAATTCTGAGTAGTGAAGAACTCCAGTCCATATCGTTTATCAGGGACGGATTTGAAAAATTTCTGAGTGTTGATGAGGCAGATAGTAGCATAGAAAATCCAGGAATCCAATTTGAATATTTGACCATGAGGACAAATCCTGGCCAGGTGGTAAGATCAATTATCAACAGTTTTCAAGAGACTTGGTCCACAGTCTATAATTCTTTAAAGGGTTTGACGATGCTCTTTAAGGGTATCGATTTACAGTCGGCTGTTTCTGGGCCACTACGGATCACCTACATGACTGGAGATTTAGCGTTTTCAGGATTCAGCCAGGGTATAGGCGAAGGATTACTGAGCTTTTTTCGATTTATTGCCCTGATTAATGTGGCACTTTTTATTATGAATCTTCTACCTATTCCGGTATTAGATGGAGGACAAATCCTTTTCTTTATGATTGAGGGATTGACTCAAAAAAAACCTAATCCTACAGTTTTATACAGGTATCAGATGATTGGAACGGTCATGGTATTCGCTCTGATCATATTTGCAACGATGAATGATATATTATTTTTTTCAAGGAACTGATAGCATGCATAAATTAAAAATATCACTACTAACCCTACTCCTTTTGATTCCCATTGGTCTTTCTGCTCAGAATAACAGAATTGTTATCGACACAGGACACAGCAGATCCATTGCTGCTATGGAGTATCATGAAGGCAGTAATAATCTCATCACAGCAGACGAGTCAGGTTTGATTAAAGTATGGAACCTGGAGAATGACAACCTGGAATATCAAATAGATACTGGGCTTGAAGGTTCCCTCAGCATCAAAGTTCATCCATCCAAAACAGAAGTGGCGATTCTCATTTCCCGCCCTGGATACAGTGGTCTTTCGGTGTGGAACTGGAAAACGGGACGCAATCTATTTACGAAGACACTTTCCAACAGGCCTGTTCAATTTGATTATTCTGGAAGCGGCAAATTCCTATTTATCGTCCAGGTAGGAACTCCTAGCGTTATTCTCTATGACAGTTTGAGTGGAAGAGAATATTCCTATCTGAAACGCTTAAATGGCTTATTCAGCTTTTCATATATCGGTTCTAATGAAACAACAATCATGACCTATAGTAATTCCGGATACTTCCGTTATTACGATATCCGAACGTCTTCTCTCCAAAATGAATCCAGCACAATAGAAGATCTCAAAGAAATTACGGTTTTGCAAACAGAAGGTAAACGTTATGTTATTGCCAGCAAAGAAGAAAACCTTTATTTGATTGACCGCCTAAGCGGCGAAGTCAGAGATACCCTGAGTGCCGATACAATGATCTCCTTTTCTGTTGACCAGAAGAATGGTGTCATCAGTGTTATTAAAGAATCAGAAACCGGTAGATTGATTGTCAGTCATACATCTACCACATCAGCGCGCTTTACCCCCTTAAGCACTGGGGACTATCTGAACAACTCAAAACAGGTCATTGGGGGAATAAACGATGACACAGGCTATTTCAGGATGACTGATTCTTTCAGAGGAATCCTGAGTGTGAAAAATAGAGTTTTCATTTCTGACAGCGGCGGAACTATCTGGCAAATCAATGAAGAGAACCTGAAGCCTGAGATTTTCAAAAATGATATAGTCTCAGCTATTCATGACTTGAGCTTTGATCAGGACAATCTATATATGCTCACTGAGAATGATATGATCACCATGAACAGTGAGTTCTTCAATACTTCCGGTATTAATAATCTTAAGCGAATGAATGATCTCAATATCAAGTTTACTAAAAATCCTCTACCGGGAGAATCCTTTCTGGAAGGCTATGATGAGGGCAAACTGCTCATATGGTCCTCAGAGAACAAAGGCTTGGGATATGTCTTATATGATCCAAATACAGATACAGTCCTCAGTAGAAATAATGAGTATAAATCGTCTCTCAAACAACTTTCTGTAAGAGAAAACCAAGTTCTAGCTTTAGAAAGTAGCGGTGAAGCGTCTATCAGTAATATACATACGGGAATCAGAGAGTTTGATTTTTCGGCTTTGGGTATGGTCAGTCTTAATTTTGTAGACAATTCACTTCTGTTAGCCGGTAAATCACTCATGAAGACCGGAAGGGACCCCCTGTTTACTGTACAGACCTCTACTGGAGAGATCCTCCCTATTATTGACAATAGATTCCTCATACACAATATATTCAGTCCTGAAAAAGGAAATGTTGTCTATTCCGTTGGTTTGATGCTCAGCAATGACGGCTCCATTGAAACACAGATAAGAAGTCACCTAAAATCCAACCCATCAGTCATCAAAACCTTGTACAGTAGGGATGGGGAGTGGATCAATTCCATTTTGACTGTTGATTCATCCTCCTATACACCCACATTGTATGCCAGTATTACCGGGCGTGATATCGTTAGGCTGAGAGGTTCACAAAAAAAGATATGGGATTATGACCGAAATATTGAAAATATGTTCTTTCATGGATCTATTCTGTACATCATCAACAGTGACGGATCACTCACTCTGTTTGATCCCCAGAAAGGTTCTAAGATTGTGGATTATTACATGCTCAACGATAACAACTGGATCGCCATATCCTCTAATGATACAATAAAACCATATATCAGTCAGCGAAGCGTAGCGTCCAGTATCAACTCATTCAGTCGGTCAACGGGAAGAAAAGTCTCGACCCAATATCAGATCGTAAATACTAATAATGATAGGGATGAGAATTAGATAGGAAATGTCAGGATTTGCTGTGTAGTGGATTCTGACTTATTTTTTCAACAGACTCACGCACTACTTTCTCAATATCTTTGATCAGAGTTTCTGTTTCAACCCTTGTAAAAAGGCTGCCCAGGAGCGAAACGGTATACCGGGGCTTGATCTGATTCAGGGCAAAACAGGCCATGTCCTGGACACAGTCTGTACACTTACAGATATCTTCATCCGAAATGGCACTAAGCTGCCTTTCAAGCTCTTTGTAGGCTACTTCTTCAACTTCATTCTTGATTTCATCTAATTTATAATCATCAATAAAACTCATTGAATATCTCCCTCAACTATTGTATGCCAATGGTACAAACTTTGTAAAATGTGGTATAAAAGCCATTTTAACCACACCTACAGGTCCATTTCTCTGCTTGGCTATAATTAATTCTGTTTCTATATTTTCTGGTGTTCCATCATGATTGTCAATCCCTCGTTCACGATGAAGAAACATAACAACATCCGCATCCTGCTCAATGGCACCGGATTCTCGGAGGTCGGCCAGTCCAGGAGCTTTCCCTTCAGTTTGCCTTCCTACCTGAGATAGAGCGACGATGGGAATATCCAGCTCTCGTGCCAAGGCCTTCAAGGAACGACTCACTTCGGCCATCTGTTCATGCCGTGGTATCCTTTTATCTTCAAAGGTGATGAGTCCAAGGTAGTCCACAAATATAATCTTAACATCAAACTTACTGACCATTCTTCTGGACTGCGCCCTCAGATCGAGGAGCTTCATATTGGGGGTATCATCTATCCAGAGAGGGGCATCATAGATGCTGCTCGCCGCATCGGTAAGGCTGTTAAAATCTGATGGTTTCAACAAACCTGTTCTGATCTTATTTGAATTGATATTGGCCTGAAGCGATAGCAATCTCTGCATAACCGAAAGAGTGGTCATTTCCAAAGTAAAAAAGCCACAATTTATCTTACTCTTAATCGCTATATTAGCGGCAAGGGTCAACGCAAAAGCTGTTTTACCAACAGATGGACGTGCACCAATAACGATCATTTCTGATTTTTGAAAGCCTGTTGTCATGGCATCAAGCTCATCAAATCCAGAAGGCACACCGGTAAAGTCTCCCTTCTGAGAATATCGTTGCTCAATGGCAAAGATGGCTTCTTTGATAACATCTCCGGCCGATTTTATGGAGTCGACTGATCTTTTATCATTGATGTCAAAAACCTGACGTTCCACTTCTTCCAAAATTTCTGCAGTATCTTTTGAATCATCATGAGCCTGCTGATGCATATCGGCGCTAATTGATAACAAACGACGCCTGATACTGCATTCCTGGACGATTTTGGAATAGTATTCAATATTTGCGGTTGTAGGGACAGAAGAGGTCAGACTGGAGACATAGGCAACACCGCCTGATTTTTCTAGAAGCGCTTCTGACTTAAGCTCTTCTACAAGAGTGAGGAGGTCAACTCCACTACCCCTTTTCTCCAGTTGCTCAATAGCATGAAAGATATACTGATGAGCTGTTCTAAAAAAATCCCCGACCCCCAGATACATTCGAACAGTATCCAAGGCGTCGAGAGAAAAATTAATGAGGAGTGCCCCCAATACCGCCGATTCAGCATCTTCGTTATAGGGGGGTACTTTATCTTTCAGGGAACCTGAATCCATAAGCTCCTGCGATTAATTATCAGTTTCTTCTGCGGATGAATCTTCGACGGCTTCAGATTCATTAACTTCTGTGGCAACAGCTTCTTCTGCAACAACAGCTTCTTCTGCTTTCACATCATCCTTACGAGAAGATCTTGACTCAGAACCTTCGGTTTGAACACCATTAACGGTCACCTTAAGATCTGCAGATTCTCCTCCGTAAAGTTTTACCTTTACAGTATAGGTTCCTGTCAGTTTGATTGAATTTCCGGCAATTTCTACCTTTTTCTTCTCAATAACAAGACCAATTTTATTCAATTCATCAACGATAGTAGCGGCGGTAACAGCTCCGAAAAGCTTACCCTTTTCACCAGCGGGCATATCAATAACCAGAGTCTCATTGCTCAATCGCTCTTTGATACCCATGGCATCTTTTCGTTTTGTCTCTTTTCTTTTTTCAATAGCAACTTTCTTCTGCTCAAACATATTCAGGTTAGCTTTGTTGTATTGAACAGCCAATTTCTTGGGGATAAGGTAGTTTCTGGCATAACCATCGGCTACAACCTTAACATCCCCTTCCTCTCCAAGACTGGACATATCCTGATTTAATATAATCTTCATGGATTTACTCCTTGTCAAATAGTCTGTAATTTATCCAGAGTTCGGATACACCGAGCCCTGCCGTTAATATCAATAGCACCAGATTTACGCCTGGTATAACAATCAGAAATCCTGAGGTCATAAGCATGAGTCTCTGCGTATGACGGGGAAGACTTCTTCTATTTAAATAAGACTGAATGATACCGATTCCTCTGATGGCATAGGCCCCGGCGGAAATCAGGATGATATTGGTAACAGCATAATAGGGAAGTATTCCCAAAATATGGATATTTCGTACCATCATCAGCTTATTTACTAAGAAAAGGGTCAATGGAATGAATAGAAACCATACCCAGACTTCAGGCAGATCCCAATTCTCCGATTTTCTTTCCGTTACAGCCCCTGAGGACTTGCTCACGACTTTCATGCCCATCCAATAGCTAAAGGCAATAAAGAAGAAATACCAGACTAATCCCGTACTTCCTGCAAGATCCTGTAGAATGAGAAACAGTGTTTCACCATCCAGGGCTGCGTCACCCATGACTCCACTAATATTCAGCTCGTTGCTGACCAGTAGGATCTGATTGAGTGACATGATCATCTGTTCTCTTAGTCCTTGAGCCAGCGGCCATAAAAGCAGGCTTAACGCGGCTGCTCCGGCGGTAATGAAAGCAATTCGAACAGGCAGGGTAAAACCCTTTAGTTCAAAATTACAAACATAAAGGCCCGCGACGGCCAGAAACAGAATATATCCATCAACATAGACAAAACCAAGAGCCTCTAAAGGAATCAGCACTGTGGTCCTGAATGAAAGAATCAAAAAAATTGAAATCACAGAAGAGATTAAGAAGATTTTCCTATTTCTGCCCGCTGCAGAAAACTGCAGTGGAATGGCAAAAAAGGGGGAGAGGATACCCACATTATACAGCAGAGCCGTAATGAGCGAGATGCCTGTTATCTTCCCTATCTTTCCGGTTTCCAAATCACATCCCCAAAACTATTTTGTTACAAAAGGAAGAAGAGCCAAAGCTCTGGATCTCTTGACTTCTGTTGTTAGCATTCTCTGATGTTTAGCACAGGTTCCGGTAATTCTTCTGGGAAGGATTTTACCTCTTTCTGTGATGAAGCGACGCAGAGAGTCAGGTTTTTTGTAATCGACTTCCAATCCGTTCTTACAGAACTTGCATACTTTTTTCTTATAAAATGTTCTTCTGGGAGGTCTCATTCCTGAACCTCTGTCCTGACCACCGGATCTGGGTCCGGAAGGTCTTGCACCGTCAGAATTATCCTGTCCGGTTCCTTCATTCTGATTATCTTCAGACATGTCTTTTCTCCTATTTCATGAATTCAATATCCATTTATCACGACTGAATATCTTAGAATCAGTCCTCGTTTAAGCCTTGGTGTGCACCGCACTTCCAGAAGCTTATTTGCATTTGGTTATTCAGTTCCGCTTGTGTAATTTACTCAAACCGGTCCTATTGATAAACCAAGGGCCTAAAATGGTATATCATCCTCAAACCGGTCTGACTGTCCACCCGAACTTTTTTCAGGTTTACTGTAAGACTCAAAAGATTGAGAATTTCTGGAGGGGGCTGCTCCCTTGTTATTATTCTGATAGGAATTCTCTCCCATCTGACCCCTGTCATTTCTACTTCCCAGTAGCTGAATATCTGAGGCAGCGATAGTAACCTTGCTGCGTTTTACACCATCCTGCTCCCAACGATCTTGCCGGAGCTGGCCTTCAACAGCAATTTGTGTACCTTTTGAAAGATACTGAGCCAGAGCTTCTGCTCTTCGGCCGAATAGGGATATATCAAAAAAGTTGGCCTCATCAACCCATTGATCACCCTGTTTTCTACTACGGTTACTGGCCAGGCTGATATCAGCAATAGCCATACCACCGCTGGTATACTTCAATTCTGCGTCTCTAGTTAGTCTTCCGACGAGTACAACTCGGTTTATATCAGATGCCATAAGAACCCCTTACTTTTCTTTTTTAACGAAAAGATACTTGAGAAGAGATGTCTGAAGTTTCAGAGCATTTTCAATCTTAAGGATTCCTGCAGGATCTGCATCAATATTGAGCAGATGGTAATGACCGCGTTCTTCTTTATGAACGGGGTATGCTAGTAATCTGTCACCCAAATCTTCTTCGGATAGGGTTGTCACACCGTTTTTCTCAAAAATGTCTTTGACATTCTTAAGACCGGTAGGATAGTTGTCTTCCTTTACACGGAAAACTGCTGTAAATTCATAGGATCTCATTTAATCCTCCTTGCGGACTTATATGATTTACTCCTAGGGAGCAAATAAAGAGGCTGAGAAAAAATAGCATAAGTGCTGATTGATGTCAAGCTAAATGCCCATGTTGCCGAAACATATAATACAAAACCAGGATGGGGAGCAATAGATGAGCGAGAAGGTTCATTATGAAGACAATCTCTTTTATCTTCACACAGAAATATCCAATATTCAAAACGGATTAAAACTCTCAATTGACAGTGAGTTTTTTGCCAGTAGAATCATAAATCAGATCTTTGCGATTGATGCTATTCTGAATCGGCATTATCTCCTGCTCAAGGAAAACCCCTATCTGATCAGACGAAATGACTTTCTATTTTCCATTCAGAAACTAAAAACAAAACTATCAAAACTCATAGAAACAGTTGAAGAAAAAAAATCATTCTTTTCCGAAAAGGATACTGAACGTTTTCCAGAACTGAAAAGAAAAATGGCAGCCCATCTTATGGATGTCCAGAAAATTCGAAAAGAGATCAGCGAAAAGCTGGAAAGCTCTTCTGAAGATAGTTCCAGCCTCTCATCCAGTGAATATGAATTACTCATGCAATCTTCGGAAGAGTAAATCCTCTTCCAAAGATCTTAGTGCAAAAAGAGAAAGTTCATCTCAATTGGATTCCGGTGTATATTCATTACCTACTTTTCTGGCTCGAACAGGAGTATCCAGATCGATTCCCAATGAGAGACCGGTTTCTACAAGAAGATTCCAGCCTGCTGCCAATTCAACATAATTTTGAAAGTCTCCAGCCTCTGGAATAACGAGGCTGTGGGCAAAGGATGTTTTCCTAGGCGCAATAGAAATAATCTGAACCCCTACCCCGTCAGTCAGGCATTCTAAAAACTTAGCCTCCTCTTCTTCGAAGGGATCAACAATGATAAGAATATCACCAGGATTCATGACTTCTTCAATTCCATGAGCACCATAGGTACCTTCCAAGAAATCAGATTTCTTTCTGGTAATTTCATTTGTTTTAAGTGTGAGTTCTTCTGCTACACCATTATTTCGACCAGAAAAGTAAATCATATCAGCTTGGGCAATCAGTTGAATGACCGCAGGATCGATTTCCATTGATAGAGCCTGATCTACAGCTTTGGCAAGGGGATTAAGACCGTCCAGAGTCTTCCCTTCCAGGGCCGCTCTCAGCGCATCATAGAACAAGGCCTGTTCGGCAACGCTCTTTGTGGCAGCTACGGCATTTTCACTGCCACAGCTCAAAACATATGTTTCTTTGGAAAGAGACTCCAAAGCTGAATTCTTGGTGGCAGTCACAGCAAACAGGTCGGGATGATTATCACGGTTCAACTGATGGAAGAGCCGAATCAGCTCCTTTGTTTTGCCGGAATTTGAAGAGCCGAAAACAGGCTTATTCATCAGCATATACTCCATTGCCTGCGTAGACCCTTCTGTAAAAAATCTGGTTTTCTCTCCTTTCATCAAAGACTGGGCTATGGCTCTTTTAGCCGGGAAGATTCTGCTGGAACCTTCCCCGGTAAGAAATATATCTTCAGAAGCTGAGCTTGTCTTTAAAAAACGATCCAAATGGGGGACATTAAAATTCCTGATAAGCTCTGGGGTCTCCAACATTTCTCTACATAGGGCATATTTCTGATATTTTTCTTCTTGGTTCATTTTCTGTTCTCCATTCGAATATAGTCTTTTAACGTTTCCTGAATAAAGGGATCTTTTTGAAACCCGCCTCCCAGATGCTGCCAGAAACACTCTGCATATTCCACTCCGGATTTTTCTCCCAGTTCCCGACTGAATTTTCTCATTTCACCAAAAAAATCATCAATCTTGTGCATGTGCTTCATTAATAGTTTTTGAGACTCATGACATCCAAGCATTTCAAGCTTCTTATCAATAGTCGAACTTATATCCACATAAAAATGGGGAGCGGCAATGGGAAATCCCAATGGATCACTGAGGCTCATGGGAGCACTGTGATACAAAAGAGGCGTGATGGGCAACGGCTTCTCCTTTGAGGGGACATTGGGAAGGGATGAGATCATAGCCGCGGCATCACATATAGTGCCGGTTGCTCGATGATCTGTATGATAATCATTCAAAAGATGAGTGATGACAATTCCTGCTTCAGTCTTCCGGATAATATCGACCAGCCTGATTCTGACTTCAGCATTGTCAAAAACAAATCCGTCTCTTTGATCAAGACAGTAATAATCTGCCTCCAGTAGTGCAGCAGCATTGTGGGCTTCTTCCTTACGGATACGGGTAGTCTCTTCCTCATCACCGTTCATACCACCCAGACCTCCTGCTGTCATTGTGACAATGGAGATTTTAAAACCGGCTTCTTTAAGGAGTGCTAATGTACCGGCACACCAGGCTTCAGCATCGTCTGGATGAGCCTGAACCACTAGAATATTTTTTTTGAATTCGGTCATATCCTATTCCTTATAAAACTTATTTTCTAATGCGACGAACTGCGGTAGTGATGAGATTAGGGGAGTCATATAATTTAGAAATTCATCACTCACATCGTTCCCTCTTTCATTGATATACTCCCGGGGCATAGCCCTGGCCTTAACGGCAACATCCTCAAGGGCGGCCTGCCCTAGAGAAAAAGAACAATCCGGATTCCTTTTGATAGTGACCATAACAGCACTGGTTCCCCCACAGGCTAGCCGTACTGCCTCTTGACCGCATTTATATGCCATATCCAGGTCTTGGGGCTCAGACCTGTCGAAAGCACTCATAATGAGTGATTCTGTAATCTGAAATTCTCCGCGGGCCCCCTCTAAAGCATCAGTGAGGATTCTATGAACATTCAAGGCAACACTTGCCCCCCCCATGGCTCCAAATTCGGTATTATTAAACTTGTCTTTATTTTGAGAAGCGCTTACAGGAGTCCCGTCTTTATACAGCAGACCTTCACTGACTACGATAGAAACCCATCCATACTTCCTGATGCATTCTTTTGCATCCTCTATCATCTGTTCCGGCGCCAAGGGTCTTTCCGGACAATAGATAAGATGAGGGGCATCACCCTCTTTCTTTCTTGCAAGGGCTGTTGCTGCGGCAAGCCATCCGGCATCACGCCCGATGGTCTGATATATGACAAACTGATCCACCTTTTTCATATCCCGCGCCAAGACTCCCGCCTGGAGTACATTCAGGATATTGCTGCGGGCAGCAGATGGAAATCCCGGGGTATAATCTGTTCCGAATAAATCGTTATCAACAGTCTTGGGTATTCCAATTCCCCGGAGCTCATAGTTTTGTTCTCGGCAGTAGAGCTCTACCCTGTGTACCGTATCCATCGTATCGTTTCCACCAATAAGGAAAAAATAACGGATATTATATTTTTTTAAGATTTCAAGTATGACGGGAAAATCATCCTCTACCAGCTTATGACGGGAAGAACCCAGAGCTGAAGATGGAGTGCCTCTTAACCCCTTTATGACTTCAGGGCTCTGGGCACTTAGGTCAAAAAAATCTTCATTCATAAAACCTTCTATACCAAAATTCATACCAAGAATTTTAGTAATAGCCTCTTCTTCAAGAGCCTTCGATATGACTCCGGCAAGACTTGAATTTATTACTGATGTAGGGCCTCCTGACTGACCAACTACAGCTTTACCTTTCAACATGCGTACCTCCCTGGTTTTTTTTTAACTTGATGACTTTTTCCCATTGTCCCTTTAAAAGTGCTGACTCATTGAAACCGGGAAGAGTGAAAATTGTTCTGATAAAAAAAGATGAAGCCCCCTGAGCGACCTCCCAGAGCCCCTTATCGGAAAAGCTCCATTTGAAGGGAATGGAAGATTTCAGTGCAGCTTCTAGTTTTAGACTGTGTTGGAAGAACTCTCCACCCAAAATCACACTGTGTGGATCTAGAGCCGAAATAATGGGATTCAGAGTTTTAAAGAGGGTCAAAATGTATGTCTCTATTGCTGCCATATCTGATGACCCTTGTTCTTTTAATTCCCTCAAAAATAAGTCTCGCAGCTCATCACTCACCGGAGAATTCATCAGTTCACCAGCTGCAAAACCTGACCCGTGGTATACCGATCCATGATGGACAATCCCGATGCCGATTTCCTGGTCCCAGGTCTGCTGACTCTCGGGAGAATGGAACTGCAACAAGAGACAGACCAGATTTCCATCGAACTCTCGGCGTCCCATAATTTCACCCCAGGCAAAACAATTAGCATCATTTTCAATCAGGACCGGCACCCCGAGGTTTTCCACCAGTATTTCAGTCAAGTTTGTCTCAAAAAGAGCCAGAGGCTTGGATGAAATAACCCTGCCCAAGTCAGGGTTGATCCTACCGGGAAGCCCCAGAGCTACTCCGGAAATTCTATCAGAGAATTCATTTTCAAGATTCTGAATCAATTTTTTGGCTGTATCCGTGAATTGAGAGATTGTATTCGCCATCAAGTCCATCATGCCCTGTTTTAAGGACTGACCCGTGAGGTTTGATAGGCTATAGCGGAGGTATGAATCCTGCCATTCTATTCCCAAAATCAATCGCTCCACAATTTTCAATCCAATAGGGATTCGACCACCCCGTTCACCTGAACGTGCGGTTTTCTCTTCCCTGATGTACCCGTCTAAGAGAAGATCATTCACAATATGAGTCAATGTTGATCTATTGAGTCCCAGGATTTCCGAGGCCTCTATTCGACTGACACCCGGTCTGATTCTAATTAGATTTAATGTTCTGCTCCGGTTGATCTTTCCTTCCTGGACCTTGTTAACGGTCATGTGTCTTACACCCTTATTGTTGATTGTTTCAACAAACATATCATAAAATTGTACTCGTGAATTGTCAATCTAAAAGAGGCTCTCTATACCAAGATCTTCATTTTCCTGATTTAGAGAGCCATGGACTCATGGATAATTTGTATGATGAGTTAGAATTGAGATAACTCTTTCAGCTCCTCAAAACGACTCTGAGCCATTATAGACATGGAAGAATCCTTCCCTTCCCCGTAAATCATCAATCTATCCTCATTTTGTTCCACCCTTGAAATCCCTAGATCCAAAGCATCACCAGTGTAGGAAAAAAAGGCCGTTCCATAGTTGAGAACCCTCGTTTCTCCAGGATGGAGCACAATATGAGTGGGATGTCCCATGAGGGATGGATTCTTAACAGATTCTTCAAGACCGTTGGCAAAATAGCTGACGGAATTTTCAGATCCCAGACAAAATGACCGGTCACACCCTCCATCCTGAGCTGCCCAGGGCTGGAAGGGTCTCCCACCATAATTCATCCAATAGTTATAGAAGAAAAGAGGGATTTCTGATTTACCCAGTTTAGCGGGTCCCGTAAACCAGGAGAGATACACAAGCTTTTGTCTGGTATTGACAACAGCAGACCAGCCCAGGGGGCTATCGGAGGGTACTTTCGCTGTAATAAAATCTGTGTAGCCCGTCACTCCGGGGACTCTGGACATATCAACTGTTCCCCCTGCTCTCAGGGCCATTGATTTGAGGGAACTGCTGGTTGAACCAGGTTGAAGCTGACTTGTATTATCAAATTCTGTTCCTAGAGGGGGAACCATAAATTCATTTGAATTATTATTAATAAGGCATCCTGACTCCAAAAAGGGAGCTCCCACCGTGTTGTGCCAACCAATGTTAAGCTCTTCTTCAGAATCAGAACGATTGGAGACAGCAAGGCTAGTATAATGAACATTCTCATGAGCTCGAATCATATCCACTTTTTTAAAAGTCAGAGCTTGATTCTCTGGAGATAACTCCCATTGGACCGAAACAGAACCCTTTTCCTTTCTTAGACCCTGATTTTTCCAAGGCATAGAACTGGTAAAACCATGAGGAGGCAATTCCGAACCTTTCCAGCTGTGTCCGGGACCAAAATTGGGACAGCAGGGAAAGTTTCCAGCAATATCAAACAAGAGGGGAACCTTCCAGTAGGCTTCATGTTTCTCTGCTATCCATTTATCAGAAGAAGTATTTCGGAACCAGGGCTGCCAATGGGCATTGATCCACGCTTTGCCTTTGCGAGAACAGAGTTCGGGAACCATCCCCTTCTCTTGATTGATCAATACCCGGAATGAATCATTCTCCAGCAAAACACTCTCACGGTCACCGATGTCGTAGGTTTTCTCAATTTTCATAACACTCTCCCTTTAACGAAAATACAAGCTCTTAGTCTGTTTCTTCATACATGAAAAGCATCATGAAGGATCGACTAGAAGCTTTCCAAAGCGGCTTTTGCTTCCCTACGGACATTGAGATGTTGTCCTTCAATATCCAACCCGGTAATACTGGGTACCAGGGAAGAAAGATGATTGAGTTTAGCCCCTCTGATACCATAGATTTTAATGACGAAATTAGGATGTTCCAGCATTTTTTCATACAAGGGTTCTAGAGAAGCCCATTCACTGGTACTCAGAGTCTTGCACAGGGGACCTAGCTCATTGTCCTTGTCCTTCTCCCATCTGGGCCCGAGAACCTTCTCCAGAGACTCTACGGTCCCGGATACTTTGTGTTCCACCATCAAAGTAAGAGCCTTCTGTCTGATATCAAAGGCAATTTTTTCACCTTCAAATTGACTCAGAAGGAATTCTCTTGCCTGTGAGTTATTGATTTTACCCAGGGCTTCCAGAGAGGAGTATCGAACTTGTCTGACAGGATCTTTTCGAACTTTGTACTCAAGAATATCTACTGCTTCGCTTGTTTTCCTTTCCCCGAGACCTTCGGCGGCGGCGACTCTTATACGCCAAAATGAGTCTCTGAGGGCCGTGAGCAGAAGTTGTTCTACTTCCGGACCATCATACTCGGTAATTCCCTTGAGGATGTAAGAGCGAAGGAGGCTGTCTTCAGAGCGGACATACATGGAGGTTAACAGGTCCAGCCCCTCAGGTTCATTGATTTGACCTATGGCAATGGCAGAATACTGTCGTTGTGAAGCAGGAGCATCTTCATCTTCCAGGAAGGTCTCCAGGAGAGACTGAGCACTCGTGTATTTCAGTTCACCCAGAACCAAAATAGCACTGGCGGAGAAGTCCTGATATTCTGTATCTCCCGAATATTCTTCCAAAAGTTCCATAATTTCATCAACTCTGGAATCGTCTTTTAACTTGGCTATCCCCCTGAGGGCAGCCGAAGATAGTGCTAGATTGTTATCATCAAGAAGATCATAAAAAACATCTCCCGCTGAAACGGACCCGATACTACCCAGATAGCTGACCGCTGCCAATAGAAGATTGGTAGAGTATTCATAGTCTTCCATATGATTCTGAAGAAGAGTGAGGGCTTGCTCTTCAGCCAGATCAACTTCAATCATGGCAAAATAATCAAGAATGGCTCTATTAATATCTGGATTTTCATTGTAAGTGAGAAGGTCGGTTAATTCTTTATTGAAAGTCATATCTTTTTCGGATTGAATAACACTAATCACATCCAAGACTTCAGAATCGATTCCATAACGAAGGACATCCCGTTTTTCTTCATTCAGCGACGTAATAAGCTCTTCTTTCTCGGCCTCTATTTCTTTAGAATCCGTTTCATCACTGACGGCCTCTTCGCTTGAATCCTCCTGTGAGTATAGAGTCTGCAAAGACATGAATATCAAAAGAATAAGGATTTTTTTCATATTATTTTCCTCTCCTTTTAAGGATCGTCATCACATCCAGTTTCATTAAACTGTAAAAGGACAGGAGGATAACCAGAGAGAGGATTCCCTCCAATGCCAGATATCCCAAATTGACCCAGCTGCTGCCATTGTAGAAATGGCTAATATCCAGAATCCTCTTCATACCAAAGATTGCCGCGGCCATAGGGATCTGAGCCACCAGGATTCTAAAAATCTGGCTAAAAAGTTTCTTTAAGTTAAAATGAATATTCTCTTTTATACTGCCCAAAAATAGGAGTAATGATCCTCCAATAAAAGCAATTGAGTTTGCCCAGGCGAGGCTGATGACACCCCATCCCAGATGAAGAAAAAACAAAGACAGGGCTATATCCGAAACAACCACCGCTCCGGCTGTTTTTAAGGGAGCGCTGTAATTTCCCTGAGAATAGAAGGATCTCTGAAAAAGATTATATGAACCGACAAAAACCATTCCTGGAGAGTAGGCAAAAAGAACCCTTGCCGCCAAAATCGTATCTTCTGATTTATATTCCCCCCTTTGAAGGGCAATGGATATCAACTCCGGACCAAAAAGCATGAGCAGAATGGAGGATGGAATCAAAAGGACCGCCAGCATTTGAATTCCTTCCTGCAGGGTTGAGGACAGACCATCCCAGTTTTTTTCTCCAGCCATACGGCTCATTTTAGGAAACAACACTGTGGCAATAGACGCGCTGAAGATACCAAAAGGAAGCTGCCAGAACACAATTGCGTTACTCAAGGCTGTTGTTGACCCCTCTTCCAGACCTGTTGCCAGAAGAATGGCTATCTGCTGGTTGATCGTAAAGATGGAAGAAGTGACCAGAACGGGAACCCATTGTTTCATGACCCGCTTGAAGGATTCATCATTGAAACGGAAACTGGGTAAAAGGGAGTATCCTATCTTTTTATAGAAAGGATACTGCCAGAAGATCTGGGCAAAACCACCTCCCAAGACCCCCACAACCATTGAAAAGATCCCAAGGGTATCATGCCAGATCACGATCGAAATTATCACCGAGATTGAAAACAACAAGGGAGAGACCGCGGGCACCATAAAGCGGTTATGGGAGTTTAGAACGGCCATAATAACAGCACTGACGCTGATAAGGACAATGTAGTGAAAGATCCACCTGAAAAGCCTGATAGCCATTTCCAGTTTCCAGGGTTCCTGGAATCGAATAAAAAGTTTCAGAACAATTTCGGGAAAGAATACACAAACGAGTGACATGGGTAGGAGGATCAGAAGCTGCAGCCCCAGAATGCTTCGGCTGAGACTGCGGGACTGACTCCCCTTTGGGTCAGACACGATCTGTCTGGACAACTCAGGAATAAATGCAGAGGACAGGGCCCCCTCAGCAAGAAGCTTTCTAAAATTATTGGGAATATTAAAAACGGCATTAAGAATATCGGCTTCACCCGAGGCCCCAAAATACATGCTGATCAATGCAATCCGGACAAAACCGAGAATCCGGGACCCCAGCGTTCCTGCCATAACAGCCAGAGTGGACAGGAAGCTCTGCCTACGCGTCGTTTCTTTCAAAAGGTCCTCTTGCTGAAGCGGTCAAGGAATGATTTTTTGTATTGAAGGAATCGACCTTCCTTCAATGAAAGTCTGACTTCAGCCATAAATTGATAAAGAAAATGCAGATTATGCTCTGTGACCAGCATGGGTCCGAGAATCTCTTTGGCCTTGAAAAGGTGTCTGAGATAGGAACGGCTGTATTGCTGACAAACCGGACAGGTACAACTGGGTTCAATGGGCTGCTGATCCAAACGGAACTGCTCGTTCTTAAGAGCCAGGTTTCCATCCAGGGTAAAACATGTACCATTTCTTGCAATCCGTGTGGGATAAACACAATCGAACATATCTATACCCGCTTCTACGGCTTCCAGCATATAATCCGGAGTTCCAATCCCCATAACGTACCTTGGTTTGTCTTCAGGAAGAAACTGGGACGTGTAGTGGAGATAGTCTCTAAACATCTGTGGGCTTTCACCCACCGAAAGTCCTCCAATCGCGATTCCGGGAGTATCAAGTTCCAAAATCTCTTCGGCGCTTCGCTTCCTAAGATCCTCGTAGAAATTTCCCTGAATGATTCCAAACAGTTTTCCTTCATAGTCGTCCCGGCAATTTTCCCAACGCTTTTTAGCCCTGGAGGCCCACCTGGTAGTAATTTCGAGAGCCTTGAGGGCATCCTTATGCGATATTCCGGGTTCTGTGCAGATATCCAGGGCCATCTGAATATCACTGCCCAGAGTTTCCTGTATTTCCACAACCTTCTCGGGTGTAAACTCATGGTAGGCACCATCAATATGGGAACGGAAACGAACCCCTTCTTCTCTTATTTTCCTAAATGGCGCCAATGAAAAAACCTGAAAGCCTCCCGAATCAGTCAGGATGTTGTGCTTCCAGCCACTAAACTCATGGAGGCCACCGGCAGCCTTGATCACTTCCATCCCAGGTCTGAGATAAAGGTGATATGTATTTCCCAGAATGAGTGTATACCCCATATCTGCCACGGAGTCATGCTTGACCGCCTTAACGGTTCCGTTGGTACCAACGGGCATAAATGCCGGAATTTCAACGTCACCATGAGGCAGATGCAAGATGCCTCCCCGACCGCGGCAGGATGGATCTCTATATTTAATATCAATCATAATTACTCCTTCAACTCCTATCTGTATCCTCTTTGAATCATGTTTTAGCAGTTTTGAACAGGTACAGACCAAAAACTAAAAATATAAGAAAGGCTGCCCAGGCTCCGTATAAGGGAGGAATATATCCCAGTTTTGCTAAAAGAACCATAATCATCTGAGCTACGAAATATATAACAGAAACGACCAGACTGGAAAGAAGGCTCATGAGAAGGATATTCTTTTTGAACCGCCCGCCTAGAGAACAGGATAAAAAAGCAACGACCAGTGGGGTCAGGGCAAAGGAAAATCTCTGGTAGTATTCCGTGAGGGCGCCACGGTAGGGAAACCCCGTCCTCTTGAGAGAATCGACCCATTCTTTGGCTTCCCGGCTGTTCATCTCGTCAATATCTCTGGAAATTCTTTTGAAAGATCCGGGCGGCTCATTCAGCAATGGCTCTGTCCAACTTGTGAAAAATTCTTCTTCCACATAATCATGGTTCTCATCATATTTGTATACTCTGACATTTTTAAGACTCCACTGATTATCTTCCCATAGGGCCGAATTGGAATCAATCCTCTTTTCAAAACCGCCATTAGAATCCAAAAACAGGACTGAAAGGCCAGTCAGGCTTTCTCTTCGGTCATTATAAAAATCAGCAATGTATATCACTGTATTCTTGTGACTGAGAACAGCAACATTGGAGTTGCTGTAGGATACAGTTTGTCCCATGATTTCCTTTGAGATTCTGTTTTTATCCTTAAATGTTGGAATTACAATGCGATCCTCAAAAAAATAACCTGCCAGGCTCAGAAGAATCCCGCTAATTAAAAGGGGTCTTGTCAATTGGTACAGGGAGTACCCTGAACCGAAAACAGCAATGAGCTCATTGTTGGCATAGTAGTTGCCCAGTGTATAAGAGATTGAAAAGAGGATGGCTATGGGCAGCGAAAAAGAGACACATTTGGGAGTGTACAGAAGAGAAACATAGGCAATATCTCTCAAGGGAACATCTGCATTGAGGTAACGCCAGAGGTTTCCAAATAGATCGACTAACTGCAATATGAGTATAAAAAATACCAGGGCAACGAGCATGGTGGGTATGAAATCTTTCAAGATCATTTTATGTAGAACTTTCATTTTTTTATCCTGAAAAGATACAAGATGAACCCCGTGCTAAAAATAAGGATGTTGGGAAGCCACATAGTCAATGCAGGCGGGTAGAATGTCCTGATGCCTAAGGTCCTTCCGGCCACCAACATCCCCCAATAGAGAATGGTGATGAATAAACCAATTCCAAATCCAACGGATTTCCCACTCCTTTTCGTATACAATCCCAGAGGAAAAGCCAAAAGAACAAAGGGAAGGCATGAGAAAGGAATTGAGAATTTCTGATGAAATTCCAGCTTCCAGATCTGAAGAGACCGATCCTGAACCTCGGCGGCCAGACTGTCCTGGTATTGCTGTCTTGTATTTTCAAGTTTTACAGGATAGGACATGACTTCCCGGGGATTAGACTGCTGATTCATCAGTAGCCAATCTCCATAAAGGTTACCCATGAGGGCAAGGCTTTTCATCCTTCTTTGATTGACTTTTTCATTGAATCTGACCTCTTTCTCCTTTATGGTTCTATAAACATCGGGAGAACTCATTTCACGGGGACCAGGATTTCGGATGGAAGATGTAATATCCTTAAGCAAAATATTATACACCATTCCTTCCGCTTCAGAATAAAGGAATTCCCCGCGGTTTCTTTTTTCACTCTTATGATCCAGTATGCGATCCAGTTCAAATGACAAGACACCGGCATCTTCAAAAGAATCGTTGATGCGGGCTTCATCTGCCAAAATGATACGCCTATTGGCTTCCTTATCTTTTTCAATAATAATCAGATTATCAATATCTTTGCCTTCTACTTGACCGGTTATTATAATGCTGTCCTGAAAATACTTGATCGAATAAGACTCCAGCTCAACCTCTGGATTCCTGAAAATCATCTCTCTGTACAGACGAGTAAAATTGATTGTTCCCACGGGAAGAAGATAGTCATTTACAAAAAAAGATAGAAATGAAAATAGAATGCCAATGAGCAATACGGGGAGAAATATTCTGTTGTAGGTAATGCCGGAGCATTTCATGGCCAGAATCTCATTATCTGATGAAAACCGGCCATAGGTCATCAACGTACCAACCAGGGTAGCAAAAGGAAATGAAATAGCAATGATAGAGGGCAATGAATAGAAAATCAGCTTCATGACATAGCTAAAAGGAACTTGTTTTGAAAGTATATCTTCTGCTAATAGGAGGAGTTGATTTATAAAAAAAATGAAGAAAAAGAACAGGAATGAGACAAAAAATGAAAGAAAAAACTCCTTGGCTATATAGAGATAAAGCGTTTGGTAGCTTCTAGGGCGTTTTAAAATAGTTTTCATGTATTTTTATGATTCCCTGCCCCTGTACCGCACAAATCAGATATGGATCAACATAAACCAATGCATTGATATCCAGTCCACTCAACCCTTCTGATATGCCATAAAACCTGGATTGAAGAGTTTCCCCATCTAAAACAACAAGTCCCTGACCTAAGGATGAAAAATAATATTCCCCCTTGATTTCGACTCCGTCGGTAATCCATTGAACAGGGGTATGTAGAAAGACTATATCATACCCCTCCCCCTGTCTGACAAGCTGAAAGAGTCCGGCTCCGTAACTCCCCCCTATCATCCTAACATCAGGATCACCCAAAACGGCTCTCACAGCCGATGTTTTTCTGTTATTCTCAGACAAGGGACGGGGCTGAAAATATTCATCCAGTATAAAAAGACCATCCATTTCCGTTCCGGCAAGAAGAGTTCCATTTTTGAGGTCTTTCAGGAACGTAATATTCCTTAAAGAGGGGGTTTGCTGAATCACAGACTGACTGTCCAGCCTAATCCTACGCAGGTTGCTAGACTGAGTTCCGCTAATCAATCCCTGGCCCATTAATACTGCACTTTGCAATCCCCGGTACTCCTGATCATCGGGAATGGATAGCTGAATAAACCGATCATGTCTTTTTGAATAAATGGCAACACTACCATAAGACAAAAACCAGATTCTCTCAGATTCTATTTGTATGGACTGCACCATGCGTATGGCCAGGGATTCTTCACCCCGTACAAAGGATGTCCATTTTCGCTCCGAAAGAGAATATCGGGCAATATCACCGCTGCGGCTTCCCAGCCAGATGTCATCACCATCAGCAGATAAGGCCGAAATCTGAGTGTCAAAAAAAAGAGACTCAGGAAGAGAGATATCCTCTAAATAAAGCTGTCTCTTGAGGATTGTCCGCTCCGTAGGATCACTCACAAGGGACAGTTTATGCTCCCCATCCTGAATGACATACTGCTCAGAGATAAAATCACCCCGGCTTCTTATTTTCTGAAGATTCAGAATACTGTCCTCACCGTAACAGAGACAGGAAAATGAAAAGAATATAAGGACCAGGGAGTATTTCATTGAACCCCTGTAGAACCGAAGCCTCCGCTTCCCCTGCTCGTTTCATCGAGAGTATCACAGAGTGTAAAATCAGCCTGGATAACTGGAGAAAATATAATTTGTGCTATCCTGTCCCCTCTCTCAATGGTCACTGCCTCAGAACTCAGATTAACCAGAATAATTTGTACGTCACCTCTATAATCTGCATCGATCGTTCCTGGAGAATTGAGTACTGTCAAGCCTTTTTTTACGGCCAATCCAGACCGGGGTCGAACCTGTCCTTCGTATCCCCTAGGGATGGCCATCTTCAAACCTGTTGGTATAAGCTTGCGTTCACCAGCCTGGAGAGTGACACTGCTGTCAATACAGGCTCTCAGATCGGCTCCGGCAGCGTCTGCGCTCCCGTAATGGGGGAGCATCTCTGTAGGACCTGTAATTTTAATTTCTATGTTCTTCATCCCATATCCTCATGTTTATATCAAAAAAAACAGCCCTCGTATCGAGGACTGTCTGATTATAGCATAAGAGGGATTCAAAATTGAATCCCTACAGAATACATATTACCTGCGGTTCATTCCACCGGACCTCTGGGGTTTCCAGTCTTTGTTCTGAGCGTCTACGATGCTCAAGTTAATGCGGCCCATTCTATCCACTTCAATCAGTCGTACTTCTACTTCCTGACCTTCTTTTAAAACGTCTGAAACATTATTAACACGTTCATTGGAAAGCTTTGAAATATGACAAAGCCCTTCTTTTCCAGGAAGAATTTCCAGGAAGGCTCCGAAATCCATGATTCTTTTAACAACCGCTTTGTATATGGTTCCGACTTCGGGTTCTTCGATCATTCCCTTCACCATGGCTTCCGCCAGATCGGTACCTTTCTTCTCGCGGCAGAAAATGCTGACAGTTCCGTCTTCATCAATATTTATTTTAGCACCACTCTTTTCAGACATGCTTTTAATATTCTTACCACCGGGGCCAATCAGGAGACCAATTTTATCAACGTCCACTTTAAAAGAAGTGACACTGGGTGCGAACTCAGAAACTTCGGCACTGGGCTCGGAAATGGTTTCATTCATGATTTTAAGGATGTACAAACGACCTTCCAAGGCCTGCGAAAGAGCCTTTTTCATGATATCAATACTGATTCCTGGTATTTTGATATCCATCTGAAAGGCAGTAATCCCATCTTCGGAACCAGCAACCTTGAAATCCATATCACCCATGTGGTCTTCTTCACCTAGAATATCAGAGAGAACGACAAAGTCATCTCCCTCTTTAATCAGGCCCATGGCAATACCGGCAACAGGTTTCTTTAGAGGGACACCCGCATCCAGTAGGCTCAATGAACCGCTACAGATTGTAGCCTGAGAGGAAGAACCATTTGATTCAAGAATCTCAGAGACAACACGAATGGTATAGGGAAATTCTTCTTTCTTAGGAAGGACACCTTCGATGGCTCTCTGAGCCAGATGTCCGTGACCTATTTCTCGGCGCCCGGTACCAAGTCGTCCTGTTTCTCCTACCGAATAAGGAGGAAAATTGTAATGGAGCATAAAGTTGGATCTTCGATCACCATCGATGTCATCCATAATCTGCTCATCCTGAACACTTCCCAGAGTGGTTATACCCAGAGACTGAGTTTCACCCCGAGTAAAAAGAGCACTACCATGACAACGATCCAGAAGATCAATCTCACAGCTAATATCACGGATTTTATCACTGGGTCTTTTATCGCAGCGCAAATTATTTTCAAGAATAGACTTTCTGATTATCACACGTTCAAGTTCTTCAAAAAGATCGCCCACAAGTTTCTTCTGCTCTTCTGGAATCTCGGCATCATACTTTGCCATCATATCTTTTTTAATGGTTTTAATGGCTTGACGTCTTTCAAACTTTCCATCTGTGAAAACAGCGGTTTCCATCAGTGGGTAGGCTTCGGCCCACATATCGTCCCATTTATCAAGTTTAATAGTTTTTTCTACTAGCGGGAGTTTTTCTTTTCCACATTTCTCTGTCATATCAACAAGAAATGCGCAGATATCAGCAAGAGTTTTTTCAGCGGCCTGAATAGCACCCAGCATCAAGTCTTCTGATACCTGTTGTCCACCACCTTCAACCATGCAGATCCCGTCATTGGAGGCAGCAACAATAATATCGAGTTCACTCTCTTCAATCTGCTGAAAAGAGGGGTTAATAACATATTCACCCTTAATTGAGGCAACTCTTACAGCGGCCACAGGTCCATTAAATGGAATATCAGAGATCATAACAGCCGCGAAAGCTGCAAGCATACCCAAAACATCAGGGGTGTGTACCTGGTCTGTAGAAATGGTCATGGGTACAACCTGGATCTCACGTCCAAAATCTTTATAGAAAAGAGGCCTCATGGGACGGTCGATCAAACGTGATACAAGGATTTCTTTATCCTTTGGTCTGGCCTCTCTTTTCAAAAATCCACCAGGAATTTTCCCGGCAGCATAATATCTTTCATTGTAGTCAACTGACAGTGGTACATAATCCAATCCTTCAACAGATTCTGAACCGCAGCAGACGGTTGCCATTACAGCAGAACCACCACAACGTACCAGGACTGAACCGTTAGCCTGTTTGGCCATTTTGCCAGTTTCTATGATGATTTCATCATCACCAATTTTAAATTTAAAAGTTTCCATATAGTTTCCTTTGGCGTTATACGCCTGTGCGAATGCGACAAGCCGGAGACTCCCCCCGGTTTATGAACATCCGTAATTCTTTATCGGTATAAGGAAAATAGAAAAAAATCCCGCCCTTCGGCGGGATTCTTATTATTTTCTCAAACCGAGTTTTGCGATTAGAGTTCTGTAGCCTTCAATATCTTTTCTCTTAAGATATTTAAGAAGCTTTCTTCTAGAACCAACCATCTTCAGCAATCCGCGTCTTGAGGCATGGTCCTTTTTATTTGCCCTGAAATGTTCTGTCAAATCTTCAATTCTCTTTGTTAAAAGGGCAATCTGTACAGCTGTTGAACCGGTATCTTTAGCATCAGCACCGAATTCTTCAATAATTTCAACTTTGTTTTCTTTGGTTAACATAATGATTAACACTCCTCATAAATAATAAAACGGGTTTCATACCGATTGAAAGCAGAGCAACGCCCTGACAGAAATCAGCACCCGAAAATACAATATTACCGAAATCACCATAAAAGTCAATCTAAGATACCGCTATGTAAGTAAATACAAGAGATCAAATTTCACTCTGATCAACTTGCTGCCAAATTGATTTTATAGTGATACGCTCCATCCTTCTTTTCAAGGACGGCCTTTAATATATCATCCTGACTCTTCAAAAGAATAAAATCTGCCTCGGCCTTCAAAGGAGAAATCAGAAAATTTTCCTTAAAGGGCACTCCATGTTCCACTTTCTGAAGACCATCATCGCTCAAATAGACAGATACAGAGTTCCCTAAAGTCTCAAAAAACTTTTCCCAGGGATAAAAATCCTCTTTACCCCTGAAATCATCAACTTTAAGAGCTTCAGAGAGAGCAAAAGGGCCAACGGATGTTCTAATCAATTCCTGAACATATCCGCGGCTCCCACAGGCCCGGGCTAGATCTCTAGCCAAAGACCGAATATATGTTCCCTTTGAACAATGGACTTTCAATCTCAAATCCGGTGCATTGTACTCTAATATCTCAAGATCATAAATTGTTATTTTACGGCTGGGCATCTTAACATTCTGTCCACTTCTTGCAAGAGCATGGGCTCTTTTACCATCAATATGAATAGCAGAATACTGGGGTGGAACCTGAGAAATAACACCCTTGAACTGATCCAGCTTTGATTGAATCACATCCAGACCAGGAATAGGAGCCCTATCGATAACTTCCCCTTCAGGATCGAGGGTATCCGTTTCACTTCCAAAACGGATCAAAGCCTCATAAGACTTATCCATATCTGTGATGATTGAATTCAAACGGGTCAACTTCCCTGTCAGAATGATGAGTAACCCTTCTGCAAATTTATCTAGAGTCCCTGTGTGCCCCACCTTTCTCGTACCTAAGACCCTTTTAAGTTGACCTAGAGCCTGAAATGAGGTAAGACCGGGCTGTTTATGAAGTAAAATGATTCCCCCTCCACTCTGATGGGAGAGGGACTTAGTTTTAAGATTCTGATTCTTTTGATTTATCATGAAGGAGACTATCTATTTTCTGATTGAGCATAATTCCATCCCGGACAGACGTGTCCGGATAAAAATGAAGTTTAGGAGTCAGACGCATCTTCATTTGCCTCCCTATTCTGTTCTGGATAAACCCGGCTGCATGATTCATAGCATCTACGCTCTTCTTCAATTTCGCCTCGCCTTCCAGACCGGAAACATACAGTTTTGCGGAAGCAAGATCGTTTGAAACTTTCACAATCGTGATAGAGAGGAGACTATTGATTCTGGGATCTTTAATCTCCCTATTCATTATAAGAAAGCTAACCTGTTCACGAATTAGACTTTCTACACGCTTCATTCTCAACTCATTCACTAGCTGTAGGTTCTCCCAATTTTTTGGCGATTTCTTTCATAATAAAAACTTCCAGCTCGTCACCAACTTTGATGTCTACATAGTTTTCAATAGAAAGACCACACTCGAATCCCTCACGGACTTCTTTTGCATCATCTTTGAATCGTTTAAGAGAAGAAATTGGTCCGGTATGAACCTGTATTCCATCTCTAATAACATGAACATTGCTCTTTCTGGTAACGATACCTGAAGTAACCATACAACCGGCAATAACACCGATTTTTGGTACCTTAAAGGTTTCACGGACTTCAACTTTACCAACAACCTGTTCTTCAAGGTCGGGAACAAGCATTCCTTCCATGGCTGTCTTAATATCTTCTACCGCATCATAAATGATGTTGTATTTTCTAATTTCCACTTTCTCACGTTCTGCTACCATCTGAGCTTTTGGTGTTGGTCTAACATGAAATCCAATGATGATTGCATTAGAAGCAACGGCTAGGTTCACATCATTTTCAATGATAGCCCCTGCTGCGGCATGCTTGCAGACTAGTCTTATCTCAGGAGTACTCAATTTCTCGAGAGCCTGTTGCAATGCTTCAACAGAACCATGTACATCACCCTTGATGATGACATTCAATTCTTGCACAGAACCGGACTGTATGGAGTCATAAAGGTTGTCCAAAGTGATTTTTTTCACATTTTTGGCACTTTCCATCTTCCTCAGTTCCTGGCGTTTATCACCATACTGACGGGCCACTCGTTCATTTTCAGTCACCTGAAAGGGATCTCCAGACCCGGGAATACCGGAAAATCCGAGAATCTCGACCGGCATAGACGGAGTTGCTTCGTCTACTTTTTCACCCTTATAGTTGAACATGGCTCTTACTTTTCCAGGAAAAACACCTGCAACGAAAGAGTCTCCGACCTTTAGGATTCCCCGTTCAACCAATACTGTAGACACAATACCGCGTCCCTGATCGACCTTGGACTCAATAACTTTCCCCTCGGCACGACAGTTCCAGTTTGCCTTCAGTTCCATTATTTCTGATTCAAGAATCAATACATCTACAAGATCCTGAATACCTTCACCCTTAAGAGCAGAAAGTTCTACAAACTGTGTTGTTCCACCCCAGCTGTCAGGCATCAAGTTATACTCTGAAAGCTGCTGTTTTACCCTGTCTGGATTCGCATCTGGCAGATCCATCTTATTCACGGCTATAACAATGGGAACATTGGCATCTTTTGCATGGTTTATGGCTTCAATTGTCTGAGGCATAACCCCGTCATTTGCCGCAACAACCAAGACAACAATATCAGCGACCTGGGCACCACGGGCTCTCATCAGCGTAAAAGCTGCATGACCGGGTGTATCAAGGAAGGTTAAATCATGTCCATCTTTGGACTTGATAGTATAGGCTCCAATATGCTGCGTTATTCCTCCATGTTCAGAGGAGACAACGTCAGTATTCCTCAAGGCATCCAATAATTTTGTTTTACCATGGTCAACATGACCAACAACAGCAATAACAGGAGGTCTTGTTTTTAAATCCTTTTCTTTGTCTTCTTCAGACTCAATCAGGGTTTCATCGTAAAGAGAGACTAGCTTAACCTTACAGTTGTAATCATCAGCTAAAATAGTTGCTGTTTCTGCGTCTATTTGTTGATTGATTGTAACCATCATACCCATACCCATCAATTTCGAGATGAGATCGGATGCTTTTAGGTTCATTTTTCTAGCCAGTTCTGAAACTGTCACAACTTCCATAATATCAATTTCTTTTGGTACAGGATTCGTTGTGTTGATAGTTTTCTTTTTAATCTGATACAGCTTCTCAGTATTTTCAGCCTTTTTCTTCTGATAGGACTTTACGCCCTTCTTACTCTTGAAGAATTTCTTTGAGGCAGATTTTTGAGAATCTGACAGTGACTCCTTGGGAGCTCCACCACCAGCATTGCTACCACCTGGCCTGAAGCCACCGCGATTGGGCCCTCCGGGACCACTAGGACGGAATCCTCCCCGGTTGGGTGTACTTCCTCCCTGTCCTCCAGGACGATATCCGCCACTTTGGCCTCCGGGACGATATCCACCGCCCTGATTGCCTTGACGATATCCGCCACTCTGGTTGCCACTACTTTGACCTCCGGGACGGTATCCGCCACTTTGGCCTCCTGGTCGGTAGGTGCTATTTCCACCACTGGGACCGGGTCGGTAGGTGCTATTTCCACCACTGGGACCAGGTCGGTAGGTGCTATTTCCACCACTGGGACCGGGTCGATAGGTGCTATTACCAGACCTTGGTCCAGGACGATAAGTACTGTTCCCCTGACCACTTGGACGGTATCCACTACCCTGACTGGGATTTGATCTATATCCACCATTCTGGCTCTGATTATTACTATCATCACCGGATCTAGGACGTTCAAAATTTCTGCCGCCGGGTGCATAATTCCCCGCTCTTCCACCAGAAGGTCTGGGTGCTCTGCTTTCACCACTCAGATTGCCGGCTCGACCGGTACCACGACTGGAATTAGAAACTCTGTCTGGATTCCGAGGAGCTGGCTTCTTGGGTGGAGCGCTGGTCTTTGCTGAATCTTCACTTGGAGTCGAAGTCTCAGGGCTGACTTTCTTAGCAGCGACAGGTTTGGTTTTCGTTTCTTCCGATGCAGTATCTTTAGTTGCCACGACCTTATGGGCCTTTTTGACAACGACTTTTTTCTTAACTACCACAACTTTCTTTTTGGTGTCAGCTGCTTCTGTAACGGGAGGTGCTTCTGCCTTTTTATGCTTAATGAGTGTTGCTTTAGGTTCTTTCTTATCTAAATCTTCTGACATATACCACCTTATCCCTGATCATCATCCTGAACGTCCAGGTCTTCTTCCTGTCCATCCTGCTCGACTTCTTCTATTTCAAAGCTCAGCCCGACACCGCAACTTGGACAAGCTGTCATATCCAGAGTAATACCAGCCCCACATTCGGGACATTCATAGGCTTCCTCATCTTCAATGACTTCATCTTCATCCAGTTCTTCATCACTGTCACTTTCCACGATTTCTACATTTTCTTCGATAGTACCCTTAATCAGGGTTATATCATCTTCATTGATTCCTTCAAAGGACTTGAGATCATCAATATTCATATTTACAAGTGTTTCGATTAGATCGATTCCATTTTCTCCAAGCAGGGCTGCGACTCTCTCGGGAATATCGGGTAACTCATCAATACGGGTAATTTCTTCACTGGGCTCTTCTTCATTGCTAAAGAGTTCGGAGGCAGCCCTATTGATCTCTTGAGACAAGTCCATCTCTTCGAACTGCTCTTCTGTTTTAACATCAATACTCCAGTCAACCAGTCTATTGGCAAGCCTGACATTCAGCCCCTGTTTACCGATGGCAAGAGAAAGCTGCTGCTCCGGAACTATGGCCAAAGCCTGTCGTTTTGCACCGTCAATGACAACCACATCATTAACTTCTGCAGGAGACAGCGCGTTCTTGATGAATGCAATTGGATCTGGATCAAATTTCAAGATATCAATCTTTTCACCTTCCAGCTCTCTGACGATGGCCTGAATTCTAACACCTTTGAGACCGACACATGCTCCTACTGGATCAACATCATCTCTATTAGAAGAAACGGCAATCTTGGTTCTGTATCCTGCCTCACGGACAATCTTATGAACTTCGATGGTATTATCATAGATCTCCGGAACTTCCAATTCAAAAATACGTTTTACAAAATCCGAATGGGTTCTGGATAAAACGATCTGCAAACCAGAGGGAGTCTTATTTACTTCACTTATAAGAGCCTTAATTCTGTCCCCCTGATTATACTCTTCACGGGGAGACTGAAATCTTTTTGGCAGGATACCTTCGGTCCGTCCCAGATCTACAAAAATATTTCCATTTTTCTCTCTCTGGTAGTACCCGATGATCATCTCACCGACCTTATCTTTAAATTCAGAATAAAGAGTATCTTTCTGAATTTCTCTTAGATCTTGACGGGCTCTCTGTTTGGCGCTCTGTACAGCTAATCGGTCAAACTCTTTAGGGTCTATTTCAATGAGAAGTTCATCGCCCAACTCACTTTCTTCGTTATATTTTACGGCTTCTTCAAGAAGAATTTCACAAACAGGATCGTAATAGTCGTCTTCATCAACAATTTTTTTCTGAGCAAAAATAGCTACATTGGAGTTATCTTCACTAAATCGGACAATTGCATTGTCCGAAGTTCCGAATTTCCTCTTGTAAGCTGCCATTAAAAAATCCTCAATAGTACTGAGAACCAATTCCTCTGTTATGCCTCTTTCCTGCTGAAGCTGACGTATTGATTCAGCGAAATCTGATGTCATAGCTTAACGGGCCTCCATTGTATAATCCAATTTTCCTTTCCTGACTTGATCAAGAGAATAGGATACTTTTTTATCATCTATAATCAGAACCAGAGTTACGCCGTCTGATTCCACTATTTTACCAGAAATCCAATCATTACTGCTTTCAAGCAATATTTTTACAAATTTACCCTTAAAAATGTCATATTCCCGGGAGCTTTTTATCCTTCTGTCAATGCCGGGAGATGTAATCTCCAGCGATAAATCCCTCGAGTCGATAAGCAGGTCCAGACGGGGTTTGATGATTTTATGAACATCTTCACAATCCTTGAGGGAAATTCCCTCAGCCCTGAATATCACAAGTCGTATATTATAGACTTGTTTCACTATGGCAACGTTGCATTCGACCAGTGCGATGCCCATAGCTTTTAACACTGGTTCCAGATCTTCTATGATTCTGGAGTCAATATCTTTCAAATACCCTTCCTGTTCGGCCATCCTGAAATAAAAAAAATACAAAAAAAAGAGCCTTGCGGGGGCTCTTCACTGCGGATGCCATTTAATTTGTAATTAATATATCAAGTCGTGACTTAAGTGTCAACAGATGATCCTTAACAGCTGAAGTCAAAAACAAATATCCTCTTTAAAGTACAGTAGAAAGCACCAGAGCTAAGATTTCTCCCCCATATACTTCTGACAGCTTTTCTGCCGCCGCGCTGAGAGTGGCTCCGCTCGTATACACGTCATCTAGCAGTATAAAACGGGGATATTCCACGAAATCAGCCCTTATTTTTTTAATTTTTAAAGTATTTTTCATATGAACTTCCCTCTCTGCGAAATTGAGAGTTTTCTGCTGGACTTTATCAGAACGTGTAAGGCATCTTATTATCAGACTCTTATATTGCTGCTTCATTGTTTTACACAATAGATCAATCTGATCCCATCCTGTTTTGCGAATTTTACCCTTCCGGGGTGGTATGGGGATAAGGGGAATCCCCAACAACCCCTGACTCATAAGGGCCTCTTGAAGAATTTCAGCAAGAAAGAAACGGAAATTCAATTGCTTTCCAGATTTATATAAGGAAATAATTTCTTTCATTGAGCCATTGAAATAAGAGAGGGATAATACCTTACTCAGCTTTGAGGGTTTACTGGCACAAAAGGGGCACTGATCCATATGGGATGAAACAACTGGTTGGGAGCATACAGGGCAAAGGGGCCCCTTCTTAGAAATATCTTCCAGAATCCTTGTACGACAGATGGAGCAAATTCCCGATGGATGCTCTACTTCTGATCCACAATAATAGCATCGCTGGTTATCTAGAAACTGTCCGATTGTCATATATTTTAAACAGGACGATCCGTCTTTTTGATTTAAAGATTTAATTTTTGAGGTTTTCCTGAAGAGAGTGCAGGATGTTTAAGGCTTCCAGGGGAGTCATATTATCGATATTTACAGACTTGAGCTGGTCTAAAACAATTTCATCCGAGCTGAATAGGTCCTGCTGTTGAACTGGCTGAGTCTCGGGAATAATCAATGTTGAATTCTGTTTATGAAGCTCCATAGATTCAAGGATCTGACGGGCCCTTGAAACGACTTCTTCGGGCAAACCAGCCAATGATGCAACATGAATACCATAAGAATTATTAGCCGGCCCTTCTTTGATCTTTTTCAGAAAAACAATGTCATCCCCTGTTTCTTGCACACTCAAAGAGAGGTTCATCAGACTGTCGTGTTCCAAATTGGTTAATTCATGATAATGAGTGGCAAAAAGAGTCTTAGATCGTATATCTTCCAGTAGATACTCTGCAATACTCCACGCAATGGATAGACCATCATTCGTACTCGTTCCCCGTCCGATCTCATCCATTATGACAAGGCTGCGCTCTCCTGCATTTCTAAGGATATGAGCTGTTTCATTCATCTCTACCAGAAACGTTGATTCTCCCCGTGCTAGATTATCTGAAGCTCCTACCCTGCAGAAGATACGATCTACAGTACCGATAACAGCCTGATCTGCCGGAATATAAGAACCAATTTGCGCCATGAGTACAATGAGTGCTGTCTGCCTTAGGAAAGTTGATTTACCAGCCATATTCGGACCGGTGATCAGGGCAAATGTAGATGTTTTGTCATCCATATGAAGGGAGTTCGGTATAAACTCTCCAGGAGGTAAGTGAGCTTCGACGACGGGGTGGCGTCCTCCCTCAATCAGCAACGACTTATCATCACGGATCTGAGGCCGAACATATCCCCGAATTGTTGCGGTATAGGCAAGGGAGGAATAGCAATCTAATTCACTCAACTTGTTGCATAATTCCTGGATAACAGGAATTTCGGGTTTCAACTTTTCCCTAATGGCAATGAACAAACTTTTTTCCAATTCAACAATTTTTTCAGAGGCTGAATTGATCCCGCTCTCAAGGTCTCCAAGCCTGGAAGTTGTATATCGCTCTGCACCGACAAGAGACTGGCGCCGGATAAAATGGTCGGGAACCAGATCAGACTGCAGCTTTGATATTTCTAAAAAATACCCTATGATTTTATTGTATTTTAACTTGAGATTTGTAATGCCTGTTTCTTCTTTTATCGAATTTAAATAGTCATCCAAAACGGCCCGGCTGTTATTCTTGAGCTCACGAAGTTCATCCAGGGAACTATCATAGCCTTTCCTAATAATTCTTCCTTCCGTAAGCAGTATGGAGGGATCTTCCATGATGGCTTCTTCAAGCTGATCTGCCATATTCTGGAGGGTGGTTTTCATGACGGGAGTACATATTGGAGAAAACCCTTCGGCCTTTTCTAATATTTTCTCAATTTCAAAGACTTTCTTTAGAGAATCTTTAAGAGAAAGTAGGTCTTTGGCATGGGCTTTATCCAAACCGATACGGGAACTCAGTCTTTCCATATCCAGAATATGGCTCATTACGCTTCTAATTTCAGATAAGAGAATCTGGTTTTTGTAGAGTATACTCACCGCTTCCAATCGGGCGTCAATTCCGGTTTTACTGCGCAGAGGATTCAGAATCCATTGCCTCATTTTTCTGGCACCCATGGAAGTGGATGTTTCATCCAGAACATTGAGAAGCGTAAATGAGGAAGAACCATCATCCATATTCCGGATCAGTTCAAGATTTTTCTGTGTGGCATCATCGAGAGAAACATAAAGATCTTCGCTATATTTCTTTAAACCACCAAGATGGGTGAGATAGTGGCGAGCCGTGTCTTTGAGATACTCCAGAAGAACACCTGCAGCCGCTATAGCCGGATCATCTGCTTGAAAGCCAAACCCTTTCAGATTGGCCACCTGAAACTGCTCAGTGAGCTGACGGTAGCTGCTGTCTGTATCAAAGAGCCAGTCGGGAATGCGGTTAAGTACCAATCCAGATTTATTTGAGAGAGACCGGAAATAGGCTTCGTCAAAAAGAGATTCCTGTATCAAAATTTCACGAGGTCCCAGTCGGCTGAGTTCTTTTCTTATAAACTCCTGGGGATGGTTATCAGAGCAAGATGCCGCCATAAATTCTCCTGTAGACAAGTCTACATAGGAAAAAGTCATAACTTTTGAGACTTTGCCGATGGCAGCCAGATAGTTGTTTGATTTCTTATCAAGAAAGGATTCATCGACGACCGTACCGGGAGTAATGATTTCTACAACATCCCGTACGGCAATACCTTTTTTAGGAAGTGAGATCTGTTCACAGATGGCAATTTTTCGGCCGGCATTCAATAGTCTACCGATGTAGTTCTGGGCCGCATGATAAGGGATGCCGCACATGGGGATTCCATGCCTCTTAGTCAGTGTCAGATTTAGAAGACGACTGACGTCTTCAGCATCTGACCTGAACATTTCATAGAAATCTCCCATCCTGAAGAACAGGACAGAATCTTTGTGTTTTTCTTTGATGGACATATACTGCCGCATCATTGGTGTTTTTTCAGTCATGTTAAAATATCGAAAATCACCGCATTTTAGTCATGAGTCTCTGAAGGACCTGTTCGGTGATGTCTACTTCATAATTCCACCAAAGAAGATTAGGATCAGATTTCTTAAGAACAATGGAGTATCCACCACTTTCAGCGACGTATTTGACCTCTTCAATGATCTCTTTTACGAGGGAGTTATTCTGACTCAGATTCTTATTTAATTCAGTCAACTGACTATTTTTGACACGGATATAGTCTCTCATGAATTTTTTCTTTTCAAAAATCTGATTATCCAGTTCTAGAGCCTTGGAATTATTCCCACTGTTTTCGGCATTTAGCTTCCGTTCTTCCAGGATGCTAATCTCGCCCTGGATTTTATCAATTTCCTGCTGGAATTGGCTTTTCATCTCTTCCAATTCTCTCACTGCCTGAGAATCTTTATAAAAAGCAGAAAGTATTCTGGAGTAATCTAGGACGGCTACTTTGGTAATTGTATCGCTAAACACAGGAATAACAGCTATAGAGAGCAGAACAATCAAGGTTATAATTTTTTTCAATTTTTTATCCTCCCGGACAGCTACAGTCGAATACGGCCGAACTGCCCCAAAAATCAGTAAATATCAATTCCGAAAGAAATAACTAGGTCTAGATTTCCATTTTCAAATTCTACATAATCTGGCTCCGGGTTCCAGTCAATGGAACCATTTTCGTTAAATTGGAATTTCTTAACCAGATAAATTCCTATAGGAAACTGGGGATTATCAAAACGGATACCCGTCCCGAGACTAAATTTCATATCACTTAGGGAAGCCTGTTGAAGCAGCTCCTTTGATTTCCAAAGACCCACTGAGTCTAAGAAAAAGTCATAAGCCAGAATATTGGGAATCAAAGGGAATTTGATGGTAATGGTATTATCCCACAGAGATTGACCATCCGATTCTGGATACCAACCCCGGGCTACAAACATACCGTCTGCGTAAAAGCCATCTTCTTGGGGATCTATGGCAATAGAACTCCAGGGTTTTTCTGCTAAATAAGAGAATGCAGATTTTATGGAGAGAACAGATTTTAAATTGAATGTATCTGAAGTAGGGATATCAAAGAGGGTGAAATTCACCTCCCCTCTTGAAACTGATTTCATATAATTCTTGCTTGAAAAACTCGAAATCCCCGCAATGGTTGTGGTTTGACTGAGGATGAAACCTTTAGAGGGGCTACCAACGTAATCCCGTGTATCCCAGGCCCCTTTCAGCCAGATGCTGTCATGATACATCCAGGTTTCGTAGTTTTCACGAACACTGCTGCTCCATGGCCTGTAGATTTCATTGTCATACTCCACATATTCGACGCCACCCCTGATACCGGAATAGAGGTTCCAACGCCCAAGACCTGTATACCATGTGTATCCAGTGTTTAAACCTGTTGAAACATAATGAGTGTCATATTCCATAAGATAATCGGTAGGTACGATCTCGTTGGCATTGGTAAAATCTTCATCATCCAGATAGGGGTCAATAACCCCGTCACCGTTCAAATCTTGATAGATTTGTGACTCACTACTATGTTTGTAGGTCAGGTCTGCCCCGGCACCCCATTTAGTATCAAACAAACGGGGTTCTGAATATTGGAGAGACACACTCTGGCTATCGGGAGAAAAAATGGTATCGACCCCCAAGGTTCTACCGGTGCCCATGAAGTTGCGGTCATTCCATTTAATATTACCCGCAAGAGGGAAATCCTGACCTCCTGAGAAAGACAAACCAAAGATTATGTCTGCAGTTTTACCTTCTTCTACATCAAGAACAAGGTCCATCAGTCCATCTTCGCTTCCAGGGTAAGTTTGAGGCTCTACCACAGAAAAATACTGGGTGTTGTAAAGGTTTCTAACCCCTTCCATGACTTTGGTTTTGCTAAAAACATCTCCAACCTCGAAGGACAGTTCCCGGGTGATGACATGTTCCTTCGTCTTATCATTCCCCCGGATCACGATGTTCTCGATATGAGCCCTGTCTCTCTCAACAATATTGACAGTGTATGAGACGGTTTTATCTTCATCATTTCTATTTTCTTCTAGGGAGAAAGTATTATAGATATACCCATTTTCATAATATAAATCGGTTATATTCTGATAATCAAACTGAAACCGCGTCTTGTTAAAAACCTTGGCAGGATTTTGGGTAATATAGGACTGAAGCTCTTCTGTCGTATAAAGAGAATTGCCTACGAATTCGACCCCACCAAAGGTATAGGGATCCCCTTCATAGATAACCAGGGTAATAATCAGGTTATTCACTTCTTTTTCTTCATCACGCACGACATCTTTGTTGATTTCCCGGACTTCGGCATCAATAAAACCTCTGTCCGAATAATATGTCTCGATGAGTCTCACATCTTCCTGCAGCTCATTCTCCATAAGGATTCCCTTGTTGAAAAGAGACTGTGCCTTCGTTGTCATGAGGCTCATCAGAGTCTTAGAAGTAACATGAGTATCATTCCCGACAAAGCGGATTTCCTTAATGGTGGTCTGTGTTCCTTCCTGAATATCAAAGACGACTGAAACCGTATTATCTTCATCATTTTTTTCGATATTACTCGTGACTTCAGCATCCACAAAACCTTTTTCGACATAGAGGGACTGCAAAGACTGAGCATCCAGACGAATAGAGGACTTATTCACCAAATCCCCTTTCGTTAGAAGGATATTATCACTAAGTTCGCCCTTCCGTATCCTGTTATTGCCCGTAAAGATTATTTCATTGACAACGGGCTTCTCTTTGAATTGGAACTCAAGGATAACGGTATTGTTATTGTCATCTCCGGGAAGAACCTGTGGCAGAATAAGATCAAAATACTCCAGAGCATATAACTTTCCTTGAATTTCCCAGGAAAGGGAATCTGTGAATTTTCTTGATATATAAGACCTGACAATTCCATTCAATTCCGTTTCAGAAACGGTATTTAAACCGGTAAACCGTATATCTACTATCTGTTTGTTCACATACCAATCGTCAGCACTCTGCGCCGATAGGGAGACCGTCCCCAAAATCAATAGGATAATGAACACAGTCCATCTCTTGTTAAGCATCAAATCTCCTTTATACTACCAGTGCTCCATTAGAACCTTGGTGATTCTTCACTCAGGTCCAAAGAGCCTTAAAAGTTGTTTCCTCAACATACTGTTTCAAGAGGATATGGGAATTCAGTAAGAATACTGCCATTCAAAACCAATTGCATTATTTTTTACAAAATCGCTGTTATAAAAATCATAGGCATTACTCTTATTATAATTCCAAAAAATCAGAAAAAAGGGCGTTCTCATCTCAATTGTAAGATCCGGAACAAGATCAATCCCATTCATGTAGGATCTTAAACCATACAGTTGATCATAATCAACAACTACCCCAGCTGAAAAATACAAGGAATCTCCAGCAAATTTCCCTAGATACAAACTCGTATTATCCAGGTATTTTGCCATACTGAAAGTGGAACTGGAATCGCTAACAGTACTCTCTCGGTTCAACTGATCAATCAATGCATTTTCCAAAATCTCAGTCCTGATTGTCACATTGTCCAGATTCAATGATTCTTTCAATGCCAGTTCAAAAGGTCCTACAAAGCCATAAGTACCCACCATTCCTCCAGTTGCGAGGATAAGTTTAGAGACATCGGTATCACCCGAATCATCATAGGGAATGAGACTCTGGCCGAATAGGGCCGTGATCTGATCTTCCGGCATAGAGGGATTAGACCTGAGACTGGGCTTGAACTCATTTAGAATTGGATTTCTATACACCAAATAGATAGTGACATTATCTCCATTGGTATCTGTTGTATCAATTTCCGCTTCAATATTCAAGAAGGGATTAAAGGTATTCTCATCTTCATTAAATGTCAAAGAACCTTCTGTCATTTTAAATGTTCTATCAAAATAATAGATTTCACCTGTTCTTATACTGATACCTCCGGTCATCGACATTGTCTTATTCAGAGAATCAAAAGTCAGATTGATCCTTTCACCGGATTCTGCCACAGCTCGAACCAGTTCTACCTGAGGGTTCGGAAGGATAAAATTTACATTTTTCCCTGTTTCAAATACAAGATCAAGTTTAAAGGAATATGTACCAGACTTTTTCTTCCTGACGATACGATCAGTCTTATCACCCAAAGAACCCACAAGCTCATTCAGGACAACTATTCCGTCAAAATTACCCTGACTTGAATTCCCGTGAAGTTTAAATTGCCCCGTAAATGCGCCGCTTCCATTGAGCCCATGGGCATTGTAGGAAATAGGAGCACCAGGTGTTCCCTCGGCAACAATATCCAGGTTGTAATCGTTGATTCCCCACCCCCGCAAGGTCATAAACCCCTGTCCCCGGAGATTCCCTTTACCTGCTGGAACATTGAATTCCCTAGCCGTGATCACATCATTCTCTATTTGAATATCAAGTGACAGTTCTCCAATGGGAGCATCCGTATAGGGAGTCAGAACATTAATATTTACAGATTTAAGATGTCCTGAAAAATCAGGATCTGTCAGGGTCCCCTGGACATTGACCTGCCCCTCTAACAGGCTTCCCTCACGAAAAACAACATACCTGTTATTGAGAGAGGGGTCCTTGGGCATGATATAATTGATAACATTCAGATTCAGCACAAGATCAGCGATATCTAGATTAACCGCATCAGGAGAAAGCTGCCCTTCAAGATGCATGGAGACTGGAAATTCCTTTTTAAGATTTGCAACTATCTCATTTGTCTCAAAATTATAATTCACAAACTGTTCCGCATCATGAGTAAGAACACCCTTCAGAAGTGGTCCACTTTTGGAGAAATCTATGGTTTTTGATGCAAAGGAAGTCAACCCATTCCATTTTATTGGGTGGATTCTTAAACGACCATTAAAATCTTTCAGAACAGGAACCTCAATATTTTTAATATCCATTGAAAGACCGGTTTCCATTCTGATGGTGAATCCCGATTCAATTCTGGAGGCAGTTTCTTCCAGTTCATCTGAATTACTCAGAGCTGAAGTGAAAACAAGTGAACCACCTTTTAAATCAAAAACTCCTAATCCTCTGGATAGATACAAATTATTCTTCTGAACATTCAAATCATATATTTCAGCCTTGTCTGTGGTAACCCTGATCTTTCCTGCCAGACCAAAGGGCGAATTATTCCATTCCAGGTCTGGAGCATGGATTTGTCCCTCCACGAGAGGAGAATCCAACGCACCTTGAATACTGAGAGTGGAATCCACACGCCCCTTCATGTCGAGAAAGGGAAAACGATCGAGCATTCCTTCATTAATCTGCAGGGTCAGGGATAATAAACCGTCATTAAACGCTGCATAAGCATCATAACTTTCCTGCACTGATCCTGTTTTATCATCATTGAGGATGAGTGAACCATTATAGATTTCATGGGGAACATCATAGAAGAAAGAGCCGCTTCCATTGAGAGAAGAGAAGTCATCACGATACCCTAGGGAAAAAATATTAACGGCTCCCGGAGCAACAAAGGCTGTCATGGTGACTTCAGGATGATACAGAAGGTCTGAGTTCTCCCATTTCAATGAAGATTCGTTTAAAAAGAGTTCCCAGTTTTCTTTTGTATACCGTCCCCGTAGATTAAGAGTAGCCATGAAATGCTGATCATTCCATGTGACAGGCAGCCTTGATGCTTCTAAAGTACCCAAATATCCTGATTGAGTTTTTTTGGCTAATTGAACCTTGACTCCATGATTACCGAGAAGAGAAAACTGGCCATTACTATACAGTCCATTCAATTCATACTTATGGTCATTTAGGTCCCAACTGGTTTGAACCACGGTTTGATTTCCCAAAAAACGAATATTCCCAGATCCAAAGAGTGAATTTTCCTCCCAGACCATTTCAAGCGCATAGAGGTCCAGCGTATTATTGCCATAAAAACCACTGAGAGTCATACTTTTGTTCTCTTTAGGAAGGAAGGTATTCAATCGCTGCATCTGAATCATGAGATTATCTTTGGAATAACTGATAGTCCCTTCCGATTGCAGTTGTATACCTGGATAAAGTTGAAGGAAAGATTCTATTACCGACTGACCGAGCAGGGGATAAATACTACTAAGAGACATGTCTGAGATTCTGTAGGAAGATTGGATCTGGAACCCTTGATCAAAATTTATTTCACCATCAACAACAACTCTATCGTTCATATCGTTTAAGGGATTTAAATTTGCCAAAAAGGAAAAAATATAGCTTGTATTATCCTTGTACACCAATGTCTTGAAATCACCGACTCCGGTTTGATTATTGAGGAGAATATTTCTTGAATTGATTGAATAATAATCATCGATGTTTCTGAGCACAAGCTGACCTTTTAGCTCATTATCATTACCAAGAGGAACGTTGTTAAAATAAAGATTTCCTTCGGGATAGCTATCTTGAAAGATCCATTCTCCCTTCCAGTCTATGTTACCAACATCAGTGGTTATTTCCATCTTGTCAGATCTGAAGTGCAAATCATCCCCCTGAACATCCATTTGAATATTCAAAGGAAAGGGCAACATTTTATTATCCATTACGGCCCTACCATTATATGAGTACTGGATAAATCCTGTAGACCGTTCATATATAAAGTCACCCTGCCCGCTGAGGGAGGTCTGCAACCATGGATTAATCGCTTCAAAGGAAGACTTGAATGAGACCAGCCTGGATGGTAAAAATTCTTCTGCAAGAAGAGTTACCTTAATTTCGTCCGGACCATAATAAAGATTCAAATCATAGGGTTTATCGTCTTTTATCTTGGTAAATCGAAACTGCCTGTCTTTATACCCCAGATTTAATCTCTGATTTTCCAGAACTGCCAAGTTAGAATCGATTCCTGTGAATTCACTTTCAAGAGCAAAAGCACTCAAGTCATTCTGAAGGGTTCCCTTAATTTCTGAATCGAGGACCACATATTGAAGGACCTTGGATGTATCTTTGCTCTCATATGAAAAATGCCCCTTTAGAGCAATTCTCAAATACTCACCGGACTGGCGCAGGTTGATATTATTTCCAGAACCCTCTGCTTTTAAATTCTCAGAACTGAATCTCATATCCCAGTTTCTAATTCTGATATAATTGGTTAGGATTCGACTTAAATCCAGTGAAAACTCATTGCCATTGTTACCCGTTGTTATTCTGTCGATAAAGGGTCTGTCCTGAGACATATCAAGGTCCAGATGAAGCCCTGAGACAGTAATGCTGGTTAATGCCGTTTTTTCAGAAAATAAGAGTCCAAACAGATTATGGTAGAGTTTGACTCTATCAATGTTTAACAGTGGTTCAGATTGTCCCCGGGTATAGACCCGCAGATCATAGATTGTGACCGAATTAA
Organism: Oceanispirochaeta crateris; assembly: GCF_008329965.1. GTDB lineage: Bacteria > Spirochaetota > Spirochaetia > DSM-2461 > DSM-2461 > Oceanispirochaeta > Oceanispirochaeta crateris. Next base: position 1,439,105 of record NZ_CP036150.1, read on the forward strand.
GAAAGGAAGGCGAAATAGAGTCATATTCCAATCGCAGAGCATAACGATCTTCAATAGAGCCTATGATTTCTGTTTTCATCCGATAAACAAAATCCGAGCTTTTCTCTTCAACAGTTTTATATGCAAACAGACCAAGAAGGAGAATGAGGATCAACAGGAAAACCTGCAGAAAATGGTATAGAAATCGAGTCCATCTCATGGATTATCAGACTCCTGGGGAGTCAACCTAAGACGAAAAACACCCTTACGATCTCCATCATTGGCAGTAGATTCAAACAAAAAGGATAGAACATAGCTTCTGATTTGTTGATCCAGGCTGATTGATCCTGTTCCCGGGGGTGGTATTTGAACAAAACCAACTGTCCCGTCTTTCAAAACAGAAAAGGATACCAATACTTCCCGGGGCAGGATTCCCCCGATGGGGAGCCTAAAATTAGGATCGGGGATTGATAGAACACGGGCGGAGTGTCCCTCCCATTCCACATCTAGAGGATTCTCGTCTATGGGCTGTGAATCTGACACATTTGCACCCAATGGGGAACTGAAACTACTTTCAACACCCTGATTTTCTACGGGAGATTCCATGGCGGCCGATGTCTGAGGAGCCGAGACAAGCTCAGAAACTACCGAGTCTGTCACTTCGGGAAGAGGACGTTCCTCTGATATTGGTTCTTCTACTTCATTGATCACCGGTAATATTTTGCTGGGAAGAGCTTCCTCCATTGAAACCGAAGAATCATTAGACTCCTTGACCTCACTTTTATATACATCTGCTGTGACAACCTGCCTAAGGGTGACTGAAATGGAGGGATACACATCCTGAATCATAGGTTTGAATGCAAACAAAGCAAACAAGTACAGCACAAATGCATGCAGGAGCAATGAGAAGAATACTGCTTTTATCAAATACTCCGAAGATTCCATTCTTTCACCTTACTTTTTTAAAATACATACAGAATCACGAAAGTTACAGAACTGCACGATCAATAAGAGAAAGAAATCCCCGTACCTCCTTCCAGAGTGAATTCTGAAATCGGACAATCAAGATAAAAATTGAAGGATAAAGATGAAACAAATTCAATACTTGTTCCAATTCCGGCCAGGATTTCAGAACTCTCTGATAAGATGTCCTGATACCCTCTCAGTAGATCCCGATTCCCACTACGAAGTAGAAAAGAATAATGATCAACCAAGCCTTCTCCCGGAAAAATCCAACTATTTATCCCCATAAATCGAAACTTTCCCTTATCACTATGATCGGCATAAGAGTTTATTTCCGTGATAATTCCACCGCGTATTTCCCATGAAAAACCCATTTCGTAAAAGAGGAGTGACATTCTTACCGGCATGAGTTTCTCATCCACAAGGAGTGGTAGATCTCCCTGTTTAAAACCGGCTGCAGTATAGCCTTGAATCTCTCTTCTGGTAAAGTGAAGCCCCACCTTGCTCTGCTGCCAGCGATAATAGGTATTTTCGGACCAACTGTATATTTCCCGGGTTAAAAATTGTTGATAAAGGGCATCTGAAAGCTCTGCTTCAGATGTTTCAGCAAAGACACTGAATAAACCATGGACTCTGTAAAGAAGTGAAACCTCCGGGAAGTACTTGATGCTGGAATCAAATGGAGAAATCTCACTCAATAAACCGGCAGAAAATGTAAAATCACCCTGTTTCAAAACCAGGGTATCTTCAAAAGTAAACCCGGGGACGATCTTCCATGACTCTTTTTCTGGTATCCCGGTGATGGCAGCAGCAAGAGAGGGAATAAAAAGAAGAGAATGGATTGAAAATCCATGGGACAAACCGCCATGAGCTGCAAGATCATAGGTCTTTGAATCATTCGTAGATGAGAGCCTGACTCCGGCTTGCATACCATAAGAACCGGTATCTCCTTGAGGAAAACCATCCCATTTGAGGTATGAAGCTATGCCGACTGCCTGGTTGGACCTGATCGACAGGGAGGCAGACAGGGACTGTTCTTCTTGTTCCAAGAAAAAACGGCTAGCTATCCAGGATGGATATCCACTATTATGGGAATAATTCCCTTCCAGATCATAGAGGAAGCCCCCCCGGGCAGCTTCAAATAAAAGGCTGCTACCGTAAGGTTCATCAAAGGCTATGCCTATTGTATGGGCATGAGTGACATCCCCGGTACCCGTATTTAACACGGGAGCTTTCCAGTCCAAGGTAAGGCCCTGTAAATCATCTGATTCGGGTTCACTCCGGGACTGAGCGTCTGACTGCTGCTCATGAGGCCCCGGGCTCAAGGGATAAAACAGAGAACTCAATTCTGAATTTTCAAGTTCCAAACTTAGGGGAGGATGATAAAACACATCGGGGATTTCAATATCCGGACCGGCGGGTCTCCAATAAAGAATATCACGATCCAGAATGATTGGATCATTTTCTGCATACAAATAGGATGACAGAACGAGAGTTATCAATATTAGTATAGTCAGCTTTTGCATTGTGTATTATTCTATCGGAAACATTTGATTGCGCAAGGACAGAGTATGAGTTTATGGGATAAATTTGTTGTACTGGAGGGTTTGGACGGTTCTGGAACAACAACACAGCTAAACAGACTCTCTTCATACTGCCTGGAGAATGGTATTGATAGTATCAGAACTTTTGAACCATCAGACGGATTTATTGGTTTGGCGGCCAGAGCCGTACTTGAAAAAAGAGAAAAAGTTGATCCACTGACTTTGGCACAGCTCTTTGCGGCAGACAGAAGAGAACACGTTAAAATGATGAAAGAGCAGCTTGAAAATGGAAAATGGGTGTTCTGTGACCGGTATCTCTTTTCTTCTCTGGCTTATCAATCCCTGCATCTGGACTTTGAAACGGTTCTTGATCTGAACAAAGAATTTCCACTCCCCGGATACTGTATCTATCTGGAATGTTCGGTGGAAACATCTTCAAGCAGACGGGATAAGAGAGAAAGCATTGATCTTTTTGAAAAAGAAGCCCTCCAGAAACAGGTCATGTCCCTTTATGAGAGAGCATTTACCACTTTTTATCCAGAGGGGAAAGGATTTTATAAGATCAATGGTGAAACGGGAGCTGATGAGGTATTTCAGGAAATAATTAAGGTTCTGAATCTTTAATTTTTGAATCTCAACGGCATTGAATGTAAGGTATATCCCACCATCCTCCGATATTGAGAGAGTGAAGAAATACCTCAGGTTCATCTTTTTCCTTTTATTCCTCATTCCCGCAGTGAAGCCTATGGATCTTCATGCCTATAAGATTCTCTATGCAGAGCAGTTCTACCGCCTCTATCATCAGCATATGCATCAGTATCCCGAAGATACCCTGGAGAATATTCACTACCTGGGAATGGCTCTTCGTTCAGACTTTGCCAACCCCCTCAATGCTCTGGCGACAATCAACAATGAAAAAGAGTGGGAAAAATACAGGTATCTGTTTTATATGCATGTCAACTTGAAGCTGGTTGATTCCTATTTAAAGCTGGGTATGAAATATGACAAACGGAACGCCTACTTTTACAACTATCCATGGAAATTTTCAAATTTAGACTCATTGGATACGGCAGAAGAATGCTATAGATACGCCTTAAACTTCTGGGAAGATGCCAAGGAGTGGTCTGCAAAAGCCGCTTCCGATAAATTCGCCTGGATGTTCCTTACGGATATACAGTTCTGGGAAGATGAATCCTACAGAATCGAAACAGGAGAACTGAATTATCAAAGAACGATCCAAAGAGAGCTGGATCGTTTACAAAGAGTGAGGGAAGCCTTCGAATCAATGGATGAAAACACCTACTGATTCAGAGCATCAACATGGCATCTCCATAAGAATAAAACATATAACCCGAAGCGACAGCCTCTTCATAGGCTTTCTCAATAGTCTTTTTACCCGCAAAGGCACTGACAAGAACAAGAAGAGTTGATTCAGGTGTGTGAAAATTTGTAAACATCCGATTCACAACCTGAAACTCATACCCGGGATATATGAATATATCAGTACTGTTTTCACCCCTCTTGAGTTGACCATTCCCCCAGGCAGACTCGAGAGTCCTTACTGAGGTTGTCCCGACGGCAAGAATGGGCCGGCCTTCCCTCACAGCCGCTTCTACTTTTAAAGCGGTCTCCTCTGAAATAAAGAACTGTTCCTCATGCATCTTATGGTCCAGAATACTCTCTGTTCTAACTGGTTCAAAGGTACCCAGACCAACATGAAGAGTCACAAAAGTAGTCTCTACACCTTTTTTATGAAGTTTCTCAATGATTTCATCGGTAAAGTGCAAACTCGCTGTGGGTGCTGCCACAGAACCGGTCTCTTTTGAGAAGACAGATTGATACCGTTCGGCATCCTCGTCGCTATCATCTCTCTTTATATAGGGAGGAAGTGGAATATGGCCAAATTGGTCTAAATAGTCATCATCCACAGGAGATGAAAAGCGCACCTTCCGGTGGTTATTGCTGACCTCTTCAGTAATCGTCCCTTTCAAATCTCCCGGAAATTGAAAAGTCTTTCCCCTCTTTTGTTTCTTTGCCTTAGAGACCATGCAAAGCCAGAGATCTTCCTCTAGTGACTTCAGAAAGAAGAATTCAACCCTCCCGCCAAATTCAGACTGAGCATAAACCCGAGCTTTTCTGACCCTTGAATTATTAAAAACCACAAGAGTGCCTTCTTCGACTAAATCGGGAAAGTCCTGCATATTTTTATGAGAGATCTCACCGCTTGTCCTATTTAAAACCATCAATTTGGCCGTTCCCCTCGTCTCGGGGGGATGCTGAGCTACCTGTTCGGGAGGTAAGTTAAAAGAGAAGTCCCTGATTTTCATTACTGTTCCATTCCAATCCTAGATGTTTGTATGCCATGGGAGTCGCGACCCGCCCTCTGGGAGTCCTCTTAAGGAATCCCTGCTGAATCATGTAAGGTTCATAGAAGTCCTCTAATGAATCCATGCTCTCTCCCACAGAAATAGCCAGGGTTTCGGCACCGACCGGTCCCCCCTGGTATTTTGTAATGAGAGTCCTCAATATCTCTCTATCCAGCTTTTCCAGACCTTTCTCATCCACTTGGAGGCGTTTAAGCCCCGAATGAACAATATCCGTTGTGATAATTCCCTCTCCCTCTATTTGAGCAAAGTCACGCATCCTTCTTAGTAACCTGTTGGCGACCCTGGGGGTTCCCCTGCTGGAACCAGCGAGAAGATGAGCGGCATCGGATGTAATCGTTATATTCAAAATAGACGCCGATCGGGTTAATATTTTCTGAAGTTCCTGATGATTATAGAAGTTCATCCTTACATTAATGCCAAAACGCGAATAAAGCGGACTGGACACACGTCCCGGTTTCGTTGTTGCTCCCACCATTGTAAAGGGAGGAACAGGAATACGGATGGTCCTGGCAGAAGGTCCCTGCCCTATAATCCAGTCCAGTTCGAAGTCTTCCATGGCAATATAGAGCATTTCTTCTATGACCGGTTTCAAGCGGTGTATTTCATCTATAAAAAAGACGGTTCTTTCTGTTATGGTAGTCAAAAGTCCGGCTAGATCCTTTGGCTTATCCAGGGCAGGAGCCGAAGTTACCTTGGCGTCCACTCCCAGTTCATTGGCCATGATTCCCGCCAAAGTCGTCTTACCGAGACCTGGAGGTCCGGATAGAAAAACATGATCCAAAGGTTCTTCACGCTTTTTTGCAGCTTCAATGAAGATTCTCAAATTACTCTTTATATCTTCCTGTCCTAAAAACTCATTGAGCAGTCGGGGACGTATGGGATTCTCAGCCTGCTCTTCGCCATGATAGGAGAGACCTGATAAAATGCTGTCATCTGACATATATGTTCACCTTAGGAGCTGAGTTCAACAATGGCTCTTCGCAGGATTTCCTGCTCTTTCTTATCGGGACCCAAAGATGCAATATCTTCGTCCTTCATGAGATTTTTGACAATAGAAAGAACCTTCCTTTTTTCAAATCCCATGGCTGTGAGAGACTCTACCCACTCAGATTCTGGGCCATGTGAACTGGTACCACCACTGTCAGCATCTTCCCAGCTGAGTTTTCCTCTGAGTTGAAGCAGTATTTTCTGAGCCGTTTTCTTACCGAGTCCCGGCAATGAAGCAAGCCCCTCTAAATTTTCTTCTTCCAGATAGAGCATCAATTGATCGGGACGAACCGCTGAAAGAATTTTAATGGCTCCCTTGGGACCAACCCCGCTGACCGAAATCAAATCTAAAAATAAGAACCGCTCTTTGACACTTGAAAAACCATATAGGGCCATTTGATCTTCTTTATGATAGAGCCAGGTGAAGATCCGAGCTTGATTTCCAACGGCGGGCAGAGACGATATGCTGATTCCTGAGGAGATGATCTGCCACTCCATTCCATGGTTTTCCATACAAATCCAGGAATCCCCTTTTTCAGTGATGACTCCGTTAATACTGTTTATCAAGACAATCCTCCTGAATGGGCATGACATAAAGCGGCAGCCAATGCATCGGCAGCATGATCAGGCCGCGGAACATCCTTAAGCTTTAATAATAGGGCAACCATGGACTGAACCTGATGCTTGTCGGCTCTGCCAGTTCCGACAACGGCTTGTTTTATCTGCAATGGAGTATACTCCCCCACAGTCAGATGATGTTTTGCCATACATAAAATGAGCGCACCCCTGGCTTCAGCAACAGGCATGGCAGAACTAACATTTTTGGCAAAATACAGAGTTTCTATGCCGGCAGTAACAGGATTATACTCTTTGATGACCCGGCCTAATTCCTCATAAAGACAAAGAAGCCGGTCGGTCATGGGTGACTTTGAATCAGTCTTGATCACACCATGAGCCACATACCGGCTTCGCATCCCATCATGAAGGATGATTCCCCAGCCGGCATGAGCCAGGCCAGGATCGATTCCCAGTACGGGAATCATTCTTCCATTTCGAAATCAGCTGGAACTTCCAGATTGCTGGCAACATCCTGTACATCGTCATTGTCTTCCAGGCGGTCAATAAGACGTAAAACCTTAGCGGTATGCTCATTGTCCAAGGTAACAGTATTGTCTGAAACCATGGTAATTTCAGCACTCAGCTGTTCAAAGCCTGCTTCCTGAAGTGCTGTGAGAACCGCCTCAAAATCGGCTGGATCTGTGACAACCTCGATTGTTCCATCTTCATTTGTCACATCTTCAGCACCGGCTTCCAGAGCAATCTCAAAGAGGGCATCAAAATCAATATCTTCTGCACTATAAGCAATAATTCCCTTTCTGGTAAACTGATAGGAAACGGCACCAGTAGTGGCTAATGATCCGCCCCCCTTACTCAGAATGGACCTGACATCGGCGGCTGTTCTATTTTTATTGTCTGTCAGAGTAGAAATAAGAAGTCCTACTCCCCCAGGGGCGTATGCTTCATACTGAAGCTCAATATAATCGACCCCATCCAAATCACCAGTACCCTTTTTAATGGCTTTATCGATATTATCTTTGGGCATATTGGCTGCTTTAGCTTTTAATACGACAGTTCTCAAAGCCGCATTTGTTTCAATGTCACCGCCACCCATCCGGGCTGCCACATTGATTTCCTTGATAATTTTTGTAAAGAGTTTACCCCTTTTTGCATCAAGTGCACCTTTTTTGTGCTTTATGGATGCCCATTTGCTATGTCCTGACATTATATCTCCTTAAAATCCAACGATTAACGGTATTTCTAAATCCAGTAAAAAATAACACAATGAAAATTAGGCTGTCAAGAATCAGCAAGCCTATTCAGATGGCCAGTTCAGAGTAAAAGCACACTTTTGTTTGTCCAGTTCTTCAAAGATAGAAATCAAAATGGAATTGAGCAGATTCATTCCACGCCTGCTGGGGCGCAAGGAAAAACCATCATAGATTAAACAATCAGCCTCTACCCATCTCTTTATAGAATGGGGGAAAAGTTCAGTGATTTCCCATCCAAAAATATTTTTTATCTGCTGTGATGAAACTCCCTCGGAGAGACGGAGTCCCATAAGCAGAGTGTCTTTCAGACAATCCAGAACCTCAATTGTTTCACTTTCCTCATATGAAAAATGGCCTTGAGAATATCCTTGGGCATCAGCCTTTGTTCTGAAACGCTTGATTTTCCCATCTGAATTTTTAAGCATGGAGACAGCCGAGGGTCCAGATCCTAGATAGGGTTCCAGTTTCCAATAACTGCTGTTATGAATACTCTTCTTTCCCTTACGGCAAAAATTGGAAATTTCATAGCGGTCATACCCTTCTCCCTCAAGGATTTTACACCCAGTTTCCCAGGCCAAATCATTATCTTCTTCAAGAAGACCATTTCGACGGGACCATTGATCCTTCAAAACTGTCCCATTTTCAAGTATCAGGCTATACCAGGAAATGTGATCGGGATGCCAGTTCACTGCTTCTTTTAGATCCTGAATTTGATCTTGTTGAGTCATGCCAGGAAGTCCTTGAATAAGATCAATATTCAAATCAAAACATGAAGCATCATGAAGCTGTGTCAAAGCGTTGAGGATCAAACTCCGACTGCTTTGCCTTCCGGCCTTTTTAAGGAAAGCATCCTGAAAGGACTGAACCCCTAAACTGATCCTGGTGATCCCCATGGATTTCCATGCATCAATTCTATCTCGAGTCACATTGGATGGATTACACTCAAGAGTGACTTCACCGGGCAGAACTCCCTTATTCAGTTTTCTCACCTGGGCGAGAAGAAGGGATAATCCCTTAATGCTGACTAATCCGGGAGTACCGCCTCCCAGATATAGAGTCTTAAAACTATCAACATTATAATCGCTTGTAAGTGAATAAATTTGCAGAGGAATCTGCTCTAAAAGCGCATCTTGAATAGAAGAATTGCAGACTGAATAAAAATCACAATAGTCGCACTTTCTTTTACAGAAGGGAATGTGAATGTATAAAGCAGTCTGATAAGGCTTCATAAAAAGGAAAAACCAGAAAGTGGCCAGTATCTGAAAAAGACTTTTCCAATGATTCGGTCTTCTTTCAAGGGGCCCCAAAAAAAGGAATCACTGCCTGAACCTCTATTGTCACTGAGAACCCAATATTCTCCATCTGACAACTCATATTCCTGAATACTTCCATCCAGAGGATATCCTGTTTTCCAGCCCTCTGGTGCTTGAATCGTATTCACCTTATATTTGACCTTTAAAACCTCTTCTTCGGGTGAGAAATATTTTTCACCCGGTATTTTCAGATAGACTTTTTGATCTACGGTCCTTATGGTATCCCCTGGCAGAGCAATGACCCTTTTAACCATCTTATCCGTCTCCCAATTGTAACGAGAATAGGAACTCAATTGAAATTTCTGGAAGGAGAAAAATCTGATCACGGGATTGATAATTTCAATGATCCTTTGATTTTTCCGATAGTAAGGCGGAGAAATAACAAGTAGGTCCCCCCTGGATATATCAGAATTGGCCTTGATCAGAACCCGGCTTTGAGTATCAACGAGGAATCGAGAATAAAGGATGCGGTCTCCCTCGAATAAAAGAGGTTCCATAGAAGAGGAGACGACTTTTAAAGGAGTTGAAACAGAATTGCTGAAAAAAAGGTAGAGAGAAAAGAAAACCACGAGAGAAATGGCCCTTCTCACCCTTTTTGCCGCAATCGCCTTCCGTTCTTTATAGGAGACAGCCTTTCGGGATGAACTGGACAACACTACCGAATAATCCCGGCTCTACCGGCCGGCCAATACTTAAACATGGCACGTCCCAGTACTTTATTCTTAGGAATAGATCCAAAATAGCGGCCATCATTTGAATTATCCCTGTTATCTCCCATAGGAAGAACCCAGCCCGGCGGCACGTAATACCCCGTAACCATTGACTTTCTCCAACGGGCAGAAGCAGCAGTATTATACGGTTGTATTTCAAATTTCTTTTTTTGTCTCCATAAATCCATTTCCAGGGGATCTTTATAATCTATCTGATCTATTTTTGACGCCATATTTCGAAGACTGGCGGGTATAACCAGTCCTTCTTCCTGTAGAGTATAGGCTTCTCCATAGGCTTTGAATACAGGGTATTCAGACGGGTCAATCATCCTCTTGTTACCATAGGATAAACCGGAAATTTTCTTAAAATCTTCTTCATCGAGAAAATGACTCTCCCCCATTGCCTTAATTTGAAGATTCCCCTGGTACTGACGGTAAATATCACCATCCTGGGCTATCTGTCTTTTAATTAGAAAATGAGCTTTAGGGTTGCCGTTTTCATCCTTGTCAATGTCCACCATAGACAGGGTAAGCATATATATGACCCTTTGCATAATATCAAAGACGGGTCCTCTGGAGAGATAAACAGGATTTTCAAAAATAATGACTTCCCCTCTTTGAGGAATTTTGAATCCAGGAACTTTCGCCATTCCAGGCAACAGCTCAGGCCCATATAGAAGTTTATTGACGAAGATACGATCTTTAATGAGAAGTGTATCCTTCATTGAACCTGAAGGAATCTGATAGGCCTGAAAGAGGTACTGATTGATCAGTAAAACAACCATGGCGGCCCAAAGAAAGGCTTCGATCCAATCGAGAATAGGATTCTTTGCCTGCTGCTTTTTCTTTTTCTTATAGATTCTGATTTTTCTATTCGTAAGGATTTTCTCTGTGAATCCCACAAGTTTTATTGAGAATGAATTCATACGTTTTCCTTAAGAGGAAGTTTAAACTGAAAATTACCACAGAAGCCTCTGCGTTGACAAGTCACTACAGTCTTCCTATAATCCTGCTATGAAGAGAATTGAGCTGTCAGAGGACGAACTGAAGGAACAGAAAGTTAGCCTAAAACCAATATTTGGAATCCAACCGGTATCGTATATTAAATATGTGTACCTTAGTCTTGGATTATTGGCGTTATTTCTGATTTTTTTCATGCCTGGACTCATAAAAAATGGTACATATTATCGCTTTTCCTCCACCCCTCAAGGGGCATCGGTTTATGTGGATGATATACGATTAGGAGCCACTCCTGGTCTATATTTCGTTCCCAGAGGCGAGAGAAAAATTGTCATAAAAACCCCTTATCACGAACTGTTTTCACAAGATGTAAATGTAAAAGGACGTGTATGGGGAACTCTCTTCCTCAAAAGAAAGAAAGATTTCAGGGCTGATTTGAATTTCAACCTGACAAGAGAAGCGTTGAACCTAGAACATGAAAATACGGCATCCTGGTTTCAGTCAGACGAGGGTTACAGCTCTCATCCGGTTCCTCCTCTCATGACATCTCTCATAAAAGGATATTATAGAAGCCCACAAAACAGCTCGGAGATCTCTGAATCCGATCTGCTCAACTATCATAGTTCACTTCTTCGCTCAGCCTACCGTTCTCAAGCCTATAAGGAATGGTTGGAAAGTGCAGTTCTTTTATCAACAAAGGGAAAGGTTCTAAACCCTAAGAGCTATTTACAAGTGATTCAGGCAGGAATTGATTTTCTCAAAGAAAATCCTGGAAGCCAAGATATATTCAAAGAGTTCTATCCCCTCGATTCTATAGACCTTCCGGCACAGCAAAAAACACAGAGTCCATTGACGATCGAGGCAAAGTCATTAGTCTACCAACCTCTTCCAGAAGATCCATTGAAGTTCAGATCGGTTGGTACTTTAAACATTGAGACTCTGGACTACGATGTTTATGTCGCAGACAGGGAGATAACAAAGGGCTGGTATTCCCTGTTCCTCGATGACCACCCAGAATGGTCTCTATCGGCACTTCAAACCCTGATTGACAAGGATCTTGTAAACGAAAACTATCTAGAAGACTGGGATGGCTCAGTCGATATGCATGGTTCCAGAGAACCTCTCAGATATGTATCTTATCCTGCTTCCCAGGCCTTCTGTTCATGGCTACAGGATAGTTTCTTCAATACTGATGAAATGATTGTGAGATTGCCTAGTGAGTGGGAATGGGAAATCATTGCAAAAGCCAATGGCCTGGAGAATGGTGATCGTCCCTCTCAGAAAAACTTGGGTCCTTTAGAGGCTGGTTCTTTCCACTCTGGAAAACTAGAGCTTTATGATATGGATGGAAATCTTTGGGAATGGTGTGAAAACGGATTTGGCATGAACGATTCTTTTCTCTATAATACTCAATCAGCTAACACTAAGAGTGAATTTATGTTTCCCGATTTTGCTGTCCGCGGTGGTAGCTGGGCCAATAATCCCGGTCAGGTAGAATTGGAGACAAGAGGATCACAACCAGCCTCATGGTGTACAGCCTATGTTGGTTTTCGTCCCTTGCTGCTTGTTAAAAGGTAAAATAAATGTCAAAGAAAAAGAAAACCCCATCCAATGTGCTGGGAGAGAATAGAAAAGCACGCCATAACTATACGATTTCAGAAAGCATCGAGTGTGGCATTGTCCTGAAGGGCACAGAAGTTAAATCTATAAAAATTGGTAAATTCTCCTTTCCTGATTCATTTTGTGAAATCAGCAATGGCGAGCTTTATATTAAAAACCTTCAGATAACACCCTATGACTTTGGAAACATCAATAACCATCATGTGGATGGCGTTAGAAAATTACTGGCCCATAAAATGGAAATCAACAAACTTGAGCGTAAAATCGTTGAAAAAGGATTTACGCTGATCCCACTCAAATTTTATCTGAAGAATGGCAGAGTCAAGGTGGATGTTGGTGTTTGTAAGGGTAAAAAAATGTATGATAAGCGTGCTACCATCAAAGAGAAAGATATAAAACGAGATACAGAGAGAGTCTTCCGGATAAAATAAAGAGTCATTCAGACCAGGTAAATCCATATTGACTCAGTGGACGAATCTCATTATGATGACTTCACACTAGATTCACGGGGGTGTCAAGGTTTCGACTGTTGGATACCGTTTGTCGGGTTGCAGGTGGAGCGTTATCTCCTTAAACTGTCAAAATTTTTAAGTGCCAAAAAAGAAGACGTTGTTGTCGTTTCTTTCGACAACACAGCACTTACACTCGCAGCTTAATATAAGTTAGCGACGGGCACCTTAGGCGCCGTTCTGAGCTTGAGACTGTCCGCCAGAAATCAGGACTTTACCTTTTCTTCCGTCCGGGGAGGGAGAGGGACAATTTTCCGGAAGTAGGATTTTGCAGGGTTGTTTTCTCCTCTCGTAAAATCCGAATCACCAAGTAGAGACTAAACCTGTAGAGGCCTTGCTTGCGCCCAATAGGACGCGGGTTCGATTCCCGCCACCTCCATTAAAAAGAGATTGTTCAGCTCACGGAACAATCTCTTTTTTATTTGTAAAGAGATACCGCAGTAGCAAAATCAGACGGAGATCCTCTTTACTATGGATGAAAAACTTATTTGAATTTACTGGATTGCGCCCATAGGTTAACACCACCATCAACAGCATATGAATCTATCGATTTCAACTCTTCTTCTGTAAAGTCAATGTTATCAAAAGCCTTAATGTTCTCAACAATCTGTTCTGACCTACTGGCACCGATCAACACGCTTGTAACGGCGGGTTGCCTGGCAATCCATGCAAGAGCCATCTGTGCAAGACTCTGACCTCTGTTTTGCGCCAGTGCATTGAGCTTTTTAATGTGTTCCAGATTAGCTTCATTTAAGAATGTATCCTTCTTAAAACTTTCAGCTTTTAAGGCCCGTGAATCCGCCGGAACACCATTGAGGTATTTATCAGTCAAAAGTCCCTGAGCCAGTGGTGTAAATGGTATACAACCAATCCCTTCAGAAAGGAGTGTATCCAAAAGTTTTTCTTCAACCCATCTGTTTAACATTGAATAGGAAGGCTGATGGATTAGAACCGGAACTCCCATGCCTTTAAGAATACGAGAAGCTTCTAGAGTCTTTTCAGCTGAATAAGATGAGATTCCCGCATAAAGGGCCTTCCCCTGTTTCACAGCGCTTGCCAAAGCACCCATTGTTTCCTCAAGGGGGGTGTCGGGATCAAATCTATGAGAATAAAAGATATCTACATAATCTAGACCCATTCGTTTCAAACTCTGATCAAGACTGGTCAAAAGATATTTTCTAGACCCCCATTCTCCATAGGGCCCCGGCCACATTAAATATCCGGCCTTTGTAGAAATAACCAATTCATCACGATAGGAAGCTAAATCACTCTTCAGAATTTTCCCAAAGTTTTCTTCTGCAGATCCGGCGGGAGGACCATAATTATTTGCCAGATCAAAATGGGTAATGCCATGGTCAAATGCAGTGAAAAGAAGATCCTTTGCCTTTTCTAAGGGTGTATCAAATCCAAAATTATGCCAAAGACCGAGGGAGATAATGGGTAGTTTTAATCCACTTTTACCGCATTTTCTGTAAATCATGTCATCATACCGTTTACTGTCAGCTACATACATAAAATCCACTCCTATCCTTTCATTATATATATTTCATTATATACAATATTAATAAAGATTTGTTTTCTCTCTTGAATAAATCACTCGAAAACCTTTTATTCCTCAATCAACTTGAACAATGCTGAATTGTAATCGTTTTAGATTATAAACTATCAGTCGCTGAGTCCTTTAATCCTGAACAAGAAAAATTCATTTTAAAGTGAGTCATAATATTCAATCTTATGATTGATTCTTTTCAGAGCAAGGTGAAGGGTGTCCAGTTCACCGAGGATCTTTTCCTTTTGTGAGAGGAGCAGAACTTTTCTCTGCAGAACAGTAGAATCACCTCTTTCCTGTAGTTCTCGGTATGTTTTTATCTCTTTCAGAGGCATACCTGTTGATCGGAGACAAAGCACAAATTGCAACCAATCCAGGTCATGCTGAGAGTACTGCCTGTGCCCATTCGGCAGCCTTGAAATTCCGGGAAGTATACCAATCTTTTCATAATAGCGGAGAGTATCCTCGGACAATCCGGATAACTCTTTCATTTCTTTAAGTGAATAAACCCGGGAGTTCGTTTTTGTTGTTGTCATATCCATATTGTAGAAAAGGACTTTAAAAAAAACAAGCAAAACTATTGACCTAGAGTGAACTCGAGGTTTTAAAATGAACAAATGTAAAGGAGTACAAGATGAAGAATTTTAACTACTACATCCCTACCCGGATATTCTTCGGTCCAGGATCAATTAAAGAGTTAAGTCAGACAAAACTTCCAGGAAACAAAGCCTTGATTGTGATTTCGGCCGGCCAATCAATGAAAAAATTCGGTTACCTGCAACGGGTCCAAGACCTCCTCAAAACCAACAACTGTGAATCAGTTGTATTTGATAAGATCCTTCCCAACCCCGTAAAATCCCATGTCATGGAAGGAGCAGATCTCGCGAGAAGAGAAAACTGTGATTTTATTGTGGGCCTGGGGGGCGGCAGCAGCATTGATACTGCAAAAAGCATAGCGCTGATGGTAAAAAATCCTGGAGACTACTGGGATTACATCCATGGCGGAAGTGGTCAGGGTAAATTATACAAAGAAGCGGTACTTCCTGTTGTCGCCATAACGACAACCGCCGGAACTGGAACCGAGGCAGATCCCTGGACAGTTATCACCAATGAAGAAAAGCAGGAAAAAATAGGATTTGGTGGAGATGATTTCTTTCCTGTCTTCTCAATTGTAGATCCGGAATTGATGCTGTCAATTCCTCCTGAATTGACAGCCTTCCAGGGTTTTGATGCATTCTTCCATGCTGCAGAAGGCTATATCGCAAAAATCGCGACACCTATCAGTGATGCCTATGCGCTTCAAAGCATGGCTCTCATAGCGGAATACCTTCCCAAAGCCATCAAAAATGGAAAAGATCTGGAAGCAAGGACTCAAATTGCTTTAGCGAACACCCTCTCCGGTATGGTGGAATCCACATCCTCCTGCACCTCAGAACACTCCATGGAACATGCCTTGAGTGCCTATCATCCATCACTGCCTCATGGGGCCGGCCTGATCATGCTTTCCGAATCCTATTTCAGGCATTTTTCATCGGTTTGTCCAGAGCGACTGATAAAAATGGCAAAGACTATGGGAAAAGAGGGAGAGACTGCTGATGATTTTATTTCAGCCTTACTGAAACTGCAAAATGACTGCGGCGTGGCGGGATTGAAGATGTCTGATTACGGTATTCAAAAAAGTGAGATTCATAAAATTGCCGAAAACGCTCACCACACTATGGGCGGCCTCTATGACATGGACAGACAAACTCTCTCACATCAGGATACCGTTGATATTATAACAGCAGCTTTCAAATAAGAGAGCCTAGATCTTAGATTTCCCGTTAAATTAAAAAAGCTGTGAATCCAGGGATTCACAGCTTTTCTTTTATAGAACTATTCCCACTCTATAGTTGCAGGGGGTTTGGATGAAATATCATAAACAACACGCCCGATTTCCGGTACTTCATTTGTTATTTTTGATGAAATTTCAAGCAAATCTTTTGTTGGAAAATCATACACATCAGCGGTCATTCCATCATGAGACACAACGGCTCTGAGGGCTAAGACAAATCCATACTCCCTGGCATCACCAGTGACACCCACGGAGCGTACAGGTAGGAGGACAGAAAATGCCTGCCAGATCTTATCATAGAGATCTCGTTTCTTAAGCTCTGAAATATAGATATAGTCGGCATCACGCAGAATCCGGCATTTTTCCTCAGAAACATCTCCAATGATCCTGATTCCAAGCCCGGGACCTGGAAATGGATGTCTGAATACAATATCCTTAGAAATACCGAGTTTAACACCCAGTTTGCGGACCTCATCTTTGTACAGCATATCCAATGGTTCTACGATACGTCCGGCCTGACGTTTAGCCTCGACCAGTGGTGAGCCCACATTGTGATGAGACTTGATAACATTGGCTTTATTCCCAACACCTTTACCAGATTCTATCAGGTCGGTGTATAAGGTTCCCTGTGCCAGAAAGTATTCCCCGGAAATATGCTTTTCAATCTCTTCTTCCTGCACATGAATAAAACGGTCTCCAATGATCTTCCTCTTCTTTTCAGGATCATCCACGCCTTTTAGAGGCTCAAGGAAGCGGTCTCTTGCATCTATAAGATGAAGGTGTGTGGCACCCAGTTTTTTAAGATTAATGGCAACCTCTTCGGATTCACCCTTTCTCATCATACCCGTATCAATGTACATCAAATACACCTGATTGGGATCCAGGATTTTCAGAAGGAGTCCACCTGCAACAGTGGAATCAACTCCACCCGAAATCAGGAGTAAAACTTTTTCATTTCCGACCTGTTCTCTCACTCTTTCGGAAATTTGTTCCATAAAAAGATCAAGAGTCCAATCTTTTGCCGCACCACAGATCCGGCAGCAGAAATTTTCAAGGATTTGATTTCCAAAATCACAATGGCTTACTTCAGGATGGAATTGAATTCCATAAAACTGTTTCTCTTTATGAACACCAACCGCAGGCAGTTTGTTTTCACTTTCTCCGATCATGGAAAAACCAGCTGCCATCTTATCCAAACTGTCACCATGACTCATCCAGGAAAGAAAATTATCAGGAACACCCTTCATTAAATCAGATTCTTCCAGAAAATGGATCTTTGATCGTCCGTATTCCTTGGTCTCTAGAGGGCGTACTTCTCCGCCAAAATGGTAGGTCATCCTCTGAAATCCATAACAAATTCCCAGAAGTGGCAATCCCAGATCAAAAACTACCGGATCTGGAGAAGGGGCTCCCTCTTCATATACCGAGTAAGGCGAACCTGAAAGGATAATCCCTTTGACCTCTGGTGTTACGATTTCTTTTGTAAGCTCAATATCACCGGGAAGGATTTCAGAAAAGACTCCGAAATCCCTGATTCTTCTGCCAATCAGCTGACAAGTCTGTCCTCCAAAATCAAGGATCAGGATTTTGTCCATGCCGGCTCCTTCATAAAAGTTTCATCCCTAAGGGGACCAACCGAGTATCCAGCAACAGGAACACCTGTATAGTCTTCAATAAAGGCAATGACCTCTTTTGCTCCTGCGGGGATCTCATCCCAATTCCTGGCATCTCCCACTTTCCCCTTCCATCCGGGAAAATCTTTCAATACGGGTTTAACTTTTTCCATATCCGTAGTGAGGGAAGGAAAATCTGTCACTGTTTTACCGTCGATTTCATAGGCCGTACAGAATGTGACAGTTTCAAATCCATCATAAAGATTCAAATGAGACAGGATAAAACCATCTAAACCGTTTACCCAACCGGCATACTTCAATGCCACAAGATCAAGGTATCCGATCCGTCTGGAACGACCAGTTGTGACTCCGTACTCATGTCCTAATTCTCTAAGAGTATTTCCAAGTTTAAGGTCATCCCCTTCCAGCATTTCTGTGGGCATGGGACCGTTACCGACTCTAGTCTGATAAGCCTTGAAAACCCCCAGAACTTTGTCAATATGGCGAAAACCGATAGAACCGCCCAATGCGGCACCGGCACTTGTAGAAATTCCTGAGGAAACATAGGGGTATGTTCCATGATCCAGGTCTAAGAGGGCTCCCTGAGCGCCTTCCAGGAGGATTTCTTTATCTTTATTAGCCATCATAAACCCGGCCATATTGATTTTCATATGAGCAAGTTTTTCCTTGAATGGAGTCACCCATTCCCGATCTTCTGCCTTCATATTGTTCCAAACAACATCATCCCAAAGATCTGCAACTCTGATTCCATCCCTATAGGCTTTTCGACCGTAGGCTATTCCAATTCCGCGTCCTGTTGTTCCAATGGGTCTGGGTCGCTGGGGGTCCATGTCTTTATCTTCTTCTTTGTAAGAAGGCAATACGAGGTGAGCTCTGTCAGAGACAAAAACACGACCTTCCCAAGAAACCCCCTGGGACTCAATCTGGGCCAGTTCTTCAAATAAAGATTCTGGATCGATAACCATTCCGTTACCAAGTGCAACAGTCTTACCGGGATAAATAATACCAGCTGGTACCAGATGAAGCTTAAAAACCTTATCCTCGACCTTGATAGTGTGTCCTGCATTGGCTCCTCCCGAGAATCTGACAACAATATCAGCGTCTTCAGCGAGGTAATCCACCATTTTGCCTTTGCCTTCGTCACCCCATTGGGCCCCGATAACAACAAGTTTCATTCGTTCATCCTTAAGTTTTTGTAGCCGTGCCTAATAACGTGAATAGTTGGGAGCTTCCTGAGTAATGTTCACATCATGAGCATGACTCTCCCTCAGACCGGCACTCGAGATCTTAACAAACTTTTTATATGAACGCAATTGCTCTATGGTGCGACATCCACAATATCCCATCCCCTTTTGAAGGCCTGTCACCAACTGGTTAAGGTAGGGTTTCAATTCACCCTTGAAAGGAACACGCCCTTCAATACCCTCTGGAACCGGTTCATCGTCCTTCTTCATCTGGTACCGGTCTCCACTGCCTTCTTTAATGGCACCAATAGATCCCATTCCCCTATACTGTTTAAATATACGACCTTCAAAGATGACCTCTTTTCCAGGGGCTTCTTTGAGTCCGGCAAAAAGATTTCCGACCATAATGCAGCTGGCCCCGGCCGCAATTGCCTTAGTGATGTCACCAGAATACTTTATTCCACCGTCGGCGATCACCGGAATATCAAATTTTTGAGCCACCTCGGCTGATTCATAAACAGCCGAAAGCTGAGGAACACCGATACCGGCAACAATACGGGTGGTACAAATGGATCCTGGACCTACTCCCACTTTGATGGCGTCACTTCCAGCATCAATAAGCCGTCTGGCACCGTCTCCATCGGAGACATTTCCTCCAACAACCAATATATCAAAATTCTTTTTAATACCTTCAATGGCCTGCATAACGCTGAGACTGTTGCCATGGGCCGTATCTAATACTACAAAGTTACACCCTTTTGCTTTCAAGAGAGGGATTCTCTGCATGTAATCATTGGGCGATACGGCGGCTCCCACCACAAGACTTCCCGAATCATCTATGGCAGCCATAGGAAAATTCTTGTGTTTTTCCATATCAGAAACGGTGATCAGCCCAGTTAAATGACCGCCATTGTCTACAACAGGCAGTTTTTCTATCCTGTGTTTATCGAATTTATCCCTGGCCGTCTCCACAGTTGGAGTTCCTCTTTCCAGAATCAAATTGGTTGTCATCACATCTTCGACTTTTTGAGACAGATCGGAACAGAACCTCATATCTCGATTGGTAATGATTCCGCAGAGGATCGTGCCGTCCAGGACAGGGAGACCGGTCACTCCCGTATCTGTCATGATTTTTTCTACATCTGCTACGGTCTGCCCCTTTTGAACAACAACAGGACTGGAGATGATCCAGTTCAAATAACGTTTAACACGCCCAACCTGCTGAGCCTGTTCTTCGGGAGATAGATTTCTATGAATGACCCCAGCCCCCCCTTCAAGAGCCAGAGCGATTGCCATTTGATACTCCGTAACAGTGTCCATCGCAGCGGATATGATCGGAGCGTTCAACCAGATATCCCCAGCCAGCCTGGTTTTCACAGAGGCTTCCCCCGGTAGAAAATCAGCATATGATGGTATAAGCAATACGTCGTCGTAACTGTATTTTTCTTCAACTTGAATCATGACAGGACTCCTTTTATTTCTGTGATCATACTCGAATATTGGGAGCAGAGAGATCTTGTCTTCTCTGCTGTTTTACCTCTGTAGAGTGAGGGATCAGAATAGAAATTCTCCGCATCCAACCCACTGACTTTCTTAAGCTGCACCTTGATCCTTGTCCAACTCTCAGGCTGCTCGGTTTGTAGAACTTCCATAATTGTTTTTCCTGTTTTTTCGCAGGATAAGGTAATATTTCTTACAATTTCGTGGGCTCCATTCACACCCGACATGGCAAGGAGGATATAGGTGGGTTCGGCCAGTACAAAATCACCCTGTACTGTCAGATTCCGGGTCAACTGCGGTTTATTGACAGTCATCCCAGCCATAATTTTTTTCATTCGGGATGTGGCCGCCGCAAATCCAGCAATGAAATCTGCTTGAAATCTGGCCGAAGCAGAATTGGAAAGATCTCTTTGATGTTCTGATATCTGGTCCATGTAAAAAGACATGACACGGGGAGCAAACGCTTTCCAAAGACTCTTCACATGCTCACAATTCCATGGATTCCTCTTTTGGGGCATGGTAGAAGAACCGACCTGTGTAGCAGAGAAGAACTCCCTGACTTCATCTATTTCCGACCGCTGAAGGTGCCGCAGGTCATCCGCCAGATTGGCAATAATTCCAAAGGCGGTGTTGTATTCCAAAAGCAAACGGAGGAGATACTCAGGTTCCACCATCTGTGTGGAATATTCAGAGGGTTTCAAGCCTAAAAACTTCAAATAGATTTTTTCCATTTCCAGAGGATCTGCAGTAATCATGCTGGTGGCATTATATCCACCAACAGCACCTGCCAGCTTTCCTCTCAGATTGGAAGAGAGTCGTTCCATTTCTCTAATGGACTGACCTAACCTTGAAACATACTCAGCCAGAGCGAACCCCAGTGTAACCGGAACAGCGTGCTGACCATGGGTTCTACCGACCTGGGGAGTTTCTGCTTCGGCTTCTGCCATTTTAATCAGCTCCTCCTCCAGTTCAAGGAGTAAGGGCAGAATTGTATTCCGAGTCACATCCCTCATCCTCATGGAGTTAGCCGTATCCAGCATATCCACACTGGTAGCGCCCATATGCACCCAAGGTTTGAGTTTTTCCGGAACTTTTTTATTAATAACATTCACAAGAGCCCTGATATTATGCTGAGTTTTTTCTTCCTCTTTATAAACTTCTTCCGGCGTGATTGTTTTTTCGATGTCGTCCAGAGAATCAATGAGAGACTGATCTCCCAAGTTCTGCAGTTGAATGTGTGTCTTCAAAAGGGCCATTTCGGCCTTAACACAGTAGGCTACTGTAGCTTCTTCGCTCAGAGTATTCGACAGAGCTTCGAACAGCTCTTTATTAGATTGATAGTAACGATGATCAAGTGGTGAGATATTTCTATAAATGCTTCTATTTTCCATACAGAATATTGTCAGAATGGGACTCTAATGTAAAGAGGTCTGACAAGCTCTTTTTGCCTGATTTATCAAGTTTTTTCCATTGTTTTAAAGTCAAAAAAAAAATCTTCAAAAAGTATTGACCCAATAATCCCTTTCCTGATATATTCCTCATGCCTTCAAGGCAAAGTAACTGCGTCTGTGGTATAATGGCTATTACCTCAGCCTTCCAAGCTGATGATGAGGGTTCGATTCCCTCCAGACGCTTACTTTTAAAAAGTGTGATTATTGAACGTAGTATTTAAAAAA
This sequence comes from Oceanispirochaeta crateris, assembly GCF_008329965.1. Taxonomy (GTDB): domain Bacteria; phylum Spirochaetota; class Spirochaetia; order DSM-2461; family DSM-2461; genus Oceanispirochaeta; species Oceanispirochaeta crateris. The sequence continues at coordinate 1,461,283 of NZ_CP036150.1, forward strand.
TTGTGATTTGCGTCTGTGGTATAATGGCTATTACCTCAGCCTTCCAAGCTGATGATGAGGGTTCGATTCCCTCCAGACGCTCTATATAAAAAAGCCGGCTTTAATGGTCGGTTTTTTTATTTATAATTGCATTTTTATTAGACCTTTCCCTCTTTATAGTCAGAAAAACCCCAACAACCATGACGATAGAATCCATCTTTTATTAAAACCCGAGAACTCTCATGATGAAACAGCCTATTTTCCTGTTACAATGACATCGAGATAAAACAGCTAAGAACAGAAAATAGGATATTGAAATGAAACAGTACATTGCCATTGCGGGTAACATCGGAGCAGGAAAATCAACTTTAGTCGAAAAAATCTGCGATGAACTCTCATGGACCCCCTACTACGAACCTGTCACGGAGAATCCGTATCTAAAAGATTTTTATAAAGATATGAACAAGTGGGCATACCATTCACAGCTCTTTTTTCTGAGTGATCGAATGGTTCTTCATAAGGAGTTGCAAGAACAATCCGGTTATGTGGTTCAAGACAGATCCATCTATGAAGATGCAGAAATATTTGCCCGAGATCTCTTTAGACAAAACCTAATTAGCAAGAGAGATTTTGAGACCTATTGGAGAATATATACAATAGCGGTATCACTCCTTCAGCCACCGGATTTGTTGGTATACCTCAAAGCCTCTGTACCGGCATTAGAAAAAAGGATTTCCTTACGGGGAAGAGAATATGAATCCTCAATACCTAAAGCGTACCTAGACCAGTTGAATCATCTTTACAATGAATGGATCAATAATTACAGCCACTCCCCCCAATTAATTTTAAATGTCGATGATTATGACATCCTTAACAATGGTAAAGATCTTTCTCTGGTCATTAAAAAAATTAAGGATCAACTACAAGGTGGACAGAAGGAATTGTTCAATTGAAAGCCCGTCAATAATATTTTTCCCTTTTTTTGGTAAAGTATTTCCCCAGGTAACCGACATTATTAATGTGCACATCAAGTGCTCAACAGTTTCAATATTTCCGAAAGGAGATATGCCATTTCAGGTCCGTAAGGTTCAACGTCCAGACTTACGGACTTTTTTTTGGTCAATTTAAATTTTCGATTTTGATATATTGCATAGATGGCTTGTGCTGGCTAATATTAAAAATGATCAAATTGATGAGATACCTTCACCCCACAGTGCTCCTCTTTCTGTTCCTTCCGGGAACAATAGATTCTCAGGAAATCAATACTAAATTAAAACAGATACACATGGGCGGATTTTCTTACTCTCAGAGCATCAAGAATCATGAAGAATCAATCGGTACGACCTCGTCGGATCTTCAATACTCTCTAAAATCTGCTGGGTTAAACTACGGCAGCTTCAGGGGTGATCGATTGGGTTTCATCTCCGATATCAATGTAATATTCCCCTTCAGCTCTGCATACAACTCCCAGGAATCTGATAAGAATACTGGACTCATTCTGGATTACATGGGGGGTGTCGGTTGGAATTTAGGACAGAAGAGTCTTGTATTCCTACCCGCAATAGGTTTCCACGGCGATTATAGTTATTTATCCAAAGATCCTGTGGATGAAAATACGTCCAACCATATGTTTTCCTTCGGTATTGGTATCGGCCTGAAAATACTTTATAAAATCAATGCTCAAAATGCCATTTTTACCGGTATTAGAGGTGGACTGGATACAATTGAGTTTTCAAGTGCAACTTATGATTCCAGAGAGATTCGAATGAAGACAAAGTGGACATATATCGTTTCAGCAGGATATGCCTTGACCTTGTAATAATCATAAAATCAATGATTCAAATAGCTTTCATATACTTTGTATGAGTCTAAATCAAATATAACAGACTCATCTGTCCATGGAATGAGATTCTGATCTTTCATATCCAATGATCTCCCCAAAGTTTCTCCCTTCATTTTTAAAATTCTCTCCTTCCAACTTTGATCAATATAAACAGGATGCCCCGGGATACCACTGTAAATGGGTCTGGAAATTTTTCCGGCCACATGATGCGCCGTTATCCTGTGAAAATGACTGACTCCTATTAAAGGCATATCCAGGGGAAGGATAAAAAAATCCTCTTCAATGATTGATAATCCAGTTTGAATGGTAGAAAGCATCCCTTTGTGATAGTTTTTATTTTCTAGAATCTCAATATCCTGACAGGAGTGAAGCAGATCTTTCAACGCAGTAAAGCGATAACCACCAATGACAATAACTCGATGACAGGCCTTCGTAGCAGTCAGGACAGTCTTTAAAAGAAGAGGGATCCCCTCTTTATCTGGCAACTCGGCTTTCCACTGCCCCATCCTTGAAGAGATTCCTCCCGCCGGAATAATACATGCAGCTTCAATCTTATTCTTTTTAGTAAAAAGCATCTCTTCGTTAGATTTTTCAGATTCCATAGCGTATATTATACACATGGATCAAAATTAAATGACAGTAAATGAGATTTGTGAATATTTGTCACAAGAAAATGGTTATATACTCACTAGCCATGAAGCACCCGATGGTGATGCCATTGGTTCTGAAATTGTTCTCTACAGTATCCTCAACTACTTAAAAAAAGATGTTGTCATTCTCAATTCTGATATAACTGAACATAAATACAGGTATATGGATCAGAACGACGTTATTCACTGTATCGCCCCGGGAGATGAAATGACCCAGGATCTGAGTCAAAAGATTCTCATTGTTGTAGATACAGAGCCGGATAATATCGGCCATCTTTCAGCGCTCATGAATAAAGAAACAGTTCGGGATATTCTGGTCATCGATCACCATGATTATAAAGACAAAATTCCTTTTAAAGGCCTCTATGACCCTAATGCGTCATCTACCTGTGAAATCCTTTACGAAATTCAGCAACATCTGAAAGTCCCCTATTTTGATCCTCTCACAGAAGCAATGTTTACGGGGATTGTCTATGATACAGGCTCCTTTATTTATCCCAAAACAACAGCAAAAACTTTTTCTATCGCTTATAATCTGGTTTCAAATGGTGCCAGACCTAATTTTGTTTATTCCAATCTCTATGAGAGCAAATCAACAGAATCTCTCAAATTGAGAACGATGGTTGGCTCCTCACTGACTCTTTACTTCAATAATCATGTAGCCTACCAGTATATGGACATGGAAACACTTATTAAATCGGGAGCTAAATATGAAGAATCACAGGAGATAGTGAATATTCCACTTCAATGCAACGATGTCCGTGTTTCCATCTTTATAAAAGAGAATAGCGATGGAAAAGCGAGATGTTCCATTAGGACTAAAAATGAAATTGACTGTCTCCCTATCGTTTCCCGATTTCACGGGGGAGGTCATCCAACTGCAGCGGGGTTTAAATTGAATAAACCAGTTGAAGAAGTGCGTCATGAGGTGCTTGAATTCTTTGCTCCCTTCTTTACATAATAGCATCATGAAAAAACGCTATGTAATATTGTTCTTATTGTCACTGTCCTTTATTTCCTGTCGTGATAAAAATGAAACAAACCAAATTAGAACTCCCCGCATTGTCAATCCGATGGTTAATGGAAATGATAGTGTCAACGATTCAACTGAGCAGGGTGATATTGAAGATACTTCCTTCCTTGTACCCATGATTGACCTTCCCTCTGATGAATACCCCCAACAGATTCAAGACATAAACCTAGACAGCGATACAGAAGAAGAACAGCTGATCCTTATCAGTACCACTGATAAAGAGGATCACCGTTTTAAACTCTACATAGCCGATTATAACAATGAAACAATGAGGTTCGAGAAAGCCCTTGAGCAGGACATACTGGTTGACCATATGGATGGTCTGAGTACGCACCTGCAGGATATAACAGGAAATCAGCTGAATGAGGTACTCGTTACTGGATTCGATCAAAATGGTTTCCATACTCTTGATGCTTTCAGCATTCAGACCCAGGGAGGAACTTCCGGATTACGTTATAAACAGATCATCTCTATAACCGTAAACGGAACCATTGATATTCAGACAAGTGAAAGATCTGAAGATTTTAAAACAGGAGAAATAACCTGGGAGAGTTTCCCGATTATTACTGAAGCCAGCGATGAAAGTGAAGAGAATCTGGATCTTGTAAAAACCGTTTACAATTGGAATAGGACCGCCGTCAGGTACCAACCTGTTTCAGTATCCCAAATACCGGGAGTCACAATCAGGGAAGAGAAATTAAAAGATCTATACAGAGGGGATTTGGATGATTTTAAGGAGTTTTTGTCTGGCCCATGGCATAGAATCAGTGATTTGAACGAAGAAAAACAGCCCTTTCTTGAGGAAATCATGTACTTTCATCCTGATGAAAATCAAGTCATATTCACAGCAGGTGATGTCCAGGAGATTTACGACTGGAATGAAACTTATAGAACTATTTTTAAGGGAATTTATATACAATCAGTCAACCAGCTTATAGATAGTCTTAGACGAGACCTTTACATTACCGTGGAAGACATGGATTCCATTCGCGTCAAAATTCAGGGAACAACTGAATGGGGAGGTTTCTATGAACCGGTCAGTCTGTCATATCAACAGAGCCTGATTCACAATGAGATTTTGAAACCTGCAGATGACATGATAGAACTCAGCGGCTTATTTAAAAGCAGCCAAGGGGTCGAAATGTATCTGGATTATCCCTTTTTTACTGAGAAATCTGAAGATGGAACCAGCAGGCAAGGAGTTTTGACCTTTTACAATCTGTATGGCACGAATGTTTTGCAAATGCGTTATCAAAAAGCTAACGGATTGCTGGAAAAACGATCTGTTTATAGAGCCGATTACAGTGTTACAAGTGATAGTAAACGGATTATTAGAACCCTGACACTGCAGCCAGGCCTTCTTTCTGTCTCAGGATTCTCTGTGGAACCGGGGGATAGTCTTCATTTTGAACAGATTGAAATCAGGGAATCTGAGGAATCCTGAATCCCTTGATACCGAGGACCTCAAGCTTTTTCTGAGTGACATCCAGATCTTTACTGAAAATAATCACCTTGTATACAGTATCTTCTGCGACGATCTGACTCAATTCATCATAGGACGCCAGCTCCTCTTTGAGATTCAGTGCATTTTCATAACTCTGAAAAGCGCCGGCTTGAATATACATGATAGGAACTGAGTTTGACTCAGGTTCAGATGGGCCGAGGTCATCTAAGACCGGGAGAGTTTCAAATATTTCAGGATTCAGGTTCAAAGAGTCAGGATGGGGCAAATGACTGATATTTCCTTCTTTCAGGATCAAAGTCTCTACCGATTCCGGGAAGGATTGATACAGCATCTTCCGAAAGCGGGAGGCTTGTGATTCATAACCTCCGGAGTTTAGTTTGTTTTGAACCAGAAATAACCAATCTGGATCATTCAACAAAGATGGAAACTGCTTATGTGTGTTTTCAAGCCATACCAATAACTGCTGGTCATCACTCTGATTTCGAAGATCAGCAATAAATTTACTTTTGACCTGAGTGTACTGAACATTTCCCTGTGAAAGGAATTCCCCGGTCGCAGTATTTTGTCCCTGAATCAATATCCTAGTCAATGCGGGATTTTTATTCTGTATTTGATCATCCAGAGACAAGAATAAATTAAGATACCTCTGCTTCATCACCTCATCTCCGGTCAGCTCATATAGGACCAGAATTGTTTCAATGAGAATAAGTTTATCTTCTTTTAGTGTGACACCACTGAGATATTCTTCGATAAGATGAAGGTCATTCTCCAGAGTCCCCGGTATTCTGAGGGTGTGAATCAGAATTCTGCCGAAATGATCAAGTCCCTCACCATTGTGACTCTTGAGCCAGCTGATATAGGACTCCCGGGCTGACTCAAGATTTCCTTCTCTTTCAAAAACTTGAGCCTCCGATAAATCATCAGCTCCAAGAAGAGGCAGGGATACAAGGGTGAAAACAAAGAGAATTATCTTAAAATGTATTTGTAGTCTCTGAATTGGATTCTGATTGGGTTTCACTATTTCTTTTCAGCATCCTTTTAGTTTTTCTATCCATTTTTTCAGGCACAAGTGAATTTTCTTTTTTCAATTGCTTCATCTGTTTTTTCTTCTTTAAACCGCTTCCAACAATATAGGGAATAACCGAGACAGCCCCCAGAATATACATGACAAAAAAACTGATAAATATAGGAATATCCTTCAGCTTCGCCGCCTCTGTAAACCAGAGATTGATATCAGAAGTATTCCCTAAATTCAAACCAATAAAAGTAAAAATACAAATGAGAATTAAAATATACCATAAAAGGCGCAGGGGCATCATGTTCTCCTTTACGATCCAGTTAAAACTGATCGTATATATGTCTTAATTATAGTCCAATCATTATCCTTTGGTAAAACAATCCAACCGCCTTTATAAAAAGATTCATCTTCAAGAGCTGCACGTTGTTCTTCGTCGCTCAGGCGGTATAGATTCGTATAGCTTGCATACAACACATTATCGGTATTCATCACGTGTTGCCCAGCAATATTATAATCTTTGTATGAGAGGAAATATTTTACCATATCCGTTGTGCTTAGATTGGTCTGCACATATTTACCAGTTATCCGGATCAGTTCGTAGATTTTATTCATATCCGTAAAGTTCATATTCACCGCTTTATCTTTAAGAGCGGCAATCACCTTTTGTTGTCGGACGGCTCTTTCAAAATCCGAGGAAGTATGTCTGGAACGGGCTATTCGCAAAGCCGCAATTCCATCTAAATGATGCGTTCCTGCGGTGTAGTAGAGAGTAGACCAACGGCCGTTTTCTCGAACTTTATATGTAGGATCAACAAGGGCTTCATCGAGGCGAACATCGATGCCTCCTAATAAATTGACAACATCAATAAAGGCATACATATCAATGGCTATGTATTTTGTAATACTTAAGCCTGTCAGACTTGAGAGTTCGGAAACTAACCTTTGAGGACCGAACTCTCTGTAGATAGAATTTATTTTTCGACCTTCATAGTACAAATCACGAGGAATGCTCAGCATTCTAAGTTGCGATGTTTCGCTATCCCCATGAAGTAGAATCATCGTATCAGCATTATGCTCATGTGATCCTATAAGGAGAAAAGTCTCTGATCCCTGTGCCGGCACAAATGTATCACTCACGGAGGATTCGGATTTCATCTGCTCCAGTTGAAAATTAAAAGTGAGTTCGTGATTGACAGTGAAGGTCTTTAAAGATCTGACAGGTATATCATCCCCATCCATCAGATAAACCTCACCAAACTCCTTTTGAAGAGCCAGAGCTCCTTGACGAAGGGATTGTTCATTTACAAAATCATAATAAATATAGTCATTATCTTCCCGGGGTTGCATGATAGGAGTAAAGCCGAGGTCATCAAGGCGCTGCTTAAATGCGGGATCCGATAGAAGAGCGACAATTTCCTTTTCTACCAAATCATCGGTTCTCTCAGAGGCAGTTCTAATGTCATTATGATTGATATAGTCTATGAGTCCCTGTTTAAGTGTCTCTAAGTCTTCGTATTTGTAATTCCCCAGAATAAAGAGACTATGTTCAGTATCAGTAACAATTCTAAGCAGTTCTGAATCATCGATTCTCAATATGGGTATAAAGCGATTTTTCCCGGAAAAGGCACTCTCTCCCAGATATAAATTGAATTTTTTTAGCTCATTTCGTAGATTGCGATCACTGTAAATTTGAAGAAGATCCCGGTTGAGTCTATCAACCCTTTCATAAAGAGTATTCAGCTTCCTGGTTTCACTCTGTAAAAAGGCGACAGCCTCTTTTGATTCCAGAGAATCCCGTACCTCAGAGTCACCGATATAGGATTGAATCAAAAATCGTTTTTCATCAGGTATATATACAATTTTGAAGTAGGGAGACCGCTCTTTCAGTAGAACGCCTTCAAAATCACTAGATTTCCTATAATCCAGATTCAAGACTCTCAGCAAAGATTGAAAGTTTTCACTGCCCAGTAATGAAGTATACTCCTTCAACATTTCCTGAGAACTGTTAAATTCCTCCAAATAAGAAATAGCATCATAGGCTGCCAGCTCAAAACTGCCGGCATCGGGAATATCTGATTCAGAATCTTCTTCTGTATCAAAGTTCAACTCCGGAAGATTCATATATTTTCTGACCTGGTAGGTATTTTGTTTCAGCAATTCTTGAGTATTCCTCATCGCTGTCAGTTCTTTTTGATTCAAGATCACCATATTCTCATAGGATTCTATTTTAGAATTCCATCTGCTGTTCAAAATGAGAATGATCAAAACAAGCGTACAGATGAGAAGGGCTGAAAAAAGAGGTATCAGGACTTTATGTTTCATAATTAATATTTGTCATCTCCGGTATATTGAAATAGATTTTAAGAAAGTCTGGCTTCAGCTGATTGAACAGTATTAAAGAGCAGCATGGTTATCGTCATAGGACCAACTCCTCCAGGTACAGGAGTAATATAGGACGCTTTTTCACAGGCTTCATCAAAAGCGACATCTCCTACAAGCCTATATCCCCTTTTTTTACTGCTGTCATTCACCCGGTTTACACCAACATCAATCACAACGGCATCCTGCTTTATCATATCTGAAGTAATCATCTCCGGCCGGCCGGCAGCTGCAATCAGAATATCGGCCTGTAAGGTTTCTTCTTTGAGATTTTCTGTGGCTGTATGACACACTGTGACTGTGGCATTCCCCCACTCCTTTTTCTGGAATAACAGGTTTGTCAGTGGTTTACCAACTATATTACTCCGGCCGACAATAACGACTTTTTTTCCTTTAGTTGAAATATGAGAATATTCAAGCAGTTTGAGAATACCGTGGGGCGTACAGGGAAGAAAAGTATCCTGCTCTAGAATCATGCGTCCAACGCTCATGGGATGAAAACCATCCACATCCTTGGAAGGATCAATGGCAACAATTATATTCGATTCATTTATATGAGAAGGCAGTGGCAACTGAACAAGGATTCCATCAATTTCCTCATCCTGATTCAGTTCTTTAATCAATGCCAATAAATCGCCCTCGCTTGTCTCCTGGGGCAACCTGATATCTCTTGAATACATGCCTAGGTCATGACAGCTTTTTTCCTTTGCACTCACATAAGACCGACTGGCAGGATCATCACCGATCAAAACAACAGCCAGACCTGGCGTCACTCCCGATTTCTTCATATCTGCTACTTTGGCAGCCAATTTCTCTCTAAGATCTGCGGCAACTTTTTTTCCATCAATTATAATGGCCATATTTATGTTTTCCCCCTGTCGTAACCTCGTTGAAGCTTTGTTGTTACTATGATATTATCAAACAAATTTTGAGAATGAGGAATAGAATTGAACAAAAAGACTCCCTTTGTCTCATCCACGCCCATTATATTTATGCTGATATTTATGTTTTTTTCAATGCTAGCATATGCTGAGGAAATTCCGGAAGAGGAAAACACTGAGAAAATAAGTATTAAGTATCATGCGATGGGTGATCAGGTATTCAGCATAAGTGCTGGACTTTTCATCCCCCTTTATTTTAATAACCCCAACCTTGCATGGAGTGATTCAGATGCGTTTACATCTACCAATCTATCCCTAGGCGGTAATGGAGCCCTCTATTACGGTGCTTTTCTGAATAATAATATTCAACTGGGATTAGAAATCGGAGCCATGTTTGCAGGAAGTCCAAACGATCATAACTTCTATATGGTACCCATTACCTTTAGAGGCAGCTATGAATTTCAATTTAAAAACAATTTGATTGCGGTTCCTGTCTATATAGGTGCAGGAATCAATATGACTTCCTACCTTGAAAGTTTCAATGTCGAAATGATCCTTAAACCGGGTGCCGGCTTTTATTGGAATTACAGTTCTGACTGGTCTTTCGGAACAAACGTAACCTACTGGTGGGTTCCCCAGATATATCCAGGAGACAGTCAATACAATAGGCTGGGTAATTTCATGGATATCTCACTTTCCGCAGTTTATCACTTTTAAGAGGTATTATGAAAAAACTATACTTTATCCCCTTGGTACTGCTCTTTTTGATGAGCTGTTCAGGATCGGCTATTTTTTATACCCTCGAAAATGAAGAGGAAATAAGGGATACAAATAATTTTAAATCTACAACTCCTGTCAACAGAATCCTTCTCTATGATGATGGTTTGACCGAATCCTATGTAACCCATGGTAAACAGTTGTGGTACAGCACAGCCGGATCGGATCAAAACCCCTGGTCCTCCCTATCCTTGCCCGACGGTTATTCTGATTCGGCTGTTGTTAATTCTGTGGCAACCTTCGGCACAAGGCTCTATGCAACCGTTGCCGATGGTGACAGCGATTCAAAGTCAGCTCTCATGTATGTTGAATCCATTGATGATTCTCTAACTGAAGTCTTTAGTGATACCAGTAGAGAGGGGTCGGATTCTGATGATTATTATTTTTACGAATTATCACTGTTTTCTGTAAACGACGGGCTCTATATATCCAGGACCAACAGACTATGGAGCACACAATCCAGCAGTAATTCCAGCATTGAAGAAACAGAACTCTATTATTATCCATCAGGTGATTATCCTCCTTCCAGCGGATTAGATGATTCTCACCTTGTCAGCATTTCAGGAATGACGGATGAGCCCTTCATAATCAAAGATATTGTTTCTACTGGAGCAGCAGGAGATATCTTCCTTATCCTCAATGAAACAGGCAGTGATGCCGACTCCTACAATGCGGGTATGCTATTTAAGACATCATGGTCGACTCCTGAGACTTTCTCATCAGAAATGACCATCACAGTAGATTCTACGACCATAACCTACTCTTTTAACAGACTCTATTATGCATCTGACTATGGAGCTCTCTTTCTATCGACTAGAACCGATGGCAGTTATCATCCCATCCTCTACACATTTGATGATGGTGCCAGCTGGGAGAGCCTAACCGGATCCAGTAATATTCAGTTCAGCGCTTTCCAGGATATTTCTGGTATCGATAGTTCTACAAACATTATCCTGGCAGGAACCAGAGCAGATGTCATTGAAGGCAGCTCAACCTATTATACAGGTAGCGGTTACTACGAAATAGATATGTCAGATACAAGTGATCTTGCCCTTCAGAGCAATACGTTTGCGCTGGATACAAACTACAGCAGTACTGATTTATATGATTCTACCATCATGGATATACTCTATGACAGTACAAGAAATAAGATTTATGCCAGTACCAGTTCAAACGGGCTGTGGATGAATGATTACTCAGATGATGATGATGCCAGAATTTGGTATAGAGAGTAAAAGATAAAACAGATAGAATAAGCCTTCCCCAATGGGAAGGCTTTTTTTTATACTGTTAAACAAGGGTCTTAGTATTATTCATGACTGTTGATAAAATCAAATATCGGCTGAAGTCCCGGTTCTTTCTCGAGGTACTGATGCTGCTGTTCTTCCTTAGTTAGACCAACAAGCTCATGGCTCATATAATGAATCCAAACCTGATCGTCTTCTTTTTCAAGATCATACTTATTGCAGTAAAAATCCGGTTGTATGGGTAGGTGATCCTTATACTTGATGTCTTTGTAGTCATGAACCGCAACCTTCACATCAGACCGCGGAATGCCTTTTTCAAGAATCACTTCTACGAGATGATTCAGAGTTTTTCCCGAATCAAAAATGTCATCTATAAACAGTATTTTATCACCATTCCTTAAATGTTCAGGATTATAGGTCCAACCGTCAATCATGACCCGGTCCTGTTTATGTATATCCGAATAAGAACGAGCCACGACAGCTGCGTAAAAAACCGGTCGTTCTCCTTTTCTAACGATTTTGAAAAACTCACTGAATACATTTCCCATATAGGCACCTCCCCTGAGAGGTATGTAAATAACATCGGGAATGAATCCGGTCATATAAACATCATAGGCCAGTTTAAGAGCATTGTTGCGGATTTGGTCGAAAGGGATAAAAACTTTTGTCATGATTGTCCTGCTTTTTCTGTTGTTAAAAATGTATTCAGAAAATCTATACTTTCCGAAACTCTGATTATATCATTATAAATAAAATCTCCCGCCGAAATCAAACAGCGGGAGAGTAAGAGACTTAGAAACTTATTTTTTCTTTATTTTAGGTGACTCCATTTCAAAACCTTCCCTCAGGAATGTCAAATAGAAGTTCTCTTTTCCAATTTTTGAAATCTCAGTATAAAAGTCGGAGAGTGTCTTAACTGATTTTCCATTGATTCCTGTTATAACATCTCCTGATTGGATTCCTGCAACCTGAAAAGTAGTTTTGGGATAAACTTCAGCCACAAAGACTCCTTTAATTCCATCATCCAGTTCAAGTCTCTCTCTCAGACTATCTACCAATGGGAATACAGAAACACCAGGCCAAGCTTCAGAATTCATCTTCTGAACTTCCTCTTCCTTGGCTCTTTCTCGGATTTCTACTGATACAGAAATTTTATGACCATCCCGTATGAGTACGAAATCCGCTTGATCTCCAGGACGCATATCGCCGATGATTCTGGTAAGATGGTTCTTATCAGTGGCTTTGCTACCATTTACAGAGAGGATAAAGTCACCAGGGAGTATACCTCCATCATCTGCAGGAGAATGACTAAATACCTGGAATACGAAGGCTCCCTCTTTTTCTGTCACATCAAGCTCAGCAGCAACTTCTTCAGGAAGATCTCCGATACTAACACCAAGCCAACCATATCGTACTTCTCCATTTTCAATGAAGTCCTGAACAGTCCTTTTGACATTATTAATAGGAATACTGAAACCCAAGCCGATGCTTCCACCAGTAGAGGTAGTTATCCAAGTATTGATACCGATGACTTCTCCTTTCATATTCACCAGGGGTCCACCGGAGTTCCCCTGGTTGATGGCAGCATCGGTCTGAATGAAATCATTGATATTACCATCAGGACCATTCTGACGTCCCAGGGCACTGATAATACCTGCAGAAACGGATGATTTGTAACCAAAGGGACTGCCTATGGCTAAAACCCAGTCTCCTACAAAAAGATCATCTGAATCACCGAGGGTGGCGATGGGCAGGTCTTTCTTGCTGGTGAATTTAATCAGGGCTAAATCCTTACGGGGATCAGCACCCACCAGAGAGGCATCATATTCATCGCCATTATCCATCTTTACAGAAATTTCATCTGCCGTACCCGCCACATGGTTATTGGTTATGACATAATATTCATTACCCCTCCGACTCACAATAAAACCTGAACCGAGACCGGGACTTCTAAACTCTTGTTCTTCACTCTCACCCTGATTATCACCTTCGGGATTACCAAAGAAAAAATTCCAGGGAACACCATTATTGGAGGGAGCCGAGCGTTTGGAAACCTCGACGACATCAATCTCCACAACCCATGGAAGTGATTCAGCAGAAACTTTTCTGAATGTGTTCTGAAAATTCTCCATCGTATCTGCTTCGACCTGATTCGGAGCAGCCAGCACCTGTTCTGATGGTTTTATAGAAGGTAAAAAAGTATACAATGTCAGACAAAGCGCAAAACCGGCAATTGTACTGAAAAAAGCAGTAGCAATAATTTTTCCATGCCTGTTTAATCTTTTATTTAATGGCATTTTTAATCTCCTCAAACATAAAATCTTTCTAACTAATAACATGATGAAAATTTGAGGGTTACAAATTTCTTAAAGTACAGTAAGAATCTCTGTTTTATCTTTAAAAATTGCAATTGTATGCTCAAAATGGGCCGAAAGAGAACCATCCAAAGGCTTCACTGTCCAGTCATCTTCCAGGATCTCCACATCCGCAGTCCCCATATTGATCATGGGCTCCAGAGCCAAAACCATCCCCGGTTTGATCCTGGGATTCATCCCTCTAGAGGGATAGTTATTGGGAATCTGGGGCTCTTCATGAACATCCAAACCGACTCCATGTCCGCAAAATGAGTGCACAATCCCATAACCGAAAGGCTCGATATAGGATGTAATGGCCTTACCAATATCTTTTATCCGACCTCCTGCTACAGCAGCAGAAATACCTCTCATAAGGGCTTCCTCCGTCCTCTCAAGTAGGAGTTTAACATCCTTATTAACCTCACCTACAGCAAAAGTATAGGCCCTATCGCTGTAATAATCATCAAGAACGATACCAATGTCACAGCCAATGATATCCCCTTCTTTAAGGATTTCCTTTTTGCTTGGTATTCCATGGATAATGGTGTCGTTTACAGAGGCACATATTGATCCTGGGAATCCCTCGTAACCTTTGAACGCTGCAGTACCCTTATGTTTCTTGATATACTCTTCTGCAATTCGATCGATGTCCCAAGTACTTATACCAGGCTTTATATGGTCGCCAAGTTCTTCAAAGAGTCCGGCTAAGAGCTTGCAGGACTTCCTGATCCCTTCTATCTGTTTGTCATTTTTTAGTCTGATCATTTAATGATCCCTTATTATTTAATTTTATTAAGCAGCGTAGCTGCTCGTATATTATTACGGTCTAACTCTAATGCCTCTTGAAGGAGTTCTATCGCTTCATCAAACTCTTTTTTTTCTACCAGTATGGTTGCCCGCGCAAAATTAATTTTTGAAAGATATGAACGCTGATCAAACACAGAACTCTGGACAGTAAGATCATCATAAGCTTGAAGCAAAAGGTCTTCGGCAATTAGAATATTTCCCTTAAATATTTCCAAGACAGCTTTATTATAGCTTAAATACCACTGGGGATCGAGACTGTAGGCCACATTCATATTAGAAACAGCTTTCTCTATATTCCCACGGAAGAGCTCAATAATGGATTCATAAAAATAGAACCAGAAAGGAGATTCTCCACTATCTTCATATCGCTGAAGGACGATTTCCATACTTTCAATATCACCGACACCGGAAAGATACCAAAGAAGGAATCTAGTGACATCTTCACTTTTATGATCCTTATTGAAAAGATCCCAAATTTTAGACTGGTACTGCACTGCAGACTGCTGCTGAGGAAAGTATCGGATTTGCAAAAGATGAGGTTCTGTTAAATCTGGAAATCCGGAAATATAGCTATCCAGTGCATTTTTTACTTCCACAGGATAACTACTATGAAAATAGTGGACATAATCACCCAATAATTGGACATTATCCCTGAAAAGAGTCATACCTTCCTTCAAGACAGATCGAGCTCTATTCGAATAGCCCTTATCCAAATTGATCCTGGCAATATTTCTATAACTCTTCCAGCTTCCTTCGGGATTAATATCAAGGGCCTTTTGATACGCTCTGAGAGCCTCATCCTTATCTCCCCCCATATAGGCGAGATCGCCGATTTGCTGATGGATTGTGAATCGCTGATTCCCTTTTACATCATCCACTATGGACTGAGCCTGATACGCATCATAGGCTTGTTGGTATTGGCCCAGATCATAATGAAGAACTCCAAGAAGATAGGGATTGATCTTATTCCCAGGCAAGCGATTTAAAATGGAAGCAGATCTGTCATAATCTCCTTCAAACATACTCAGTAGAGCTGCATTATACAATAAATCTGCATTATCCGCCTTGGTACCCACAGATTCAAAAAACACAGGGTCTTCCTGATACCGAATCTTATCTTTTATGAATTCCAATGGAGTCATATTATTTAAGTTATAATTTCGATACACATCATAGGAGAGAAGGCTTTCTGCAATGAGAGTCTTATACTTATCCTGTTGGATTGCATATAGAGAAGCCGAAGCTTTTTCATACTGATTTGTCCAGATCAATGACGCCGTATATAAGGCCTCATGATCCGCTCCGCCCTTTAGAAACTTTCTTGAATTACTGACGAGAATGTTAAAATATTCAAAATCATCCTGCTCGACAGACGCCAAATAGGATCTTTTAAAAATACTGAACCATTGATCTTTGGTTTTTGCATGGCGTGTAGCTTTTTTAAGCTGTAATTCCATATCTGCATAATTCTTTTCATCTAGGAACAAATCAGATTGGTTTAGGTAATACTGGAAATAATCTTCAGATGGGATGAAAAGGAGTACCAAAGACAGGACAGAGCCTAAAAAAAACAGAAGAACTGCATTTTGAATTAAGCGACGTCTATACTTGTTCTCTTCAGCTGGGCTGCTCATCAATCTTTTTCTTTATATTATCCAGTATACCGTTTACAAAACGGTAAGAATCGTCTGTACCGAATTCCTTAGTAATTTCAACTGCTTCATCTATCACAACTTTTGGAGGAATATCCTTTTGATACATTAAAGCATAGATACTCATACGGAGGATCGCAAGACTTACTTTCTCCAGTCTGGCAAAATCCCAATTTCGAAGGCTGTCTTTTATGAGCTGATCTATTTCCGGGAGATTATCAATAGCCCCTTTAATCAGAAAACTCGCAAAAACTTTTACATCATCGGTCAAATCTTCTTTAGCCCAATCATACTGAAACAAATCTTCCATTTCGGTAGAACTGATTTCCCAACTGTACAGGGCCTGAAAAGCCAAGATTCTTGCCTTTCGTCTATTTCCCATGGCTTTCATATATTAATTTATGTTCTCTTGAAAAGTCTGTATATCAGCATTTTCGGCCAGCTCTTTAACAACAGTCTCAGCAGCTTCCTGAAAGGCTTTCTGCTGTTTCTGATAAGAGATTATATTTGAAATGTATTGACGCACTGTTGTTGTCTCAACTGGCGTCACGGGATCATCCAGATCGAGGAACCTCTTCTGGTGATGCTGGTTTACAATCACGATATGAAACCCCTGGGCTGACTCGAGGACATTACTCATTTTCCCCACTTCGAGATCAAATACTGAGTTTAGGAAATCACGTCCGAATATGGACACATTTTGTTCACTTCTATCTATGAAATTCCCAATATCACCATCACGCACAACTGAACCTTTATCATCTGAATGTTCACGAACCATTTCTTCAAACTTTGAAGTCCCTTTCAGAATGGCTTGATATACACGGTTTGCTTCTTCTCTTTTTGCATTCTTATCTTCAGCTGAAATGCCCCGGGTAGCAAAGAAAATATGACTGAACTTGACCATTTCAGGATTTAGAAATTTTTCTTCATTCTGTCTGTAAAACAATTCCACTTCACTCGTGCTGGGAATAGATGAGGATCTTAAAAAGTCACGTTTCTTCTCGGTGACATATTTTTCGAGGATGAGCTGGTCTCTCACTGTCTGCGCATATGTTTCATAGTCCATACCGCTTTGATCTTTAATGATTTGTTTGAATTGCACTTCTGTCAATTGCCGACCCGTTTGCTTCATCATTTGATTCATACCGGCCAAAAGCACTTGCTCATCTGTAACGGTGACATTGTCACGGTCAGCAGCCTGATAGACGAGCATCTGGTTTATCAAAGTCTGAAGAACCTGCTCTTTTTCGAGCATAGATAAGGCTCTGCCGGCCTGTTTCTCATACAGGCTCACACTATAAGCTAGTTTTTTCTGAGAAATGACATCGGTTTTTGTCAGCTTAACTATGGCAACAGGTTTGTCAATGAATGAGTTCTGAGCAAAAATTCCTGTGGTAATCAGTATCAGGATGGATAACAATATGTTCTTTTTTAGCATGATTAGACCTCGGTGCATATCTACAATTGAATTTCAGGTTGATCAACATTCAGCATTTCCTTTGAAAAACCTAATTTGCGTATACAGCCTTACCGTTATAACAACTTAATTTATATGAAGTTTCTTTCCAATGATTTCCGCTTCTTCCGCAGATGTAATGACATCGGATATTTTAAGAAACATACCTTCCTTTTCCATGTTCTTCATGAGGAGATGCAACGATTTCGTTACAAAAATGCCATTTTTTACGATAAAAGCATAAGATTTTGTTCCGGAGACTCTACCTGCATTATTTAGAAATGTTGATATTTTTCCTGATATTTTACTGCTGAAAAATGAGACAGGTGTTGTTCCAACAAGGATGTACTCGTAAATAGTCAGTTTTACGTCGCTATCGGTTTCTCCATCGATAAGAGTAACCTGATGCCCCTGAGCTTCAATACCTCTGGCAAGATGAGATGATATTTTTCTTACTTTTTCAGAACCATTTTTAAAGTAAAGCACAGCTACGCGCATAGAGATTCCCCACGTTTCAAAATTTCAGAATGGGAGCTCTGCTCCCATTCTGATAATGTCAGTTTTCTGGAATGACTAAGGCATTGCCTTCTTCTGTTCCGGTCTGCACATCTCCTTCCCACCAGTCACCAATGCTGCTTTCAGCATTGATTTTTCTGGCTTCACTGAGAACATCACTACTATTTGGTGTTTTTACAACCAAAGCTACAAGCAATGAACTTACCATAAAGATAGTGCCTAATATACCAGTAATTTTCACCAGACCATTGTTTGTAGCACCACCAAAAGGTGAACCGCTGGATCCGCCGAAAAGACCGCCAAGTCCTTCTCCCTGATCGTCCTGTAACAGTACAAACAGTATCAGCAATGCACTGACAACTACAAAAAGGATGATCAGTAAAGTTCCAATAATACCCATGTTCTATATCTCCCGGAAAATAAACAATCCCCATCTGATTACAGAGAGGATTTTTTGAGCGTCCGCCGAAGGGACTCCCTAAATTAACATACTCCATTCAGCCCTGCAAGGACTCATGGCGAAGTTATTTATTGAAATTTGCAAGTTCTGCAAAAGAATCAGCCTTGAGTGAAGCTCCACCGATAAGGCCGCCATCTATATTTTCCATAGCCATGAGTGTTTTCACATTACTTGGATTCATTGAACCGCCGTACTGAATAACAACTTTTTCTGCAACAGAGGAAGAATACAGAGAAGCAATTTTTTTTCTGCATGCTGCATGAATGGCATCAGCATCTTCTGGTGTCGCAGTTTTTCCCGTTCCAATTGCCCATACTGGTTCATACGCGATGATAACACGGTCCATATCACTCTCAGAAACTCCAACAAGTCCCTTTTCAAGCTGTTCAAAGCATACACTTTCAGCTTTTCCAGCTTCTCTTTCTTCTAAAAGCTCACCAATACAGAGTACAGGTGACAGGCCATGAGACAGAGCCAATTTTACTTTTTCATTGATCTGCTCATTTGTTTCACCATAAATATGACGTCTTTCTGAATGTCCCAAAATGACCATTTCTACACCAAGGTCTTTGAGCATCAGAACAGAAGTTTCTCCTGTAAAGGCTCCGGATTCAGTCCCGGCCATATTCTGTGCGGCGACAATGACATTGCTGCCTTTTAACACGGAAGCAACAGCAGGTATACAGACAAAGGATGGGGCAACCATGACTCTGTAGTCAGCATCTTTTACAAGGGGAAGAATCTCTTTCGCCAAAGCAGCTGCTTCAGAGGGAGTCTTGTTCATTTTCCAGTTTCCAGCAATTAGGTAATTTCTCATTTATTTATCTCCTGATTATTATTCTAAATTTTAATCCCGCATACGGTTGATTTCTTAAGCGGGAGCTATTCATCGCGTTACTTTCGTAGGGCTATAACCCCTGGAAGAGCCTTTCCTTCTAGGTATTCAAGAGAGGCACCTCCACCAGTGGAAACATGATCTATCTTATCGGCAAGGTTAAATTTGTTTACAGCGGCAACAGAATCCCCTCCTCCGACGACTGTTGTTCCCTTGCAATCGGCAACAAAACGGGCGACCTGTGCGGTACCATTGGCAAACTTATCGAACTCAAACACACCCATGGGTCCGTTCCAGACGACTGTTTTAGCATCTTTGATTCTATCTTTGATAGCCGCAATTGTTTTAGGGCCGATATCCATAGCCAATGTTCCATCGGGAATATTGATATTATCAATGGATTGAGAATCAGCATTTTCATCAAACTTGTCAGCAACAACATGATCCATGGGAAGGATGACCTCAACCCCGGCCTTCTTGGCATTCTCAAGAAATGTTCGGGCTGTATCCATAAACTCTTCTTCAAAGAGGGATTTTCCGATGCTGTGTCCTTGAACTTTAAGGAAGGTGTAAGCCATTCCCCCACCAATTACGAAGGTATTACATTTGTCCATAAGCGAGTCAAGAACTTCAATTTTGGATGAAACTTTTGCTCCGCCGATGATGGCAACAAAGGGCTTATCCGGAGATTTCAACACTTTATCAAAGAACAGACACTCTTTTTCCATCAAAAATCCAGCGCAGGATGGAAGATATTTTGTGATGCCCTCTGTTGAAGCATGGGCTCTATGGGCAGCACCAAAGGCATCATTTACGTAAACATCTCCCAATTTGGCTAATTGTGCGGCAAATTCGGGGTCATTCTTAGTCTCAGCCTTGTGGTAACGTGTATTTTCAAGGAGAAGGATCTCTCCGGCCTTCAAGGATGAGGCCATAGCTTCTACTTCAGGACCGACGCAGTCGGGAGCTGTCTTAACGGAGACGGCTGTCAACTCGGCAAGATGTGCTTCTAGTTGTTTCATACTAAACTGCGCTTCTCTCGCCTCAGTTGGTCTTCCCATATGACTCATAACAACAAGAGATGCCCCCTCTTGCTTCAGTATGTATTCAAGTGTAGGCATAGCGCTTTTCATTCTAGTATCATCTGTGATTTTTCCATCTTTAAGAGGAACGTTAAAATCCACTCGAATCAAAACACGTTTGTTTTTGAGATCCAGATCTTTTACTGTAATAACACTCATTGAAAGTTCTCCTCATTTTGTGTGGTTTTGACTTTTTTCCGATCAAAGCAGAAAAGACCACATTATATTATATGCATTTCAGAAATCTTATTTTTTACGCCAGCTTCTGAGCTAAATCCACAACTCTGGTGGAATATCCCATCTCATTGTCATACCATGAAATAACCTTAAAAAATCCTTCTCCCATCTTCATGGTGCAGCCAGCATCAAAAATAGAAGAATGAGGATTTCCTTTCACATCCATAGAAACAATAGGGTCCTCTGTATATTCCAGGATGCCCTTAAGATCCCCTTCAGCTGCGCTCTTCATCGCTTTATTTAATTCTTCCACGGTGCAGTCATTGACCAACTGAACAGTCAGATCAACCAATGATCCTGTGGGAGTGGGAACCCTCATGGAACCGCCATTGAGTTTTCCATCTAATTCAGGAATGACCTTGGCAATGGCCAGGGCAGCTCCGGTCGATGTGGGAATGATATTCAGTCCGGCAGACCTTGCTCGTCGAAGATCTGAGTGAGGCATATCCAGTATAACTTGATCGTTTGTATAGGAATGGATTGTCGTCATAAGCCCTTTTTCAATGCCAAATGCATCGTTTAAAACCTTGACGACAGGAGCCAGACAATTCGTAGTGCAGGAAGCATTAGAATAAGCATTGACTTGAGAAACGATTTTCTCTTCATTCACACCAAGGACGACTGTTTCTATCTCATCCTTTGCAGGAACAGTGAGAATAACCTTAGAGGCCCCTGCCTTGATATGGTCGAGGTATCCGCCCTTTTCAGACTCGGAAGAACGGAAAACACCCGTTGATTCAATCGCAACATCAACTCCAAGTTCATCCCAAGGCAGTGATGAAGGATTCTTTTCCGCATAAACAGGGATTTCTATTCCATCGACAATGATTTTATTCTGACCAGCAGTGACTTCTCGTGTATACACACCATAGGTTGAATCATATTTGAGTAGATGTGCCAAGGTCTTTGCATCTGTCAGATCATTGATACCAATGACATCTACACCTTCACGTTCCATAGCAATTTTAAAGACATTCCTGCCGATTCTACCGAAACCATTGATAGCGATTTTCAAGGGAATCCTCCTGAAATCATTAATTTTTTAATGAATTCACTATAGACAAATAGGGAGGGCAGGTCAAGAACTAGTACAGCCTGAGAAGTTGAGACTTAAGCTCTTCATTGACTGGAGGCAGAAAGGGATCAGGAAGATCCATATCTTCAGTCAGCATAAAGAGTTCATCACCTAAGTTCACAAGATCAAAGGGAGAATTGCGCTGTAGGGAACCTAGGGAATAATTCTCTTGTAAATCCGTGAGGGTCACCGTACCCAAAAGGTCATCAGGCGAATACTCCAGATAGGGAGGTCGATCTGTCCATCGTTGGGCCTTTTGCCTTAAAAGTATAAATTCTGTTCCCTTTTCAAGACCATCAGACTGACCTAAATTAATCAGAACACGATCTTCATCAATCCCCAGGATAGTCCCTTTTACCGGTAGCTTGGACAGGATATTGGCCGCACTTTTCACCAGAATATCACTGACCCGACGATTACCGGACCGTAGGATGTTGAATTGGTGCATAAGAGTACCTGTTCTGGAAAGATAGATAGATCCTCTAACACCGATTGTACGTTCTGTCTCGGAAAAGGAGATGACAATATAGAAATCAGACTCAGAACCATGACTCTTTCTGTAGGCATCGGCTGTATCTTTAATTGTAGCCAGACTACTGATTTCATAGTGGGAGTTTTTAACAAGATGGTTGGCAATGGAACTTAAAATGGCCTTTTCCATTCCTGAATGGATGAACCGGCTCTCATCCCTATTGAAGTACAGCGATAGAGATATGGGATTACTGCTCTGAATTAAAGGTTCCTTCCAATTATTTACGAAAGAGTTATCTTCACTGCTCTCAAGAAGCTCCATAACCCTTAAATAATTGCCATCATCAAAACCCTCTCTTTTGAGAGCCAGCATTTCATCTCGATATCGATTCGCGTAGCCTAGAGATTTTTGAATGGCTGCGTAGTACCACCACCCTTCTAAATCAAGAGGTGATAGGAGTCGTCCTATTCTATACTCCTCAAAGGCCTTTTCATACTGAAAGGCTTTTTCATAGCTCTTTCCCAGCTGAAAATGGTACTCTCCGGCTTTTTCCCGTGCTTCATGACCAATGGGATACTCTGTCATCAACAGATGTTCCATTGCTATCCGGGCCATTTCGTCATTGGGATCAATGATATTCACAGTCCTAAAACTCAGAAGAGCATCATCAAACTGACCCAAACCCATAAAGCTTCTGCCCAGAAGATACCAGACCAGAGGATCTTCCTGATGAATAGTCACCGCTTTTTTAAAATAGGAGACAGCATCTTCATGCCTGTTCATCCTGTTGTATATCGTTCCAAGGAGAATCGGAATAGTCCGATTCTCAGGATTAAGAGCCAGCCATTTTAAAGCTATAGATTCGGCCATAGACCAGTCTTCATTTCTGCTGTAATAATGAATGGCAAAATTCAAGACTTCCTGATCCTGGGGATAGTTCTCCAAAGCCTGGTTTAGATAGAACAATGACCTGTTGGGTTCAGACGCTTCTTCATGCAGCAGGGAGAGAGAGAGCAAGGCTCGGCGGCTGTCGGGATTAACAGCAAGGCTCCTTTCAAAAAGGTCTGTTCCTTCTGAATAATTGCCCTGAAATACGGCGATTTCGGCCATGCCATAGGCAGCATCCAAATTATTCGGCTCAATGGCTAAAACCTTCTGAAACTGCTGCTCAGCCTCTTTCATTCTATTTAATCCCAAATAGATTCTTCCTGTCAGGGTTAGAATATCAACTCTTTTGTCAGCACCTTTGAGGGCCATCTGAGCATGTGTCAAAGCCTCAGAATACTCCTGAAGGAGAAAATAGGCTTCGGCCATTCCCTTTCGGGCATCGACATAGGAAGGATTGACTGCAAGCGCTTGTTTGAACAAATCCAGAGAGGTAAAATAATCCCCCTTCATGAGGGCATCTTGACCTTCATGGAATAAATCCAATGTCTGCCCATGGAGAGTAGCCGTTGAGAGTGCAAACAATAGAATGAAGAGTTTAATCTGTTTCTGCATTGTCCCTGAATATTATCTTTACAGTTTTTATTTTATGACCATCCATGGTCTGGATGATAAAATCAAGATTTTCATACTGGACTTTTTCAAACCGCACAGGGATCTTACCAAAAAGATCAAAGACAAATCCGCCAAAAGTATCAAATTTCTCCTCAGGTAACCTCAAGGATAACTTATCATTCAGGTCTTCAATATTCATTCTGGCATCACAGAGATATGTCCCATCCCCAATTTCCAGCAGATCATCATCCTCATTGTCAAACTCATCCTGAATATCACCGACGATCTCTTCGATAATGTCTTCCAGACAGACAATTCCCGACACTCCGCCATACTCGTCTACAACAATAGCAATATGAACACGCCGGAGCTTAAATTCCTTGAGAAGAGAATCAAGCTTCATGCTCTCTGGGACAAAATAGGCCTTTCTCATGATTTCTTTTATTACGAAATCTCTTTTTTTAACCATAAAGCTAAGAAGGTCTTTGACATAAAGGACTCCGATCACATTATCAATGGTATCTTCATAAACAGGAAAACGGGAATGTCCCGACTGGAACATGAGCTCATAAAGCTCTTCCACATGAATATCAACTGGAATAAAAACAACATCGATACGAGGAATTATAACTTCCTTGATTTTGGTATCAGAAAGCTCAACAATCCCTTTAATCATGCCTTTCTCGTCAAGATTAAGATCGGTTAGAGCCTCATGATTGACGATAGATCCTCTTTCATCCCTTTTTCTAAATACAGAATTAAAAATCTTCACCTTAAAATACCCTGATAGCTTCAGTTTTTTTCAGGAGCTCTTCCTGATACTGAAGCATTTTTTCATTGGAGTTTCGCGTCTCGTGGGTCATACCCTTCAGATGCAATATTCCATGGATGGTCACTCTTTTAAGTTCTTCCTCTAAGGATACACTGAACAGATTTGAATGCTCGGCAAGTGTATCCATTGAAATGATAATATCCCCTGCACTCACCTGATCACCCGGAATGCTCATGATTTCTTCACCTTCATTCTGGCTAAAAGAAAGAACATCCGTTGGTTCATCTTTATCTCTATACTGAGCGTTTAATTCTTTTATATAGGGATCATGACAGAGAGTCAATGAAATTTCCCAGTCTGTCAGTTTCTCAGCCTCAAGTATTGCCTGAACAAACTCCTGGTATTGTTCCAGCCAGGAGGGCTCTACTTCCAGACGGGATATGATATCAATTTCGGTCATTCTAATTCCTTTCCGCTCTATCCGGATATTCTATTCTATTATGATAATGCCCTGTAAGTACATGAACAAAAGAAGATTTTACAACTTCAAGCTCCTGCAGAGTCATGCCGCATTCATTGAGCTCTCCATCCTTGAAGCGGACCATGATGAGATCCCACAGGAATTTTTCAAGTTTATTCACCGTGGGCTTGACCATGCTCCTCGTAGCCGCTTCTGCCATATCAGCCAGCATAACGACTGCGGCTTCCTTTGTTTGAGGGCGTGGACCGTTGTGTGAATAATCCTCAAGAGATACATTTTCAACACCCTTTTCTTTGACGGCTTGCTGATAAAAGTATTCAATGACACTCGTTCCATGATGCTGAGCAATAATATCAATAACGCCCTTGGGCAAATTCATCTTTTTAGCAGTCTCAATTCCGATTTTAACATGCGATTTAATAACAGCCACCGATAGGGTTGTTTTCATATCATCATGTTTATTATATTCCTTCTGATTTTCACTGAAGTATTTGGCCTGATCTATTTTCCCTATGTCGTGATAGTAGGAGCCGACCCTGGCCAACAAGGCATTGGCACCGATGTTGCGACATCCGGTTTCCGCTAGGTTGGCTATATTAATGGAGTGTGAATACGTACCGGGAGCCAAGGCCAGCATCCTCTTAATAATAGGAGTATTCAAATCAGAGAGTTCCTGCAGACGGAACGTAGTGCAGGGATTGAGAATATGTTCAAAGAGGGGAAGAACTGTTAATGAGAGGAATCCACTAATGATTCCATTGATTCCAGCAACCAGAATTGAAAAGAACACAATTTTCAGGGGAGCGGGAATAATGATCATCATTAACAGGGCCAGAAGGATCTGTACCAATGCTATAAATACGCCACCCTTGATCAAGTCAATCCTTTTCTCGGCTCCTTCAACAACCAGACAAGAGCCAAGACCGCTAAATAGCGTAAAATAGAGAGCCTGAGAATTGAAATTCAGTACAAAGAAGACCAGGACTGACTGAATGAGTACGAATATGATAGTTTCCCTGCGATTGCGTAGCAGTGACAGTATAATCGAAACGAGAGCTGTCGGCATAAAGAAGACAACAGGAACTCCTCCCGGTACAGAGAGAAATCTGAAGAGGAGAAGAGTGACTGTCAGGTGAAACCAGGAGAGAAAAAATATAAGGTTTGGATTCTCAAGCAAACCGGCTGTGCCAGGAAAAGCAATAAGAAGCACAAATAAGAAGATAAATATAAGCAGGGTGTAGAAAAAAGGTGCTGCGATTGCATTGATACTGATTCTGCCTTTCATATCCAGAAAGGCATTGATTTTGGCCAGTTCTAAGGATGTTATAACCGTATCCTTAATGAGAAGTTTATCTCCTGTATCGAGGTAAATCCAAACAGGAGTCATCGTTTTTAAAACTTCCTGTTTTTTAAGGTCTGTCAATTCAGAACTGAAGAAGCAGTTAGGTTCAAGAAAATAATAAACGATCATCTCTATAAACTTGGCTTCCCCCTGACTATAGTCATAGTAGCTGAGGTAATCCCTGACAGTATCCTGCCAATTATCAATGAGAATTGTATTTTCAACCATCTGGGTCGTCTTCTCTCCCAGATCTGAATGAATGACTTCAAGCAGACCGGTCGCTCCGGATCGGCTCTCATTCAAGTGACTGAATAACCCGGTCTGCATGATTGTTTCTATTGAATCCCTGGCTCCAGAAAGCATTAGAGAGAGCCGGGCTGTATCTAGAGTCCTCAAATGCTGAAGATATTGAATACCAGGATAAGTTGATTCCATGGATTCAAGAATTTTTGAAAATTCTTCCTCATTTTCAATCCCTGAAATACTCATATGGAAATCATCAAAACTCTTGAGAACCCTATTGCTGATATCATCTTTCACAACATAAATGGGAAGAATGAGATCCATGGCCAACTTCATTTTTTTCTCAGTTGCTTCCTGATTAATAAATGTAAGAGGTTTCTCCAGGATGACATCTTCGGTAACGATATCCCCTTCCTTATAGTTATAAAAGGATTCTCTCAAAAAGATTTTATCGAATTGTGTCAATATGAGTATTGTCAGAACGATGATAAAATAATACATGATCAGAATTTTTCTGTTCATAGTAGAATTATCTTTCACCAGTGTGTGTTCAAGAAAATTAATTCGTATGTTCTTGTTCATAAGCCTCTAATATTTTTTTAACTAATGGATGGCGCACAACATCGCCTCTTTGAAACGATGAAAAACCGATGCCTTCCACATTTTTCAAAATCCCAGCCGCCTGGATCAATCCTGATTTTTCTTTACAAGGGAGATCAATCTGTGTCAAATCTCCTGTTATTATAGCCCGGGAACCTTCTCCTAACCTCGTAAGAAACATTTTCATCTGTTCCTGGGTTGTGTTCTGAGCTTCATCAAGGACGATAATACAGTTTTTTAGACTACGCCCTCTCATATAGGCTAAAGGTGAAATCTCATAAAGATTCATTTCATGCATCTTTTGAAAGGCTGAAGTTGTTAGAACCTCCTCCATAGCATCAAATAAAGGCTTTAGATAAGGATCCAACTTTTGTGTTAGATCTCCAGGAAGATATCCCAGATTCTCACCAGCTTCAATAACAGGTCTTGAAAGGACGAGCTTTCGAAACCGTCTATTGAGAATCTCTCCCAGAGCATAAGCGATAGCCAGGAAAGTTTTCCCTGTACCGGCGGGGCCTACTCCAAAGGATAGATCATGATTCTGCATGGATGAGATATAACGGGCCTGATTCAGGTTTCTCGGGGTGATTCTGCTGATTCCCCCGGGTATATTAATTTCATGACTTAGAAAATCCCGGCTTCTCAGATCCGGATCGTTTTCTATATGCGTGTGAAACAGGGTCTCAATCATATAAGGATCGGGGATCTTTTTCTGCTTAACCGAGAAGAGTAAATCATTGAGAATTGATTCAAAAACAGTATTAAGTTCACTGTTTTCGGGTGCAAGATGGATTTCATTGCCTCTTGTAAAGATACGAGTTTGCAATAATTTTTCCAACTGCTTGAGATTCCGGTCATTTGGTCCACAGATCTTACTCAGGGTATCCGGATCTTCAATAACGATCATATCAGTGCTTATCAAATAAAATCCTTAATAAATGACAGTTTAACGCCACTTCAATGGCATAGTCAAGAACTCTAAACTACTCATTGATTGTCCACACTCCACAGATCATCCTCTCTTTGTATCAGGGTTTTGATTTGAGGAATAGGGTTCCAGACAAGGGCAATGGAAAACTCAGAATACCAGTCATAAGAATTGTCCACAAATTTTGGGTATCCTGAATAAAGGAATGTTAAATCCCAGTCTCTTAGGTGATGAACTAGTTCCAGTCCAATCTTTTCCAAATTAAAATTCGAATCATATCTGTCTTGTTGATCAGGACTAAAAATATTAACCGATTTATACAAGTCTTCCCAGAAGCTGTAATTTTCCTGTATGCCCAGCTTATCCCTATAATGTTCAAAATATAGATACATATTTTTATTGCTGGAGGTCATACTGAAATTCAAATCCAAAAATTGGAAAATACTATAATTGAAAGACCAGTTCAAACTGAGAGTATTATTATTATATTGCTGAAGATTAACCTGCCAGTCAACGTTCAGATCTGTATCGAAATTGATTCTGTTATTCCACAAAGGTTCTTTAATGAGATCCAGAGTATACCCTGTATTGAACAGAGAAGGAACAAAGGAATCATCTTCCTGTACCCATGAATAGCTTGATATATCCCACTCATAAGGTGTTGTATATTCATGTGTATAGGCGGCATAAAAACCAAAAGTATCGACCCTTGAAACACTCTTGGTCAGACTCTTTTCTTCAAAATCATATTCTAATGTCTGATTCAAAGAGATTCCTTCCATCGGTGTATAGGATGACGTAAAAGTAAGGGGCAAAAATGTCCATTCGTCGTCCTCTTTCTCAATGGTCTGAGAAACACTGGAACTCCAGTTGAAAATATTATACCCCGCCTTATGTGTATAGGTTTCTTTTGATTCCAAAGGTGGAAGAATAAAACTGGAACTACTGGAAACAAACGCATTACCCGCATCGTATTTTATAAACATTCCAGTTTTATGCTGATTGATTCGATCTTCATCCCACGCGGCCCAAACTTCATCATAAACGGGGGTTCCACCATCTTCATAACTATCAAATGTTTTTTCATAGAGTTGATTGTCAAAATTGTAACTGAAATTAGAACTGGAGAATTCATCTATATCTTTTAACGGGAAATACTGGCTGCTTAGCTTGTTATTCCAATCTATAGAAATGGATCTGTAGTCGGTCAGTCTCTGTGAATAATCCACATCATCCTGATCAAGGCCAAATACATTTAGATGAGAACGATAGTTATTTGTATAGGTATTAACATTGATGATAGAAACCCGCTTGTCGAAAAAACGATTATCAAAGGTGGTTGAAAGACGGTTATTAAACTGCAATGTGGACTCATCCAGTTCAAAATTAATATCTTCGGGTTTATCCCATTCAGAGTTATCAGTGGTTCCCTCCACATTTATGAGAGAACTGATGGTGTATGTAAAAGAGTTTTCATATAAAACAGACTCTTGATTATGTAAATTTTCTGTCCAGAATTCACCAGGAAGCAGGGACTCAGACGGGCTATCGTCCTCCTTCTCCTCTTCCTTTTTCTCATCCCAGGGAGGAACGAGAAGATCCTTGTCATCTGACTCAGGAGGGACCTCCTGAGTCGAAGCCCAACCCCAGCCATCCCTGCTTGAATAAGAAAGAGGAGTTCCCGAAACAGTTAACTGTGCATAGGGAAATGCAATGCTGTCTGGATAAAAAAATACACGGGATGGAGAAAGAGAACTATCCACTGACTCATTGTCCCGGCGGTTCCACTCCATATTGAAACGAATAGGATTAATGCCGATTGAACTCACATATGGTTTTAACTGTTCTGGTTGAAAAATCTTGCTATAGGACACGGTCCAATCCATGTCTGTCACCGTGTCCGGCAGATCTTCATCACTCGTATTGGAAGTTAAAGCCGAATTCAACCAGTCAAAGGATTCATCTCGATCCATAAAATCTTCATTAAAATAAGGATCTGAATAAAAAGGCAAGTCTCCGCTTATGCCTGCAAAGGTAAAAGAGAGATCATTCCCCCAGCGAAAGGGAATGTCATAACTCCCCAGGGCTGTGCTATTCCACTGTGAAACATACTCACCAGAATCATTTTCAAAATAAATATTTCCAGAGCTATCAATATTGCGACTGACACCAATTCCACTGGTAAAATCAATTGTATTAGAGCTTTTACCGCTGAAGGAACCGTCAATACCCGTATAAGCTCCCAGACGGGAATACCAGTCGGCCATGATTTTCAGGGTATCATCAGAAACATCCGAAGATGAATTCAGTTTTTCCTTTTTCATGAGGTAAAGGCCTTCCCGAACCTCTTCATACTCTTGATCTGAGGAGCTTCCCAGGCTTAAAAATGAAAAATCATCACTTTTCTCTTTCTGACCAATGAGGTAGGTGGTGGTCTGCAAAAAGGTACCATTGAGGGTCTTAGTTCCAATGACCGGATTAAAAATCATTTCATTCCCTGGTTTATAATAAAAAGGAATGTAAATAAGAGGGATATGCCCAAGGTAGAGGATTCCATTCAGAACACCCCATTCCTGGGGGCCCATAAGCCAGAGCTTTGATGCTTTCAGTTGAAAATCAGGATCATCCCGGTTCTGTGTTTTAATAGAACCGTCATCCAGGATGAAGATACCACCGGAACCGGATTTCCGGATTGTCTCCCCTGTAAAATAGAAGGTATATTCCTCACCATCTACGATTTCCTTTCTAAAAGAGGTCCCCTTGAAGATAAGCCCGCTCCAGGAGGTAATGGAAAAATCCAGACTATCCCCATAAAACACATCCTCTGTATCACCTGAGATAAGGGTATACTTTAAATTGCCCCGGGCCGTTATGATTTGCCTTTCCTGATTGAATACAAGTTCATCGGCAATGATGATATGACGTCTGGGATTGGCCCCCTGCTCTTCCATTTCAACTTCGACATTTCCCTTCAAAAGGATCATCTGCTCATCATTTTCTTCTATGGTAAAATAGTCAGTATTGTAGGCTGATCGGACAGTAATAATAGAAACATTTTCATTGATTTTTCGGTTATCCGATGGCTTTAAGCCGTAATAATTTAAAAGCTGAGTCCGAAGGGCCTGAGTATTGCCACTTTCTGATAATTTTAAAGAACTGCACCAGGCTACTAATTCATAATAACCGGCCGTTTCAATGTCTTTGATCAGTGTTTTTTCATACAAAGAAAGGTTTTTCTCATGAGGATCGGGCTCTATTTCGGAAGAATCTTCCGAAATTAGGGGGGAAAGTTCATCTAAGACCTCACTTTCCTGAGAGACAAGAAAGGACAAAATGAGAAAGAAAAATAAAGTTGCACTGACAAGGTGTTTATTCATGCTCAGGGAAGAAGTTCTTTTAAAAACCGTCCAGTATAGGATTTTTTACATTTAGCCACTTCTTCAGGGGTTCCTGCAACTAGAAGATATCCCCCTTTATCTCCTCCTTCCGGTCCTAGATCAATAACATGATCAGAAACTTTGATGACATCAAGGTTGTGCTCGATCATACAGATTGTATTCTTTTTGTCCACAAGAGTTTGTAGGACCTCCAAAAGCTGTTTTACATCGGCGAAATGAAGTCCCGTGGTTGGTTCATCTATGATGTAAAAAGTTTTTCCAGTCTGCCTCTTTGATAATTCCAGAGCCAGTTTAACACGCTGGGCCTCTCCACCGGATAAAGTCAGTGCAGACTGTCCCAAATTGATATAGCCCAAACCGACGGACTGAAGAGTCCTGCATTTGTGGGCTATGGAAGGAATAGCTGAGAAAAAGACAACCGCCTCATCAATGGAAAGTTCCAATACTTCGTGAATATTTTTGCCCTTATACCGGATTTCCAATGTTTCTCTGTTAAATCTCTTTCCTTTACAAACATCACAGGTGACATAAACATCGGGGAGAAAATGCATTTCAATCTTCTGTGTTCCCGCCCCCTGGCAATTCTCGCAGCGTCCACCCTTTACATTGAATGAAAAGCGTCCCGGTTTGTAGCCTCTGGCTTTGGAGTCCGGTAGGGAGGCGAAGAGATCACGGATGGGGGTAAATAATCCGACATAGGTAGCCGGGTTAGACCGGGGAGTTCTGCCGATGGCACTCTGGTCAATGCAGATGACCTTATCAATATTTTCCATACCGGAAATGCTTTTACATTCCCCTACGGGGTGCTTTGTTCTATTGATCTGATTGTTCAAACCAGGATAAAGAATATCCGTGAGCAGTGTAGATTTACCAGAGCCTGAAACCCCGGTGATCACTGTCATAGTTCCCAAAGGAATAGTGATGTCAAGATTTTTAAGGTTGTGTTCATTTGCCCCTTTCACCACAATGGATTGACCCGTTCCTTCCCGCCTTTTTGCGGGGATATCGATCGTAATAGCTCCGCTTAGAAATTGACCTGTGGGACTTTCGGGATTAGTTAAAATATCTTCCAGTGTTCCTTCTGCGGCTATCCGGCCTCCATGAACACCAGCACCGGGACCAATATCCACAATATAATCTGCGGTTCTCAAAGTTTGTTCATCATGCTCTACGACAATGAGGGTGTTGCCGATATCACGCAAATGCTTGAGTGTATTGATCAGACGCTCATTATCTCTTTGATGAAGCCCAATGGTCGGTTCATCCAGGATATACAGGACTCCCACCAAGGATGACCCAATCTGGGTCGCTAAACGGATTCTCTGAGCTTCACCGCCTGAGAGTGTTGCAGCTTCCCTGTGAAGGGTAAGATATTCAAGGCCGACACTTTCGAGGAAACTCAAACGGTTGCGGATCTCCTTCAAGATCTGCTCGGCGATATGCTGCTCCGTTTCATTGAGTTCCAGAGAATTGAAAAAATCAGAACCTTCTTTAATTGATAACTGAGACAGATCATCAATATTCTTGTCATGAACCTTAACATGAAGCGATTCTGTTCTGAGCCTTTTCCCCCCGCAACTGTGACAGGTTTTCTTTTCCATAAAACCTTCAATCCAATCTTTCATGGAATCGGAAGAACTCTCTTTATATCGCCGTTTCAGATCATCAATGATGCCCTTATACTCGGAAGTGTATTCAAACCTTCCGGTTCCTTCTTTGTTTTCATAAAGGACTTCAATCTTATCCTCAGTACCATATAGCATTATTTCAAGGATTTTTTCATCCAGATCTTCCAAAGGAGTATCTAGGGAAAAATCATAGAAACTGGATAGAGCCTCAAACCAGCTTCGATGCCAATTGGCTTTAGGGTTATAAGGAGCCACGCCATGTTTATTAAATGAAAGGCTAAGATCGGGAAAGATTTTATCTCTTGAAAACTCAAGAGTCTGACCAAGACCGGAACAATCGGGACAGGCTCCATAGGGGTTATTAAAACTAAAGAGTCGGGGCTGAAGCTCAGGCATACTGAAA
The DNA here is from genome assembly GCF_008329965.1 of Oceanispirochaeta crateris. Lineage (GTDB taxonomy): Bacteria > Spirochaetota > Spirochaetia > DSM-2461 > DSM-2461 > Oceanispirochaeta > Oceanispirochaeta crateris. Next base: position 1,494,799 of record NZ_CP036150.1, read on the forward strand.
CCGCAGCTGGGACAAGAATTTTTTTCTGAAAAATACTGTTCTGAACCTTCGCCCTTATCCATGATGATGACCTGTCCCTCAGAGAGAGTCAGAGCTGTTTCGATGGATTGAGTCAGACGGGAGATCGTTTCATTTGTGAGTTTAACCCGGTCTACGACAACTTCGATAGAGTGCTTTTTATTCTTTTCGAGTTTGATTTCTTCTTCTAGGGACAGGATCTCCCCGTCGATGCGAACTCTGACAAATCCTGACTTTAAAGCATCTTCCAATATTTTTTTATGCTCCCCCTTCTTTCCCTTAACCAGGGGAGAGAGAATCACAAGTTTACTGCCTTCAGGCTTTGACCTCACAGCATCGATGATCTGATCGACCGATTGCTCTTTGATTAGAATATTGCATTTAGGACAGTAAGGTATGCCTATACGGGCAAAAAGAAGGCGGAGATAATCATATATTTCTGTGATGGTTCCAACGGTGGAACGAGGATTTTTATGAGTTGTTTTCTGTTCAATTGAAATTGCGGGAGATAATCCTTCAATGTAGTCCACATCGGGTTTATCCATTCGGCCCAGAAACTGTCGTGCATAAGCAGAGAGAGACTCGACATACCGCCTCTGTCCCTCTGCAAAAATTGTATCAAATGCCAGAGAGGACTTCCCGCTGCCGCTAAGCCCTGAAATAACGATAAATTTATCACGGGGTAGTTCCAGATTTATATTTTTTAGGTTGTGTTCTCTGGCGCCTTTAATGATTAGGTTTTTCATTCAGGTACTTTACTCCTGTTCAGTACTTTAAAAAAGGGGTTTCTAGTTCTGGATTTTTAATTTTTTCTAGAGCGAGGGTTTTCCAGGTACTATTATGACTGCTCATGGTTAAAAGAGACCATAATTCCATGGCTCTATCCGGGATGCCTTCTTGATAAAGGGCTTCTCCAATAAAATAGAGAGCACTGTAAAGAGTTTCCAAATTCAGAAAGGAGTTCTCTCCCAAATGGTTTTCAAGCTTTAAGAGAGTATATAAAGACGGTGACATATGAAAGGTCGAGAATGTCTCATTTATTATTTTTTCAGCCGCAATCCTGTCTTCTTCTATTTGTAAGGCTTTTAAGCTGTTTAAGTCTCTTTTAAACATAAAATCAGAACGGCTTAAACGGCAAAGATTCTCATAAACATCAATAAGAAACTCTTCATCATTTTCCCAGGCTTCTTCCATATCTACGGGAAAAGAAAAATCGGGATACCGGTCAATGAGGGACTCAATACCGGCACTGTATAAACTCAAAAGAGGATACAAATTCTTGACAAGAGAACTCTTCCAGAGTCCTTCTCCACTATAAAAGCGTCCCAACCGGGATGTGGCTTCCAGAGAATAGGTCAACTGGAGCCGATACAAAAGGAGTAATTTATCTATCCCCTCAGATTTCAGAACCTGTACATAAGAGTGCTCCCGCCTAATAACTTCACTATTCCTTTTCATTTCATTGTCAAAAATAGATAGGAGCACCTGCTCATACTGGTCGTAATCTTTCTCATTGAGATAGATGTCAGAGAGACTGTAATAGATTTTCCATTTATCATCAGGGACATACAGGAACCTAGCATCTTGAATGGCTTCTTCATATCGTTCTTTAGCCAGAAGAGAATCTCCTTCGGCCTCATAAATCCGGCCGATCCAGTAAGTTGCCTCTGGAGTTAAAATGCCCTCTCCTGCAGACAGAGTTATCAGTTCAAGGGCCTCACTCAGCCGTCCTTGTTCGAACATTGCCAGCCCTTTTTCATAAAGTATCCATCCAGGTAAATCCTGTTTCTCCAGGGATTGACCACTGAGTGAAACAAGAGTCAGGAAGAAAATTCCTGCCGCAATTGTTCTAATTCTTCCAAAAATGCCTCTTTTGCCGAACAAATGTCTTCCCTCCGTATGATTTCACCCTGTTTGAAAATCAGGACCTGTTTCCCATTACCGGTGATACCAAGATCCGCATGCCTTGCCTCACCAGGTCCGTTTACTGAGCAGCCCATGACCGCCACAGAGGCTTCCAAGGGTAATGTATTGAGTTCTTCCTTAATCGATTCAAGAAACCCATGAGTATCAAAAGAAGTTCTGCCGCATTTTGGACAGGAAATAATCTTTATTCTCCCCTTTTTTAGACCCAGATTTGTCAGTAATTCTGATGCTGCCAAAATTTCATATTCAGGACTGTCAGAAATTGAAATTCTAATTGTTTCTCCAATACCCTCTTTGAGCAGCCCAGACAATCCTATGGTCGATTTAACAATGGCCGGAATAAGTGGTCCAGCCTCGGTAATCCCCAAATGGAGCGGATAATCATGATGCTTCCTGAATTCTTTATTTGAAAGATAAGTGACATCTATATCTGAAGATTTCAGAGAAATCACAATATCCCGAAACCCTTTACGTTCGAAAATTTCAAGATTTCCCTCAGCCGCTTCTACCAGTCTTTGACTCCTAGCTGAAGCAGACCATTCTCCTGATGTATTCAAAGAACCCTCATTGGCTCCGATTCTAATCACCGTACCATGATCAGCTGCGGCTGCAATGATTTCTTCTATTTTCCAGGATTCTCCGATATTTCCAGGATTGATTCTAATTTTATGAAATCCCGCCTCAATGGCTTTTAAAGCAATTTTATAATCGAAATGAATATCACCAACGAGTGGCATAGTAGTTTTTTTGAGCAATGGAGCCAGCTGATCCACAGCCTGAAGATTTGGTAAGGCAAAACGAATAAGATCGCAACCTTTCCGATTCAGGTTATCCACCGCGGCGATGAGTGAATCATCAACAATAGAGACCGGTTTATCCCACATTGTCTGAATACTGACAGGAGAACCTCCGCCCATGGGTACTGAACCGACTTGTATGATTCTGGATGTGGTCAATTGTCCCTCCTATAGGATTTGAACTCAAAAAGAGCCCTGATTTTTTCATATAAGCCGTAAAAGGCTCATAAGAATCATATTCATTATAGGTGATGATAGGAAAAGACTGAAGTATTATCCATAAAATCTGAAAAGGTGATCAAAAAAAATGACTCCTTTTCAGGAGTCATTTTTTATCGAATACCAACGAATTAGAGGGCACCCATCAGGAATACCATTGCAAAAAGAGCTACGGTCTCAATGACACCAAGAACCATAAGATAGTTCACAAAGCCTTTTCCTGTTTCACCCATGGCATCTGCGGCTCCAGCTCCAGCTTTTCCCTGTGCATAGGCAGAAGCACCCATGGCAAGTCCACCGAACAATCCCATCCCCAGAAGCTTCATTCCTTCAGCACCAGAAGCAAGCATCTGATTCATCAATATGAAACCGTAAATAGTCTGAGTCAGAGGAGCACCAACAAAAGCAACCAAGAGGAAGGGTGCAGGCTTATTTGCAGCAAAACATTTTTTCCAGGCACCGATAGCAGCCTGTCCGGCAACACCAGCTCCAAATGCAGATCCAAAACCAGCAAGTCCCAGTGCAGCAGCAAATCCCATCAATCCAATATCCATAATATTCTCCTCATTTTACCGAACCCCCTCTGGAGTCTCGATGTTTCTAATTTATTATCAAGTTTCTACTTTGGCCCAAGGCAATAACATTGCCCCGGTTTTTTACCTGCTCAGGGCCGAAGCCTCTAAGCGCTACCAGCGCAATAACATTGCCCTGGTAATTCTCCCGCTCAGGGCCGAAGGGCCTTCTGAAAAGGTTTATATTTAATACCAGACCATTCCATATCCAAATGACCCGAATATTCCAGCATATTGAGCCTTACACCATGAACAATCAGTGAAAGTGCTCCCATCACAATATTAAGAGAGTGCCCCAGCAGAAGAATCAAAGCACCGCCAATCATGGCGACTCCGGGCTCCTGCATCAAGGGTGCTGCCATAGTATTAAAACTCACAGCAATAGCAAGAGATGCCAACCCTACAGCAAAGAGTCTGATATACGAAATGATATCCGAAAGCAGACCTATAGAATCAAGAAAAAGATTAAACAAACCTATGGGGTTCAAACCTTTTAGAACACCCTTTAGGAAATGAACTCCCTTCTCCTGCTGGCCAAATACAATGACAGCGAGAAGTCCACCAGCTATCATCCTTAAGGCATAGGGAGGAATAGGAGAGATCCCTAAAACAAGAAACAAGACAATGTGATAAATACCAAGGAGCATGGAGAGCCACCCCAGTTGTTCAAAAGCTTGCAGTGAAGGCATTCTAAAAATAAAATTCTTAAATCTTGCAATACACAGCTGTATGGTTGCGATAACAAAACACATATATTTAATAGTATTACCGCTATCTATGTCTGCACCGAATATTTCCGGGAAGGCCGCAATCTGCGGTATAACCAAACCTTTCAAAGGCTCAAGGTTTCCAAGCCCGATAGATCCGAACCAGTTGCCTGTTAAGGCGCCCCAGATGATTGCCCCTGTACTAAGCAGGTACATCAAATTGAACCCGGGTCCACCCTTCTTGAACTTAAACCTCATCAATATGGTGATGATCAGAAACAGAGAACCGTAGCCAGCATCTCCAATAATCATTGAGAAAAACAGAGTAAAGGAGATTAAGAAGTCGAGACTGATATCCATTTCTCTGTACCCAGGCAAGACCTCGAGGATATCAAACAGAGGTTTGATTGTCGTCACAACCTTGTTGTTTTCAACAAGGGAAGGGACTAAATCTTCCTCGGTAGGTTCACTTAAGAGAACTGCCCAACCATTATCTGCGGCCAGAGATTTTATATTTTCTGAATCTCGGGTAGGAATAAACCCTGTGAAATACAGCAGAGATTCTTCATCACCTAACCCGGATCGCAAGCTCTCATATTGAATATCCTGGTCAAGAATACCCATTCTTTTTTCAAGCAGTTCCCGCCTTTCGGCAAGGGCCAAGAGGCGCTCTTCTATGTCTGCCATGCTTTTTTCTTCTGTAAGCATCTGTTGTTTGAGCTCGGAAATTCCGAACTCCGGAAGCTGAACTGCCTCAATTTCAGGGAAAGGATCATCTCCTGTCACGGCGACAATGCCAAAAACAGACGTCTTGGTTTCTTTGACTGAAAAAGTCGTCCAAGTTTGAGAAAGCTCCGACCATTTTGGCTTGGTCATTTCATAAAACCGTAGATCCACTCCTCTGCTTCTTAGAATGGAAATTTCCGAAGGATCAAAATCCCCCCAGGGTTCCCATTTAACCAGATCGGAAGCAATGGAGGACCTCTTATCTTCAGACTCTTTCCTGGAATCCAGAAGTTGGAGGATCTCGGATGCTAATGATTCTGCAGCTTCGGTAGAATAACTTTCAGTCTTCACTTTCACCTTAGGATCAAGCACCATATGAGCTTTCTCAACCCGGGCAAAGGCTGCATTCAGTGAAGTCAGAGTGTCGCTGCTTCCCGCAAAATCCTGCTCGAGGTGAACCACACCAGCCTTACGGATTTTTTCTAGAGCACTATCCTTTTCTGCTTCTAGAAAGATAAAAGAGGCCTTTTTCATTTTTACAATCATATCAGCCTGCCTTTACCATTTTTTTCTTGGACATTTTACCTCGGACAACAGCAGCAGTCTGCTGATCTCCCAGATAAACCCCAATTTTCTTGATATTTTCTCTTGCTTCAGGAATTTTAACTTTTTCAAAAAGATTGACCCTTTGAGTTGTTGTCCTTAATTCCCTGGCAAGCCGTTTTATCTGCTCTTCCAATACCTGATATTCAAGATCCAGAAGTATAATCTGCTTTACCTTCTCCACGGCCTTATCGACCCAGAGAGGCATTTCAAAGAGGTTATAGGAAACAGGATAAAACTCTCCACCCTCAAAGACAGGGATTTCAACACCGGCGATGTTGCCCGTATTGGTTTTAACACCCTTGACTCTGATCAGGGTTCCATCCAAACCGACATCTTCTCCAAAGACACCAATCCAGTTACGGAACTCTTTGTTTAGAGCTTCCTGTTTCTGACGAACCTCAGCTTCTCGAATCTCCACATTTCGGATTTCAATTTGGAGCTGCTGTTTTTTAAGAATCAACGTGGGAAGATAGCGGGAAAACATTTTTAATTCATCTTTCTGCTTCTTCTGTTCATTCTTTGTCAGTTTAATTTTAGCCATTTAAACTCTCTCTGCGGGCCAGAACTTTTCGATCAGGGATGACTTTAGTCCTGTTTCTTCAGGGCTAAAACACTCTGCCATTATGGACCAGCCATTATCAAGGGCTTTCTCCAGGGGTGTATTTACGGAAAGGTCCATCATTTCTGCCTCAAAACGGGCTCCGTATTTCAGCAATTTCGTGTCCCATTCGGACATATTAAAACCCATGGACTGCTTCTCCAGAGATTCTTTATAGGAAGCATAAAGTTTAATCATACCGTCCATTAGGGCTCTATGGTCATCCCTAGTCTTATCATTAACCTGCTGTTTAAGACGAGAGAGTGAACCAAAAGGCTCGATTCGTCCATTTTTAAGATAATACTGTCCTTCTGTGATATACCCGGTATTATCAGGTACAGGATGGGTTACATCATCACCAGGCATTGTGGTTACACCAAGAATGGTAATAGAACCAGAACCGGCAATATCAACAGCCTTTTCATAACGGGATGCCAGCTGAGAATAAAGGTCCCCTGGGTATCCACGGTTTGACGGAACCTGTTCCTGAGTGATGGCAATCTCTTTCATGGCATCTGCAAAGTTGGTCATATCTGTCAGCAGTACAAGGACTTTTTTACCCTGCAAAGCGAATTTTTCGGCGACTGCCAACGAAACATCCGGGACCTGGAGGCATTCTACAATGGGGTCTGCAGCGGTATGAACAAACATGATTGTTCTGCTCATAGCTCCTCCAGCTTCCAATGTATCTTTGAAAAAGAGGTAGTCATCATACTTGAGTCCCATTCCACCGAGGATAATCATATCAACCTCTGCCTGCATCGCGATTCTGGCCAATAGATCATTGTAAGGTTCACCAGAAACCGAAAAAATGGGGAGTTTTTGACTTTCCACCAAGGTATTAAAAAGGTCGATCATGGGAATACCGGTCCGGATCATGTTCTTGGGAATAATCCTGTTGGCAGGGTTAAAAGAAGGTCCCCCGATGGGAATCATATTCTCATTCAGTGTCGGACCATTGTCCCTTGGTTCTCCAGAACCACTGAAAATCCGTCCCATAAGGTTATCTGAAAAAGAAACCTGCATAGGATGCCCCAGAAAACGGACTTCGTCTCCTGTAGAAATACCACGGCCTCCGGAAAAAACCTGAAGAGACACATTGTCATCGTCCAGTTTGATGACTTCTGCCAGAGAATCCCCATAAGTGGTAGAGATTTCAGCCAGGTCTCCATACTTTGCTCCGTCGGCTTTAACTGTAATAACATTTCCGACGATTGAATCAATTTTGCTGTAAACTTTTCTCATCTTATCCCTCAGTTCTTAGCCATTAAAGCGGCGGCTTTTTCATCTACGCGGATTTTCTTATCTGCGATGAATTTTTTAATTTCACCTTCGAGTTTCTTAAAACCGTCACACTGCCACTCAGAACCGTTGTAGTCCAGAATCAGCTGTCTCAACTGATTAAACCAGCTTCGGGCTTCATCTTTACTGCTCAAATCCAATTCTGCAGTAAGGATTTCCATCATCAGGTTAAAAACATATTTTTGTCTGTCCGGTGATACAGCCGCATCGACGGGGTCAAAGGAGTTTTGCTGAAAATAGGCAGCATCCAGAAGTTCACCCTTCTGATACTGAATAAAGTCCTGTAAGGATGTACCTTCTTCTCCAACAACCTTCATCATTGATTCGATCTCATTGGCTCTAAAAAGTATGTTATAAGCATATTCAGTTTTATGAGGATCGATGATGCCGCTATACTTACTCCATGAATCAATGGGATGAATAGCAGGATACTTACGGGCATCAGAACGCTCTCTCGAAAGGCCATGAAAAGCACCCACAACTTTCAAGGTAGCCTGCGTTACAGGCTCTTCAAAGTTACCACCGGCAGGAGAAACTGTTCCCCCGATTGTGACTGATCCCTTTCTACCGTCTTTCAATCTGACTAGTCCCGCTCTCTCGTAAAAACCTGCAATTGTAGATTCAAGATATGCCGGAAAGGCTTCTTCACCGGGAATCTCTTCCAATCGACCGGACATCTCTCTCATGGCCTGGGCCCAACGGGAAGTAGAGTCGGCGAGAAGAAGAACATCCAATCCCATCTGACGATAATATTCAGCCAGTGTCACAGCTGTATAAACCGAAGCCTCACGGGAGGCAACAGGCATAGAGGATGTATTACAGATTATGATTGTTCTTTCCATCAGGGAACGACCGGTCTTTGGGTCCAGAAGTTCGGGAAATTCTTTCAAGGTTTCTACAACTTCACCTGCACGTTCACCGCAGGCTGCCACGATAACGATATCTACGTCGGCAAATTTTGAGGTGATCTGCTGTAAAACAGTCTTTCCGGCACCAAATGGGCCGGGAATACAATAAGTCCCCCCCTTGGCAACAGGCAAAAACGTATCGATCAAACGAACCTGAGTCACCATGGGCTCTACAGGTTTAAGCCGTTCTGCATAACAGTTCACGGCTTTTTTGACAGGCCATTGAAAACTCATGGTCAAAGGAATGAGATTCCCCTTGGAGTCTTCCACCTCTGCAACAGTGTCTTTGAGGGTATAACTTCCCTTGGGTTTAATTGATTTAACTATATAATTATCAAGGAGAGAAAAAGGGACCAGCACCTGATGGGTAAAGGGACCTTCCGGTACAGAACCGATGACATCCGCTTTGGCCACGGTATCACCTTCTTTCACAACGGGTGTGAACTCCCACATTTGATCCTTAGGAAGGGGATCTAAATAAAATCCTCTTTCGAGAAAGTGACCGGCCTTTTTTGCCAATTCTGGCAGAGGGTTTTGCAAACCATCATAAACCTGTCCAAGGAGTCCCGGCCCCAGTTCTACGGCCAGAAGTTCTTTGGAGAACTCAACGGGATCTCCAATACCAATTCCTTTTGTGATTTCAAAAACCTGCATCTGGACCCGGTCTCCATTGACTCGAATAATCTCAGACTTCAGTTTTTTACCTTCGGTTAAGACATAACCTACTTCATTCAACTGAACGGTGCCGGCCACTTCTACAGTCACCATATTTCCATTGACACCAACTACTTTACCACTGCTTTTCATTCTTGTTCTCCAACTGCAACATCATCTATTCCGGAGAGGATATTTTTATAAATTCCCTGATATTTCGCAAAACCGGTTTCTTCATCAAAACAGCGTTTTCTTTCAATAATCTGAAGCTGCAGTGAATAAAGAACCAGAAACTCAAGGTCAAAGAAATGACCGACTTTCAGGCTTTCAATATATTCCCAACGCCCCTTATTCAGGGTATTTTCTGCGATTAATGGAGATTCTTCTTTGAATGCGGCTGCTGCCAGTGATGCAGTATCCGCAAAACGATCTCCTTTCCTTGTATACTCATCCGCCTCTAATCCGAGAGCAGATGATCGAAGAGCAACCAGCTCATTCCGCAGGCTGATCTCCCATTTTCGGTATTCTTCAGCAATACCGGGGAATTCCATATCGGTCTCAGGATTGATCAATGAAGATTTGAGTATATCCCACTCTGAAGGCTTCAGCCATTTATGGCAATCTTCAAGGTAATCACTATGCTTCAAATCTACAGGCTCATCATATTTAAGCATGGGAAGTGAAGCCACGGTATAATAAAACTGACCCAAAACAGACTCCTTTATTTTTCCAGAATACTCATGAGTCCGGGGTTCAAGTATTTGCTCAGCAATTCCATGAGTTCTTTATCAGAAAAGTCATAAAAAGCACGGCCATCTTTTACAGAGATTCTAAAACCTGCTTCTATATCATTAAAGGGTTTGATTTCCAATCCCTTAGTGATTTCGGCTTTCAATTCTGATTTGAATTGGCTTTCCATGGACTTCAAGGTTTCAGGAGCGACAAGAACTGTTAGATCTTTCAACTCATCTTCCTTCCAGGATTTAAGGACAGATACGATACATTCTTTTAGACTGTCACCCTTGAGGACTTCGGCTGTTCCAGACTGTACAATTCTGTCAAAAAGTTCTTCCACATCTTTTTTGATACTGAGAAGCAGATCTCTTCCAGCTTGCTTTAGGGCCTCTTTACCCGCCTGTTCCATACGACTGGCTTCATTTTGAGCCTGGGATTTAATATCTGCGGCTTCTTTTTCTGCATTTTCGATGAGTGCAGCAGCCTTTTTCTCGGCTTCACTTATAATTCGTGAGGAGTTTTCCTCTGCATTTTTCACACCGTCATTCTTGATCTTTTCAATAAGTTCCTTAACCTGAACATCCATGCGATTCCAACCTCTTTAATAGATATATTTTACAACTTTCTGTATTTTCCGCTCCGCCAGAAGAAAAACTGCTTTGGGAAATTGATTCTCTTCTACAAAACTTTTCAGAAAGACACTTAAACCCTGTATAAAAGAATCTTTGTCTTCATATTCGTCTATTGGAAATTTCTCCAATTCGGGAACCATCTTATCCAGACAATGCATCTCTCTTTCTAAAAGAGCTTCATTTTCAAGTTGCACATATTGCCTGATTTCCCGATTTGTATATCGGCTCTTGTAAATCTCAATCAATAATAATGTATCCTCCCGGGTCTCTTCCAACTCGACCTTGAGAATTTTTATGAAAAGTCTTTTTTTATCAGTCATGACAAACTCCTTTTCTAGAAAAAATTATCGATTCAAGATTCTAATGTATTTAAGCAAACCCTAGGTTTAGATCCCCCCATATTTTAATCATATTACCATCAAAACCAATTTCCAGTAATCTTTCAGGAAATTCATTTTTTATTGCTTCTTCTAGTTTTACCAGGACTTGGTCCAGAATTTCTCTTTTAAGTTTGAGATCAACTTTTTCCAGAGTAGACAATTCTATCTCTATCAAATATCCCCTGCCGGTATCACTCCTATAACCAGGAGTAAACACAGCCTGAACATTAAACAATCCATCCATTTCAGGATTGGATGTTTCTCCACTCAACGGCCTGTTAGGCCTGAGGGTATACAAAGCTCCATACTGTTCTTCAAGCCAAAGATCTATCTGATCACAGATCTCTTTGAGCTTTTTATCCCATTCTATGGACTTTGGATGGAGCATACATCACCACTCAACCGACCAGACCAAATTATTCCGCCTAAAAACATCCGGAATCGAAATATCAAATAGGACGGTCCTTCCAGAAACACTCCCATAAGTACTGGACCTGATATTTCTTGGAAAGGTCAGATCAAAAACCAACCGGTCCTCAGAAAATAAGGAATCCAACAGATTCAATGACTCCTGGTCTATAGGCTCTGTACCATCCAGAATGTGCATTGTCATTGAGGACACATCCCCATTATTCTCACTTTCTATAGAGAATCCGAGAAACTCACTCAGATCAATAATATTTTGATAATCTAATTCTGCATTTATATAAATATATTCGCTGTCTTCTGTTTCCGAATAGGATCTGACCGATACGCTCGGATTCAAAGCTGTTAGCTCATCAAAATCACTGCGTTTGATGGGCAAAGGGATAAGATTTTGAGAAGTAATTGAGTCTTTTTGGACTCCAGCCGCTTTTTTATTGATCCGGTAATCCAGGCTAAGACGCCCGGCTCCCGATGCAGAATGGTCTAAGCCAGTAGTGATTGTGAGACACGAAGTGAGGGAAACTATGAGTAATAGAAGGAGTAAACTCCCCATTGTATTCTTTTTCATACTTTGTTCCTTTTCATATATATCATGAAAAACACGTACAGTTCAACTATTAAGATCAAGAACTCAAAATCGCATGTTCAATATTTTTGTTCATTCTCAATGAGTTCTTTCATCATCCTCATATAGCTTTCATAGCGATCGGCGTTGATGATCCCCTCATTTACCGCCTTTTTAACAGCGCATTTTGGCTCATGCATGTGCCGGCAACCGGCAAATGAACACTCCTCTTCCAGGCAGTTAAAATCTGGAAACCAGTGAGAAAGATCCGCACTCTCAATTCCCCAGAGTAAAAGATCACGAATGCCGGGAGTGTCAATGATATATCCTGGAGCATTATCATAGGGAATCATGACGGCGAAGTTTGTCGTATGTTTTCCCCTGGACATCTTTTCAGAGACCTCTGCAGTTTTCTGGCTGGCACCGGGAATCAACAGGTTAAGCAATGTTGACTTACCGACACCCGACTGTCCAGCAAACCCTACGATTTTCCCCTTGATTTCTTCCCGAAGAGAGTCAACACCCTCTCCTGTCTCACAGGAAGTATACCTGACGTCCAGCCCTAGAGATTTAAAATTCTCGAGCCTCTGAGCAACCCATTCAGGAATTTCCTGATCCGATTTATTCAGTATAACCGCCACATCCAAATGCCCCTGCTCTGCTAAAATAAGTGCTCTGTCAATAAAGCGGGGCCGGAATGGTGGCGACTCTGGTGAAACAATGCAAAACAGCGTTTCCATATTGACGGCGAGAGTCTGAAGTGCCCGTCCTTTTTTATTCCAGCGAGCAAAATAGTTCGTCCTGTCGTAGCGGCTTAGGAGCATCCCCTTATTTTCTTCGGCATTGTCTTCAAATTCTACCCAGTCACCGGCAGACAGAGGGTTATAAAAACGGGTTTCAAAATCCATTTTTTTCCCTTTGATCCGGCATTCCCGAATGCGTCCATCCTCTTCTCCTTTGACCGAGAAAATATTATTGATTCCCCAGAGAACTAATCCCTTCATGATTCATTGACCTCCAGAGTAGAAAGGATCATCTGATACTGATCTGCCACAGAACGGTATAGCTCTTCATTTTTACTTTTCGAAGTGATATAAAAGAGATTCTGACTCAAAGGCCCCTTAGATCCTAAACCCGTTGAATTCTCCGGTAGTAATTGAAGAATTCTTCGCCCGACTCCCTCTGTTGAATCGACAATAGAGACTTCAGAAGGAAGCCATTTTTCAAACCAGGGTTTGAGGAGAATAAAATGTGTACACCCCAAAACAAGGGTCTTCCACTGCTTATCTGTAACCAGGTTTATATAGGGCGCAAGAACGGTTTGTATCTCCGCTTCGTGCGCCTGATAAAGGCGGTGTTCAACAAAGCGGACCAGATCAGAAGCTGCTCTTGTCTCGATATTCTGAGAAGGTGCAAACTGATGAATCAATGTCTTTAAATATTTCCCTTTCACGGTGTTTTCTGTTGCCAAAACTCCGATATTTCCCTCTCCCCCACTCTCAGCTGCGGGTTTAACAGCGGGAACAACCCCGACAAAGGGTAGATGAAACCTAGACCTTAATACATCCAATGCCGTTACAGAAAGGGTATTACAGGCGATAACCCCCAGATCCGGATTGTGAAGTTTAATCATCTCTTTGGTAATATTTATCACGCGCTCCTTTAAAAAGGAGTTGCTTCTGTTTCCGTAGGGAAAACACTCATTGTCGGCGAGGTAAATGATATTCCAGGAAGGCTTTTGCTTTTGTATCCATTCCATGTAAGGAATTCCACCGAGCCCCGAGTCCAGGAAAAAGACATGTGGTTGACCATCTATCAAGAGAACAGATCCTCGAGCTTTTTTTTGGCATCCTTTTCTTTTTCATGAGAGGACTGGCCTCTTTGAACGCAAGAAGGTGAGAAAAAATCACAAAAATTAGCTCTGTCTTTTTCAACAACTTTATCTGCCTGAGGTTCCCGGCATTGATTGGCAGATGCTGTATCATAATGAATACAGTTAAAACATATCTTCAACTCTTTATCGCAATGAGAACAGAGACTGGTCCTGTATATCTTTTCGTCACTTTCGTTCCCACAGAAATAACATTTATTCATAATCGGATCTTAACCCCTTGTCAAAGAAAAGGCAATAAATTACACATTTTATATGTTCAACTTGGATTTATGTTCCTGGCCTGGGTGTAAAAACCCTGTAGACAGGAATTCTCGTTTCTGCAATACCCATATAAAAATGGACTACCAAAAGGAAATAGAAAACTATCTCCTTTCAAATGAAGTAATTATGAATTTAAAAGCTCCCGGATTAATCTTTGAAGGTTTGGATTTACGGGGCAAAAGATTTATTAACTGCTACTTTCACCACACTCTTTGGAAAAACTGCCGTTTTGATAATTCCCGCTTTCAGATGTGCTTTTTTGACGATTCTGTGATCACGAACTGCCATTTTCTCAAAGTAAACATGCTTCAATGTGTTTTTACCATGGCTGTACTTCAGGATACAACGTTCAGAGGATCCGATCTTATATCCGTAAATTTGAATAGAATCAAATCAAGGCATTGTGACTTCAGTGAATCCGATTTGTATTACTCCAGGTTTATCGGAAGTTCCCTGAAAGAAACTCTCTTTGTAGACTGCAATCTGAAGAGAGTCGATTTCTGTCTCTCCAGGATGAAAAGGATTAGTTTCCGCTACTCCAATTCTGAAGAAGCCTATTTTCAAAAGGAACACCGAGGATGAAACTATTTAATCATTTTGCCGCAGTTGGCTTCAGTAACACATATCTTGTGGGCGGGGATTCCGGGGGTGAGGCCCTGCTCATAGACCCCGGTGTCATGGATGTGTCTCTTTTGGAATTAATAGAAAAAAATAGTTATTACATACGTTATATTTTGATAACCCATAGTCATTGGAATCATTTTGGAGGAGTAAACACCCTCCTGAAAATATACGACGCTCAGGTCTATTCGGCTCGTAATAACTTAGAAGAAATCCCCTCTATGGAACTCAAAGAAGGGACATATAAGTTCTCCAGTATGGAAATAGAGGTCATCCCGATACTGGGACACAGCGATGATTCACTGGTTTTCAGAATCGGAAACTTTTTCTTCACAGGAGATGTTCTTTCTGCCGGCAGAACGGGTACTGCTCCGGACAAGATAAGTCGGGATACCCTGTTTCTGGAACTGGAGGAGAAACTATTCACCCGAGACCCCCATGGCATATTACTGCCTGGTCATGGTCCGCCTACAACGATCAAAGCCGAAACCCAGTTATATCAAAAATATGAAAAGCATAGATAAAATCATCTGTGTTATTTCTGATTCAACCTTTCTTTCAGCTCGTTAAACCGTTCTGGAACAGGAGCCTCAAAATGCCTCATTTCGGATTCACCAGGAAGTACAATTCCGAGTTTCCAGGAGTGAAGCATAAGGGTGACATCTCCAACAATATTATCTTTACGAGCATATAGAGAATCACCTAGAATGGGACAGCCCATGGACAGAAGATGAACACGGATCTGATGAGTCCGGCCTGTTTCGAGTTTCAGTTTGATAAGAGAATATCGTTCCCAAGACTCAAGAACTTCATACTTAGTCAGAGCGTACTTACCCTTTGTCTCATGGACTTTGAATTTTTTTCGATTCTTTTCATCCCGAGTAATGAAGGTCTCAATCTTACCTCGTCTGGTAGGAAGCCGGCCCTTGATGAAGGCAAGGTAATACTTTTCGGTTGTTCTGTTTCTAAATTGCTCAGAAAGGGCTTCAAGAGAGTCGGGTGTCTTGGCTGTGATAATCAGACCAGAGGTATCCTTATCGAGACGGTGTACAATTCCAGGCCTGAGCGGATCATCTTCAAAATGGTTTCCTAACTGCTGATTGTAATACAGCAATCCCTGAACGAGAGTACCACTGTAATGGCCCGCACCAGGATGGACGACAAGCCCCTGGGGTTTATTGAGTACAATGACATCATCATTTTCAAACAGAATATCAAGGTCCATCTTTTCCGGAGCAAAATCCGGTTCATCCGGGGCAGTCCAGGAGATCTGAAGAACATCTTTATCCTTGACCTTTTTTGAAAGTTTGATCTCCTGATGATTCAGGAAAACCTGAATTTTATGTGATTCAAACTGGCTTCTTCTCATAACTCCAGCATGTGAAATATACTTATCAACCCTCAGACTCTCCTCTGGAGGGAGACTGACGATGATCTCTTTTGTTTCTTTATTCACTCTTTTCCTCTTCCACAAACTCCGGATACTCATTTTCTTGATTCCGTGATTGATTCTTTATAATCTTAGCGATAATCAGGTCTCCCACAGCAATGACTCCCGAAAGAGCCGCGGATGTGATTAATAGGAATTTCAATTCGTCCTGCTTTTTCTCAGAAGCCAGGGAAAATTCCGAATTGAATCCCGTGCCGGCATAGGTGGCCACTTCATACACAAGAGAACTCATGATATAGGTCAGCGGAAATGATCCAAAAAGAATTACTTCAAATCTTCTGGCATCATGAGCCCATTCAGGAAATTCAACATCCTGATATGGAAGGGGCTCAGTTAACGGTCCATTCATCTCCTGAGACGGCAGAACTGCCGCCTGAATCAGCAATAGAACCAATCCGATGATCCTCGGAGCCGTCATGATCAGGATCTATACCCAAATATAGCACTGCCGATCCTCAAGAGAGTAGAACCTTCTTGAACAGCCCAGTGATAGTCGGATGACATTCCCATGGAAAGAACGGAAAAATCCTGATCCCGATATAGACTCATCAGTTTTTCTTGTAGATTCCGGCATCGGGCAAAAGCAGACCTGACCTGAACCTCATCCTTTGTAAAAGGAGCGATGGTCATGAGTCCTTCCATTTTGATGCCGCTGTTCTCGCGGATCCACCCAGCTGTTTCGATGATCTCCTCTTCTGATGAAAAACCTGTTTTCTTCCCTTCTTCAGCCGTCTTCAGCTGGAGCAGGACACGGAGTACACGATCCTGATCCTTAGAAGTCTGAACAAGTTTTTCAGCCAGTTCTCTTGAATCGATTGTTTGAATACAATCAAAAACAGATACAGCCGTTTTGATCTTGTTCTTCTGCAAGTGGCCAATAAGGTGCAGATCAATATCATCGGGTAATAAAGCAAACTTTTCTTGGGCTTCGGCGACACGATTTTCGCCAAACAACCTCTGCCCCGCATCATAAGCCTCACGAATCAATTCCACAGGATTTGTCTTACTCACAGCCATGAGTTTGATATCAGAGGAATTTCGACCTGCCTTGAGGGCAGCCTGCTCTATGGAGCTTTGTACTTTTTTAATATTTTCAAGAACACTCATGGAATGAATCTATCACAGCTTTCCTATTCTGGAAAAGAGATCATTCACGGGAGAGTACCAAGAAGTCTCTCAGAAGCTGTTTTAGCCTTCTCTTTTGTTGAATAACTATCCAGAGAGCTGTCTTTAACCCATCCGTTCAACCTATCTTTGCTGATATGAAACCAGATAGAACTGTTCCGGCCTTCATTTATGTAATGGACGGACTCAATCTGAACAAGATCTCCCTTTCTCAATGTGGTAACAATATGCTGATCATTGTTAGGTTCTTTGTTTATTTTCAAATAGGAAACATTGACAACTCCCCAACTGGTTGTTCCCTTCATGATGGGGGTTGAAGGTAAAACTATTTCGGGAACATCGATCTTCTGAGAACAAGAAAGAGGAACAATCAGCAGGATCAGAATGAGTCTCAAGGCCTTCCTCATAATTTCTCACCCTTGAGCTCTGCTATTTCATCTCTGAGAACCGCCGCTTCTTCAAATTCCATATTTTTAGCCTTTTCCAGCATTTCCTTTTCCAGTGCTTTTATAAGTTTTTTCTTCTGAACAGGATCAAGGAGGTTAACATTATCCTTCATCACAGAAATTGTCATCTCTTCGGCTTTCTTTTTCTGTTCTGTTTTTCTGATCAGGATATCCTGTACAGCTTTTATTATAGTTTCAGGAGTTATGCCATGATCTTCATTATACTTTTTTTGGATTTCTCTCCTGCGTGACGTTTCCCTGATGGCTTCGGCCATGGCCGGGGATTCCTTGTCGGCATACATGATGACCCGCCCGTGGGCATTTCTGGCAGCACGGCCAATGGTCTGGATCAGAGACGTAGTTGATCGGAGAAAACCAATCTTATCCGCATCCATGATGGCAATGAGAGAAACCTCGGGAATATCCAGCCCTTCCCGGAGAAGATTGATTCCCACAAGTACATCAAACTTCCCCAGTCTCAGATCACGAATGATTTCTACCCGCTCAATGGTTTCCACTTCGGAATGAAGATAGTTGACCTTCAATCCTAATTCATTCAAATAATCAGTCAGATCCTCTGCCATTCTTTTTGTCAGGGTTGTGATGAGAACACGTTCACCAATTTCGATTCTTTTTCTGATTTCACCATAGAGGTTTTCCATCTGCCCCTCTGTGGGCCGTACCTCTATGATAGGATCCAGAAGACCCGTTGGTCTGATAATCTGCTCTACAACGAGTTCGGACTTATCAAGCTCCTCCTGTCTTGGCGTGGCAGAGACATACAAAAGCTGTTTCTTAAATGCCTCAAACTCTGTATAGACCAGGGGTCTGTTATCCAGGGCAGAAGGAAGGCGGAATCCAAAATTTACAAGATTAGTTTTTCTGGAGCGATCCCCCTCATACATGGCTCTGATCTGGGAGAGTGTGACATGGGACTCGTCGACGATAGTCAAAAAGTCAGGTGGAAAATAATCTAGAAGGACTTCAGGGCGTTCTCCAGCTTCACGGCCAGAAAGTTGACGGGAATAGTTTTCTATTCCGGAGCAATACCCCATTTCTTCCATCATTTCCAGATCATATTCAGTTCTTGTCTTGAGGCGCTGAGCCTCAACAATCTGACCTCTGGACTCAAAAAACTCTATTTGCTGAACCAATTCAGCTCTGATATCTTTCAAAGACTTTACAATCCGGTCTTCGGGCATCACAAAATGCTTTGCCGGATAGATTGTACACATGGGAAGGTCTTCTAAAATCTCACCGGAAACGGGATTAAAACGCCGTAAGGACTCGATTTCATCCCAATCAAAGCTTATCCGGTAAGCTTCTTTCAAATAGGCCGGGTAGAGTTCCATCACATCACCGCGCACCCTGAACTTTCCTCTCTCCAAGACCATATCATTTCGTTCATACTGGAGAGAAATGAGATTTCGGATGATCTCATCACGATTATAGCTTTCCCCTTTGAGGAGCTGAATCCTCATATCTTTATAGGAAGAGGGGTTACCCAGTCCGTATATACACGAAACTGTGGACACTATAAGAACATCGGGACGCTCCATCAGGCTCATGGTTGCCGAAAGACGCATCCTGTCAATTTCTTCGTTTATAGAAGAGTCTTTCTCTATGTACAGATCCCGGGAAGGAACATACGCCTCTGGCTGATAGTAGTCGTAGTAAGAAACAAAGTACTCTACAGCATTATGGGGAAAAAAGTCCTTAAACTCTCTATAGAGCTGTGCTGCCAGGGTTTTATTATGAGAAATGATGAGAGTCGGTTTCTGCAAATTTTCAATAATTTTTGCCATCGTGAAGGTTTTACCAGAACCAGTAACCCCCTGAAGGGTGGCTCTTTGTGCCCCCTCTAGAAAAACCTCCGATAACTTATTGATCGCATTTATCTGATCACCTGCAGCATCAAAGGGAGAAACAACTTTAAATTTATCCATTGGGCCTTACTCTCCCTGAAAACACTCGCGTCAGCTTCAATTTGTTGGTCTTTCAGAAAGCATAACTTGGATTTTTTTAAGTTGCTTCCCTCTCAAGACCACCACTTCAACCTTATCTCCGGGCCTCGTTGCTTCTAGAGCTCCATAAAAATCGGACAAGGTTGCTATTTCCTCACCATTAATGGATGTAATAATATCTCCGCCCAGGTAAATCACGGAATTCCCGCTCCGGACTGCCTGGTCTGGATTTCCTCCCTGAAGACCCGCTTCTTCTCCATTACCACCGCTGATTACACGAGAAATGAGGATACCCTTTGAAATGGGCAATTTACCATACCGCACAAGGGAGGGGAAAAGCTGAACAGGAATAATATCAATCCAGCCCCTTTGAACTTTACCATACTTCATTAAATCGGGAACAACTCTCCTGGCCGTATCCACAGGGATTGCAAAACCAACTCCAACAGATCCTCCAGAGGGGGTATAAATCATTGTATTAATCCCAATCATTTCACCCTTGGTATTGATCAGAGGACCACCGGAATTCCCAGGATTGATAGACGCATCGGTCTGAATCATATCACGGATAACCAGACCCGAATCATTTTTTAAAGGACGACCTAATCCAGAAACGATCCCTGTAGTCAGCGTCCTCTCAAAGGCGAAGGGGTTTCCAATGGCAATAACCTTCTGTCCCACCTTCAGATTTTCTGAAGTACCAAAAGGGATTGTCACCAGCTCTTTGCCTTCGGGCTTGAACTGCAGAACCGAAAGATCGTTTTCATAATCTGTTCCCACAACTTCCCCTTCATACTGACTCCCGTCAGCCAGGGTGATATACACTTTATAGGCCTTATCAACGACATGATTATTGGTGAGAACAAACCCGCGTTTATCTATGATAGCTCCTGATCCGGAAGAACCTTCCTGTGGAATAGGTTCTAGGAACCAGTTATAACCGACGACCTCGGTAGTGATATTGACAACGGCTTCATTATATTTCTCATAAATATGAATGTTAGTCAGTTCATCCTCAGAGTATTCACTTGCATTGTATACAGGACTCCCTAAAGCAGGCCCCATTTGAGTTGGCAAAATCTCTGCTTCAGGAAAAACATTTTCAACGAAATGTGATTGTTCTGTATCAGAAAAGGAGATGACACCAAATCCAAAGAGGAGTAAAAAAACAACCAGGACTGTCCCTAATGAATAAAAAATGACCTGATTTCTGCTATAGAGTTTCATTATAGATCCTTTCCTCCTATTCACACTCATAAAATACTGGAAAAATCCATATTTTTCAAACATTGGGTCTCATTTATATAAAAAAAAGACCTGACTGCCTCATATACAAGACAGTCAGGTCCATACAAATACTATTTAAATACTATTTTTTCGCAATAGCTTTCAGCACTTTGTCTTTATCCATTTTTTTACTGCAGAAAAACCAGTCCTGACAGGTCATATCTTCTTTACCATCCATTCTATCCTTCGCCGCGCCACAGGAGCCTGCAGGACCTACGATAACATCATCACCAGGTCTCCAGTCAGCAGGAGTGGCAACACCAAACTCATCGGCGGTTTTAAGTGCCTGAAGAACTCTGTAAAGTTCATCAAAGTTTCTTCCCAGACTCAGGGGGTAGTAAATTATTGTTCTAATCATTCCCTTAGGGTCAATAAAGAATACAGCTCTAACAGCTTTGGTAGTATCTTCACCAGGCTGAATCATCCCATATTGTTTGGCAATATTCATGGTTATATCTTCTATGAGTGGGAAATTTACTTCCACATTCGTATGACCGTTATAGGAGAGTTTCTCTTTAATAGTCCTGAGCCAGGCTATATGACTGTACAAACCATCAATAGACAGACCCACAAGATCGCATCCAGCTTCTTTAAACTGATCTTCCATGCTGGCAAATGTAATAAATTCTGAGGAACAAACAGGTGTGAAATCCGCAGGATGGCTGAAAAGGATGACCCATCGACCAGAATAATCCTCGGGAAAATTGATGTCTCCCTGAGTTGTAATGGCTTTAAATGAAGGGGCTTTATCTCCAATCCTTGGCATTGATACTACAGGTTCCTGAACTGTTACTTCTTCCATACTCTACTCCTTGTATACCAGAATCCCTGGTAATAATTATTTACAGATCTCTCAAGAGATCTCTATCAAGTAATCGGAACGATTATTAATAGACACTTAAAAAAATCAGCCGCACTTACGGCATATCCCAAAAAATTCAAGTCGATGCTTATTGGTTTTCAGACCAAATTTCTTCTCGACCTGACTGTTTAACTCTTCCATTACCGGCATTTCCAAGTCACTGACTTCACCACAGTTCTCACAGACAAAATGGTAATGTCCACCCTTTTTGGCTTCATACCTGTCAAAGGTACTTCCAAAATCAATCCTGTCCACAAGATCCTGTTCAACAAGAATTGATAAATTTCGATAGACAGTTCCTAAACTCAGACGGCTGTTTTCCTTCTTGAGCTTGTCATAAATCCAATTTGCAGTCGGATGAATATTTGTTTCACGCAGAATATTGAGGATCTCATCTCTTTGTTTACTTTTTCTATATTCCATCCCACAACCAATAATAAGAATTGTTACTAACAATATACTCCTCAAAATTTATAAGTCAATACTTTCTTTGCCAAATAAAGCAGTCTATATGTTTATTTTCATATATTCCTATAATTTAATCTATTTCTGTCTATGCTTTGACTTCAAAAACATCTAAAAGCTTTTCAAATTCCATGGGTTTGTAGAAATAAAAGCCCTGAATTTCATCGCAGGATTTCTCTGTGAGAAATGAAATTTGTGAATTACTTTCAACTCCTTCTGCAATGACCTTGAGACCCATACTCTTAGAAAGAGCAATGATAAAACTGGTTATCGATTCATCATGAGTACTTTTTGAAATTCCCTGAATAAATTGCTTATCAATTTTGATTCTATCTACAGGAAGGTGTCTGAGACGGGAGAGGGATGAATACTCTGTACCGAAATCATCAATTGACAGAGTGATTCCAAGCTCTCTCAAGTTCTTCAAAACTTGCTGAACATCTGTAAAATCACCCATGGCGATGCTTTCAGTTATTTCTAACTCCAAATATTCCGGCTTTAACTCACTTTGATAAAGGGTCTCCTTGACCATGTCCACTAAGGATGAACCGCTAAATTGTTTTACAGACAAATTCACAGCCACCCGAATACACGGTCCTCCCCGGTCCTGCAGGTCTTTGTTGTCTTTGCATGCCTTGTACAAAACCCATTTCCCAATATCATTTATTAAACCGATATCCTCAGCCAGAGGAATAAAGTCCAAAGGTGGTAAGAGTCCTTTTTCTGGATGGTTCCAGCGGATAAGTGCCTCCATGCCAATGATTTTAGTACCGCTTATATCCGTTTGCGGTTGGTAATTTAGAACAAATTCGTCTCTTTCCAAGGCTCTGTACAACTCGTTTGATAATTGCATTTTCTCATCGGCGGTCTTATTCATTTCCTGGCTAAAAAAAGTGTAGCGATTCTTCCCCTCCCCTTTTGAAACATACATCGCTGTATCGGCATTCTTAAATAAGAGCTCTCCATTCTTACCATCTCCAGGAAAACAACTGATCCCCAGACTTCCTGTGATATAAAATTTTTCACCGGCCAAACTAATGGGTTCCACCAGGGCTTGCAGGAGCTTCTCTGCAATAGCTGCAGCCTCATTCTGATTGTTTAACTGAGATAAAATAAACAGGAACTCGTCTCCACCAAACCGGGACATGGTATCATAGTCCCGAATTCGACTCGATAAGGTCTCTGCAACACGGCGCAGAAGCAGATCACCCGCATCATGTCCCATGGTATCATTAATGTATTTGAATGAATCGAGATCCATCATGATGACAGCAACAGTTTTTTCAGTCCGATCTGCCAAGGCTAAGGCCTTATCCAACTGATCAAAGAAAAACAAACGATTAGGAAGTCCCGTGAGGGCATCATAGTAGGCCATAAAACTGATTTTTTGTTCATTCTCAATCTTCAATAACCCATCAGCAATGAGATTAGATGGGATGCCCATAATCTGCCTCATTTCTTTGATGCTGATGGGATGGATTGGATTACTGAAATTCAATCCGAGAATAGAGTATAAATGGCCTTCCCGAATTTCACTCACAGCAACAAGAGATGTTACAGAAGGATGAAACATTTTTTTAAACCAGTCAAAATCAGAAGGAAGCAAATTCAAATCTTCAATATATACAGGGTTTTCCGCCATCATGAGTTGTAAAAACTGGTCAAACTTATATTCTGAAACCTCCGGGGGAAGCTCCCAATCTATAGGATTTCCGCCAATGCCCCAATTGTAAATATTCTGGATACTTCGATTCTCCTTGCCACAACAAACAAGAAATGCTTCCCGGGCGTTCGAGAAGAGACCCAATTCTTCAAGAATCGATTCAAAACACTCCTTCTGGTTCTCATGACTGATGGTTACAAGACTGGAGGAAATCCTGGAAATCATCTCCTGATAAGCTATACGGCTCTCATTTTCGTTTAAGCGGTTTAAATAAACTTTATGTATATAGGAAGCAATGAAAGCACTCACTATGAAAAACAGAATTTTGGGCAGATAAATCAAAACCATATTTCTGTAATGAGGTTCTTTTGAGAGTATCATCAGCCAAATATTTCCCAGAACAGATACTGATGCAACAGAATATAACAAATGCTTTTTGTTATATAGTATAGAAATAAAGATAATAGGAATAGGAAAAGTCCAAGCATAGTTATAAATTTCCTGATTAGAGAGAAAGGCCATAATCATCAATATGGATATATTGACAGTAACAAGCATAATATTATCTCTATCCTTCCCATTGATAACAATACGGGGTAGAAAAAGCAGAATAGTCCCTGTTACAAGTAATGAGAGACTAAACTGTACGCTACTATAATGGTCCTGTAGGAGTATGGTTTGGATGATCATATAAACTATGCTGATCAGAATAAACAAACTGCTCAAATATTGATAAAATCGAAGCTGTTCGAATTCACTTAAAATAACTCCTGTTGATACTTTTTTTAAATCTTCCGATTCGGGCATGACATGGTTCCGCTTTATTTCATAAAATAAAACTGATAGGGGCATTAATATAAACAGATGAGCCATGGAGGGGATCTTGGCTGCAATTATCAAATTCAAAAAAATTTCCAAAAATGCTCCGAGTCCCAGTGCCGCAATGAATGAAAGCGCAATTCTCAATACCCGGATCTCTTCTTTTTTATTCTTGCGGAACTTCCAGAATAACAAAATTCCAAAAACAAGAATTGAATAAGTCATGTAATAAATATTAAAAAAAGTGTTCCAAAAACTATTTACCTGGAGATTCGCCCATCCAAAATATGTTTGTATGAGTTGATATTCACTGTTGGCTATTGTCCCAATGACTGAGAAAACAGCGATACAAACTATTGCTGGAAGATAAATGGCGTATAGAATTTTCTTTTTGAGAATTGTCTCTCCCCAAAAGAGGACTAGGAAAAAATGCAGCAGAAAGCTGTAAAGGGTAGACCAGCCAAAAACAGCCACTCGTCTCCATACCAAGGAGATCTCATATTCTGGTGCAACACCCGCAAACATGAGGGAAGAGATCCAAATACTAAGAGAGAGACTAAGGAGAGAAAAAAGTCTGTTTATTGGTGATTTTTGGTTTAGAGAAAAGGCCCACATTCCAATAAGGAAACAGAAGGAAAAAGCAATATAAGCAGACAGTTGATATAAAAAATATAAAAGTATCAAAGCATCACCTAGAAAGATTCATTTCAATAACAATGACTAAAAGTCATCAGCATTAATAAATATCATTTGTTTACAAAATACAACCCGGAAGAGAGAAGAAGTATCTAATCAGGTTAAAAAATATTTCTTTCCTGATCACTTATGATTCATTTATAGTTTGTTCAATCCCCTTTAGCAAGAAATCATGGGATTCCTATATCAAATAAAATTAGATTGCCTGATTTGTCGACCCTGTAAATAAAACTGTGTAACTGCCTAATTCTGAATAGCCCAAAAAGGGCAATAGGAGTTAGGATGAATAGTATCATGATAGACAAAGATCGTTTGGATGAGTTAGCCACAGAATTGGCTAAAGGGGTTAAGACCGAGGCAGACTTGGCTGATCCTCTTGGCCAGCTGATGAAGCTGACAATTGAAAAAGCTCTAAATGCTGAAATGGATAATCATCTTGGTTATGAAAAGCATTCTCGGAAAGGGCACAACAAAAAAAATAGCCGTAATGGCTACAATTCAAAGAAAGTAAAAACTGATTCAGGGGAACTTGAAATAGAAACACCTCGGGATAGAGACTCAGAGTTTGAACCTCAAATGGTTAAGAAAGGTCAAAGAAGACTTCTAGGTTTTGATCAGAAGATTCTCACCCTTTACGCCAAAGGCCAGACAACCAGAGATATCGCTGAGACACTTAAAGATTTATATGGTGTAGATGTCTCTCATACCCTTATTTCTCAGGTAACAGATTCTGTTCTTGAAGAAGTGGAACAGTGGCAGAACCGCCCCTTGGACAGCTTATATCCCATCATTTATCTGGATTGCATCGTAGTCAAAGTACATCAGGACAAACGGGTCATCAAAAAGGCTGTTTACCTGGCTCTAGGGATCACTACTGAAGGTATAAAGGAATTATTGGGGCTCTGGATCTCTGAGAACGAAGGAGCCAAATTCTGGCTTTCTGTGCTGACAGAGCTCCAGAACCGGGGTGTTCAGGATATCTTTATAGCGTGTGTCGATGGACTAACTGGATTTCCTGAAGCTATCAATACCGTCTATCCTAAAACAAAGATTCAGCTCTGTATTGTACATATGGTCAGGAACTCCTTGAAATATGTTTCATACAAGGATCGAAAGGAAGCTGCTAGAGATTTGAAGGCAATCTACTCATCAATCACTCTGGATGAAGCAGAAAGAGAGCTTAATAATTTTGCTGAAAAGTGGGATAGCCAGTATGGCTCTATTAGTAAAATGTGGAAAAGACATTGGGAAAATCTGATAGCAATTTATGATTACCCAGATGAAATCCGGAAAATCATCTATACCACTAATGCAATAGAATCTTTGAACAGTGTCATTCGAAAAGCGATCAAGAATCGGAAGATCTTTCCCAATGACAAATCTGCATTTAAGATCGTATACTTGGCTATACAGCAGGCCTCCAAAAAATGGACTATGCCACTAAGAGCATGGAAACCTGCCATGAATCGATTTCAGTTGGAATATGGAGATCGATTTACAGATGAATAAGTTAGGCATTTACACAGGAAACTTTACAGGCTCGATTTGTCCCGGCCTCTGATTCTAAAGGCCGGAATTCTTCCCTCACTCTGCCATCATCAGATCAAGGGTATGATACACGGCTCTTTTAAATCCTGTTCTACTTTCTTCGTTCAAAGAGAATCTGATCCTTATGGGAAAATAGACATCTGTCATTCCTGTAGACTTCACGATTTGACTCGTATTGAGCGTTGTAAACCCTGATTGATTCAAATAATCCTGAATGATTTCAATGGGCTCACCGCTCCATCCATAAGAACCGAAGGCCACAGCGTATTTTCCTTCGAGATCGATTGTCTCCAGCTTCTTCAACACAGATTCCATATTCCCGATCATATCGGCATATCGTGTCGACGTCCCAAAGAAGACAATATCAGCTTTATTGATTTCAGAAACAACAGCATCAAGTTCTGTACGATTCACATCTATCACATTCATCTCAATGCCATTAGCCTCGTAAAGTTCTTTTATTTCACTGGCAATTTCGCGTGTATTCCCCGTCATTGACGAATATAAAACCAGACCCTTCCGGGATGTTTCTACATTGCGGCTCATATCATCATAGATCTGTATAAATTTTTGTACATCTTCTCTAAGTAAATATCCATGGGAAGGTGCGATGAGAGCAATATCCAGTCCTTTAATCTTTTCAATCATTTCCCTTACATACATCCGGTGAGGATGCATTATCAGGGTATAATACGTCTTAAAATCCTCAAGGATGTCATTTGATTCTTTGTCGTTAAAGTAATGTTCATTGGCAACATGGGTAGAGAAAATGTCACAAGAAAAAAGAGTTTTGTCTTCTACACAATAGGTCACCATCGTTTCTTCCGTGTGCAGATAGGGTGTTTCGATAAAAGACAGAGTTTTTCCACCAATATCCAGGGTATCACCAGTCTTAACAACCAGAAAGGTTCTGTCATGGAGTTTATACATCTCTTTCAGTTCATACACAGCGGCCTGTGTGCAGACAATAACAGCATTGACGGCCTTAGCGGCCAGAGTTCTCAATCCCCCCGAATGATCTGGTTCGGTATGGTTGATCACAATATACTGGATTTCCTCAAGATTGATCTCTTTTTCCAAATTATCCCGAAATTCTTTACCAAATGAGATATCCACTGTATCAATAATTGTCGGCTTCTCTGATTTAATCAGATAACTGTTGTATGTCGTCCCCTTAGTCAGAATAAGTCTATGAAAGGGAACATCACGGTTATCAACCTTACCTACCCAAAAAGTATTGTCATGAATTTGAATACTCATCTCTACCTCCAAAATATTTCATAATCTGATTTGAGGATAATCAAGAATAGAGATTCAAAATGTGATTTGGAGCACAGTTTTAGAATTTTTTAAAGAAAATTCATCAATTCATCCATTTCAAGAATGATAATCGTTTTATTTCCTTTGGTCTGAAGTATGCCTAAGTGCTCAAACTGACTCAGCTTGCGGCTCATGGTTTCTCTGGTGACCCCGGCATAACTGGCCATTTCTTCTCTGTTGATGGGAATATTCACATGTATTTGATTGTTCTTTGTAATCCCATACTTTTCGGATAATTCAAGAAGAACATAGGCCACTTTGGAATTCGTATCATTGGTCGACAGATTTTGAACCAGATTCTCCGTCTGAATTAATCTTCTGGAAATTTCTGTCATAATTTTTCGATTGATATCAGGATGTTCTCTCAAAAGCCCATCCATATCGGATTTAGAAAGAGTGCAGATTTTTACTTCTGAAATGGCAATAGCCGAAAAGTTATATGGTTCATCTTCACTGAATAAGTAAAATTCACCAAAAAAAGATCCATTTGAAAGAATCCTCAGAATCTGTTCTTTCCCATCTTTATTAAATTTTGACAGTTTAACCTTACCATCATTGACAATATATAACCTGGATGAAATATCTCCTTCATGACA
This sequence comes from Oceanispirochaeta crateris, assembly GCF_008329965.1. Lineage (GTDB taxonomy): Bacteria > Spirochaetota > Spirochaetia > DSM-2461 > DSM-2461 > Oceanispirochaeta > Oceanispirochaeta crateris. The sequence goes on from NZ_CP036150.1 coordinate 1,523,587, forward strand.
GAGGTATTCCCCTTTTGAATAGCTTTTATGTCCAGTCAAGCTCACAATTTTTTGTATATCCTTATCAAGAAGTGAAGAAAAAATTGAGACTTTTTTAGCACAAAGATTATTATGACAGGTTCTGCAAAGACCTGTTTCACCTTGGTCGACGTTCATTATCCCCAATATAGAAGGTGCCTGTTCTTAAGTCAAATGATTGTCCCTGCAATACGACTTAAGAAAGTCCTTTAATTCCCGAATATGCATCAATTATACTTTAATACTGTATTGAAAAACCGGCTGACCCTCTCGTCAGAGTTCTGAACAAAGAGCTCTTCAGGTGTCCCCTGCCCTATCAATCCGCCATCTCCCACAAAGAGGATATAGTCAGCAGCCTGTCTGGCAAAACCCATTTCATGAGTCACAAGGATCAGACGCATTCCTTCACTCCGAAGCTCTCCGATCAAATCAAGAACCTCAGAGGTAAATTCAGGGTCCAAAGCAGAAGTCGGTTCATCCAGCAAAAGGAATTCAGGACCAATGGCCACGGCTCTGCAGATGGCGATTCTCTGTTTCTGACCTCCCGAGAGTTGTGCAGGCTTTTTAAACGCCTGGTCCGCTAGATTAAACCTTTCCAAAAGCACTAAAGCCTCATCCTGGGCCTGCTTTTCCTTGTATCCATGCACTTTCACAAGGGGGAGTGTAATATTCTCCAAGGCTGTGAGATGTGGGAAAAGGTTGTAGGATTGAAATACCATGCCAATCCTTTTTCTATACTCACGCAAACTTTCTTCACTCTTAAATTCGATAAGCCGGTCATTGATGAGTATATTTCCACCATCGGGCTGTTCGAGTCCTGCGATCAAACGCAGAAGCGTAGTTTTCCCTCCGCCTGAGGGACCTATCAATACAAGAGAGCGTACATCTCCCAGGGTGAGAGATATTTTATCCAGGACCTTCAATTCACCATAGTGTTTACTTAATTGATCAAGCTCAAGTTTCATAGCTGAATATCCTTTCCAGATAGCGTGTGAGACCTGAAATCGGCAAGGTCACAAGAAGATACCCTATAGCCAAAGGCAGATAGGCTTCCATTGTAGAGAAAGTATTGGCATTCATTTCCCGGGCAGCCATCGTAAACTCTTTAATAGCAATCACGGATAAAAGGGATGAGTCTTTGATCAGGGATGCCAACTGTCCAGCCAGTGAGGGTAAAATCCTTGTTATCACCTGTGGAAAGATCACATACCGGTATGTTTGGTAGCTTGAAAAACCCAAAGATCGAGCCGACTCTTTCTGGCTTTCTGCGATACTCTCCACTCCCCCCCGGATAATCTCCGCAATGTAGGCCCCGGAAAATACAGCCATGATCAGTACACCCACAACAAAGCGGTTATTGATCCCTGCCGCATTAGCAATGACATAAAAGAATATAAGGATCTGTACCAATAGGGGTGTACCCCGTACCAGTTCAATATAGAAGAGAGAGAAATAACGGAATGGGAGCAAACGGCTCTTCTGACCCAGTCCAAAGAGTATTCCCAAGAACAGACTAAGCACGAGGGCAAACAGCGAGATGAGGAGAGTCATCCCGTAGCCTTTAAGAAAATTCATCCGGTAGTTGTAAATTGTATTCCATGCGAAACGGTATCCAAGACGGCTAAAGCCGAACCAGAACACAGCAGACAGAATCAGGGCGACCAGAAGCCAGCTGAAAAAATGGGCAAACCGGTTATCCTGGCCTTCCCTATCTGTAATAAGATTCATTGAATGCCTCAGAAACTAAAGAGCGAAGAAAGAAGGGACACCTGCATCATCAAAAATCTGTTTGATTTCTGTCAAATACTTTTTCTCAAGGGCCTCAAATCCACCTTTTTGGCGGTAATCAAGAATGAAAGCATCCACTTCAGCCTTTAGACTATTATCTTTTTTCATAGCAACGCCCCATCCTCCGCTTGTTCCGGGAAGGTTCTCCAAATTAACCCAGGTTGACTCTGGAAATTTTTTCTGAAGCTCAAAAGTTGTAAGAGCATCATAGATAAATGCATCGACTTTCCCTTGAGAAACTTCAAGAGAACAGGCAGCTACTTCATCAAAGATTCTGATGCTTTCTTCTGGAAGATTTTCTTGTGCCCACAGAGCACCGATAGTTCCGGATTTTACTGCAGTGGTGACACCTTCCTTAGACAGATCAGCATAAGAAGTCACACTGGAATCTTTATTAATCAATAACGTCAGCCCTGAAGCCGCATAGGGAATGGAAAAATCCACAACTTCTTTTCTTTCATCAGTAATAGTCATGGATGAAATGACAAGATCTGCCTTTCCTGACTGAAGAGAGGGAATCAAACCTGTCCATGAGGTATTTTCAATTTTTACCGGTCGATCAAGGTACTCCCCAAGGGCATAAGCCATTTCGACACTGATTCCTGAAGGAGTTCCGTCGGCTTCGGCCATTTCAAAGGGAGGAAACTGAAGTTCCATGGCCACAACGAGGGTCTTATCCTCTTTTTTAGAACAGGAAGAAACCATAAATATCATTAAGAAGAGCAATACAGACAGGATATATCCTGTTTTCTTTTTCATACGAATTAGTCCTTATTTTTTTCTTTAATGATTCAATTAACGAATATTTCTATTCGATTTGCAAGGATACAGAGCAAATACATACTGTAAAATTGAATTGATCACCACAAAATCTTATTGTTCCCAAAAGATTCCACGGCTTGTAAACAAAAAGACGATTTGAGCCCCAACCGTAAAATTGAGATATGAATACTTTACAGGATGTTCCTTTCCCCTTCAATGGCATTCAAGTAGAAATCAAAATTCTTAAATGTTGAATTCACCCCTCATTCCAAAAAAGACTGCTGTCTCCATAGCGTCTATACTGTCCTGCTTCTTCCAGATCCTCCTGTTGAATCTGCTCGTGTTCAGCTAAATCCGCTATTGTTCTAGCTACCTTTAAAACAGAATGGCAAGCCCTTGATGAGAATCCAATTTTTCGTGCCATGAGGGCAAAGTAATCCTGTAATTCCTTACTCAAAGGACAGAATTCCTGAATCATAGCCCCTGTCAGGGATCTGTTCCGGTGGATTCCAATAGGGGCATAACGTCTTTTCTGCCTCCTTACAGCTTCATCGATTTTCACACGGAGGTCGGCGGAACTCTCAGAACTCCGGGTCAATAAAACCTCAGCTTTGACCGTATCCACAGGCATTCTGATATCGATTCGATCCATCAAGGCTCCGCCAATCTTTTTCCAGTAACGGCTGACTTCCAGGGGACTGCATATGCACACAGAATCTCCCCGTCCCATATTCCCACAGGGACAAGGATTGGCAGCCATCAAAAGCTGGAAGTCCGAAGGATACCAGTAGGACTTTCCCGCCCTCACAATGGTCACCTTTCCGCTTTCCAGAGGTTCTCTCAGACATTGAAGAATACGCCCTTGAAACTCAGGTGTTTCATCCAAAAATAAAACACCTCCATGAGCCAGAGAGATTTCGCCCGGTGAAATCTGTATTCCTCCACCGATGAGTCCTTCCAATGTGGCCGAGTGGTGGGGAGCGCGGAAGGGAGGACGCCTGAGAATACCACCTCCCGGTCCCAATTTTCCTGCTTGAGACCAGATTCTGGAAACCTCAAAGGAACGGTCATCTTCCAAATCTGGTAACAGTCCTTCCAGCATGGTAGCGGCCAGTGTTTTTCCAGAACCGGGAGGACCGAATAGGAGCATATGATGCCCTCCAGCGGCTGCCACCATGAGAGCACGTTTAAGAGCGGCCTGTCCCTTTAAGTCCTTGATATCCGGACTGGTAGGCTGCTCAAAGTTTTGTTTTACCTTCAATTGTATGCATTGTTGTGCCGGTTTGTTTCTCATGGATAAAAGATCATTCAACTCATTCAGATGAGACAGGGGTATGATATCCACGGCTCCTGCAGAGATGGCTTCCCCGCAGTTATCCAAGGGGAGTAGGAATTTCCGGATGCCCCCTTTTAAGGCGGCAGAAACGGCCGAGAGAGTCCCTTTGACAGGGCGAAGCCGGCCAGAAAGTTCCAGTTCTCCCAGCACAAGCCACTTATCATCCTGCAGCTCATTATCAGATTTTTTAGTAATTTGTCCCGATGCGACAAGAACCGCCACAGCCAGGGACAGATCAAAGGAGGCCCCCTCCTTGCGGATATCAGCGGGGGCCATATTGATAAGGATTCTTCCGCTTGGGAATTGAAAACCAGACTGCAAAATGGCCACCCGGATTCTCTCCCGAGCTTCCCTGACGGCTCCATCTGGAAGTCCTACGATGTCCACTGCCGGAATCCCCCTCCGGATATACACCTCAACACCGATGAGATGCCCCTCAAAACCAGCCGCAACAAAACTGAAAACCTGCATTCCTTCCCCCACAAGCATTAAAACGGAAGGAACAATAGGAATGCTTCAAACTACTGAAAGCTCAGCCTCTCTTTTTCTACGAGGGAATCACAAAGTTCATTGTATTTGTCTCCTGAATGCCCTTTGACCCAATGCCAGGATAATTCAAACTGATCACAAAGACCCTTCATACGGAGCCATAGATCTTTATTTTTGACAGGCTGTTTGGATGCAGTCTTCCATCCATTCCTTATCCACCCGTGGATCCAGACAGTCAATCCATTTTTAACATACTGAGAGTCTGTATAAATCTGAGCCTTGGGAGACAAACCCATCTCCTGTATTTTTTCCAGTGCGCTTATAACTGCTGTCATTTCCATTCTATTGTTGGTGGTTTCTGCCTCACCTCCGGAGAAATGATGTTCTTGTCCATCAATGAGGAGGACACAGGCCCATCCTCCTGGACCAGGATTCCCGGTGCATCCACCGTCTGTATAAATGATGATTGATTCTTCTGTATTCATGGACAAAAGAATACATTTTTTTGGGAAAACGGGATAGGGAAAAAAAACATTTCCTGTTAGCATATTTGAAAATCGCCGGAGGTACATATGAATGTAAAAAAAATATTAGAAGAATACAGTCTGGAAATAGACGATATCAGATGGTACCTATCTAAAGTGATGACTGAGAAGCTTATGTTTTTAATGGAGACTCCTGAAGAATTAACCCGCTTTATCTGGTCGGCTGAATTGAGTGATCAACTCTACAATATGGAAGAACGATATCTGACGACCCTGCAGGATCAAATCAATGAAAACACCCTAGATGAAAGCCATCTCAGAGACCTTCTTTCAGATATGGAAACAACCCGGAGACAGAGGTTCGGTTACTGATCCGGGCTGATGGGTTGATTAGGATGCCGGCATCATTGCCAGAATATCCTTTTCAATGGCCTTCATTTTGGTGGAGACCTGTTTTTTTGCTTCTTTCAGATCCAATCCTTTTTTACCGCAAATCGAAGCGTAAAATTTAATTTTGGGTTCTGTTCCAGAGGGCCGGGCCGTAATCAGGCTTCCATCCTCCAGGACAAACTGCAAGACATTGGAAGAAGGAAGATCAATATTTGTGTCCAGCTCTGATGTCAAAAGATTCCTAGTTGTTCCATCCTTATAATCTTTGAAAGCAGTTACTTTAATACCGCCGAGTTCTGCCGGTGGAGTTTTTCTGAGCTTCGTCATGAGCGAGGACATAACTTCCTGTCCAGACTGTCCCTTAAAATACTGTGATATCAGAGTCTCTTCGTAGTAGCCAAAACGCGTGTATATGTCATTTAAATGATCAAGGACCGTTCTACCCTGGGTCACATTCCAAAGAGCCATTTCTGCACTCATTGTAGCAGCAGAAACAGCATCCTTATCGCGGACTTCATTTTCGACAAGGAATCCATAACTTTCTTCTCCGCCGAAGACATAATGATGAGATCCCGTTTCTTCAAACTCCCTCATTTTTTCGCCAATGAATTTAAAACCAGTCAACACCTTAAATGTATCCGCACCATAGGATTCTGCAATCCGGTTCTGAAGATCTGTTGTAACGATTGTATTCACAAAAGCGGGATGGGTTGGCAAAGATCCCAGCTCTTTTCTGGATAAGAAGATATAGTCAGTAAGAAGGGCACCCAATTGATTTCCAGTGATGAGTGTATAATCATCACCATCGGGCACGGCAATACCCAACCTATCAGCGTCAGGGTCCGTTCCCATGACCAAATCGGCTTTTTCCCGTTTGGCATAATCCAATGCCATCTGCATGGCTTCTGTGATTTCGGGATTAGGAAATGCCACTGTTGGAAAAGCCCCATCAGGTTCTCTTTGTTCCTTAACTGTGATCACACGTATTCCCATTTTGGTGAGAGCCTCTTCAACAGGAACCGTTCCGCAGCCATGAAGAGGAGTATACACGACCTTTAGGTCTCGTCCTTTCTCTTTCACAAGTTCCGGCCTAAGCGATTGGGCTATGACCATATCCAGATAAGGGACATCAATGGACTTATCAATCATGAAAAAGAGATTTTTGTGTATAGCCTCTTCTTTAGAAATAACATTAATCTCTTCATTAACAGCTCTCACTTCAGAGATAATACCTGTATCATGGGGAGATGTGATTTGGGCGCCATCCTCCCAGTAAACCTTATAACCATTGTATTCTGCAGGATTGTGGCTGGCAGTCACCATCACACCCGCACAGCATTTCAACTCTCTTACGGCATAGGAAAGCTCAGGTGTAGGCCTCAGGGAGGTAAATAAATGAGCTTCAATGCCGTTGCCGGCAAAAACCAGAGCAGCCTGTTCTGCAAAAAGGTCGGAAAAATGCCGTGAATCATAGGATAGGACTACACGCCTTTTCCCCTGTGGTGCATGTTTCACAATATAATTTGCAAGCCCCTGTGTCGCTTTTCTGACGGTGTAGGGATTCATGCGGTTCAACCCGCCACCAATAACTCCCCGAAGACCTCCTGTTCCAAACGATAGATCCGTATAGAAGCGGTCATTCAGTTCTTCCCAATTTTCCTGAGTCAAAAGGGCCTCAACCTGTTTACTGAAATGAGGGTTGTCCTCTTTCTTCAAGTAGTCTTTTGCTTTAGTAATCAGCTCATTATGATCCATTTCAAACCCCTCGAATATTTCATTCTTTGCCTTTGTTAAGTTTATACAATCCAATCCAGGATTTCATCTGCTTTGGATACAAATCCGATTTTCTTGTACTTCTCAAGCTCCCTTCTTTGCCTATAACCCCATAATACTGCAAGGGCATCCAGTTTTCCAGCCAGAGCTGTCTCCATATCCACCTCAGAATCACCAATATATAAAATTTCATGGGGCTTATAACCCGTTTTTCTAATGACCTCTTCGACTCCGCGGACATCCGGCTTCAAAGGAAGATCCGGAAGAGCACCGAAAACGTCTCGAAATGTTTCGGGTGGAAACAATTTTTGAATAATCAAGTTGGCTGTAACCTGATCTTTATTTGTGTAGACAAAAAGAGAAAGGCCCTTTTGAAGGAGCTGAACCAACAGATCCTGAATACCCTCATAGATTTCAATGTGAGAACAGGGATCTGCTCTGTAATACTTCATTAAGAGAGTCATTCCATGATCCATTTCTTCTGCATTCAAATGGGGCATTGTCAACTCAAGTGATCGTCTTAACCCCCACCCCACCCTCGTGGAATAATTGGAAGTCTCCTGTGGAGGATGACCAAAGTCCTGAAGAACCTTATTCACTGCCGCTGCAATATCTTTCATGGAATCAACTAATGTTCCGTCCAGATCAAATATGATCGCTTTATAAGTATGTTTGTGCATAAAATTAGCATATTCGAAAGGCTTCTGATTGACAACTCATGGAAATAGACTATTTCAAGTCATTGATTCACGGTATTATGACAAATGGCCAATATTCTATTCTTAGAACCCTTTTACTCGGGGTCTCATAAATACTTTGCGGATGGATTTATCCGCCACTCTCAGCATAATGTTCAGCTTTTGAGCCTTCCCGGGAGATTCTGGAAGTGGCGCATGGAATCTGCAGGGATGGAATTTGCTCAAAGGATAAACTCTCTCAAAAAGCCCGATTTGGTCCTCGCTACCAACCTGATGGATTTGTCTCAGTGGAAGACTTTTTCCGCATGGAGTGAAATCCCCCATCTCCTGTATGTTCATGAGAATCAACTGGATTATCCTCTGAAGGATGGTGAAAGAAGGGATCTTCACTATGTCTGGAAGGATTATACAAATTATAGGATTGCCGATAGAATCGTATTTAATTCCCGGTATAATCTTGACAGTTTCTGTCGAAAGTTCGGAAAATTCAGGGCCAGTCTTCCCGATATGAAACCCGAAAATCCAGAGACTGACTTCAGGAGTAAATCTTCAATCATCCCACCTGGATGCTCTCTTGTTGACACTAGGGGTCTCATATCCCAAGATCAGAAAAAGGAGGCTCCCCTCTTCTTATGGAATCATCGCTGGGAACATGACAAAAACCCAGAAGTTTTTTTCTCACTTCTTACAAGGCTAAAAAAGGAATCGATCCCCTTTGAACTGGCGGTGGTTGGAGAGTCCTTCAAAGATAGTCCCCCCTGCTTCAAAGAGGCAAAGTCGCAATTCTCTAAAGAACTTGTACATTTTGGTTTTGTCCAGAACAGAAACGAGTATGAACAGTGGCTGAAACTGGCGGATTTTGTTTTTACAACAGCCCTTCAGGAGAATTTCGGAATATCAATGGTAGAAGCCATGAGTGCGGGCTGTATTCCCCTCATGCCAAACCGACTGGCTTATCCTGAAGTCTTGCCGTCAGATTTTCACGACCTTTTTCTCTATGAAAATGAAGAAGATTTATTCACCAAACTAAGTCATCTCTTGAAGAGGTATGATAGGGAAGCCATAGGAATACAATTGAGCAAAGAAATGAAACAATATGGATGGGAAGAAATAATCAAAAAATTTGATAGTTTAATTGAAAAAATGTTGGATTAAATATCTTTATCGGAAAATTTATACAACTGTTGAGGAGTCGTGTAGAGAAAGCCCTTGTCATCCAGAATCAGAAGATCATGGTCCCCCTTGATTTGGAGCACTGGATAAACCTTACCCCGAGTCACATGTGTTTGAGCCTCAAGAAATGGGTCAATCATTCCAGGAAAGGAGGGAGATTTTTCTCTCACGGCACAATTATCATCAAAATCATCCCGGAGCTCTACATAAAAAAGTGGATGGATATCTTCCATATAGTGAATATCGACAGATCAAAAGAAAATAATCAGTTAAAAACTAAACGTAATCTTCAAGATCTTTAATGACTTTAAAATTTCTCATCTTGCCGATGGCCATTTCCTGAATCTGGCGGACCCGTTCCCTTGTGATCCCCAGAACTTTTCCTGTCTCTTCCAGGGTCAAAGGATTCTTACCGTTCAAACCGAATCGCAACTGAATAATCTTCATTTCTCTTTCGCTGAGTTGTTTGAGAACATCATTGATAGTATCCTGCAAGGAGAGATTGAAGACCATCTCTATGGGTTCCTGATTATGCTCATCCTTAATCAAATCACTGAGCCTCGTCATATGATCCTGATCTACAGTGGTATCCAGAGAAGCCGTTTCCTGGGACAAGGACATGATTTCCTTTATTTTCTCCACCGGGAGGTTCATATAATCGGCCATTTCCTCGGGAAGTGGATCTCGACCCAAATCCTGAGTCAGTTGTTTGGATACAAGATAACTCTTTTTAATCGTATTCAGCATATGGATGGGAATACGGATAATCCTTGATTTATCGGCCAGGGATTTAATGATAGCCTGCCTGATCCACCAGGTTCCATATGTTGAAAATCGACAACCCTTTGTGTAATCGAAGCGGTCAACAGCCTCGATGAGGCCGATATTCCCCTCATCGATCAGATCCAGAAGAGACATGCCTCTATGCTGATACTTTTTAGCTATGGAAACAACCAATCTTAGGTTGGATTGAATCATTCTGTTCTTTAGGTTTTTGATTTGATCTTCAAAGAGCCTCTTCTGAACCAAAAAATCCTCTTGGGAGATGTTCTCGGATTCAACTTCAAGGTCTAATTCTTCAAGCTGTATACCCAGTTTTTCAAGCCGGATACCAATATCCTGCTCTTCACCAATTGTCAGAAGGTTATATTTGGAGATTTGTTTTAAATACAGAGCCAGAGGATCTGTTTCATTGTTAATAGAGTCTTTTGTATCTTCGTTGATTTTTCTCATAATACATCCGGGTTAATAATTTACCCCCTAGGTGCAGAAACTACACTTACGGGGATTCCGTCTTTAAAAACGGAAAAGTACATACTCACAGTTCTAGTAGCCAATCCGGAATGTCCTAATCTGCCGATACGGGAACCTGCCTGAACATACTCGCCAACATTTACAAAGACATCTTCATTCCCGCCGTACAGATAGATATAACCATTCACATCAATTAAAATAACCTGGCCAAATCCTCTATAGGGACCCGTCCATACAACACTGCCTGAGGCAATGGATTTTACCAAAGATGCTTCAGGAGCCTCTATCTTGACTCCTCTCAACTTACCAGTCAATGACTGTTTCACTCCCTCTACAGGCCATACAAGGTTATCTGAGAAGGAAGTGGATACCTGGGGTACCTTGCTTTCAGCAGCAGGCGTGGTCACAGTTGTCTTTGCACTGTTGGAGACAATCACTGACTCCCCTGGTTTCAAGATTCGATTTCCGTTAAAATCATTCAGTTCAAATAACTCATTTACAGATAATCCATGATTCCGGGCTATTCTATAAAATGTATCACCTTTTTGTACAATATACTGGCTTGTTTCTGAATTTTCATTGGAATTTCCTGAATTTGATCCAGGAATAATCAATTGACTACCAACGGATAGATTCTCTGGAGAATTAATACTGTTGGCATTCATAATTTCATCCACAGTCACACCATACTTTCTGGAAAGACTATAAAGTGTTTCTCCCTGCTGCAATGTATGACTTAGCGGCTGTGCATAGATTGAGATTGAAAGAATCAGAAAAATTATTATGGAAATTATCCGAGTTCTAAAGTTCTGCATACCTTCAAGTTCGGCTATATGAGGGATGAACTGTACATTCTTTATCAAAAATACATCGCCTGATATGGATTTCATTCAATCAATCCTTCCTGCATGAATCCGCAGATAGGGACGCAATAAAAAAACAGACTTTCAGCATTTTGTACCCGAGTCTGCAGAAAAATAGAATCTATCTGAAGTAGTGATGATGAAAAGTCGGGCTGAGAGGATTTGAACCTCCGGCCTCACCGTCCCGAACGGCGCGCGCTAGCCTCTGCGCTACAGCCCGATAAAAACAAGAAATGCCCTCTTTCGAGGGCATTTCTATCCAATAAGCGGAAGCGACGGGCCTCGAACCCGCGATCTCCGGCTTGACAGGCCGGCGCGATAACCAACTTCGCTACGCCTCCATTCAATGGCGTACTTTAACGATCTGACGAGGGATTGTCAACACCCTGGTTCAAGAAGGTAAAAAATATATATGGGATAGAAAAATGATATTATAAAACTGTGACATTTATTGGCATTTCAATTCCTTGTTCAACCAAGTTGACAGCTGTACCCTTTCATGGTAATTTTTCGATGCTTTGCAATAATTAATACAGTTATAAGGACGACTTATGTCTCAACACGAAAAAAAAGTTTCAAACACACCAAATTCAGATAAGGTGAAAATCGATAAATCCCACAAACATCAGCAAAAATTGATGATTGGAACCATCATTATACTGGTTTTTACGATCATCAGTTTTGTCTTAGTACCCGCCATGGCCGGCTCCGGCGGTGGCAGTGGTTCTCTTGTTTTTGGTAAATACGGAAAGAAAGTGATCAACTTTCAGCAGGGAAACTATTTCTCCCAGCAGGTGGAATCTATCAATAATATGTATAGAGATTCATTGGGAGGTACAGGAAATGTTGATTTTCTTAGACAACTCATATGGCGATCTGCCTTCAATCAAACTGTTGTTCGTACGGCTATTCTTGAAGAAATGAATGAATCGGGTTTTAATGTTTCCTCGAAAGGAATAGACAGAGGCATTGTTGAAAGCGGCATGTTCAGTGAGAATGGACGCTTTGACGAAGATGCCTATATGAGCACTTCAGCATCAAGAATCAAAGAGATAAGAACCTCCCTGAATGAAGATCTCACGGTTCAGACTTTCTATATTGACACCATTTACAATCAGAAAAGATCGACTCAAATGATGGATTTCTTACTGGATATGGGAAATCCTGAAAAGAACTTTGTCTATGCCAGCCTGCCCTACTCCTCATTCCCCGATGATCAGGTCATTGAGTACGGAAATAAAAATAGTCATCTTTTTGAAGAAATCCAACTCAAGAGAATAACTCTCACTTCCAGTGAAGAAGAGGCGTCTACAATTTTGAAGAAACTGGAAGCCGGTGAACAGTCTTTTGAAGATCTAGCCAAGACCTATTCAACAGATTCCTATGGGGAAGACGGCGGTACCATGGGTGCAACCTTCAAATACACCTTGCTCACCTTCTTAAATGAAGACCAGGCCTCTCAGGTGATGTCTTTGACCAGCGGCCAACACAGTACAGTCATCGAATCAGAGGGAAGCTGGTATATCTTTATGGCAGACTCTGATACTCAAAAACCAGATTTTAGTTCTGACGTTCAGATTTCTACAGTCAGATCTTATATGGAAAGAGAAGAGGTTGGACTCATAGAAGATTTTCTAATGGGACAGGCCGAAGAAATGGCACTGCTGGCTCATACCAGCAATTTGAACGAAGCGGCTGCTGAGTTTGGTGCTCTCAGTAATGAAACAGGATTCATTGCACCTGTTTATGGAAATGTTCCTTTTATCATCAATAGCCCCGGCAATAATAAAGACAGCAGCCTTCTGAGTGCTGCGGCCTATAGCGACGAATTCTTTGAAAAGGTATTTGTACTAAAGAACCCCGGTGAAACTTCACAACCTATGGTTCTAGACAGAAGCGTTGTGGTATTCTCACTACTTGATGAACAGGAAGGCTTTAGCTATCCCGATGAATACAAGGAATATATCCGGGCAGAACTGGCCAATGAACTCTCCCAGTATCAGCAGAGTGAATTGCAGAATATTTTTATGAGTTCTCCCAAATTAAAAGATAACTTTACATCTACCTATAACCGGGTTTTTGCTGAATCCTGAGAAATACGGTGGAAGAGAAGGTTGGCCTGACACAGGCTCCAAATGGTGAAGACTATGTTCTGTGTCAGGGGAAATCCCTCTATTCAAGATATGCCCCATCTGCATCGTCAGAGAGGGCTGCTTCTCTAGCTGAAATGAAAGAGAACTGCATCTACATAGTCCCGTCCCCCCTTCTGGGCTACGGGATTTTTTCTTTTATAAAGAGAATGCCCGAGAGTTCAGTATTAATTGGTATAGAATGTGATCAGGATCTGATGGCCCTAACGGCCCCACAGCAGCAGCGAATAATGAAAGAGATCCCCGGGTATCGTTGTTACAGAATCGGCAGCCCTGGCCAGCTTTACGAGCTTTTCAGAAGGACTCAAACAGGCCAATACCGCCATTGTTCACTCCTAGCGTTAAACGGCGGATACGGCGCCAATAAATCCAGATACGACGCACTATTTTCAACACTTCAGCTTTTTATGAAAAACTACTGGCAAAACAGGCTGACCATGGCCAAAATGGGTCATCTCTGGATCAAAAATCTTGCTGAAAATCTTTCGTTTCTTGCACAACGCGACATCAAAGAATTCCATACACAGAAGCCTGTTTTACTGGCAGGTGCAGGAGAATCTCTTGAAAAGACGATCCCGCTTATTCAAAGATACAGAGATTCAATCTATTTGCTTTGCGTTGATACGGCTCTGCAGCCACTGTTGAGATCGGACATACTCCCCGACGGGATTGTCAATTTAGAGGCTCAGTTCTACAACCTGAAAGATTTCTATGGCCTTCAGAATCATAAGTTTGACCTATTTTCCGATATAACGGCATTTCCTTCGACCCTAAGACTCCCGAACTGCACCCACTACATTTTTACATCTTCCTTTGAAGAAACAACTCTGCACTCCAGGCTTCGATCTTCAAGGCTGTTGCCCAGTGAAATCCCGCCCCTGGGCTCAGTGGGAGTCACAGCCCTTTACCTGGCTGGAGAAATAAGCCATTCCAGGATATTTATCACCGGTCTGGACTTTTCCTATATTCAGGGGAAAACTCATGCCAGGGAGACCCCCTTTCATGACTGGTGTCGCTTGCAGGAAGGACGTCTTAAGGGAGATGTTTGGTATACATTTTCTAAGAGCAGGCCTTCCTATCCTGCTGTGGGAAAAATAGAAAAACTCGTGACCAACAGAATATTAGAAAGCTATGGTAAGCAACTGGAAGACCTGTGCAAAACCATGGACCATCGAGTCTTTGATTTGGGAAAAATGGGACTGAAAATGTCGATACCGACTCTAGAGACCAAAGAGTTTGAACATATGATTCAATCTATAAAGATAGGCACCGGAATTAAGAATTACCCGGAGAGTCCTAATGAGAAAAAGAACACAGTTCTAGAGTTCAAAAAATCAGAAATAGAAAGACTGAAGAATCTATTATTTCTTTGGGAAGGCGTCGTTTCCGGAAAGTATGAGGAACAAGAATTATTACCGTATATCACGGATTGTGACTATTTGTATTTTCATTTTCCAGATAGAAAAGAACTGCCCAATACTGACCCGGCTTTCCTGTTCAGAGTGATCAGGGAAGCCAGGATTATCTTGAAGCATCTTTCAAAATAAATATTTAATCATCATCACTGGTTTTTAGAACAGCAAGGAATGCAGACTGTGGAAGTTCTACATTACCCACCATCTTCATCCTCTTCTTTCCTTCTTTCTGCTTTTCCAGCAACTTTCTTTTTCTGGAGATATCACCACCGTAGCATTTGGATGTGACATCTTTTCTGAGAGCACTGATCGTCTCTCTCGAAATGACTGTGTTACCAATGGCTGCCTGAATAGGAATTTTGAACTGCTGCCTCGTTATTTCCTGCTTCAGTTTTTTACAGACAATTCGTCCTCTTTCATAGGCATTGTCTTTAAACACCAACTGCGACAGGGCATCGACCCGATCTCCATTGATTACGATATCCAGCTTCACCAGATTAGTAGGTCTGAAACCAATGACTTCATAATCAAAAGATGCATACCCTTTACTAATTGATTTCAATTTGTCATAAAAATCAAAAAGAACCTCTGCCAGAGGCATTGCGAATTTAATTTCGACTCTTTTTTCATCCAGATAATTCATACTGGTCTGAATACCGCGCTTGCCCATGCAAAGGGTCATGATAGAACCTAAATAATCCGTAGGAGTGATGATATCCGCTTGAATGAAAGGCTCTTCACAGAGTTCAATCGTACCCGGATCTGGATACTCAGCCGGGTTATCCAGGAAATACACTTCCCCGTCCTGACGGGTAATCCTGTACCGCACAGAGGGAGAGGTCAGGACAATATTCAGGCCGAACTCTCTTTCTAGCCTTTCCTGGATGACCTCAAGATGAAGGAGGCCCAGAAATCCACAGCGAAAACCAAATCCCAAGGCTGCCGAGGCATCTTTCTCATAAATCAGAGAGGCATCATTGAGTTTTAATTTATCAATAGCCGCATGGAGTTCTTCATACTGATTTGTGTCTACTGGATACACTGAAGAGAATACAACCGGTTTGACCTCTCTGAACCCTGATAACGCCTCTTCACAAGGATTTTTTGTCAATGTGATAGTATCACCGACACGAATATCCGAAATATTCTTAATACCGGCTATGATATAGCCGACCTGTCCCGCCTTCAGATCTTTTTGGGGAACAAGACCCAACTTAAAGATTCCGACGTCCTCCACCTTGTATTTGCTGTTGTTGGACATGATGCATATCTCATCTCCTGCCTTAATTGTTCCTTCAAACAAACGGATATGAATCACAACACCTCTATAAGCATCGTAATGGGAATCGAATATTAGACATTTTAATGGATTTTCGGAGGAACCGCCGGGAGACGGAATCCACTTGATCAATCCTTCAATGAGTTCTTCAACATTTTTTCCCGTCTTAGCAGAAACGGGATAAATCATCTCGCGTTCCAAACCCAGATCATGTTCTATCTGATCTGCAACACGCTCCAGGTCTGCACTGGGCAGATCCATCTTATTCACAACAGGAACTATATCTAGATCATGATCCAAAGCCATATACATATTGGATAAGGTTTGGGCTTCAACCCCTTGAGATGCATCTACCAGCAGGAGTGCCCCTTCGCAGGCCGAGATGGCCCTGGAGACTTCATAAGAGAAGTCCACATGTCCAGGAGTATCAACAAGATTGAGCTGATAGGTATTTCCGTCTACGGAATTAAACTCAATGGTGACAGCCTGGGATTTTATAGTGATTCCACGCTCACGTTCAATATCCATTGAGTCAAGCATCTGCTCTTTAAAATCCCTATCAGAAACGGAATGACATCTCTGAAGAAAGCGGTCTGCAAGAGTAGATTTGCCATGATCAATATGTGCGATAATGCAAAAATTTCTGATTTTTTCCTGTTCGTATTTCATGTATGAGAAATATATACGAAACAATCATTTTCTTCAATCATCAAAAGAAGATAGCTGATTCTAAACCGGCACCAAGTTGCACCGCACTTTCCAGGTATCCAGCCTTCACACCCTTGAATACAAACTGAATCAGAACATATCCATCCTTTTCATTAACCTGCCACTTTCTCAAAATGATTACGTCATTAGCAGAGATGCTCGCCTCATCCGCTGCACCACCGGTATAGACCTTCTGGACCGTATATTGTGACTTTGAAACTTGAGAGAGGACCATGCCAAACAGAGGAGGAATCAGATTTTCTCTTGTATCCTTTTTGACGGCTTCTTCAAAGGGAATATCAGGTCGTTCTGCCACAGCTACTGTTGATTTTTTGACAGTATCACCAGATTTCCATTCCAATTCTATGAGGGTTCCTGGGACCATTCCCAGAAGTTTGTCACGGACATGCTGGTTTTTAGACACAGATTCCCCATTCACAGAGAGGATACTGTCTCCCCTCTGTAATCCGAGTTTGCCTGCAGGAGAATCCGGCATGACATACAAAACTTCCAAGCCCTTAAAACTCTGATACCCCCCAATTCCGATCCAGGAGTGGGTTAAGGCCCCTCCCTCATAAAGGGAAGGAAGAAGTTTTTTGACATATTCGCCATCAATGGCAAAATTCACACCTTCAAATCCCGTAATACCTGCAAAGACAATGCCATTCACTTCAGAATCACGATTCATGAGAGGACCGCCGCTGTTTCCGGGATTGATAGGGACATCAATCTGAATGGACTCACCCATAGTCTGCAGTTGTCTTCCAACAGCAGAGACTGTTCCGGAAGTAATTGTATTATTGAGTCCACCGGGAGAACCAATGGCGAAAATTTGCTCTCCCAATTTAAACTGATCCGCTCCGGAGAAGGAAAAAACATATGGAGCCTCAATCTCGGTCTTCAACAAAGCGATATCAAAATGCCTGTCCCATCCAACAACTCTTGCGGGTATTTTCTCACCCCGTTCATCTGAAAGTTTGATGAACAAACGGGAATATCCTTTATATTCAGGATTAACTTCACTCTCTATAACATGATAATTTGTCAAAATATAGCCGGCTTTATCGATAAAAAACCCACTGCCGATGCTGCGATCAGGATACCCCACACCTCGATCTAAACGCAGCCCCTTATCCACCCAAACGGTGACTGTTCCCTGGAGCAGATCTTCCATACCCACTGATTGTTCCAGAAAGTCCTGAACTTCTTCCAAAGGAGTTAATCCTCTCTTAATCTGTTCATCAACAATCAAGGATAGAGCTTTTTTATTCTCCCCCCTATGAAACCTGTTAGCAAGGTACTCAAGGTCAGCATCGCTTAGATCTTCCGCCTTGATAAAACCAAGAGAGATCATAGAGGCGGCCGCTCCAGTTTTCTCAAACTCGAGCAGATTTTTTATATATTCGGCTTTAATTTGTGTGCTATCCAAGCCGGTATCCACAAGATCTTTTCTGTTAAGAGTAGAAAGAGAATAAAGGAGGGAGAGGGCTTTTCGATAGTCACGGGATGTCACAGAATCAGTCAGCAGTCCCTTCATATTCAAGAGCGCCTGCTCTTCCAATTCAGTATAATTCAATCCTTCTACCGGATTTTGATCCTTATCCTTGTAGAAATAGATCATCTGAAGAGCCTCTGTCGGGTTTTCTTCATCCAGAAGCAGATCAATTTGTTCTTTTATTCGCCCGTCCCGGTCATATACTGTGGGCTCATCATCAACTGCCGGATCTGTACTGGTACATGAAAAAAATATGGCAAAGCTGAAGAGTATTAATATTATTTTTCTTATCCCGATATATGTCATTGTTGTCCTGATTTTGTATCTAGTATTCGTTCTACCCATGATCCGTCATCTTTTTGTTCTAAGAGGGCATTGTAAAAACCATCTTTGGAAAAATCCCAGAGTTGAAACCTTCTTCTATTCCATAAATCCTGAATTTCTTCCAATCGCCCCATTTCTCCCTCATACTCGAAACCGGAAAAACGGCCAGAGACATACTTTTCTTTGAGATCAAACTCTCCATCTCCATCGATGTCCCGATAACCTTCAAAGGGTAACCAGTCATTCAACAAAACGACCCGGTCAAATTGTCCATCAAAATTAGAGTCTTCCCGAAATCGACGTATCATCCCGTCAACGACCGTATACTCCCTAAAAGGACTAATCCTTGGAATTGTTACGGAATCAATAAGAGAAAAGCTATTTCTAAGGATTTCTGATTCAGGGAAATTGATCATTTTGATTTTTTCAGGATGCAGAAGCAGAGAAACATGAAGATTCTCCTGAGCTTCTATCAAAGGGTATTCAAAACTACCGGGCAGATACCTGTATTCCCGCTGATTTCTATTTTCACCATTGATGATGATTCTGTCTAAATAGGGATAATTATAATAATATAAGTGGTGAAGACTACGGACATCCTGGTAAAGGATCTCCATCAGCTGATTCGATTCATTCCACTTTAGATGAGAATCGATGATTCCATCCTGATCCGGATCAATCATCCATTCCAGTTCATTGTCTGACTTTCTGAGAAAAAAATCTGCAATACCATCACCTGTGCTATCCAGACTGATGCGTGTGATTCGATGCATCAATGAGCCGATATCAGGATTTTTCTGAATATACATCTGTAAGGAAAGGAGAGGCCAGACCCTCTCACTGTCTGTAAAATCCAGAACAGCACCGGCCTCTGAGGGAAGTTCAAAGAGAATTTCCCTAAAATACCAGCTGTTCAAATCTTGATACTGTTCAAGATACAAAGCAGCGAGAGACCGAGAATTCTTACATTCAGGAGACAAGATCGTTCGGGCCATCAAGTCGGGATAAAGGATGCCCTGACGCCTGATATATTCTGAAAGTATCCCCGGGTAGTAGGACTCAGGAGTCCAGGATGACAAGAGAATCAAAAACCTTTGATCCTGAAAACGATAGACCCCTTCAGCAGCCAATTCTATGGCTTTTGTGAAATTGCCCTGTCTCTGCAATGAAAGCACAGTATAAAAGAGGATATCCGGATTATCCCTCATGAGCTCATTACTGGAAAAGTAAAGAAACACAAGGTCTTCATCATATCCAAGACGGTATTGTACTTCAAATAACCAGCCCAAAATATCTATTGTATTGACCTGTTCCGGTTGGAAACCGCTGTAATAGGCTTTAGAAAACCAGTCGGATGCTTCCTGATAATGCCCGGCCCTCCTGGATTCGAGGCCTCGGAATGTTAGGAGATCAGGATTCAGTTCATCATATTCAAAACCCTTGAGGGTCAGATCTCTAAACTCGGGCCATTTTTCATTGACATAAGCATTCCAAGCATGATGGGCATACAGATGAGCTAGCTCTTTATCCTGTGTTTGAGAAGAAATCTCAAAGAGGATACCGAGTAATAAAAGAATTGAGACTATAATTGTTTTTTTCACTTAATTTTTATGTTTCACTTTTTTTAAATTCCACTCCGAGAATCTCCCGGATCTGATTATCATCCAGGGTTTCATCCACTAGTAGTTTCTGTGTAATCCTTTCAAGTTTATCTTTGTGCTTCTGAATAATACTTCTGGCTCTGTTTAGATTATCATTCAGAATTCTTCTGACCTCATTGTCAATGAGTGAAGCTGTGGCATCAGAATAGTCTTTATGCTGAGCGATCTCCTTCCCAATAAAAATGGGTTCATCATCATTCCCCAGAGCGATGGGTCCGATTTTACTGCTCATTCCCCACTCGCACACCATTTTTTTAGCCATACCTGTTGCTTGATCAATATCATTCTTAGCACCTGTTGTAGTTACATTGTAAATGAGCTCTTCGGCAACATACCCACCGTAGCATATACAAATACGATCTTCAATCCAGGAGCGGCTTATGGAGTACTGATCATTTTCGGGAAGAGAAAAGGTAACTCCCAAAGCACGGCCTCTGGGAATGATGGTAACTTTATGAACGGGATCCGCAAACTCCAGAAAATAATGAAGGAGGGTATGACCGGCTTCATGATAGGCCGTCATTTCTCTTTCATGAGATGTCATGACTCTGGATCTTCTGGCAACCCCCATCATGACCTTATCACGGGCTTCTTCAAAATCTTCATGTTCCACGACCTGAGAGCCTCTGCGTGCCGCGAATAGAGCGGCCTCGTTGACAAGGCTTGCCAAATTGGCACCGGAGCTTCCCGGTGTGGCTCTTGCAACAATGGAAATATCCACATGGGGAGAGAGATTAATTCTGCTGGCGTGAATCTTAATGATGGCTTCCCGCTCCTTAACATCAGGCATATCAACAACAACCTGACGATCAAAACGGCCTGGCCTAAGCAAAGCAGGATCTAGAACATCCGGACGGTTTGTCGCAGCTATGATGATCACCGCTGCTTCAGTATCAAATCCATCCATCTCAACGAGCAGCTGGTTCAAAGTCTGTTCTCTTTCATCATGACCGCCACCATAACCGGCGCCCCTTGTGCGTCCCACCGCATCAATTTCATCAATAAAAATGATACAGGGAGCATTCTTACGCCCCTGTTCAAATAGATCACGAACACGGCTGGCACCCACTCCAACAAACATTTCTACAAAGTCTGACCCGGACATATGAAAAAAAGGAACAGCAGCTTCTCCAGCGACCGCCTTGGCAAGCATGGTTTTCCCCGTACCGGGATTCCCCACAAGAAGAATACCCTTGGGGATTTTAGCTCCAATCTTCGTATATTTTTCGGAATGCTTTAAAAAATCAACGACTTCCATTAATTCATTTTTAGATTCCTGCTGGCCTGCCACATCGGCGAAGCAGATGCTGTCCTTACCCTGATCATATCTTTTAGCTTTGCTCTTGCCGAAGCTGAAGGCTTTATTTCCTCCTCCCTGGACACTCCGAAACATCCACCAAATGAATAGAAAAGTCAGCCCCCAGGGAAGCATCTGCAACAGAAACATGGAAGGAGGAACAGTTTGCTCTCCCCCTTTGATGCTGACACCCCTCTCGATTAGGAGTTCCATGAGTTTATCATCGTAATAGGGAATGATTGTTTTGAAAGGGAGTCCGCTTTTACCGACATCATCAGGACTGACATAGCGGCCCAGAATTTCTTTTTGATCTAAAATCTGAACATCGTAAACCAGATCCTTATTGACATACTGAAGGAACATTGAATATGGAATTTCACTAGGTTCATTTTGAGCTGAATAGGAAAAGAAGAACATGAAGAACAGAATTAGAAATCCAAGAAAAACCAGAGCACTTCTATTGTTATTAAAGTTGAAATTAAAGTCATCTTTGTTTTTATTTTCTTCCTGGGGCATAGTCACCTCTGACTATAATTATAACACATAGATGATTAGTGTTTCTTCCAATTTCTAATCTTTTTTTGTTTTCTCTCCAAGAATACAAAATCTCACCATCGGCATCAATCACACATAAAACCTTTCGCCCCGAGCAAAGAAGCGTTAGGGAATCCTGTTTTTTCTTTGTATACGGCCTTAACTCGGTGGCCGACAAGGGGGATCGGACAATAAGAGTGTTCACCTCCTGGGGCAAATCAAGTACCTTGTCACCCCCAGAAATACCACAGGACTCTTTTAACTCAAGAGTAAAGCGGTCAGAACGGTAAGGGCTGTCCAGATTCAAATTGAAAAAAAAATGATCCCACTGGTTTGACCTTTCTATCTGTTCCAGAATCAGGCGGTCCTGTTTTTTATAGAATTGGATTCCATGCCCCTTGAGGATCATCCCTTTGTCATCGGAAAGACTCTCCAGGGGATTAAAAAAACTCCTGGGTATCCTGTTGTCAGAATATCTGGAATGCATGATTAGATTCATGTTTTTTAGTAAAAGGCTTCTTTGACTCACAAGGGGCAGTCTCTTAAAATCAGAAAAGTTACAGATTCTCCTTCCACCGGAACTCGTCCAGGGACACTGTTCGTCAATGAGACTGTTGTAATGATTTAAAATAGAGAGGGTATCCTCTCTCAGACGATGTAAGGAAGAAGTCCCCTCGGGAAAGATCTCCCCGATTTGCCTCATCAGATCAAGCCTTATTTTATTGCGTAGGTAATCTTTTTCAAAATTACTACTGTCATGAACAAAAGCGATTTGAATGGATTCCAGGTATGACATGATTGAGAGCCGGTCTATTTGAATGAGAGGACGAATCAGATTCTCCCGTTCCTCGGGTATACCTTTTAGACCTTCAAGCCCTCCTCCGGAAAACAAACGCATGAGAATTGTTTCTTCTTGATCATTGCGGTTGTGTCCCAGAGCTGTGAGAGAACAAACTTCTGATTTCTGCATGATACGATCAAAAAAACGGTAACGATAAAGACGGGCTGCGGCTTCAACCCCCGTGTGCTTCTTTAGGGCAAAGGAAGTTAAGAACCCGGGCATAAGATTCTTTTGATGAAGGGGGATATTCATTTCTGAAGTAAGACGCTCTACTTTAAGCTCTTCCTGCGAGAGTTCATCGGCGGGTCGAATCCCATGGTTCACATAGGCAGCTTCCAGGGTATAATTCAATTCTGTTCTGAATTTTTGAAGTAACACCAGAAGCGCCGTAGAATCAGGACCTCCGGAGAAGGCCGTTACAATCCTGAGTGGCCGCTTGTGTTGGCTTAATTGAGAACTTAAAGTCGCATAGAATTGTGTTTCAACTTTTTTTTGAATTGATTTCATTTAAAAGCTGTTCCATTTCTTGATCTACCAGACTTTGGATGATAGAAGCAGTGCGCTGTAAAGCCGAGTCTACAAGCTGACGGTCACTGTCGGAAAAGACACCAAGGACATGGTCGATAACAGATTCTTCTTTCCCGGGCCGGCCTATGCCTATGTAGATTCTAAAAAACTCTCCTGTGCCCAGTGTATGAATAATTGATTTCAGGCCGTTATGCCCAGCCGAAGAACCTCGAGGCTTCATGCGAACACGCCCTGGGAGTAAATCCATATTGTCAGTAACAATAATAATATCTTCAGCAGAGAGTGAGAGTTTTTTCACGAGACCTGGAAGAATGTCACCCGATCTGTTCATATAGGTCAGAGGCTCTACAAGGTGGATACGCCTCTGACCCCTCAATAGGGAACCGTAAAGATAATTCCGAAAAAGAGGCTTCCTCATAAATAAATTGAGCTGCTTTGAAAGCAGCTCAATTAAATCAAACCCGACATTATGCCGGGTTCTTTCATATTTCAGCCCGGGATTCCCCAGACCGACAATAAGTAGATCAGAATAAGATTTATTCTGCGGTACCTTCTTCAGCAGCTTCATCTTCACCTTCATCTTCAGTTTCAACAACAGCAGCCTTGGGTGATGTAATAACAACAACAGTCTGCGTTTCTGAGTTCAGGAATTTAACACCATCTTCGAGGGGAACCTGACTAACATGAATTGAGTCTCCCATCCCCAGAGATGTAATATCAATTTCAATGGCCTCGGGAAGATCCTTGGGCAGACATTCGATTTCCAGCTCATGCAATTTCTGTTCAACCGCACCACCTTCCTTGGCACCAGCTGAGTTACCAACAAGGTGAATAGGAACGCGAGTCTTAAGGGTTTTTCCCTGTTCAAACTCAAAAAAGTCAATGTGCTTAATTGTCTCGGTTACAATATCCTCATCAATATCTTTCACTAGGACTTCGATAGTCTTACCACCTAGTTCAAGCTTAATAATTGTATTTTCTGTAACAACTCTAAATTTTTTACCAAACTCAATGGCATTTACCGCAATATGAAGAGGATCTGTGTGTCCGTAGACAACGGCAGGAATTAAACCTTCGCTCCTCAATTTCTTGGCAGGACCTTTCTTGAATTCTGTTCTTTCAATGACAGAAAGGGTTTTCTGCTCCATCTTCAACTCTCCTTCGAATAACAGATACCTTGGACGGCAGGATTCGAACCTACGAATGCCGGGATCAAAACCCGGTGGCTTACCGCTTGCCGACGTCCAAATTTTGTTTTAAATATCAACCATCACCTTCTTCCAGATTTTCTGGTTCAGGTTCAAGATTGTTATATTCATCCAGGATTCTATCCTGTAGGATAGTCCTGAAGTCTGTATTAATGGGATGAGCAACATCCTTATACACACCATTTTTAGTTTTCCTGCTAGGCATAGCAATGAAAACACCACTGTCACCTTCAATAATCTTTACATTGTGAACAACAAAAGACTCATCAAACGTAACTGTTACATATGCCTTTAGTTTACCGTCTGCATTGACCTTACGAATGCGGATGTCAGTAATCTCCATACAGCTCCTCCTACCGCTTTAGTGCAATATAACAATCATTATATTACAACTGCATCAGGAATGCTATTAAGGAAATTAATTCTTTCTACAAAAGGAAACTGCCCTTTTAAAGACTGTTCCGCATTCATGGCTGATCTTTGCGAATGGAAGAGCCCGAACATCGCGCTGCCGCTTCCAGATAAACCTGCAAATATAGCTTCTGCATCATAAAGAAGTTTAGAAATAAACTCAAGAGGTTTGGATTCTTTTCTGTAAGTTTCCAGGAAGCTGTTAAAAAAGGGCCATTCTTCGGGTTTCTCATGCAGATAGGCCTTGAGCATATCTTCTTTGGTCAGAACATATTGATCCAGTATTCCCTTCTCAAATGCATGGTCTATTTCCCTATACGCAGCTGCTGTTGAAATGCCGGCTCCAGCTCCTTTTACAAGAACTCCATAGAGACTGGGGACATGCCCCGTATCTTCGAGGATTTCTCCCCGGCCTGTAACTACAGCTGAAGGGTATTTAAGAAAAAAGGGAACATCACTCCCCAGTTGAGATGCCATGGTAAACAGAGCATGGTTTCCAGGGTGTATCTCTAAAAGGAGCATCAACCCTTTGAGGACAGCAGCGGCATCGGATGAACCGCCACCCAATCCTGCTTCGCTGGGAATTCTTTTTGTAACCCGAACTTTCACACCTCTCTGATCTGAACAGTTTTTACGAAAAAGCTCTATGGTTTTGAAAATCAGGTTGTCTTCCGGCAGACAGGGAAAATCACCTTCAATAATGATTTCACCCTCTTTTTCCGTCAACTCCATGATGATGTCATCATAGAAACTGACAGCCTGAAAAAGAGAACAGATGTCATGAAACCCATCAGGCCGGAGACTTCCGACCTGGAGATGAAGATTGATTTTAGCCGGGGCCTGAATACTAACTGTTCTCATGGGGCACATCCCCTCTGATAATATAATGGCATCCTCTTGAATGCTTGTTATTATAGGCTGCATTGGTTATTACCGAAGCAGCCAAGACAGAGTTCCTCAATTCTACCAGGTCTCTTGTCAGTCCTGCCTGCCTATAGAACCTGTCAATTCTGTGAGAATGATAGTTCAGATCAGACAAGGCTCGAGACAGACGTTTTGTAGACCTTATGATACCCACATAATTCCACATCAGACTCTGAATGGTATGAACATCACTTTTGATCAATACGGGATCGACCTTATCTTCATTGGCAGGAAAAATCCATTGCGGAATGGAGCGCCGCATGGACAGGGACGGCCGTTCATGAGTTTGAGAGATAGACCAGCCGGCCCGCAGACCCAGAACAAGCCCTTCGAGGAGAGAGATAGACGCCAGTCTGTTTGCTCCATGAACTCCCGTACAGGCAGTTTCTCCAACGGCATAAAGCCCTGGAATAGTCGTTTGTCCATCCATATCAACCTTCACTCCGCCGCAAAAATAGTGAGCAGCAGGGACGACCGGAATAGGTTCCTTCGTAATATCTAGTCCCACTTCCAAACACTTACTGTAAATTCCAGGAAAGCGTTTGGGAATATCGACACTCATACGGGGTGTATCCAGGTAAACATAGGTAGATCCACAGCGCTCCATTTCCATGTAAATGGACCTGGATACCTCGTCACGGGGGGCCAGATCTTTGAGACTGGGATTATATCGTTCCATAAAGGGCTCACCCTTCTTGTTGATCAGGATGGCCCCTTCACCACGTACAGCCTCGGATATCAGAAAATTTTCTGCATCCCTATGGTACAAAGTGGTAGGATGGAACTGCACATATTCGGAGTTAATCAGGCTGGCTCCTGCCTGGTAGGCCATGGCTATCCCATCACCTGTCGCGATAGAAGGATTGGAGGAGTGAAGGTACAGATTTCCCACACCGCCTGTGGCCAGAACGACGGCTCCGGCAAAAACAGGATTTACGGATTTTGTTTCACAATTGAGGATATAGGCACCAATGATACGATTCTTACCATATCTGGATTGTGTATCGGTAGAATGATGGCAGCTGGAGATGAGGTCGATTGCCATATGAAATGGAAAAACCTGAATCCCTTTCAGTTTTTTAACATAAGCCAGCATACCCTTCTCTATAGCCTTACCGCTAATATCTCTCTCATGGTAGATGCGCCTTACTGAATGAACCGCTTCTCTTGTCAGATCAAGCTGCCCCTTACTGTCCCTCGAAAAAGAAATTCCAAGTTTCTTCACCAAATATTCGTCTACCAGATCCGGTCCGGTTTTGGATAAAAGATTCACAGCCTCTGTACTGTTGAGAAAATCTCCTGCCTTAATGATGTCTTCCGACAGAAGCTCTGGACTGTCTTCATGCCCATTCCCAACAATGCCTCCCTGAGCATAATAGGTATTCGTTTCCTCAAGATCTCCAGATTTACTGAAGATCCCGACCTTCAAACCTTTTTCACTGGCGGTTACAGCCGTTGCAAGCCCGGAGATTCCTGTTCCAATGACAATGACGTCAAATTGATCGTTTTCTGACAATGATTACTCCATAACAAGAGAAAAATCGAAGGCTTTTACCGAATGTGTTAATTTTCCAATGGAAATATAATCCACACCTGTATTGTTATACTTTTTAATCTTTTCCAGGTCCATATTACCCGATGCTTCAAATTCAACATGCCCCTGTCTCATAGAGACAGCCTCTGAAGTCATTTCCGGACTCATATTATCCAGCATGATGACATCAACCCGGCAGTCCAAGGCTTCTTTGACTTCTTCCAGGGTGCGGCATTCTACTTCAATACGATAGTGATCACCCCATTTATCACGGACTCTTGTCACGGCAGAGCTGATTGAACCGGCTGCATCTATATGATTATCCTTGATCATAATCATGTCATACAGTCCCATTCTATGATTTTGCCCTCCCCCCATCTTTACGGCATACTTCGATAAAGATCTATATCCAGGAAGTGTCTTTCTAGTATCCAGAATGACTACATGACCATTCTCTTGGGCCGTTTTGATATGCTGGGCCGTACAACTGGCAATACCTGAAAGAAATGAAAGGAAATTAATGGCCGTCCTTTCTGCTTCCAGAACTGCCGCGACAGGACCAGTAACGGTGGCAACTATATCTCCCGGTTTCAGAGAACTGCCGTCATCCATCTTCTTCCTTACGACAATTCGAGAATCAACTTTGACAAAAACCTGAGAAAAAAAGGAAATCCCCGCCAGGATACCTGTATCTTTGCTTTTCAAAACTGCCGTAGTTATTTGATTGTCATCAAATATGGCTCGTGATGTAATGTCTCCTGAATCGTGGAGATCTTCATTCAGAGCTAGTTTCAATAAATTATTAAAATTTTCATCATTCATAATAAAAATCATTTTAATTTATATATCAGCGGTTGGCAATATTAGTAAAAAATGATATTAAATTATTAAATCCAAAAGGCATCTCCACATGAAGGATTAATGAATGATTCAATCAGATTCGAATATCAAGAACGCTGACCCGGAGCCTATTTCTTATTTTAGCATAGCCGAAGAAGATGAATTATTAGAGCAGAACATAGATGCTTTTGATGAGAAGATGGATAACGAATACGATGATGGCATCGCCCAATCAAACATTGACGATCAGTTAGAAACTGATGAAGATGAAGATATGGACGATGTTGAAGATAATATCCGACCGTTCACCTACAACGATGAACTGGAAGATTATGATTTACTAGAAGATGAAGAACTAGAAGAGTAATCTTCTTCAGTGAAGAGCCTTTCCGCCTTAAACCAGACACCCTCAAGATCATAGTACTCCCTGGCTTCGGCAGTCTGTATCTGTATCACCAGAGAACCGCAATCCATGAGAATCCACTGGTTCTCGTCTTTTGTTCCCTTGCCGTTACGGACAAACAGATGTTTATCTTCTTTCAGCAAATCCAGAACTTTCTGATAGATACCCCTTAGATGTATCCGGCTCGTAGCTGTCACAACGATCATATAGTCCGTCCATGAGCAATGATCAACCAGATCAAGTACTACAGGATTGATTCCTTTGGCCTCCTGTACAGCATTCAAAGCACCACTCCAAATATCGGAGCCCTTTTTATTTAACATATCGTCCATCAAAATCCTTTCCTAATATAATGATTATATCTACTGTTTCATCTCTATTCTGGTCAACGTCTGTATGGATTCTCTGACATTTGATAAGATTCGCGACCCTTTGAGCAGCAGCGGGGTCTCCCTTCTTGTCCAGAATAACCGTATTATCATATCGGCTAGAATCAGCATTTTTTACAGAGGCTATTTCATAACCGTAACTTTTGAAGACCTGAGCCGTTCTACTGGCCAGACCGTTACGCGACGTACCATTCTGTATTTCCAGTGACACTACCAGTTTTTCATCTTTAAGTACATCGAAATCCGATAGAGAATCCTGCATTTGCTTCACCGTTTCCCGCAAAAGCTTACCATCGTAGTGTGGAAAATAGAGAATTTGAGAATCAACCTTCCTGCTGGTACCCAAAACCTGCTGAAATACAACACGATCTACCTCTAGAGAAACCATCTCATGGAGGAAGGAATCCAGAGATTTATCATCTAGATTCGTGTTAATTTCAGGATATATATACTCTATAAATGACTCTGAAAAACGAGGGCTATACAGATTATTGATTTTTTTAAGGAGCCCCATGATCAATTCGTGTTCCCGTTTAATCCTGTCTTCTGTTGACTCCCCTTCAATTTTATAAGTCAGATAATCCAGAGCCTTGTCGCCATCAAGATTCACACTTCCCGAGGGAAGAAGGATATTAGTTTTATCATTCTGAATTAAAACAGAATTGGGAAGAAATATTTCTACACCTTCCAGATAATCCACAAGGCTGATGAGTGTTTCTGTCTTGATTTGCAGATAAAAATCCGGTTCAATTCCCGTGAGCAAGGCAATCTGCCTGAGGTAATAGGAGGGATCTTCAGAATTATAAAGAGTATCAATCCTGTCCACCCTGTTCAGGGACTGAATGAGGGCTCCTGTCTCTTCTGGAATATTCAAAAGGGCACCCTTTTTAGTTTCCGGATGATAATAATAGAGCTCTGTGACGATGGGAACACCCTCTTCTTCAATGATGATAATCGTGTTGATCAGTTTATGATCATTCACCATCTCTTTATAGTCGTCAATCTTCATAGTGAGAAGAATATAGAGGGATAATCCAGCCAGAATCAGAAAAATCAGGATCAATAACAGCAGCGATAAGTCTGGAGAACGTTTGTCTTTCATAAACCGTGATTGTACCTTTTCTTGAGTCTGTGAGACAACTCCCTGCTGTCAGGAGAAAGGTCCAACCCCTTACTGACAAGGTGAAGCTTCATGGCATCCAATATGGCCAAAACCAGTTCTTCCAAGGAGAGGATGAGCAAATTTTTCCTTGTAAGATCTGTCAAATGTGTTCTTCCAGGTTCCATGTAATCCGCAGCAAAAACAATCAATCCAGATGCATCTAAATCCGGATGGCCCGTTGTATGATACCTGACGGCATTCAATAGAGAATCATCTGTCAAAGCAAAATGCTCTCGCAAATACCAGGCAGACGCAAAACCATGAAGCAGCACAGGATGGGCTAAATGATATTCGGACAGGGTATTCTGGTCTAAAAGAGCCCACTTTACAATTATGTCCGCCGGTTTTTCCCTCGCTAAATCATGAGCCAGTGCTGCCAATCGTACAGTTTCATGAGGGAGGCCGTAGTGATCGGCCATAAAAACAGCGTAGTCAGCCGTCCTAAGGGAGTGCTCCCAACGGGACTTGCTGAGCATCCTTTGTCCTTCGGAAATGAGATCCTGCTCACACACCATAGAGTCCCTGTGTGTGAATAAACTCTAAAACGGAGGGTACCAGATAAGAAGAGACATCTTCACCCTGCTTAAGAAGTGTTCGGATTTCCGATGATGAAACGTTATATATTGTATTTTGAAAGTATCGATGTGGAAATGGAAAATCCAAGTCTTTCGGATCTCCCCTATGACAGATTATGATATCCGCTTCTTCCGCTAGATGTTCAGCTTCATGCCAGCGAACAAAACCACCAACAAGGTCATCTCCGATAACAAGACCCGGCTTCTCACCTTCTGTATATTCTTGTTTAAGATACCGGATAGTATCGATGCTATAGGAGACACCCTTCCGCCTGTATTCACAGTCAGAAACAAAGGCAAACTCTCTATCCCTGATAGACAGTTCGGTCATGATCTTCCGTTTATGAAAGCTTACCCCGCCCTCAATATCCTTGTGTGCCGGAATAAAGGAAGGGACAAGAACAAGCTTTTCATACCCGAATTCCTGCCGGACAGCTTCTGCAATTTTCAGATGTCCCAGATGAGGAGGATTAAACGTCCCCCCCAGCATGACAAGCCTCATGTCAGGTAGCCATTTTCAGCATGGCCAACTTCAGCTCATCCAGACCTTCTCTGGAAAAAACAGAAACAGCAATGACATGCTCCTCAGGATATAGATCCTGCAATTTCTTCAGGTTATCACTTGAATCCTCAAGATCTATTTTGGTTCCCACAAGGAGTCTCTGTTTTTCAAGAAGTTCAGGATTATATGCTTCCAGTTCAACCAGCAGTTTAGCATAAGTATCTTCAAAATCCGGTTCACCAAGATCGATAAGAAAGGCCAAACCAGCAGTTCTGGAAATGTGTTTTAAAAACTTAAAACCAAGTCCTAACCCATGGGAAGCACCTTCTATGATACCAGGAATATCTGCCAAGACAATGTCTTTTTCACCTAAACGAAGCATTCCTAGATTTGGAATTTTCGTCGTAAAAGGATAGGACGCAACCTTGGGGTTTGCATTGGTTAAAGCCTTCAGCAAACTGGATTTTCCAACACTTGGAAAGCCTACAAAACCGATATCGGCAATGAGATTCAGTTCCAGTTTTATTTCGGCATACTCACCTGGCATACCCGGCTGGGCAAATCGAGGAGTCTGCTTTCTAGAAGTTCTGAAGTGCCAGTTACCCTGTCCGCCATTGCCACCCTGAAGAAAAGCCCATTCTTCACCATCCTGGTTATCAGAAAAGTCTTTAATGATATCGCCAGTCTGGTAATCTTTAATCAAAGTCCCTGGAGGGATGGTGATAATGACGGATTCTCCGTCTTTACCATGCATGCGCTTGCCTCTTCCAGACTGACCATTTTCGGCCCTGTATGTATGCTTATGATTGAGATGAGATAGCGTTTTCAAATTATTTCTAACCTGAAAAACAACATTGCCCCCACGACCGCCATCACCACCGTCCGGCCCGCCCTGAGGAACATATTTTTCTCTCCGGAAAGAGACGCTACCAGCGCCTCCGTCTCCGGAATACACTTCGAGTCGAGTTTCGTCTATAAAACCCTGCATAAATTCCTATTCGCCTGATGCGACAATAGATACTCTTTTCTTGCCTTTGTTATCATGGAAAAGAACACTTCCCGCTTCTGTTGCAAAAAGAGTATCATCTTTACCAATACCTACATTTTCACCAGGATGAATCTTAGTTCCTCTCTGACGAACAAGAATTTCTCCGGCTTTTACTACTTGACCACCGAATCGTTTCACACCCAGTCTCTGAGCATTGGAATCTCTTCCGTTTTTGGAGCTTCCTCCACCTTTCTTATGAGCCATTATCGTTTCCTCACGTCTGTTCTGATTTGAATGCTGTCGGGATACTCCTCTTGGAGATCCCGCAACCCTAACATTAACATGTCTACAGCACCTCTGAACCACTCTTGGTGCTGTGTGGGAACATCTTTCACATCTAGTTCAAGATGCCCCGGTTTATCAGCCTTTCCAACGATACTTAAACCATCGGTATGACTGAAGAGCCTGGCGGCCGTTCTCAGAAGAACCGAGACAGCAGCACAGGCTTCACTGGGCAGATTTGTTGTCCTATTCGCGTGACCTCGGGATGTCAGGGTCTGTAATTGACCGGAATCCCTAAAGGTTAGAACAATCCTTATCACCGAGCAAGCTTCTTAAGCGCCCAGGATATCTTCTACCTGAAGCAGAGTATAATTCTGTCTGTGACCCTGTGTTCTCCGGTAGCCTTTTGTTCTCTTAAACTTGAAAACAACTACCTTCTTGTCTTTGACATTACTTTTAACAACGGCTGTAACTTTTGCTCCATCCACATAAGGGGATCCAACTTTCGTATCTCCCTCACCTGAAATAAGAAGCACGGAATCAAATTCCACTTTGTCACCGGCCTGATTGTCAAATTTGTCAACTAATAACACAGCACCTTTCTCAGCTTTATACTGCTTACCTTTGATCTCTACAAGTGCGTACATTTTGGTTAACCTCAAATCTATTATTTTGGCACTCAATGGGTATACCATTTATCACGTAATGTGGTCAAGTGCAGATACTTAGGAGAAAATTACATTTTGCTGAGAAAGGGAATATTCACAAGTTTGAATCCATTCTTTAAAACCTGCAGAACCGCTCTGGATAAGGCAATTCTTCCCACTGTCAAAGCCTTATTGTCCACTCCCAAAATAGGACAGTCATTGTAAAAACGGCTGAAATTTTTCGCAATATCATAGAGATGACAGGCGACGATGGAAGGGTTAAGATCTGTTGCCGCAGTACGGACAATATCAGGAAAAGAACTGAGACTCTTGACAAGTTCCCATTCAACATCGCTGGTGAGGAGAGAGAAATCCTCTTCTATACCGGCATATTCAGCTTTCAAGCCTTCATATTTATTCAGCATACTGCTGATTCTTGCGCTCATATACTGCAGATAAGGCCCTGTATTCCCGTTAAAGGAGAGAGATTCCTTCGGATTGAAAACCATATCTTTATAGGGAGAAACCTGCAAAAGGAAATAATGCAGGGCTGCCAAAGCTATTTTCTGACCTGTATCTTCTACATCCCCAACGGCCTCAGCCCGGTCTTTGATGCGGATTTCATCGCTTGCCATACTGCTAAGCTGCCTTAAAAGATCATCCGCATCGACGACTGTCCCTTCTCGAGATTTCATCTTCCCTTCCGGTAAGTTCACCATCCCATAGGAAAGGTGATACAACATGTCGGCCCAGGAGTAGCCTAATTTCTTTAGCGCATGAAACAGGACTTGAAAATGATATACCTGCTCGGCGCCCACCACATAGATGAGTCTGTCAAAGGGAAAATCCTTATGACGTGCAATGGCTGTTCCCAAATCCTGAGTCATATACACAGATGTTCCATCGGAACGGAGCATGACTTTAGTATCCATCCCGATCTCTGAAAGGTCCAGACGAATACTGCCGTCTTTATCTTTGTAAAAGACTCCGTTTTCCAGCCCCTTGAGGACCTCATCTCTTCCCGAGAGATATGTATCGCTCTCATAATAGTATCTATCAAAGGATATGTTTGTATTTTTGTATGTTTCTGCTATGCCGTCGATGGTCCATTTGTTCATCATTTCCCAGAGAGCCGTGACTTCTTCATCCCCCTGCTCCCATCTGATAAGCATATCCTGAGCCTGAGCTTCGGCTGTTTCATCTTCCTTGGACCACTTGTTGAATTTCACATAGAATTCACCAACGAGATGATCTCCTTTTTTGCCGGAGGACTCCGGAGTGATTCCATTGCCGAACTTCTGATAAGCCAGCATTGATTTGCAGATATGAACCCCTCTGTTATTGATAAGATTCACCTTCTGCACCTCTGCACCGCATGCGGCTAGAATGCGGGAGACACTTTCTCCAATGGCATCGTTTCGAAGATGTCCTAAATGAAGTGGTTTATTGGTGTTTGGACAGGAGAACTCGACCATGACCTTCTGATCAGCCAGATGACGGGAATGCCCAAAGGATTCACCATGAGCTTGAACATCGCCAACTAATGCGGAAACAACGGCTGCGCGGTCTAAAAATATATTAACGTAAGGACCAGCTGTTTCAGCCCGGCCCGGAGCATCTTCCCTGATAGCTGCAACAACAGAGGCTGCAATTGCGGGAGGAGCTGTTCTGAAATCTTTTGCGAAGGGAAACATTGGAAATGCCAGATCACCCAATTCAGGGCGGGGAGGCTGTTCTACTATGATTTTTTCTATAAAATCAGTCTGATGAAGTCCTTTCTCAATTGCTGCCTTTTTCAAGGCTTCTGACAGAATAATCTGCCACTGTTTTTTCTGTTTATCCATTTCCGCCTCACATGTTTTTCATTAACTGGATTTAAACAGAATTAAGGTGAATAGTCAATAAAACGGGACTTACTCTCAGGTTTACTGCTCATTCATTTCTTTTATATATTCTTCCATTTTTTCTTTTTCAAGATTGATTATATCCTGTAGTGAATGAGATATTTTATGAATATCATCGGCTGCTTCGGTCACGCTCTGACGGAGCTCTTCATTGTTGCGCCCCCCCAATTCTGAAAAGTTAGACAAGGTATCGTAACTGCCGCCATTTCCCAAAACAATTCCATTCATCAGCTTTCCCATCGTAAAAAGGCAATGAAGAGAATCCTCAAGAACCATCAGGGCATCTCGGTTGACACCAATTTTAAGCTTCATGATCTGGCGATCGGACTCGGCCTTGTCGTCCTTGAATTCATGACTAACATCTCTCATTTTTCTCCCGGAGTCACCGTCGGGAAGGAGGGAATTCTCAAACCATTTAATCCGGTCCCCTATTTTGACTAAAACCTGAAACATCTTGTCATATTCATCGCGATTGCTCTTTTTGTAAAAATTACCATCCACCAGAATAATCTTCATGGGATAATAGAGCTTTTTCTGATAGTTATGCAAAAAGAATGTATTTAATGATGCCATTGAATAGGAAAATATAGCTGATTTTTCGGTCGGTCCGTAACCATTTATAAAGGAAAGGCTATTGAGATCCCAATAACGCAATAGTTCATTCCCTGCCTCTTCGAGAACCTTCTCACGGTTAAACAGCCTGAACTGTTCATTTAAGGCATCCTGCCAATACTGACGGAAGAAATAAAACCAGTCTTCTCCTCCGCTTCTGTCAGAAATTTGAAAAAAGGGATCCTCATTGATGACTTTGAGCAAATCTGAAAACGGAACAGATTTATTAAATTCCCGTATTTTTTCAAAAAGAGTGTCGCAACGGCTAATACCCTGAGAAACAAGATCTTCCAGAGAGTCCCCTGTATTTCTGCCGGCCAGGCTGTAATACAACAAGAAAACGGCCTCCAACAACTTAAGGGATGGAGGATTTATAAATGATTTCAAAATACTACCCAGCTCAGTCAAAGGACTAGACAGCCCTGAAAAACTGGCAGACATAAGCGTTCCATCTACCGAATCTGGAAATTGGCTGACAATCTGCTTAAAAGGATAGGTACTAAGCTGATACATGTGATTGAGAGTCCGGGTCATTTCCATCATTTTCAATCGGTCCTCACGGCTGATCTTAGAAAGACAAGCCTCCAGATTTTCCGTAAGGTTTCGCCTTATGCTATGAATGTCCTGAGATGGATGTCGGGAGGAATGTTCCCAAGGATTGATATTCTGACTCAGTTCCTGATGTATTTGTGGAAATTCGAGTTGCCCCATTAGGGAATAAAACTGATTTTTATCAATCTCAAAACAGACTGTGAGAGGATTTCTTATAAAATCAACTGAATTTGAGAGATCAATGATCAAATTACAGAATTCACCCGTAATGGCATGGTTCTTTATATCAAAAAACTCAGGACTTATTTGTGATACCTGTCGAGCGATACGCTTGATCACTATCTTTTTGGTGATTTCCAACTTATCTTTAGCCAAAAACAATGATTTAAAAAAAACAATGAACTTATCTAACCAAAACAATGCCTTATATTCTTGCTCTATGGTTTGAACTACCTCATTTTCAACGCGTAAATCCAGTGGTTCTCGGCTAATATGGATATTTTCATCCAATTTTTCAATCATTTTTCGCCTTTCTTCGGAAGAAAGGTCTTTAACAAGGCTGTCAAATACATTATCTTTACCCATAAAATCATTTTATTGCTATTTAACTATATTAGCAACGTGTTCTTTTGAATCGGTTTAAATAAGGAAAGGTTATGGGAAAATCTGAAATTGCAGTTTTTGATACGACATTACGGGATGGAACTCAGGGAACAGGTATCAACTTTACCCTGAAGGACAAACTTGAAATTGCGGAGAAGCTGGATGATTTTGGAATTGACTATATTGAAGGAGGATTTCCTCTGGCATCCGAAAAAGAAACTGCCTTCTTCAAGGAAATCCAGAAACTGAATCTCAAGCATTCTAAGATTTGCGCCTTTGGATCAACGAGAAAGCCCGGGATTCATGCATCACAGGATGCACATATCAATGCTTTGCTTCAGGCCGAAACCCCGACAGTTGTCGTCGTCGGGAAATCATGGGACGCGCATGCAAGCGAAGTGCTTCAAACAAGCCTGGATGAAAATCTAAATATGATTCATGACTCTATTACCTATCTTAAAAGCGAAGGCCGGGAAATCATTTTTGATCTAGAACACTTTTTTGACGGCTACTTGAACAACCAGGCCTATGCTCTCAAAGTTCTTCAAACCGCTTCGGATGCCGGGGCCGACTGCCTTGTTCTTTGTGATACCAATGGTGGAACACTGCCCCAGGCTGTCATTGTTGCAATCAATAACTTGAAAACGAGAAATCTGGCTCCTCTGGGAGTGCATTTCCATAACGATACTGCAACGGCTGTTGCCTCATCCATACTGGCTGTGGAAGCTGGAGCCGTTCATGTCCAGGGAACCATCAATGGCTGGGGAGAGAGAGTGGGAAATGCCAACCTCTGTGCTATCAT
The DNA here is from genome assembly GCF_008329965.1 of Oceanispirochaeta crateris. Classification (GTDB taxonomy): domain Bacteria; phylum Spirochaetota; class Spirochaetia; order DSM-2461; family DSM-2461; genus Oceanispirochaeta; species Oceanispirochaeta crateris. The sequence continues at coordinate 1,561,186 of NZ_CP036150.1, forward strand.
CCCCAATTTGATTTTAAAGATGAAAAAAGAGGTTTACTGCAGTACAAAACTCAAGGACCTGACGAAACTATCGAGATTCACAGCTGAAAAGGCAAACATTATACCCGAAAAGAACCAAGCCTATGTGGGAGAAACAGCCTTTACCCACAAGGCAGGGCAGCACGCAGACGTTTTAGCTAAAGCTGAACATCTTATGGAGCATATGGACAGCTCTCTCATAGGGAACTCCAGAAAGATACTTCTATCTGAGCTGGCTGGTAAATCCACCATTGTCAGAAAGCTTTCAAAATATGGAGACTTTGACAAAAAATCCGAGATTGTTTCCAAGCTGACTGAGACTCTAAAAAAGAAAGAGATGGATGGTTATGAATACGAAGCGGCTGAGGCCTCTTTTGACGTCATAATGAGGAAGGCGCTGGGCAAATATACTCCACTTTTCGAGCTACAGAACTACCATATTGAATCTTATAAAACAATGCAAAGCAAGAGTAAGACGGTGGGCCGGCTCTTTCTAAATGTAAGCGGAGTGGAACACATGGGAGCGGCAGTGGGCGAAGGTCCTGTAGATACACTCAATGCCTCTGTCAGGGATGCACTGATTCCTTCATTCCCCTTTCTGAAAAATATTCACCTTAGCGACTATAGGGTCCGTGTATTAAATCCTGAAGAAGCCACAGCGGCCAAGGTTCGGGTTTTCATAACCTTCACGGACAACAATAAAACCTGGGATTCTGTTGGAGTATCAGAAAACATCATTGAAGCCTCCTGGGAGGCTCTTCTGGATGCGATCAATTTTTACTACAACAATTTCATATTAGAAGAGTGATTTTAAAGAAAATGGTTTTGACAATCATTAAGGGGCTGTGATTCCAACGTCGGGAGAACTTTGGAGCAGCCCCTTTTTGATTTATAAGGCCTTCTTTTTGAGAGGTTCCGGCAGAGGCTGGGAATGGATTCTTTCACTCATGAGGTATTGAATACCAATGACTGCAGCCTGAGCTGCACTCGTTGTTGTGGTGTATGGAATTTTCCTTCTGACAGCTTCTGTTCGAATCTCTTCATCCTCCATTTGAGAGTTGCGGCCCAGTGGTGTATTGATCAGCATATCGATCCTTCCGCTGCTCATATGGTCTACCACACTGGGGTGCCCCTGATGCAATTTGAGGATGACTTCTGAAAAGATCCCATTCTTATAGAGAAAGTCTGCCGTACCCCTGGTTGCAGCAATCTCAAAACCCATTTCAACAAGATCCTTGATGATGGGTAGGATAGTCTGCTTGTCTTTATCTGATACAGTCACAAAAACACGTCCGCTTGTGGGTAAATAACACCCGACTGCAGCCTGAACCTTGGCAAAGGCTTCTCCATAGCTTTCACCTATACCGATGGCTTCACCAGTGGATTTCATTTCAGGTCCCAGTATTGGATCCAATCCTGCAAAGCGATCAAAGGAGAAGACGGCTTCTTTCACAGCCCAACCAGTCTGGCAGCTGCCCTGCCCGATGCCTGTCTCTTTGTCCACAAGCCCCTGGTTCATCAAATCCGTACCGCTCCAAACCTTGACAGCGGCTTCTATCAGATTCACACCGGATGTTTTAGACAGGAATGGCACGGTTCGGGAGGCTCTTGGATTGACCTCCAAAATATAGAGTTGATCATCTTTTACAGCAAACTGGATATTCAAAAATCCCTGAACCTTGAACTCCCTAGCGATGGACACAGCTGCGTCGGTCATTTCCTTGAGTATTTCCGGTGTGGACTTATAGGGTGGAAAAACACAGGCGGAGTCTCCAGAATGAATACCCGCAGCCTCGATGTGCTGCATAATACCGCCAATGTAGACATTTTTTCCATCAGAAACGGCATCCAGGTCATATTCAAAGGCATCTTCAAGAAACTGATCCACCAGTACCGGCCGATCCTGGGAAATCACAATGCCCTTACTGAGAAAAATATCCAGCTCTTCTACTGAATAAGCAATGAACATGCTCCGCCCGCCCAAAACAAAGGAGGGCCTCAGCAGAACGGGGAAACCGATGTCTTTTGAAAACTGTACGACCTCTTCTCTAGAATAGGCGCTCTTATTTCTTGGCTGATTCAAACACAATTTCGTCATCGATTCTGAAAATAGCTTTCTATCTTCCGCCTTGTTGATATTTTCAACAGAGGTTCCCACCACCTGAGCACCGGACGCTTCCAGTTCTTCAACCATATTCAGCGGAGTCTGTCCGCCCAACTGGACGACAATCTTTTGAACCTGTTCCTTCTTCATAATTTGTTTCACCGATTCGGCCGTGAGAGGTTCAAGATAGAGACGATCGGAAATATTAAAGTCTGTCGAGACGGTTTCAGGATTTGAATTGATCATGATTGTCTTGAATCCCTCTTCCCTCAAACTAATGGAAGCCAAGGTACAGCAGGTATCAAACTCGAGCCCCTGACCGATTCTGTTCGGACCGGATGCGAGGATTATAATCCCCTCATCTCCCGTGGGAGCACCTTCGTCGACTTCGCCCCAGGTGGAGTAGAAATAGGGAGTCTGAGCATTGATTTCACCGGCGCAACTATCTACAAAATGATAATTAGCTTCCAGGCCCTGCTCTTCCCTCAATGCGGTAACCGAAGCGGGCGACTCTGACCTCAGCTCAGCAATCCGGCCATCTGAAAGACCTGTTTGTTTCGCTTCCAGCATGAGTTCCTTATCAAGATCAGCGGCAGCGGCAATTCTATTTTCAAGTTTCACCTGCTTCTGAAGCTGATAGAGGAACCAGCTATTGAATCCGGTTTTTTCGGCCAGAGCATCAAGTGACCCCTTTGGATTCCACTTGATCCATGTATAGGCTCCCAACAAGCGGCGTGGATGGGCTGTTGTGAGAATAGATTCCAGCTCTTTTTCACTCACCCTCAATTCACTAATCCCGTCGAAACCTGTTTCAGAGGCTCTGATGGCCTTATTTAAGGCCTCTAAGGCAGTTCTCCCTAGAGCGAGTGCTTCACCCACAGACTTCATCTGAGTTCCTAAGGCCGAATATCCCGTTGGAAACTTTTCTGTTTCAAACCGGGGAACTTTAACGGCACAATAGTCCAATACCGGTTCAAAACAACTGGCAGTCTTTCCTGTTATTTCATTGGTCACTTCATCGAGTGTAAAACCGACTGCCAGCTTGGCACTGCAGTGAGCAATGGGAAATCCCGTAGCCTTGCTGGCCAGTGCACTGGAACGGGAAACTCTGGGATTCATCTCAATAACGATCATTCTACCCGTGTCCGGCTTGACGGCGAACTGTACATTAGACCCACCGCAATCAACCCCAATGGCTCGTAGAATGTCAATGGAGGCCGTTCTCATTTTCTGAAAAGCACGATCATCAAGAGTCTGTATGGGAGCAATAGTAATGCTGTCTCCCGTATGGACCCCCATGGGATCAATATTCTCAATGGAACAGACAATGATGGCATTGTCCATCTTATCTCTCATGACCTCCATCTCAAACTCTTTCCATCCAATGAGAGACTCTTCAATGAGGGCTTCTCCCACAGGGCTTGCCTGGAGGGCTTTTTCCACAAGGTCTTTCAAACCTTCATGATCGTAGGCGATGCTTCCACCCATTCCTCCGAGGGTAAAACTGGGACGGATAACAAGGGGAAGTCCCACTTCTTTTTCAAGTTTAAGAGCCCCAGCTACTGTCTTGGTAACAATAGAACGGGGCGATTCAAGCCCAAGGCTTTCAACAACTTTCTTAAACTCGCCCCGGTCTTCGGCCTTGAATATGGATTCCGTATTGGCACCGATGACTTCAACACCATATTTTTCAAGAACTCCTTCTTCGGCAAGATCAAGGGTTAAATTGAGAGCCGTTTGCCCTCCCATGGTTGACAGGACTGCATCGGGTCTCTCTTTACTGATGATCTCAGTTAAATACTTAACAGAGAGAGGTTCCACATAGATCCTATCTGCAATTCCTGGGGTGGTCATCACAGTAGCAGGATTGGGGTTGACTAGGATGACCTCATATCCCTCTTCTTTGAGCGCTTTAACTGCCTGAGTTCCCGAATAATCAAACTCACAGGCCTGACCGATTATGATTGGTCCTGATCCGATGATCAGTATTTTATGAATATCTTTTCTAGCGGGCATTATTTTACTTTCTCCTCTGGACTGGCAGTATTATTGATCACATCTAGGAAAGCATCAAAAATCCAACTTGAATCCACAGGCCCCGGCGAGGCTTCTGGATGAAACTGTACACATAGCAGTTTCTTTTCTTTCCATTCAAGACCTTCAATAGATCCGTCATTTGCATTTCGAAAGCGTACAGTCACATCTTTTGGAAGGGTCTTTTCATTCACAGCAAAACCGTGATTCTGTGATGTGACAAAAACCCGGCCTGTCTTTTCATCCCGGACGGGATGATTGCAGCCATGATGACCAAACTTCATTTTATACGTCTGTGAACCGATTGCCTGGCCTATGATCTGATGTCCCAGACAGATTCCCACAACGGGATATTTACCCAACAGATTTTGAACAAGTGATGTTTGATGTTCCAGAACAGCAGGATCGCCGGGGCCATTGGAGAGAAAAACACCATCAGGATTCACTTTCTCAATATCCTGAATTGTCGCTCCCGATGGAAGAAGGCTAATCCGGCAAGACCGGCTTTCAAGCTCCCGGAGAATGTTGGCTTTAATGCCGCAGTCAAGAAGTGCGATATGAGTTCCTGATCCAGGAAAATGGACCACTTCGTCAACACCTACATCTGCTATTAGGTTCTGCCCTTCCATAGAAGGAAGACTCTTAAGATATTCAAGGCATGCCTTGTGGTCTGAATCTGTCCAGCCGGAGCCGGTATCTGAGGGCCTGACGACAACTGCATTACAACTGCCATTATCTCGAAGCATGATAGTCAGCTTCCTGGTATCGATACCCGTTATTCCACATATGTTATTATTTTTTAAATATAGATCAAGGCTAATTCGTCCATGAGGCAGTGGTCCGTCATAAACTTCACGCACCACCAAGGCGGAGACTTTGACATCTTTTCGGGATGACGGCTCAGGTCCATTTTCAGACCAATGATCATCACAGCCGTAATTCCCAATATGTGGATAGGTCATGGTGACAATCTGCCCTGTATAGGAGGGATCAGTCAGTATTTCATGATATCCAGACATGCCTGTATTGAAAACAAGCTCACCAAAGGGAATGTCTGAACCCACAGCCAAAGTAGAAACTCCAGGAGCCTCTACACCAAAACATCTGCCTGGAAAAACTGAACCGTTTTCAAGCACCAGATAAGCCTTCTCCTGCATAATCCACCCCATATATAAATATTTATACAGACTTTGTAAATAAATATACATCAGCACTTCTATTTATTTTCAAAAAAAACCGGCTTTTTAGAGCCGGCTTTAGTCCCTGGATAGTAATCCAATGCAAGTATAAGAACATCCTGTTCCTGACATAGTGAACAAGGGACTTCTGTTTTATTTGACTTCCCGAGGAGGACTTGAACCCCCAAAGGCAGAACCAGAATCTGCAGTGTTACCAATTACACTATCGGGAAATATGTTTTGAAAACATCAACTGTCCTTCCGTTAAGAAGCGGTCAGACAACTTCATTGCTTCAATCTGCGGGCATGATATAAAAATTGACTTTTTATGTCAAGTAAAAACCCGCAAAATATTTCTATGTTAACAAGTCCTTCAGGACCCTACATTTTCACTCTCATACTCAATGAGTGTTTTGATCTCAATTCCTGGTAATTTATCAGCATATTTTAAGAACGGAAGTCCAATGATACCAAAAATATGCTTTACATTAGCACCACCCATGGTGAGCAATTCCACAGCAGCCCCCATAGTTCCACCTGTTGCCAAGAGGTCATCCACAAGGAGCACATTCTTTCCCTGAGGAACATCACTTTGATGAATTTCAACCTCGGCTTTTCCATATTCCAACTGATATGACTTTTTGAGTGTCACACCGGGGAGTTTTCCCGCTTTTCTCACCAGGATAAGAGGTATTTGCATGGCCTTTGCAAAGGGAGCCGAAAAAATAAACCCTCTGGATTCCACAGCCGCCACAGCATCTATTTTTTTGTCTTTATAATATTCAACCATCTGATCAATACACCATGAGAAGGCTTCGGGATTGGTTAATATGCTTGTTATATCATAGTAAAGAATTCCTTTATGAGGAAAATCTTCTATTTTTCGTATTGAATCATCTAGGTTGAAATTACTGGACATGTTGTGTCTCCCCGCTTATAAATTTTCTAATTGGTTCAGAATATACAAAATACACCGAATTGTCCGCCCCTACAAGTCACTTATTTCAAGGATAACCTCTTTTAAAGGAGGGAACTCTGGCTTTTGCATTTTCAGAAAAATCCGATGTTTCTCCAACTTTCAAATACTGATAACCGATGCCCGCAATCATGGCCGCATTGTCTGTACACAGCTCCATTGAAGGATAGTAAGTTGTCACCTCGTGGAGATTTGTTAATGAGGTCCTCATATAAGAATTAGCCGTCACACCCCCACCGGCAACAACGGTTCTGATTCCTGTAAATTCTACGGCACGTTTTACTTTCTTAATGAGTATATCAATAGCCCGTTTTTGAAATGAAGCGGCGATATTTTCCTTTGTTTTATCAAAACCAGGATTTAAAAATTGATCCAGTTGATTAATGACAGCGGTCTTTAGTCCCGAATAGGAAACATCAAAGACATGATCACCTTTGTGTAGATTCGGACTGGGAAATCGGAATGCCTTGGGATCTCCCTGAGAAGAGAGCTTATCAATGGCAATTCCTCCGGGATATCCCAAATCATAGTACTTAGCCACTTTATCAAAAGCCTCTCCACAGGCATCATCAATGGTTGTTCCTAAAACCTCAATATCATCAAAACTGCGGACTATGGAGATCACTGTATGCCCACCAGATACAAGCAATCCCAAATAGGGATAGGGAATGTCATTTTCAAGATGGGGTGCATAGAGATGGGCTCTGATATGATCGACTCCGATAAAAGGAACCCCTAAAGACCAAGCCAACCCTTTGGCAAAGGATAAGCCTACCAAAAGAGAGCCGACAAGACCCGGCCTATTTGTTACGGCGATGCCGTCCAGTTCATCTTTATTGATTCCGGCTTCAGAGAGAGCCTGCTCTACTACAGACCAGATCCACCGGGTATGAAGACGGGATGCGATCTCTGGTACAACACCCTGCCATGGTTTATGAAGTTCGATCTGTGTGGCGATAACATTACTACGGATAGTACTTCCGTCCTGAACAACAGAAGCAGCACATTCATCACAAGAGGATTCTATTCCCAATATATACATAAAAAGAATCTAGGCTGGATTGCCAAGTTGGTCAAGGCTCAGCCCTGTATATAATCTTTCAACTCAGAGGCTTCTTCTTTTAATTTTTTAAGCGCTCTGATCTCAATTTGCCGAACAGTTTCAGGAGAAATACCCATCTTTTCACCAATCGTCTTAAGGGTGTGCTTTTTGCCGTCTACAAAATTATACCTGTAGCGGATGATATTCCTCTCATTCTCCTTAAGCTTGTAAAGAGAGTCTCTTGTATCCTGTTCAGCACATTTTGTAAAAAAATCACCATCAGGGTTATAGTTATCATCGGACAGAACATCCATAAGACAACCATTCTCAATATTTGTCTCGGAATAAAGAGACACGGGATTAGATGAAAATTCCATGATTGAAACAACATCATTGTATTTGACCTTTGTTCCCTCAGAAATTTCCTGAAGCGATGGAGATCTCTTATGCTGGATACCAAAGACATGAATAAAATCATTGATATGACGAAGAGATTCCTCTTTTCGATAAGGAAGTCTGATTGAACGGCTACGGTCTGTTAAAAATCGGGTGATAGCCTGTTTTATCCACCAGGCTGCATAGGTACAAAAACGGACATTCTTTCTATAATCATATCGTTCTGCCGCTTTTATCAACCCTAAATTGCCTTCCTGAACCAAATCCATAAGGCTGACACCTGAAATCTGATAAGATCGTGCCATTTTGACAACCAACCTCAAATTTGAGTTAATCATCTTCAACCTGGCTTTCTCATCTCCGTTGGCAATTTTTTCTGCCAGCATGACTTCTTCTTCAAATGTGAGTAACTTATATCGGCTTATTTCATCAAGATAAAATTTAAAACTTGTATCATAAGATGTATCTGTCGTGTATTTCATGGCATTACACCCCCTGTCTAATAAATAGCATTTTCCATGCCAAGACGAGATAAAAGGTGAATATTATTTTTATATTATTACTGCAAAACAACTTAAAAAATTATGGAGTATAAATACTATGCTGAAAAAATCGATTATTATGTCTTATTTTGTATACACCTTCATATTTTATAACTCAAATATGACTAGTATTGAATCCAGAGGGGGCGGAGATCATGGAGATGTCTATTGGAATTGCTCCCATAAAAAAACCGGCTGGTACAGCCGGTTGAAGTATGACAAAAAGGATTATTAAAGAATATCAGAGGGTAACTGTCTTGAGAGTTGCTGAAACATCATATTGCCAATGCCGAGACCGGCTGTGCCGCTCATCTTTTTAGCATACTCATCATAGAGCATGTCATCAAAGATCTCTTCACCCATATTCCTCTTGCTTAAATCGGAATAGTTGATTGTCTTTTTCATAGAGTCCAGCATCTGTTTGATAAAGATGGCCTCAAAATCGTTGCAAGCCTCTTTCAGCTTATCCATTTCACCGGAACTAACCTTATTGGACTGCAGTTTACCTTCCAGTTGGACGGAGGAATTATTACTTAAATGATAGTTACCTGCAGCACTTATATTATCCATCTAGCTCTACCTCTTCAGATTATTGGCGATACCCAACATGGTATCCGATGTCTGTATGGCTTTGGAGTTCAACTCATAGGCCCTCTGGGCAACAATCATGTTAACCATTTCTTTTACAACTGACACATTGGAACTTTCAAGAAACTTTTGATAGACCTTACCCATACCGTCAAACCCGGGACGTCCTCCTATGGGATCTCCCGAAGCACTAGTCAGTTTGAATGTATTTTCACCTATGGCCTGCAGACCTGCGGGATTGACAAAACGAAAAAGCTGGACCTGCCCCACTTCGACAGGATCATCGCTACCGGGTAGCTTTACATTAATTCGCCCATCCTGGCTTATGGCGAAGGATTCTCTGATAAACCCCTCTGGAAGGATAATTTCCGGGAGTACTTTATTTCCGTTAGAAGTAACAAGCTGACCATTGCTGTCAATTTTAAAAGAACCGTCTCTTGTATATCCAAAGCTACCATCAATTTGAAGAGTTCTGAAAAAACCCTCTCCCTGAATGGCAATATCCGATTCGTTTCCTGTATTCTGGAGAGATCCCTGGGTAAACATTCGCTGTGAGGCTGCAACTTTTACACCATGACCTACCTGAATACCAGTAGGAACAACCGTATCTTCTGTTGCGGGAGTTCCGGCTATTTTTTGAGTCTGATAAATCAGATCTTCAAAATCGGCTCGAACCTGCTTAAAACCCGTAGTATTTACATTGGAGAGGTTATTGGAAATTGTATCAATGTTAAACTGCTGTCCGTTCATTCCTGAGGCAGCGGTCCATAATGATCTCATCATATTCTGATTCTCCTATCTAGAGGGCTTAATACTTAGCCGCACCGTTTATCAATTTATTGAGAAGTGAGTCCTGAGAGCTGATCACCTTCTGATTAGCCTCATAGGCTCTGTTGACCTCTATCATGTTGACCATCTCGCTCACGGGGTTCACATTGGAGGCTTCAAGGAATCCTTGCAAAACCTTGGGACGATTCTCAAGGGAGGTGGCCATAGGTTCACCGGATTCAAGGTTGTTATTCCAAAGGCTGCTTCCCTGTTTTTTCAGGAAACGATTGCCGTTACCCTCAAACTGGACAATCTTCAGGGTATCTACCAGCTCTGAATCTGCCCAATCATTCTCATCCATAGAAACAAGCCTCTGAGGATTGTCAGAAAGCTCCCCATTCTGAAAAATTCTCCCTTTGGAGTCTATGGTAAAGTTATTGAGTTTTATCTGAATTGGACCATCTTCACCAAGAACAGGATACCCCTCTTTTGTTAAAAGAAGCCCCTCTTTACCGAGGATGAATGAACCATTACGTGTGAATCTTTCGCCATTGTTTGTCTGAATTGTAAAAAATCCGTCACCATCCATGGCTACATCGAAAGGATTGGAGGTTTCTTTAAGAGCCCCCTGTTCGAAAACGGTGAAGGACTCATTATATTCAACGCCGGTTCCAAGTTTTCCAACAATGGGTGCAGTATCTACCGAACCGATGGGAAACTGGTGAACACCGTCATCATTAAACCTGCGGATCATCATTTCAGGAAAGGCCTTATGTACAGAAGTGTCGCGTTTGTAACCAGTCAGATCAACATTCGCCAAGTTATTGGATAGTGCGTTCAATCTGTGCTGTTGTGCCTGCATTCCACTTGAAGCAGTATAGAGTCCACGAATCATTGTTCCTCTCCCTATCATTTCAAAGGTCTGATTTCCAGCCCTTCTTATAATATGATCGGAAGAGGAAAATTTTACTTTACCGGAAACTGCCCGATTTGCCGCCTTTTCCGCGTTTATTATAGCCACCGCTTTTTCGCTTGCCGTTATAACCGCCTCCGCTATAACCACCGCGGTTAAAAGAGCCGCCTTCGCTTCCGGCAGGAGCGTCTTTTTGGACATCCAACCGAATCTTTTTTCCCTCAAAGGGAACACGGCTCAGAGCCTCTTCCACCTGGCTGGCATAAGCGGCATCAATCTGTACTGAGGATTTTGTAGGCCCGATATCAATACGACCGATGGGAACTTTGGAGCCTTTTGTACTCCTGTTGATCATTGAAATTATATGCTGAGGACTGATTCTATCTCGATGGCCCAGATTCATATTCATGTGGACATAGCGCACATTACTGTTATCACGATTGCCTCGAAATCCACCTCTATCCCCAGCTCTATCCCGGCCTCTGTCTCTAAAGTTTTCCGCCTTAACGGGCTGAAGATCCTGTTGATTTCCATAGTAACTGAGGAAACGGTTAAATTCCATTGAGATAAAATGTTTGAGCAGAGTGTTCCTGTCCAAATCTCTCAGCTTATCTTCTATCACTCCAATGTAGGGAGCAATCTGTTCTTCATCTACATCAACAGTCTGAACCCGATCGATGAGGTCCATAAGCTGCTGTTCACAAATATCAGCTCCCAATGGAACGGGCGCCTCCAGGATTTTTCTTCCCAGAGTCTTTTCTATTCTCTTTATCTTGTATTTTTCACGCATGTTGACGATGGCACAGGATGTACCCCTTCGTCCTGCACGGCCTGTCCTTCCGCTACGATGATTATAGGATTCAATGTCATCGGGTAGCTCATAATGAATGACATGAGTAAGATTATTGACATCCAGCCCTCTGGCAGCAATGTCAGTAGCCACAAGTATCTGCAGGCTCTGTTCTCTGAATTTTTTCATAACAAATTCACGCTGCTGTTGAGTCATATCACCATGAAGGGCATCCACATTGTAGCCGTCTTTGAGCATACGATCAGCCACCATCTGAGTATCAGCACGGGTTCGACAAAACACAAGTCCATAGATTCCTGGGTTAAAATCAACAAGCCTCTTTAGGGCGTTGTATCTGTCACGGGCCTGAACCAGATAAAAATAATGTTCAATGGTATCGGTTCCCTCATTCTTTTTTCCCATGGCAATTTCGATGGGATCGGTCATATATTCCTTGGCTATACGGGCAACTTCTGGTGGCATAGTCGCAGAAAAAAGTAATGTCTGCCTCTCATCAGGAGACGAGGCCAGTATAAAATCCAATTCATCCCGGAACCCCATATTGAGCATGATATCCGCTTCATCCATGATGAGATAACGAAGTTTGCTGATATCAACAACCCCACGTTTTATCATATCCACCAGACGACCAGGTGTTGCTACAAGAATTTGAGGATTCATCTTTAAGGAACGGATTTGAGAACCCATATCCTTACCACCATAGACGGGCACAATCCGGAGGTCTTTTGTAAATTTTGAGAACAACTCCATTTCTCTGTTGATCTGGAGACAAAGCTCCCTTGTAGGACAGAGTACAAGTCCCTGAATTTCCCTCTTATTCGTATCTACCAGCTCTATAAGAGGCAGTCCGAAAGCAGCGGTCTTTCCTGTTCCGGTCTGAGCCAACCCTGTAACATCCCGCTGTGTTTCCAGCAACAATGGTATGACTTTTTCCTGAATGGGCGTAGGTTCCTTGAAACCCATTTTTTCGACGGCTTTCAGCGTAGATTCGCTGAGGGGTAATTCTTTAAATTCCAAATAAATATCCTTAGTTTTTTTTTCGCATGTAAAATTAACCGGATATGACTTTGGAGCATAAAGAAGCCGGTTTTTTCTTAAAGAGCGTTATATGTAATAATAATTTATCCTCTCATGACTGTCAAAGGGCTATAACCCCGTCCTAACAGGATATATAGGAAAATGTCAGCCCTCCAGTTGGCCTAAAAGGGGGAGAATTTCATCCAAATTCCGAATATGATGGTTTACAGTTTTTTCTCTTTCCATAACTTTTTCGGGCGCCGTATCCTGCAGAAACTGACTGGTCAGAACGGCAGTCATCCCGGCTTTTGCCGAGGCAATCAGCTCCTCATTTCCACCGTCTCCAACATAAAGACAATCCTGGGGAGCCACATCAAGTCTTGTTGAACAGAGACCAAAAATTTCAGGGTCAGGTTTCATATACCCTTCATAACACGAAAAAACCGCCGTATCAAAACAAGTCGAAAGATCAGAACCTTTCCATCCCTCTACTTCTATGACATCTACATTGCTAACCAGTCCCAACTTGTAGCCCCCCTCCCTGATGGCCAGCAGAGACTCTACGACTCCCGCAGGCGGATGTTTAAGGCAGTAGTTAAAGCGGAGACGCCTTTCTTTGGCACAACTGTTGAGAATGTCTTCTGAAATTGAAGGGTCAATCTTCCAGGCGATATCCCTAATGATATCCACAGGATCGGTGATCAGCCCCGTAAGCCTTTCACGAGATCGATTAAACAAAGCATCCGACCACTCCTCCGAAGAGATACCTAAAATTTGATTTGAAAACCTGCCTGGAGCATCTTTGAGGTGTCTCAGGGAAGTCAGAGTTGTAAAGAGATCAAAAACAACAGCCTTGTATTTCATAAAAAAATCCTTTAAAAGAGGCATCCTTCTTGCAGTAGAAGCGGTAGATCGGTATGATTGCTACGCAGTTTGTTAATCTGCAAAAGGGGCGGTGCCAGCCAAAACCCACCCTGTGGATATATCATATGAAAAATGATTTATCTATAAATCAAAAACTGGGAGAACACCATTGAACGAATACCTCTGGATTGCCATGCTATTGGCAAATTTTCTATTTATCTTACTTTTTTACAGGCTCTTTGGAAAGACAGGCCTCTATATCTGGATTCCCATAGCCGCCATCGTTGCCAATATACAAGTCCTGAAACTGGTTGATATATTTGGTATCAATGCCACCCTGGGCAATATTGTCTATGCCTCTAGCTTTCTTGTTACAGATATCCTCTCTGAAAACTATGGAAAGAAGTCTGCCGCAAGGGCGGTATTGGTGGGATTCCTATCCCTCATTGCATCCATGTGCCTCTTTCAGGCGGCCCTTTGGTTTCAGCCATCTTCTGATGACTGGGTTCAAGAGTCCATGAAAAACATTTTTGGTTTAATGCCCAGGATTGTGCTGGCGAGTCTTCTGGCTTTCGGTCTGTCCCAAATACACGATGTATGGTCTTACAGTTTCTGGAAAAAGAAATGGCCGGCCGATCGGTTTATCTGGGTCAGAAATAATGCAAGCACAATGATCAGTCAGCTCATAGACTCTGTCGTGTTTACCCTCGTAGCCTTTGCGGGCCAATTCCCCAAGGATGTTCTTCTCCAGATATTCTTATCAACCTACCTGTTGAAATGGATCGTCGCCCTTCTGGATACTCCCTTCATCTATCTGGCCGTTCTAATGAATAGAAGAGGTTTTATACCCGAGGATATTTAACCCTTCTCCTTAGCCTCTCTGATGAGAAGTTCTTTCACTGAGGCTGCGTTTGGACAGGCTAAAAGATCATCAATAAAGTGGGGCTTATTCAAAATTGCGCTGATAGATGAAAGAAATTGGATGTGTGGTCCTGTGTTCTTTTTCGGAGACAAGGTCATGATAAAGACTTTGCTAGGTTGACCATCGAGTGAGGAGAAATCGATTCCTTCTTTCTTCAAGCCTATGGCGACAACAAGTTCCCTCACCCCATCGGTTTTCCCATGGGGGATGGCTATTCCGTTCTGCATTCCCGTGCTCATGGAGGCTTCCCGGTCTAGCACAGCCTGAAGACATTCTTCATAATCTACCAGCTTACCAGCATTATCCATCAGATCAACCATTTCATAAAGGATGCTGTTTTTATTGTTTCCCTTCAGATTCATGATGATACAGTTTTCATGGATATCCTTAAAGAAGCTGTTTTGAACCCTAGTATTGTCGTCGGCGGAGAGTTCTTTCTTTAACTCTTCTGGTTTTGCCATAGTTTTCAGATTTTCGATTGTATTATTGACTTCTAAGAGGGATTCATACACGACGGTCTTGATATAAAATACATCTTCAGGATCTGAAACGACTTCAAAATGATCAGCATGTTCATGTATGGTCAAAAATACATCATCCTTACGGATCTGGTAGAGATGATGGTCCAGTTCCATATCATGAAGATAAAATCCCTCCTCTTTCAAGGCTTGAATAACCTTGGTCAGAGCCAGTGTCATTAACTCATAGGATGGAAAATCGAAAACATTGACTACCGTCGTAGAGCCTTTCATTTCGGTTCTTGTTCCCCTCTTCTCTTTCCTCAGGAGAATGGTAAGGACCGGAGGAGGAATCAAGGTTGTCACAAGGGTCATCAAGACAGCCACACCGAATTGGCCGGGACTGAGGATGCCAGCAGAGATTCCTATTCCTGCCATGATCAGCGCCACCTCACCTCTGGGAACCATTCCAACACCGACCCTGGCGGCTCCCAATAGATTAAAATTCAAAAAGAGAGAGGGGATTCCACAGCCCACAACCTTGGATAGGATACCCACAAGAGAAAAGAAAACCCCGGCAATCAGGACGTCCGGTTTTAGAACTTCATTGACATTGACCAGCATCCCCATGACGCAGAAAAAGATAGGCACAAAAAATTCCTGTATGGGGTGTATTTTCTCTTGAATTACAAAACTCAAGTCTGTCCTGGACAAGGAGAGTCCCATGACATAGGCTCCAATAATCATGGCTAATCCCGCTTTTTCAAAAATCCCAGACAGGATGAGAGCCAATCCCAGACTCATGACAGAAATGGAGGTTTCACTATTGAATATTTTAAGGCTGTTTCCGATTTTTCGGGCAAAAAATAACCCCAGAACCGTAAATCCCAGCCAAACACCAATGGCTTTTAAAGCAATATAACCGATGGCACTCCATTTCACGGCACCACCATGACCCGTCATAACAGAGACAATACCCAAAACGATGGCCAGAATAATGATCCCCAGGACATCATCAATAACAGCGGCAGCCAGGACGGTCACACCTTCGGGTGAATCCATCTTCCTTTGCTCCGAAAGGATACGGGCCGTAATGCCCACGGATGTGGCGGTGCTGATGACCCCCAGAAATAGATTAACCGGAGAGATGATGGGAAGTCCTGTAATCAGACTGCCAGCCCAAGCTCCGGAGACAAAGGATACAAAAACCCCACCGATGCCAATGATGGCCCCCTTAGCCGAAAAGCGTAAGAACATGGAAAGGTCTGTTTCCAGCCCCGAATGGAACAGGAGGATAATGGATGCCACCGTCGAGAAAGCATACAATTCTGGAGTCACAGGAAATTCTGGATTGACAAGGGGAAAGAGTCCATTGTGAAATCCGAAAAATGGAAGGCCTCCCAAAAGATAGGGACCGATGAGGATTCCCATCATCAATTCTCCCAGAACTGAGGGCATATCCATTTTCTTCATCAGAAATCCGCCCAATTTGGCGGCGAAGAGAATGACACCTATCTGAAAGACCAGGTCAGTCATTTTTTCAACCAGGCTGCCCTCCACTCCCGCATTGGCAAACAGGGGAGAAATCAGTATGAGTAAAAAAACATAAATGAATAAACGAAACTTCTTATTCAAAACGGTATCCTTACGATTTTGTATGCCCTAAGATAGCAACAAATTAAAATAATGAAAACAATGGCATTAAGCTGTTTATTTCAGCAAATTGAATACAAAGGATGGGATATCCCTCAAAGAGACCCATTTGTCGCACAGCATAACAAGCCAGCCTTCCTTTGTCCGGGGTGGCTGTATTGTCAGAGGAAACATATGATGAAGTATGATATCCCTTTCAATAACATTCAAAGAAAATCGTTCTTCCGCATTTTGTAGGGCTTCTGCGGGATGGGTAAATCCATGCATTTTAGACCATTCGTAAAATCGCCGATTCCTTCCTGATCGCTTTTTCTTCCAGTCGTATAGAAAAAAGTCATGCAGAAGGGCTCCTCTCGCCGTTGATGTGCGGTCTAACCTTAAGCGTTTTGACCACAACCAGGCCAGTTGAGCCACCTTACAGCTATGATCCAGAATGCTTTTGCCGTGATGAGGGATGGAATCCAGTTTTTGAAAATCCTCATTTGACAGAATATCCTTAACGGAATCATTGAATTCATCAGGATTGTTCTTTAATGGGACATGCATCCTCCTCACTTACTCCGTTTTTTCTTTATTAATTTTTGGAGAGGACGGCCATGGTTACGAAGATTCAAGCGATGCCTTTTCAGCTGTTCTCTGAAGGAGAAACCCAATTCTCCATAAAATGGGAGAAAAAAGCGCGTCCTGTTGACAATTCCTTCCTGAACCCTGTCTCTCAACTCCAGTTTTAGCTTTTCAAAATCAATAGACCACTTCTCTTCTGTTTCATTAACAAAGTTTTTAATGCGTCCTGCTAAATTGAAGGATTGCCATAAATCGGCTGCAAACAGACCACCATAGAGACCTATGAGGAAGGTATATTGAACATATTGAAAGACATAATCGATGATTTCCATCAAATAGGGGTATATGAAAAAATAAAAGAAAACCCCCAAGACTGTCCACAACAGGCTGTATAAAGGACAAACAAGGCCCATTATATTACCCCAGTTTTCCGAATAATCCCAGAGTTTGATCCTGAAGTGATTAATGAATATCAGGCCTGCCAAAAACTCAAGACCCGAAAGGGTAAAAAATATGAATAGGATATGCAGCCACAAAGGAAGGTTCAGCTTGCAAAGAAGAAACAAGACAATGGAACCAAAGCCGTAAAGAGGCAACCAGGGACCGTTTAGAAACCCTGGGTTGATCCATCTCCTCGCCTTACCGAAATATCTACGCCAAAATAATTCTATAAACCATCCGACACTGGTACCCAGAGAGAATAGGAAAAAATACTGTATAAGAATGACAGTGAGTTGACTCATATTCAGCTATCAAAAACGAGGTGGGTCATGGAAAGCCGGTTATCGGAACCGCAATTGACAAAGGATGAAAAAGAACACCCTGTTTCCTTGCAGGCTTCTTCTAGATGATTCAGATAGTAATAGAGGATCTCAGGATTGTAGTTTTCATCACACTGCCCATCCTGTTCCAGATAGTCCTTCACACTGCGTTTATCCAGACGGCTGTTATCCCGGTGAAACAGAATATCATTGATTTCTCTAGACTCTTTATCACCGCTGATGACCATTGTCCTGATCCTATTAATCTGGCCACGGGTAGAACTATTTTTGATCTCAAATAGAAAACTGAATTTTGTTACAGGAGAAATTTTTCTTTTTATCAATTCATTCCTGATCTGGTCATTCATGGGGAAGTCTTCTGTATGACGACCGCCTTTCTCCAAAATCCCGCTATATAGATTTATGAGATTTTCACGCTCTGAACTCTGTAGGTATTCCAACAGAACAAGTCCATTGAATTCAGGAAGAGCGAATCGCTTTATATACAATGCAATTGTCTCAATGACAAATTGGGTTAATTGCTTAATTTCATCATGTTTTCTGTAATCCAGGAGAATAAACATGGTCAAAGGGTGCATTTCCTGTATCAGTTTTTCTGCCATACCCATTTTTTTATGGGGTTCATCATCCTGAAACAGGTCGTAATAATCTTTCCAGAGATGTATGAGGAGGTTTCGCCTGAAAAGAGCTTGTTCTTCGGTTTTTCCCGCAAGAGACTTTTCAATGCTACTCATGGATTGATCCGACGTTACATCAAGCTTCTGCCGGGGATGCTGCCTGTTCCACTGTTGAATCAGGATTGTATTGACTGTTTTTTCCAAAAGATCTCTACGAAATTGTTTATAAAGAATAGAGAAAAATAGGATTTTTGTGATGTCAAGAATATCCCTCCGGTGACGAACAACATCATCCAGGGAGACATCAATACGGTTCAGACAATTCTTGAGCAAAAGTTTCCGGATGACATCCGGTTTGTACTGACTAACAGGAACTTCATAGCCGGAGAGGTTCTTATCACCCTTTGCCTGATTGCTTTTTAAGACGCTCAAACCCGTCGTATTGAGAACCAGCTTCATGGGCAAAGTTAAGGGCAAATTAGACTCCGGTGGCTTCACTGCTTGAAGCAAAGACGAGGACAGAGGTGGTGGATTCTGATAGGGTTTACCCCCCGGAGACATACCTGTCATTAGTTTCATAATCTACCAGAAAAGCAGAGATGGTCAAGTAAATATTTATTTAAAAACCTGTTTCTATGAGATGTCAATTTTGACATTGTATCCACTGTGGGCTCGGACATTAAGAACTCGCCCTCCATCGAAGAGTAAATACTGTCCCTTTATGCCCATAAGAACAGCTTCTATCACGGGTTCTTTGTCCAATTTTAAAGACTTGACCTTTTGTGGATACTCAATGACCGGATAGTCCAAGACCTCGGGTATTCTATGGTCTGTGATCCAGGATGAAAAGGGTTCTTCCAGAGTCTCTACCAGGGAATCCTTGACCTCTGAAAGAGATTCGCTGGAAACCTGATTCTTCAGCATCCTCTGCCAATTGGTTCTGTCCGTAAAGCTGTCCTTGAGATACACTTCCAGTTCTCCGGCATGAAAACGATTGGGACACTCGGCCAGGATGAGTCCTTCACTGGCTCCCTGATCAATCCACCGAGTAGGAATCTGATTGCCCCTGGTCACACCCACCTTAACGGCGCTAGAGAGGGCCAGATACACATAATGGGGAACATTGTGATTTTTTTCTTCCCATATTGGGTCTCTTCCTCCTCCAAGATGAGCCTTACAGAGTTCGGGACGGATGATACACTCGGAATTCTCAGCTGCATTCCTGAAGCAGTCATAACAACTTCCCTGGGCAAAAGTTTTTTTGATTTTTTTGCCGCAAACAACACAATGTATGATCCCTTCAAAATAGATACGGATTTTTTTCCCCAGGAGCGAATTCATCTGAATATCTCCAGAGTCGCTTTTAAGACTGTATTGAATGGGAGTAGCGAATTTACTGATCATCTTCTCTAAATAAACATCTTCCATATTAACCTCTCTGCTGATCTCTGCTTTACAGCTTATTCTCAATCTACTAGAATCTTTTATATATTACATCTTTAGTGGGAGTTGATCATGCAAAAGTGTTCCAAAACGATTCTTCTTTTGTTTCTGACCCTTTTTTTTATTTCCTCCTGCGCTACGGTCCCTCAGATTGACAGCAAGGAACCAACCATAGATCCCTCCACTGGTACCAGCTCCGTACAAGAGGATCTCATTGACTCAGCCCGTTGGGCCTTGGGAAAAAAGACTCTGGTTGTAGACGGCAGAAAATTCAATATGGATTGTTCGGGAGTTGTCATGGCCGTGTACTACAAATCCGGAATTGATCTTCTATCACCTTTGAATCAGTACAGTGGTGGAGGAGTACAAAGACTCTACGGATTCATGGATGATAGCCACCTCCTTTACAAACAGCCTCATTTGGCTCCTGGAGACATACTCTTCTGGGACAATACCTATGACAGCAATGACGATGGAAAAATTAATGATCCCCTGACTCACATTGGTATGGTTGTCAGCTCAGACAGCCAGGGGAACGTACAATACATCCACCACAATTACAGAAAGGGAATCGTATTGGCTAAAATGAACTTACTTGACCCTGATAATGTAAAGATGAACTCACCCATGAGGGCCAGATATGCCGAAAAAGGCCATGCCCCTCTCTGGTTATCAAGCCATCTGCTGAATCAGGCAGCCAAAGGGTATCTTCTAACAGAGAATTAAATTTGAATCCAAGTAGAATCATGGACAGGAATGAGCTTAATCATTATAATCCTCATCAGTACAAAAGGCTAAAAAAAAGCTGTTTTTTATGATCCAAGGAGTATCCCCCTGTCTGACATATACATTACAGGTCACAAAAACCCAGATATGGATTCTATCTGCAGTGTCTACTGCTATAGTATTCTCAAAAATAAAATAGACACCAAAAACCGGTATATCCCCATTCGATGTGGTCATCTGAACAAACAGACCCGGCTGGTCTTTGATAAATTGAATCTCAAAGCGCCCAGATTGATGAAAAACATAAGCCCCGTGGTTGCAGATGTTGCCAAAAGAGACATCCCGACCCTGGATATGAACGATCCTGTTTTTTCGGCCATCCGCCGACTGGATGAAGAAAACCTCAGTGTTATCCCCGTATTTGAGGAAGAGACCGAGTTTAGAGGCATTATAAGCCTCCACGAAATATCGGGATTTCTTATAAACGACAATCTTGTTAAAAGACCAGTATACCGCTTTAGGATTAATAATTTTAAAATTGTTCTCCCCGGTTACTTTTATAGAAGGGGTAAAGAGCAGGAATTCGATGCACCCATCATGACCGGTGCGATGCCCTACGAAATAAGCAAGGAGCGCATCAACAAGATGCTCCCCTTAAAACCGCTCCTTGTGATCGGTCTAAGAGAAGACATACTCCAATTTGCAGTGGAAGAACAGTTCCCCGCTGTCATCCTCACTGGTATGTCCAAAGATGAAGAGTTACCCATTGATTTCTCAAATTATGAAGGAACCGTATTTTGCTCTCATAGTGATACAGCCGAGACAATCCGGCTTCTCAGACTGAGCACCCCTCTTAAGAATGTAATGAACAAAACCCCCGAGAGCCTCCAGAGTGATCAGAGTTTTGACGAAGCCAAGTCCACCCTCATGAATTCCAGACTCAGGGGGCTTCCTGTTTTCGAAGACGAATGTTTCTCCGGAATCGTTACCCGTAGATGCTTTATTGAAAAACCACAGAAGAAATTGATCCTTATGGATCATAATGAAATTGATCAGAGTGTTCCCGGAGCCGATCAGACTGAGATACTCGAAATACTGGATCACCACAGACTGGGCAACAGCCGGACCAAAGAACCAATTTACGTATATGCAAAACCAGTGGGAAGCACCTGTACCATCGTGTACAGCCATTTTAAAATCAATATGGTGGAAATTGATGCAGAAACAGCCACTTTGCTCATCTCGGGAATATTATCCGATACTGTATTGCTGAAGTCTCCCACAACCACCGAACTCGATAGAGTGGCAGTCGATGAATTGCTCAGTATTGCCAACCTGGAACTAAAGACCTTTGGACAGGAGCTTTTCAGTCAGAATACATCTTTGGAAGAGACAGAACCGGTAGAAGTGCTGAAGGCCGACTTCAAAATCTATAGGGAACAGCTAAATATTGGAATATCTCAGGCAGAAGTCATCACTTTAGAAGACATAGACCGGGTAAAAGAAAAATATTTAAGCTCCATGGAAGCCTTGAGGAAAAATAAAAATCTTGACTGGGTTCTCTTGCTAGTCACCAATGTCATCAAGGAAGAAAGTTGTCTTCTTGTTACGAAACTGGAGATAGCCGAATCCAAATTGATTTATGATAAAATAAGCGAACAGCTCTATTCTCTTCCGGGAATCTTATCCAGAAAAAAACAGCTGCTGCCGGAGATTCTCCGGGTTCTGGAAGAATTAAAATCCAAACCGGGAAACTAAAAGCATGACATTAAAAGGTAAAACAGCATTAATCACAGGGAGTGCCAAGAGGATTGGGAGGTCCTGTGCCCTGAGATTGGCCCGGGAAGGGGCGGAGATCCTTATCCATTACAACAATTCCAAAAATGAAGCGGAAGAACTGGCCGAGACCATCCAGGCACAGGGGCAGAAAGCCTGGACAATAGGGCACGATCTATCGCTTCCTGAATCGGGAAAACAACTGATGAAGAAGGCACTATCCTTTACCGAAAATATTGATTATCTGGTAAATTCAGCCTCCATGTTCCCCTCTTCCACATATAAAAATGTTCAAGAATCCGACTTTACCGAAAATCTGCAGGTGAACGCCCTCAGTCCATTCTTTCTTTCTAGGGCCTTCGCGGAGGAATCTAAAACAGCCGAATGCATCATCAATTTCCTGGACACGAGGATATTGGACAACGATAAGGAGCATCTAGCCTATCATATTAGCAAAAGGGTTCTGTTTTCTCTCACAAGAATGCTCAGTGAAGAACTGGCTCCCCAGATAAGAGTAAACGCGGTGGCTCCAGGCCTTGTGATTCCTCCTCCGGGGGAGTCTTATGATTATCTAAAAAAGAGAATTATGACCAACCCTCTGCATAAGATTGGAACCCTGGATCAGGTTAGCGACAGCTTGCTGTTCCTCATATCCAATACATTCATTACAGGCCAGGTCCTCTTTGTGGATGGAGGCAGGCACCTCAAAAGGAGTTTTTATGGACTATAGCAACTTCGATTATATGACAATGGATAAAATTATTATTTCAGACCTTATGCTCCGGTGTATTATTGGCATAAATCCCGATGAAAGGATCAACAAGCAGGATGTCCTTATAAACCTGACCCTGTACACTGACTTTAGCAAATCCATTGAGTCCGAAGATATTGAGGACACTGTCAATTATAAAAAACTGAAACTGGATATCATGACCCTGGTTGAAGGCTCTTCGTTCCTCCTTGTTGAAAAACTAGCATCAACCATCAGTGATTGCTGCCTTGGATACAAGGGGGTCAAGGCGGTTCTGGTCAAGGTTGAAAAACCCACAGCGCTCCGATTTGCCCGTTCTGTGGGTGTGGAAATATTCCGCAAAGGATGAACAGCTACCTAGGGGTCGGGTCCAATCTGGACCCGAAAAAAAATATAAAACTGGCGCTGAAAGAACTCATAAATCAGGGCTTTTCTATTCAGAAAGTGTCCACCCATTACAGAACAGAACCGCTAAAACACAAGGAAAATCCTTCTTATATCAACGGGATCTGGTGCCTGAATGAGTATTCAGGAAGCCGGTCCTCACTGAAGGATATATTAAAGAATATAGAGACAAAATGTGGAAGAATCAGAACCGATGACCCCTATTCTTCCAGAACATTGGATCTGGATATAATCCTCCATAGAGATTATATTTCACCTGATATACTAACAAGGGAATTTATCTTTGTCCCCCTCCTTGAAATTGCACCGAATCTGAAACTGCCCGGTCTCGGCAAATTAAATGCCTGTGCAGCTCCCTCTGATAGACAAAGAATGCAACCCCTTTCTGATTTTACAAACGAATTGAGGAGAATGATTCATGAATAAGGAAAGAGTTTCCCAACTGATAAAAGAACTGCTTATAGAAATTGGTGAAGATCCGCATCGGGAAGGTCTCTTAAAAACACCAGAAAGGGTTGCCGAAGCCTACCGATTCCTTACCAGCGGCTATTCCATGGATTTGAAAGAAATAATCAATGATGCCGTCTTTGAATCTGAAGCAAACAACATGATTGTCTGTAAAGACATTGAGGTTTACAGCCTCTGTGAACACCATATGCTACCGTTTTTTGGTGTCTGCCATATTGGCTACATCGCAAAGAACAAGGTCCTAGGAGTCAGTAAACTAGCAAGAATCGTGGATTTTTACAGCCGTCGCCTTCAGATTCAGGAACGCCTCACGGCAGAGATAGCCAGAACGGTCAAGGATGAATCAGGTGCAGAAGGAGTCGGCGTGGTAATGGAATGCCGTCACATGTGTATGATGATGAGAGGAGTCCAAAAGCAGAACTCATCCATGCTCACCTCAACAGTGCTGGGCAGTTTCCATTCTTCTGTTGCAACAAGAGAAGAGTTCATGAGCCTTATTTCGCGTCAAAAATAGTATTATGCCGTCTGTATTCTGAGAGCTTTTTATACAGAGTCTCTTTGGTCATCTTACGGGATAAAATGAAGTAGTGTCCGATGGGAATCCCCAGTTTCTTCTGTTTTCTCACCAGGGAGTTGAGGTGTACCTGCTTAAGGTATCCCATTCGGAGTGCCGCTTCACCAAAAAGCTCTCCCTGTTTCTTTTCCCGTATGATTTCCAGAACATCTTCAAAGGAGAGAAGCCCTTCCTGAGTAGCCATTTCACCGATTTTTGGTCTGTTTCTATACTGCCAGACAAGGGCATGAACCAGATCCATCCATGAAATAACCCCCGAATAATAGAGATATTCCGCAAATCTTAGGTTTCGATTGGGAGTCCGTCCGCTGAAGTAGAAGTCCCCTTGATCGCTTGTCTTCTTTTTTTGACCACCAGTATCACGTTCACCTCGGTTCTCTTCTTTTTGTGTCCCCCAGGGAGCCCTTGAAGAGGCTCTCTTTTCTTTAAAAGGAGCCCGAGCTGCTTCATTTTTAGACCTGTTTCCCCTACAAACTGTATAGCTTGGGGGCTCACGCTGCAGCCGTTCCATCAGGATATTAAAAGCATCATTGAGTTCCATGAAATGCTTTTGCATTACCTGAGGATCTTTCCCAAGACGGGCTGCCAAATCAGGATGTGCTTTTTTGGCTTTGTTTCTGAATGCTCTTTTGAGGGTTTCTTCATCTCCAGGATTGACTCCCCGGCCTGATATTCCCATGAGTAAAAAAAAGGCTTTCTCCTCTTCCCTTGTTAATGTCATTTGCAAAGCCCTACCCTCCTGTTGATTTTATTATAATCGACAGGGGAGGAAAAAAATTGAGATCTTCTCATTACTCCTTCTATCCATTATAATCAGCCCATGAAGAATCCTATTCCCCGTGTTGCAGCTGTGCATGACCTTTCCGGTTATGGACGCTCCTCTCTTACGATTGTACTTCCCATCCTATCCGCCATGGGAATCAACGTTTGTCCACTCCCAACGGCAGTACTGTCTACCCAGACAGATGGTTTCGAAAATTATGTATTTCACGACCTGACAGAAGTGATGGAACAAACTGTAAATCACTGGAAAACGCTGCCTCTTAGTTTTGATTGCATCTATTCGGGATTTCTGGGATCTCCCAGGCAGATCAGTATCCTCGAAGACCTTATTGACCATTTTCAATCAGAGGATCAGTTTATTACCATAGATCCGGTACTGGGGGATGACGGCAGTTTTTATGGTCCCATGGGCATGGAAATGATTGAAGGTATGAAAACACTGGTCCAACGTGCCAAGCTGATAACTCCCAACTACACAGAAGCCTGCTTTCTTCTAGATCGTCCATTTGAACAAGAGCTGACCATGAAAGAGGCTGCAGATCTCTTGCGGGAACTGGCATCCAAGGGGCCGGAAAAAGTTGTCATTACGAGTATTCCTCTGAAAAATAATAAGGGTATCAACACTGTCATGGCCTACGAAAAAGATCTGCACAGGATTTGGAAGGCTGAGACCCTGCATATTCCCGCCTCATACCCTGGAACGGGAGATATCTTCGCCAGTGTGATTACAGGACGTCTCCTTCTGGGAGACAGCCTGCCTTCGGCAATTGACCGGGCTGTCCATTTTGTCAGCCATGCTATCAGAAACACCTTTGGGCATAATACTCCCCAAAGAGAGGGAGTATTGATGGAAAAATCACTCTATCAGCTGATGACTCCCGAAAATATGAGCCTTTGCGAATTAATGGAGATGAATGAATTACTATGACATTTACAGTATTTGGAACCGGTGCAGTAGGCGCCTATTATGGAGGACGATTAGCCGAACATGGCAATACAGTTCACTTTTTAGCCCGTAGCGATTACAAGAGTATCAAAGAAAATGGATTGAAGGTCAGTTCCCCCAGGGGTGATTTTCACCTGAAAGACCCTTTAGTTTTTGAAAGCGCAGACAGAGTACCTCCTTCGGATGTGCTGCTTATATCCCTGAAGACAACAGGTAATAAAGGACTGAAAGAAAAGTTAATGCCCTTGGTTCATGAAAAGACCGCTCTGGTAATCCTCCAGAATGGTTTGGGTATGGAAGACGAGTTTAAAGATTGGTTTCCGAAGAATCCCATACTGGGTGGTATGTGTTTTATCTGCTCCCGCAGGACAAAACCGGGCATCATTGAGCATTTGGATTACGGCCTCATCACCCTGGGTGCTATGGATTCAAAAGACATCCCCCTGCGGAACCAGATTGGAGCCCTCATGGATGAATCAGATATCCCTGTAACTCTTGTTGATGATTTAAACGAAGCCAGATGGCGTAAACTGCTGTGGAATATACCTTACAACGGGCTCAGCGTGGTTCTTAACAGCGATACCAAGACAATCATGGAAGACCAACACTCCCGGAATATCATCCGCTCTCTTATGTTTGAAGTCATCGAAGGCGCCTCAGCCTGCGGATGTTCCATTGAAGAATCGGCTGTAGAAAAAATGCTGGATTTCACAGATAACATGACTCCCTATGAACCCAGTATGAAATTGGATTTTTCATCCAGCCGTCCCATGGAAATAGAGTATATGTATGATCGGCCCCTTCAGGCGGCCTCCGCCAGAGCTTGTACCATGAAGGGAGTTTCGCTTCTAAGAGACCAATTGTATTTCATCCAAAAAAGGATGCATTAAGAGTAGCTACATCCGGGAAAGAAGATTCTGAGCCACGTAAATTTCAGATATTTTCCCGGATGAAGTATTTACTGTAAGCACTTTCCGGGTGATTAGCCGTTTTATTGCCTCCAGAATCACCTGATCGGGATAACCGAGGTTTTGAGAGGCCCATCTCATGAATTCTCTAAGACTGACCTTGTATTCTCCGCTCCCTGTATCTAACTCAGGGTGACCTTTTACATAGACAGCCAGGCCCATAACCACTTGCTTCTCATCATTGGATCCCAACAGATACTCAATTAGCTGGTCTGCTTTTCTCAACCTTGAAGAGAGTGTTTTTATCATCTTCGAAGCAAAATCCGGACTCTTACCCACCATTGTATAGAGGGCTTCTGAATCAAGCATGATCAGCCTTGACTGAACCTTGGCAATAGCTGTAGCCGTACGGGGTTTATTTTCAATAATTGCCATTTCACCGAAAAAGTCACCTTTCTTTAAAACGGTCAGGGTTTTATAAGAATTTTTTCCTGTTTTTTTACGAATTTCTACTTCACCGGACATGATGACATACATGACCCGTCCCGTATCTCCCTCTTTGAAAATTACTGAAAGAGCCGGTATATTCTGCATCATCTTATTAAATGAATTATCTTGAGTACTCACTTTATCTCACTCCCGCCGCCCAGTTGCCCACATGCAGCCATCATTGTTTCGCCCTTGCTCAGTCGGGTACGACAATAATAGCCGGCCTCTTTCAACGAACACCAGACCTTGTTAATCTCTTCATTTGTCGGTGCTTTCCAGGGGCTTCCTTTAACTGGATTAAAAGGAATAAGGTTTATTTTGATATTCATTCCTTCTAAAAAAAGACCTAAAGTCTCCAGTTCAGCCTCCTTATCGCTCACACCAGGTATGATCATATACTCAATATAAAGACCATCCTTTGTTTGGCTGAATGGAGAATCCAGCAACACCGTCCTCAATTCTGCCAGGGGATAGATTTTGGTGATGGGCATAAGAACCTGCCTCGTCTCCTCCCTGGCGCTATGAAGGCTAAGGCTCAAATGAAGAGTATGATAATTCTTTTCCGGATTGGAATGACAAAGGTTCGAAAGCTTTCTGATCCCATCAATATGCCCTGCCGTTGAGATTGAAATCCTTCTTTTGGGAATATTCAGTCCCCGTTCATCTGAAAGAATATCAAGGGTTGTAATCAGATTATCAAAATTGTCAAAGGGTTCCCCCATTCCCATGAACACGACATTTTGCAGATCATCTGACCCCAGAGTATACCGTGCCACAAGCAGCTGTGACACAATCTCTGCAGTCGATAGATTTCTAACAAAGCCCATATGACCTGTAGCACAAAAGACACAGCCATAAGCACATCCTATTTGGGATGAGAGGCAGAGGGTGCTGTATTTCTTCATGGGAATGAGTACGGATTCGCTAAAATGATTCTGCCCCATATCCAGTAGGAATTTGACCGTACCATTCTCCTCGACTGTCTTCGCAAGGAGGGGTAATTCCGTCTTAATGGCTCGGGTAAAAAAGTCCTTGAAAGCGGGTAGGTTTTCAAATTTTTTATCCCTGGAAGAGCCGTGATAGAGCTTCCTGAAAAGAGCGTCTCCATAGGTCTCACTCTTAGCGAAATTATCCCGGACATAGCGTATAAGTTCTGCCCGGTTATAATTTAGCAGTGTCATCATGGGAGGCCTCCTGCTCTATGGTTTAATTCTTTAGAAATCACAGTTCCTAGCAGACCGGGCATAGGGTATTACATCCCGGATATTGGTCATACCTGTCACATATTGAATCAGTCTTTCAAACCCAAGGCCGAATCCGGCATGAGGAACAGAACCGTATTTTCTCAGGTCAAGGTACCACCAGTAATCCTCGGGCTCTAATCCCAGATCTTTGATACGTTGCAGCAGAACATCATACCGATTCTCTCTTTCACTACCGCCGATGATCTCTCCAAGGCGTGGAACAAGCACATCCATGGCTCTTACAGTCTTACCGTCATCATTCATCTTCATATAAAACGCTTTGATATCTTTCGGATAATCCGTAATGATAACCGGACCATGGTACACCTCTTCGGTCAGATATTTTTCATGTTCTGATGCCAGATCGATGCCCCAGCTGACCGGATATTCAAATTTAACCGAAGAAGATTGAAGATCTTCTATGGCCTTGGTGTAACTAATCCTGATAAAACTGGAATTGATAACCTCTTGCAGATCATTTATGATTCCCTTTTGAATAAATTTATTAAAAAATTCCATGTCTTCTTTGCAGTTTTCAAGCACATAATTCAAGACATACTTTAGAAAATCCTCTGCCATATCCATATTACCGTTGATATCACAAAACGACATTTCGGGTTCGATCATCCAGAATTCAGCCAAATGACGGGATGTGTTTGAATTTTCGGCCCGGAAGGTCGGTCCAAAGGTATAGACTCGGCCCAGGGCGGTGGCATAAGTCTCTGCCGAGAGTTGTCCACTCACCGTAAGAGAGGCTTTTTTCCCGAAGAAATCCCTCGAATAATCGATCCCCTCGGAACTGTTAAATGTCTCAAATGGGAGGGTTGTAACCTGAAACATCTCACCGGCGCCTTCCGCATCGCTAGCTGTGATGATGGGTGTATGGACATTGAAAAATTCTTGTTCCTGAAAAAAAGAGTGTACCGCCATGGTCAAGGCATTTCTGATGCGTGCGACAGCACTAAATGTGTTTGTCCTGGTTCTAAGATGCCCTATTTCTCTTAAAAACTCAAAGGAGTGTCTTTTTTTCTGCAAGGGATAATCTGAAGGGCATTCCCCCAGGAGTTCCACAGAGAGAGCCTGTAGCTCCAGAGCCTGCTCTTTCGCGGGAGATTCCACCAGAAGACCGCTGACTGTACAGCTGGCGCCTGTTGTCAAACTATGGAGGACATCCTCTGAAATGACTGACTTATCCGCAATGACCTGAAGATTACTCATACAGGAACCGTCATTTAATGCGATAAAAACCAGGTCCTTGGTATCTCTTTTGGTTCTTACCCATGCCTGGATCGTGATCTTTGAACCAAGGCTCTCTGTTTTTTTCAAAATCTGTTTAATTGTATCTTTTGCCATAATCGGCAGTATAATCTGAGACCTCTATGCTGGCAAGTGATTCCCTCTTTTAATCCATTCGTCCCATGATTGATCTGAAATTTTTAGAACAAAAAAAAGCCCCGTTTCCACAGAGGAACGGGGCAGACTGTTTCATATAAATATCAGGGTCCAGTTCTTTTACGGTCACGGGGAAAGAGGGAGGCTTCTTTCACATTGGTCAAGCCAAGGATTTTCTGGGTCAAACGCTCCAGACCAATGGCAAAACCACCATGGGGAGGACAGCCGTATTTAAAAATGGATATGTAATCGCCCAATTCCTCTTCGGTCATACCGAATTTAGGAAGTGTCTCTTTCATCATCTTGTATTCATTGATTCTTCGCCCGCCGGTCGTAATCTCCAGTCCTCTGAAGATCAAGTCAAAACTCATGGTTTTAAGCCCGTCAGGATAGGTATAAAAGGGTCTTTTTTTCCTGGGGAAAGCATTGATGAAAACCATGGGAATCCCATGTTCCTCCTGGGCCCAGTCACAGATGACCCGTTCGGCTTCGGGATTGATTTCAAAGACCCGCCTTCCCAGCCGTTCGGATACAATCTTCTTAGCCTGATCATGAGGTATTATTGGAATATTTTTGCATTTATCCGGGTCCGGTGTTGTCCCACCCCATGCATCCAGATCTGCCTGATTATTCTCCCGCACCTTGCGGAACAGGTACTCCATCAATTCTGCTTCCAGAGTCATCAAGTCCCGTTCGGTCTCAATGTAACCCATTTCAATATCTAAAGAAACATACTCGTTTATATGGCGTGGAGTATCATGCTTTTCCGCTCTGTAGGCCTGACCAATTTCAAAAACACGTTCCAGACCGCTGGCAACCATGGTCTGTTTGTATTGCTGTGGTGACTGAGCCAGACAAACCTTCGTATCGAAATAGTCAACCTCAAACAGGTTGGATCCACCTTCTGTACCACCGGCAACGAGCTTACTGGTCTTAATTTCAGTAAAATCCCGGGATCTTAGAAAGTCGGCAAAATACCGGATAAGATCTGCCTGAAGACGAAAAATAGAGAGGATCTTCGGATTTCGGAGTGAGATCATCCTATTATCCAGAATAGCCTCAAGGCCTATGTTTTCAGGGTCCTGATTGACAGGAAATGGCAGGTCTGAAGAGGCTTCGGCCAGGATGTCCAATTTTGTGAGTTGCATTTCATAACCACCGGGAGCCTTTTCACTCTCATGAATCATTCCCGTGGCGCTGATAACCGTCTCTACATTGAGGTCTAATTCGTCATTGGTAACAATCTGAGCTAATCCGCTTCTATCCCTGAGAATTATAAAGTTGACACCACCGAGGTCACGGATACGATGAACCCAACCGCTGAGGGTGATTTCCTGACCATTTGAATCTTTTATATCTTTTGCTAATACTCGCATATTTTCCTTTCTCGCTTTTGGGCCCTGGACTAACCCAGAACTTTTTCCTTTAGTACACTCTGTACAACCTGTGGAGCGGCTTTCCCGCCTGATGCCTGCATGACCTGTCCAACAAGAAATCCCATCTGACGGAGATCTCCATCTTTGATAGCCTGAACCACGTCTCCGTTTTTCAACATCACCTCATCAATGATTTTTCCAATAGCACCAGGATCTGAAATCTGGACAAGTCCTTTTTCATCACAGATCTTATCAGGATCTTTATCCTCTTCGAAGATATAATCCAGAACAGTCTTGGCGATCTTACCGCTGATCTGTCCTTCCTCTATGAGAGCAATCAGTTTTGCCAGTCGTTCTGCAGTCAATGGACATTTTTCGAGGGTTAACCCGGTCCTGTTCAACAGTTTTTTAACATCCGAAGACAGCCAGGAATACACCTGGACGGCATCTGCTCCCGCAAAGACACAGTGTTCAAAAAAATCTGCTCTATATTTTTCATCATGAATATACTCAGCCTGATCGGAACTCAAACCATGACCACTCATGAGTCTCTGCTTTCGGGCAAAGGGAAGCTCGCACATGCTGTCATCCACTTCTTTTAAGAATTCAGCCGAAGGCATAAAGGGGGGCAGATCCGGTTCGGGAAAGTAGCGGTAATCATTGGCAGCCTCTTTCCGTCTCATGGGCTCTGACTGGTCTCTATTCTCATTCCAAAGCCGGGTTTCCTGAATGATGACCTTATGAGCATCCATCATTTCGCTTTGACGGCCAATCTCATAGTTCAAAGCTTTACGGACAAAACGGGAAGAGTTCAGGTTTTTAATCTCAACTTTTTCACCCAGTCCAGCCCCTTGAAGGTTGATAGAGACATTGGCATCACAGCGCATGGAACCTTCTTCCATATTTCCATCGCAGACACCCAGATAGCGGACCATGCGGCGGAAACTCTTAAGAAAAGCTTCTGCATCTTCACCTACAACTAAATCCGGTTCGGTTACAACTTCCAGAAGAGGATACCCGGCACGGTTATAATCCAGAAGGGACATATCCCCGGCATGGATCATCTTTCCTGCATCTTCCTCAAAATGAACATCATGGATTCGCACCCTCTTGATGGTGTCTCCAATTTCAATATCGATGTGTCCATCCCGGCCTACCGGATCAGTAAATTGAGAGATCTGATAGTTTTTAGGCATATCCGGGTAAAAATAGTTTTTCCGTTCAAACCTGGTTTTTGGACTTAGCTTACAATTTAAAGCCTTTGCCACCAGATAAGACATCTGGATGGCTTTTTCATTCAAAGTGGGGAGAACACCGGGAAACCCCATGCAGACGGGACAGATGTTGGTATTCTCTTCATCACCATAACGGGCATTACAACCGCAGAAAGCTTTTGTTTCCGCAGTGAGATGTATATGGATTTCCAGACCTATAAATGACTGATACAAAACTTAACTCCAATCTGTAAGATAACCAGGAGCTTCAGGAGCCTGGAATTCCTTCTCCAGGAGGGCAGACACCTGAAACAGGCGGTCTTCCTCAAAAGGAGGAGCCATGAACTGAACACCCACGGGCAATCCATTTTCAAGGGTAGAGGGTACTGATAATGCCGGATGACCTACCAGGTTGGCTGTACATGTATAAAGATCGGCCTGCTTCTGCTGAAAAGGATCCATATCAGTGCTGCCATGACGAAAAGCAGGCGTAGGAAACACGGGCATCATAAGAACATCTGCCTTGGAATACCAGCGTTCTACATCCTGTCGGATGGCTGTTCGAATTTTCTGTGCTCTCACATAGTACTGATCCTGAAATCCGGACCGCAAAACATAGGTTCCTAGAAGGATTCTGAGTTTAACCTCATCTCCAAATCCTTCATGTCTAGATTTCTTCATCAACTCAGTAGGGTTTTCAGCAAACAAGGGAGCATGACCATAGCGGATACCATTATACCGTGCCAGGTTGGCACTGGCTTCGGCTGTGGCAATTGTATAATAAGCCGGTACAACGTAATCAAGCGTTGGAAGATCAATTTCCAAAAGCTTGTATCCGGCTTTTTCAAGCCTTTTTATGGTGGCTTCATAAGAAGCGCTGACTTCAGGACTGAGAGCTCCGTGGGTATTTTTAAGAACCCCTATAGTTTTTACACTCTTCCCGGAAGGATTATGATCCAGAGACGTGTGATCCATCGGATCCTGCCCCTTCATGGATTCAAAAACCTTCTTTGTTATCTCTGTATTCCGGGCCAGGACACCAATAACCTCCAAAGAGGAGGCATAGGCGGTAAGACCATAACGGCTGACAACCCCATAGGTTGGTTTGAGACCATATACACCACAGAAGGAAGCAGGCTGTCGTATCGAGCCACCTGTATCACTCCCCAATGCAAAAGGAACCAGACCCGCGGCAACCGCGGCAGCACTACCACCACTGGACCCTCCGGCTACCCGTTCAAGGTCCCAGGGATTATTAGTCTTACCCAGGGCTGAATTATCTGTGGAAGAACCCATTCCAAACTCATCAAGATTAGTCTTTCCAACAACAACAGCACCTGCTTTCTGCAGATTTTCAACTGCCGTGGCCGTATAGGGAGACACGAGCTGTTCCAGCATTTTCGAACCGCAAGTCAGCTTGAAGTTCTTTACTGCGATATTGTCTTTTACAGCAAAAGGAATCCCCTTGAGAGGCCCTTCTGGCAGTTCTTTGCCCACATTACGATTGGGATCAAATTCAAGAAAACTGCCGATCTTTTTTTCCCAGGTACCGACATAGTTTTTATAAGCTTTCAGTACCGGAGCCTGGGACAGCACAGCGGACCATTTTTTTTCAAAATCAGACATGATTTACCTTTTAGAAATTATCAATTTTTAAACACTATTATAAAACATTGGGAATAAGGATGAACCTGTCTTCCAGATCGGGAGCACATTCGAGGAGTTCATCTGGTGTGGCTTCATTAGGAAGCCTGCGATCTTCTCGCAGGCGGTTCTCCTTTTGAAGCGCATGGGTAGTAGGTTCTAGATCCTTGACATCCACTTCGTTCATCTTTTCAAAATAACTGAGCATCCGGGAGACTTCATCTCCCAGTTTCAACGCCTCTACTTCATCCAGTTCAAGCCTAGCCAGCGTTGCGGTAATGGTTAAATCACTTTTTTTCATGTCTTCATTTATACCTGCATAAATATGTAATGTCAAGAATAGTCAGGTCTTTAGAACTGTCAGTTTATAAATCTTCTATATAATTAATTCCATATCATATATATATTTAAAATCAAATAAAAGCCATACAGTTTACTGTATATTTATTATCGCAATGTTAAATACCAGCAAGGATGGAGTCAGAAAAATATCATATGGCAGAACCTGTCCAACTCAGAGTATCAAGATCTTCATCTCCCTCGTAAAGAGGGATACTTTTTTCAGGTACAATTTTATCAATACGCCTGCAGATCCCTTCCAGAGCCGAAGACAACTGGTCCTTGTGATCAAGACAGTAGGGAGACCGCCTCGTGATAGACCGGGAGACTTCGGGCATCCATTCTAAATACCCAAGGTACTGCAGTGAAATACCAAGATTTTTCCTACTGATAATTCTGAGATTTTTACCTAAATCTCTATCACCAACAGAACGGCCCATATTGATGATGACCCCAGGATAAAATGTTTCGATCATCTTCCGCACGGTTTGTCCATGCTTTACATCAATGGAGCTCAGTTGATCAGCCAGTGAAAAAAGGGAGTTGCCCGACCCTTCTAAACGCTGTTTGAAAAAATTCTGAATCATGTCTCTTTCGGCAGAACGGGGTGGAAAATGTCTGTATATGGAACGGGCCAATGCGGACTTTAGAAATGAATAGGCATTGAGGATCGCTGTTGTTTCGGGAATAGTAACGATAATTCCCTGAGGAAAGGGAATAAAGTAGTCCACAATATTGTGATTTGTTCCCGCTCCCAGGTCCAGTAAAATATAATCTGCCACCAGCTTAGGCAGCTCTTTGATGATTTTCATCTTCTGAAAATAGTGCTGCTGAACCGCAGTTGTATACAAACCATCCCCGGGGAGAAAAAAGAGTCTATCAATGGCTGTAGGAATAATCAGAGATTCCAGATTATCTGCCTGCTTGTTCAGGTAGGAACCGATACCCGGACTATTATTTTTGATTCCTAGAAGTGTATGCAGATTGGAAGCGCCAAGATCCAAATCGACCAGAATGACAGTTTTACCCATACCTGCAAGAGAGACTCCCAGATTAACAGTTATAAATGACTTCCCGACACCGCCTTTTCCGCTAGCTACAGGGATGATTCTATTCATAAGCTGTTTATCGGCTTTTTGGGACAATAACTAAAAACCCTCAATTCCTCATCGGCAGAAAACAGAAGAAAAAACCGAGGAGAACTGCCAAAAGAAAATCCCTTTTAGAATCGACAAAAGGGATTGCCATTTACAAATTCTAAAAAAGGCTGGATTCTTTTTTTAAAAAAAGGCCACTACAGATGTGTGGCCTTTTCTAAGGTTATTCCATAAATATGACTCTGAAAAGTTTTAGTTCAACGGAGAAATCTTTGCTTCCAACGTTTAGTGGAACAGTCTCCCTGATGCATTTTGAAGTCCTTCTCCATGACTGATAGGGGTGGTGATTTTCTTTTTAATGTAATCCCACAGGATGGACAGCCCGCCTGATTTTCATGACAACGTGTACATACATAGTAGTATTTATCGCAATGTGTACAATAGTGTTTTTTGCTGATGCTTCTATAAACAGTTCCACAGCAGTCACAGGTAGCTTCATTCAGGGTAAACATAATAGTCCTCCATATTTTTTATAGGACCATTATAAAATCAGTAAAATATGAATGAAATAGGCCTTTTGGTATGTTTCCCTGCCCCATCAAATCAAAAACCTAAAAAACCTGTCAGAGACAACAGGAATGAGGTCACTGACAGGTTAAAAATTGTTCCGGTAATTTTACCAAGTTTGAGTCTTATCCTTCATATAATCATAAAAATCTATCAACTCTGCATCCGATTTTAAATAATCTGAAATAAAGATTCCGTTGATTTTGCCATCAAAACCATAGTAGCCAGCTCTCCCATAGCCTTCCAGATACTGGGAGCCGATGATGAGCGGACCCGATTGCGGATACGGTTTTTTGCTGCTGAGGCTATTTGTGGATGAATAGCTTCTTTTTTGAGTAAGCCCCGAAGCATTGTCATAGAACAGATCAAGATACACCTTTGTATTATCCCAGCGGCCGACAACATAATACCACTTCTCTGTATTGAGGCTGACCGAAGAGGTCTGCAGGGAGTATTTGTACCGGGGACTCTGTTCCACAATTCCGAATGTGACTTTTCCACCAGTCCAGAATTGCATGGTATACCCCTCATCGGTGAAGTCATGATTTATACCCTTATGAACAATTCCAGCAAAATCGCCATGACTGTCCACATAGACCCATGCTTCTATGGTCCCCGCATCAACAGGGTTCAAAGCTAGATCTCCCGTAGAGCCGCTGTTATCAGATTCCGCAATCAGAGTTCCGTGGGCACCATCATATAGAGCAACGCCTACATCATCCATGATGGAAGTTCTAGTGCCATCAACATCCGGGAAATATTGATCATAAAAATAGTCTACTGTGATCTGATTAATATCATCACCATTGATGATGGCCTCAGAGGCTTCTCCAGACTGTATACTCTGATAGAGATCCTTAAAATCACTGTCGGTGCCGCTATATTCGGCTTCAGAGAGGATTAGAGGCAATGCGTCACCGTCCGGATTTTCCAGATATTGATTGATTACAACATCCGATTGCGGAATGGTAAACTCAATTTCATCTGCCGTTGTTCCCGAAGGAATATGATAGGGGGCAGAATCCCAGTCATGAAAGACCGTAGCATCGTCATTGAGCTGTTGCATTAAAAAATCCCGCCCGCTACTGCCGGAGGTATCCACAACATGGGTTCGCATCACCGTGTTACCGTCTACCGCTCCGCTTTGAACCACATCAGCAATCACTTCATAAACAACTTCTTTCCGCATCACTGATTCGGCTAAGGTAGTATGCTCTGAACCTACGAAAACTCCGTCTAACTGCCCGGCAAAAGAGCCGCCTAGAGTGGTATATGTCTCAATAGCCCTTTCATAGGCAACCATGGTTCCCGTATAGCTGGAACCGCCATCGGTAAAATGCTCGGTATAATACCTGACACCCAAGAGAGCTCCTGTTACACTTCCATCCCAGAACCAGTAGTCATGGGCATTTGCAATGTCCTGGCTATAGATAACAACCGAGGAGAACTGTGCGCTTGAATCACTCTCGGGATAGGAAAAATCGGGATAAGAGAGGCTTCCCAGCAGGTCCAAGGGGGCAAAACCATCCTCAAAATCGGTAGCAGCGATGATTTTTACAATCTGTTCATACCGGATGGTCCCGTCATCAAAGGTAATTTCCATTTTAACTCGGTAAAGGGAATCTTCATTTCCATCGGCGTCCACAATGATATCTTCTGAGTTCCAGGTATCAGTAACACCGGCGTCGGCCACAAAATACTCTTCTACATAACTCTCTAATAGAGTGTTGGAGACTGGATAAGTCGTCGTAGACACGATCCTGTAAACTGTATCACCACCTATAGAAGTGAAACCTGCAGGCTCTGCTGTCCATGAGGTGGTCAAACCAGCTTCCGGGTAATCCGAAAGTGAACCGCTCGAAAAACTAGTAGGGTTTGACCAGACAGGTACGGTGGCACGTCCCGATGTAAATTCTGCCTTATCAAAGAGAAGGACCGGTCGAACACCCCGCTCTTCCAGACCTGTAATTTTTTCAATTTCAAAGGTTTGAAGGAAGTTAGATTCCAAATCACTAATATCGCCTCCCGTAGGAGCTATGATTGTCCAATCACTTGGATTATTTATTTTTTCTGTACTGACAGTGTCCACAGAAAGACTTCCAGTGTCTCTACAGGCAGCCAGAGAAACGATCATGATCATAAAAAGGGTCATTTCAATTATTTTTTTCAATTATGACCTCCTGACTAAGAATATATAGCTTTAATGCTATATTTACCATTTTTTTTGGTATAATCCCTAGTAAATCGATTCTAAACATCTAAAAATAATCAAAAAGAGGCCCCACGAAGGGGCCTCTGAACAAATTTCTAGTTTTTTTGTGGACTATTACTTTAAGTATTCATCCACGGCCTCTGCAGCTTTTCTACCATGTGCAATGGCCCGGACGACCAGTGAAGCACCGGTCTCGGCATCACCGGAAGCAAAAACTCCGTCTATGGATGTGCCATATTTCCCATCTGTTTTGATATTTCCTCGACCATCTAATTCCAGATTTAAATCTGTTATGATCCTGTTATGTTCCACATGAACAAAACCCATAGCAAGAAAAACGAGGTCAATCTTAAGATCAAATTCACTGCCCTCAACCGGAACCATCTGAGGACGTCCACCAGCTGGATCAGATTTCCATTCAACACGGGCAAAACTCCCTTTGTTGACAGAACCGTTCTTTCCCTCAAATTTTATGGTTGTAATATTCCAGTCTCTTTCACACCCCTCCTTATGGGAAGAGGATGTTCTTAATATGGAAGGCCAATCCGGCCAATTTGGGTTATGGGCTTTATTCCATTCCAGAGGCTTGGGCATAATCTCAAACTGATAGACTTTTTTTGCTCCCTGCCTGTTCGCCGTTCCAACACAGTCGGATCCTGTATCCCCACCACCAATGACAAGGACTGTTTTTCCTTTAGCATTGATAACATCTTCATCATAAAATTCACCAGAGACATTCTTATTGGACTGCCCAAGGTATTCCATGGCAAAATGCACACCCTTCAGCTCTCGTCCTGGTACGGGCAGATTTCGCGGAGCTCCAGCTCCCATGGTGATCAGAACAGCATCAAATTTATTCTGAAGATAGCGGATGGAAAGATCTTCTCCAATGGCCACCCCTGTTTCAAAATTGACTCCTTCCGCCGTCATCTGTTCAATTCTCCGGTCCAGAACACCCTTATCCAGCTTAAAATCGGGAATACCATAGCGGAGAAGGCCACCGATTTTTTCATTCTTTTCAAAGAGTGTGACCTGGTGTCCCATGCGCCGCAACTGCTGACTGGCTGCTAAGCCCGAAGGACCGCTTCCGACAACTGCAATGCTCTTTCCTGTTTCGACCTTGGGAGGTCGGGGGATGACCCATCCTGCAGAAAAGGCCTTCTCGATGATTCCCAGTTCCATCTGTTTGATGGTCACAGGCGCATCATTAATGCTCAGCGTACAGGCTGTTTCACATGGTGCGGGGCATACACGGCCCGTGACTTCAGGAAAATTATTAGTGATTTCAAGGCGTTCAAAAGCCTCTTTCCACTGCCCTCTGTAAACGGCGTCATTCCATTCGGGAATGAGGTTGATCACAGGGCATCCAATATTATGGCAGAAGGGAGTTCCACAATCCATGCAGCGGGCACCCTGATCACTCAGGCTTTCCACGGGTGTGGGAATCATCACTTCCTTATAGTCTTTTAATCGTTCTTCCACAGGACGGTAGTTAAAATCCGTTCTGTCGTGCTCTATAAATCCAAGAACCTTACCCATTAGACGTATACCTCCTCGGTAATCGCTGTTTCATCAGTTTCTTTCGTTTCCTGTTCCTTGATCCTCAACAATGCCATTCTATAATCCAGGGGCATGACTTTCACAAAGTTAGGCAGTGATTCTTCCCAGGATTCCATAAGCAGTTTTCCCTGTTTGCTGTCTGTATATTCGATGTGCCTTTGGATCATACTTTTCAGGAAATCAATGTCTTCAGCGGCAACCACTGGTTCGATGTCAACCATCTCGAGGTTACACCGTGTATCAAACAACTGATTTTCATCGTACACATAGGCCACTCCACCGGACATTCCAGCCGCAAAGTTCACCCCGGTTTTTCCAAGGATGATGACACGGCCTCCTGTCATGTACTCACATCCATGATCCCCGACGCCTTCGACCACGGCAATGGCCCCGGAGTTTCTCACAGCAAAACGCTCACCAGCCCGACCATTGATGAAGGCCTCTCCGCCTGTGGCTCCAAAGAGGTTCACATTACCGGTAATGATGTTTCTATAGCCTGAAAAAGTAGACCCACTGTGTGGATATAGAATGATTCTACCGCCGGAAAGACCTTTTCCCAGGTAGTCATTACTCTCCCCTTCCAGTTCAAAAGTGATTCCCTTAGTCAAAAAAGCACCAAAACTCTGTCCGGCAGACCCTTTGAAGTTCACATGAATGGAATCGTCTTTAAGACCGGCGGCTCCATGGCGGGTTGTGACTTCGTAGCTGAGAGTAGCACCGACGGTACGGTTACAATTTTTAATGGGCTGGTCTATCACAACCGCTTTCTTATTTTCAAGAGCATCCTTTGCTTTTTCAATCAGTCCCTGATCAAGGGATAGAGAAAAATCATGATCTTGCTTTGAGGTGCAATACAAGGATTCTCCCCCTGAAATATCGGGAACCATAAGGATTTTTGAAAAATCAAGGCCCTTGTTTTTGTAATGATTCAGGGCATCATTCACCTCGAGGCGTTCTACCCTTCCAATCATCTCATTAAAGGTTCTGAAACCCAGTTCCGCCATGTATTCACGCACTTCCTGAGCGATAAAAGTCATAAAATTTCTGAGATGCTCAGGCTTTCCAGCGAATCGTTTTCTCAATTCTTCATTCTGTGTTGCGATACCGACGGGGCAGGCATTGGTATGACATTTCCTCATCATAACGCAGCCCAGTGAGACCAGTGAGGCCGATCCAAATCCAAACTCTTCGGCTCCGAGTAGGGCAGCAATGACGACATCCCGCCCGGTTTTCATCTGTCCGTCGCATTGGATTCTAATTCTGGAACGCAACTTATTCATGACCAGGACCTGTTGAGTTTCGGCCAACCCGATCTCCCAGGCACTTCCGGCATGCTTCAATGATGACAGGGGTGAGGCTCCGGTTCCACCGTCTCCACCGGAAATAAGGACCATATCCGCCTTACCCTTGGCAACACCGGCGGCTACTGTTCCGACTCCGACCTCACTTACCAGCTTGACCGAAACTCTCGCCGTAGGATTGGCATTTTTAAGGTCAAAAATTAGCTGGGACAGATCTTCTATGGAATAGATATCATGATGAGGTGGAGGAGAAATAAGCATGACCCCCGGTGTGGAATGGCGAACCTTGGCAACAGCCTCATTGACCTTATGCCCAGGCAGCTGTCCGCCTTCTCCCGGTTTGGCTCCCTGTGCCATCTTGATCTGCAATTCGTTACAGTTCGCCAGATAGGGACTATCCACACCAAACCGTCCTGAGGCAATCTGCTTGATATTACTCCTTGGATTATCTCCATTATCCCTGATGTTGTAGCGTGCCATGTCTTCACCACCCTCTCCGGAGTTGCTGTTGGCGCCTAAACCGTTCATGGCGATAGCCATGGTTTCATGGACTTCCTTACTCATGGACCCGAAGGACATGGCGGAAGAAACAAATCTTTTCACAATCTCGCTGACGGGTTCTACTTCTTCAATAGGAACCGGATTCCCGGGTTTGAATTTGAACAGACCACGGAGGGTGTTCAGATTCTTGCTGATATCATTCACACCGCTGGTATACTGCTTAAAAATAGAATAGTCATTTTGACGGACAGCCTTCTGCATGTTCACTACGGCTTCTGCCGAAAACAGGTGTCTGTCGGCATTTTTACGGCTGGAAAATTCACCACCGGATGCCAAACGATTGCTATATACATCATTTTCTGTCCATGCTTTCCTGTGTCGGGACAGAACATCATGTTCTACCATGGCTGAATCGATCCCGCCCACGCGGGAAGCAGTTCCTGAAAAATATTTCTCAACAAAGTCTTCGGAGAGTCCTATGGCTTCATAGATCTGAGATCCTCTGTAACTTCTGATCGTCGAAACACCCATCTTGGACATGACCTTGAGGAGTCCTTTTTTAACAGCCGTAACATAGTGTTCGATGGCTTGTGGAAGGGTGAGATCTACCGGAAGATACCCTCGTTCCTTCAGGTCTGAGAGGGCCTCAAAAACCAGATAGGGATTCACACCGCTAGCCCCGTAACCGATGAGAGTGGCAAAATGATGCACAGAGCGCACCTCACCAGATTCAATGATCAAACCTGCAAGATGCCTTTTCCCCTGACGAACAAGAAAATGATGTACCGCCGAAATGGCAAGGAGTGCCGGGATGGCCGCATGGTGCTTATCAACCCCTCTGTCAGAGAGAATGATAAGAGAGTTACCATTATCGATCTGGGCCTCTACAGAGACACACAGAAGATCCAATGCACTTTCCAACTGCCCATCCTCTTCGGTTACTTCGAACAGCAGAGGCACGGTACAAACCTTGAAATCATCTAAGTCAACAGATTTAAGACTCTTAATATCGTCGTTGGTAAGCACCGGATGGGTCAGTTTCAGCTGACGGCAATGTTCGGGTGTTTCATCGAGAAGGTTTCGCTCACGACCGACAAAACTCATGAGAGACATGACCAGATGCTCTCTGTAGGGGTCAATAGGAGGATTAGTAACCTGAGCAAAGAGCTGTTTAAAATAGTCATATATCAACTGCGGCCGTTCGGAGAGAACCGCCAGAGGGCTATCGTTCCCCATGGAACCGATGGGTTCCTGACTGTTGCTAGCCATGGGAGTAATGACATTCTGGACATCTTCAAAGGTGTAGCCAAAGGACTTCATTCTCTCTAAAAGAGTGTCTGAATCATGTCTGATTTTACGGGGTGCTCCGTTTAGTCCCTTCAGTTCTATCTTCTGTTCACTGAGCCAGCGGCGGTATGGTTTTTGCCTCGATATGATGCTCTTGATTTCATTGTCCCTGATGATCCTGTGCTGATTCAGATCAACAAGGAACATCTTACCCGGTTCAAGCCGGCCGTTTTCCAGGATATCTTCGGCTTCAATATCGATAACACCCGTTTCTGACGCAAGAACAACTTTCCCGCTCTTTGTGATTGTATATCGTCCTGGTCTAAGGCCGTTTCTATCCAAAGTGGCACCGATCTTATATCCATCGGTAAAAACCAGAGCCGCCGGTCCATCCCAGGGCTCCATGATCGCCGCATGATATTCAAAGAAGGCTCTCTTATCCTCAGAGATATGATATTTTGTTCCAAAAGCCTCTGGAACCATCATCATCATGGAGTGCTCCATAGATCGTCCGCCTCTGGAAATCAGTTCAAAAACATTATCAAAAGCCGCAGAGTCGGAACCGTTGGGCTGAACAATGGGAAACATCTTTTTAAGATCAGATCCATATTCATCGGCAGCCAGAGAGGTTTCACGGGCTTTCATATTATTCTTATTTCTACGGAGTGTATTGATTTCCCCATTGTGCGCTATATAGCGGAATGGCTGTGCCAGTGGCCAGGAAGGAAAGGTATTAGTACTGTACCTCTGATGTACCAGAGCCATAGCAGAAATAAAATCGGCATCACCAAGATCAGGATAAAACGTGACAAACTGTGGTGCCACAAACATTCCCTTATATACAATGGTCTTCGATGACAGGGAAGGTAGATAGTATTCATCAAGATCCCAGCCGATGGCAGAAGCCTTATTCTCAAGACATTTTCTCAGTGTATAGAGTTTTGTCTCTAACTCTTCACCAGACAGACCTTCAAAGGATACGAAGATCTGTTTAAAAGAAGGCATAACCCGCCGGGCCATATCACCCAGACAA
Organism: Oceanispirochaeta crateris; assembly: GCF_008329965.1. GTDB lineage: Bacteria > Spirochaetota > Spirochaetia > DSM-2461 > DSM-2461 > Oceanispirochaeta > Oceanispirochaeta crateris. The sequence continues at coordinate 1,605,469 of NZ_CP036150.1, forward strand.
TCGGGATTGACCGGGACCTCTCTCCAACCCAGGAAGGTTCCGCCTTCGGTGGCTATGACGCGTTCAGTCATAGAACAGGCCACAGCGGCCTGCTTGGGGTTGGCAGGAAGAAAAATCATACCAGCGCCGTAATGTCCTTCTTCTGGTAAGGAAAAAGGCAGAACACGGGAAAAAAACTTATGAGGCATCTGCAGGAGCATCCCGGCCCCATCACCCGTTTTCATATCTCCACCGACAGCTCCCCGATGCTCCAGGTTACAAAGGATCTGAACACCCTCTTCTATAATCTGATGCGACCGTTCTCCATCTATTTGGGCTACAAAACCGACACCGCAGGCATCGTGTTCATATGCGGGATCATAAAGTCCCCTCTTTTCTAACATAGACATACTCCTTCAGAGCCTCAGAGTCAGTTAGACTTTTACGGCAATGTATTGCCATAAAAATTATACAAATTGGTAGAGATTGTCAAGATACTCAAATGCAAGGATGAACAATCTGAATCATGAGTTTTTCAAAAATAGAGTGTATGAACCTTAGTATGGTATGGAATTCCCTTATAAAGGGGTATGAAGGATCAAATTATTCCGATTTTTCGGTATTTTCTACGGCATCAAAACCGAAATCGATGAGAAATGCTTCTTTGTAGAGTGAAAGACTAACCTTGATCCGGCTTTTCCTCCTGTCTACCTTAACAATTTGGCCTTCTAGGCCCTTGAGGGGACCTTTTAATATTCTAATAGAGTGATCTTCCTCAAAGACGACTTTGGAAAAACCGGCAATTTCTCCAGATTTAAGAAATCGGCTCATCTGCCGTTCTTCATCCTCAGAAAGGGGTATGGGACGGCCATCCATCTTTAAAAAAGAAAAGATGCCCGGAGTCTGTCTAACAGCTAAAAGTTGGTCAGGAGTGATTTCATCAGCTATAAAGAAGAGATACCCCGGAAATAGGGGTTCATTCTTTTCAAACCATTTTCCCTGCTTACGGAGCCGCAACTTTCGACGGGGGTATAGGAGCGATTTATCTTCAAACTGAGCGGTTTTCATGAGCCAGGTTCTGCATTCCAGTTCCCGGCCAGTCGTGACCTGAATCACATAGCAGGACATCAGCGATCTCCTTTATCCCGTTTTTTATGGATCAAAAACGAATTGGACATCCTGTAAAATAAAAATATAGACAAAGCTGTCAGAATCATTCCCCCAAAGGAGAGGAGATCTGGATTGTCATTTTTCATGAAGATCCAGCTCAACACCGCACCACCCAAGGGGATGAGGAATCGCCAGACAGCCATTTCTGAGAGAGCCTCTTTTCTGATCTTCAGCAGATAATACCAGATGGAAAATCCCCCTCCGGTGACGGTCATCAACCAGACCAGGGAGACCCAGAAGCCAAGGGTAGGAATGCCGTAAAAATGGTCTCCCTTTATAAAGGCTGCTCCCAGGAGGCCCAGACTACCGATGATGAGTTGTCCTGCGTTGAGTATGAACGGATCAAGAGTATCCGCACTTTTGCTGACAACCACACTGGCCACCGCTCCGGCAATCAATCCCCCCAACATAAGAATAATGCCTTTCACTTCAGAAGGTTCGACATTCTGGACAGCATTTTCCACTCCTGAATTTCCATTTAAGGCGACAAGAATGACACCTGCCACCCCCATAAAGAGACAGAAGAACTGTTTCTTATTCAATTTATTACCAGCTAAAACAAAATGAGCCGTCACAGCCACGACGAGAGGCCCCAGGCCGTTGACAATGGCCCCGGTAGAGGCCCTCATGGCTGTCAATGAATAGAAGAAAAAGCTGTAAAGGAGAAAGGTCTGCAAGAAGCCGGTTAAGAGAACAATACGCCAATGGGAAAGGATCTGTCTCCAGACTGCTTTTTTCCGATTAAAAAAGAGAACGGCTAATCCTGCTCCCATGAAGCGGATTCCTGCAAATAAAAATGGAGGAGCCGTTTCCAGCCCAACCTTCACACCGAGAAAAGCCGTAGCCCACAATAGGCTTGCAAATATGGCAAGGAGACGGGAATCAATTGATTTCAAGAGTTACTTTCCTCAACCAGTCTTTTTCAGACGCATTCAAATAGGGTGATAGACGATTGTACACTTCTTCCTGATAAGCATTGACCCAGTTCTTTTCTTCATTGTTCAAAAGAGATGTATCAATCAGTTCCCTCTCATAAGGACAGAGGGTGAGTGTTTCAAACTTATAAAACGGATCGTTCTCCGGACACTGATCCCAGGGCTGGACAACAAGCAAGTTTTCAATCCGGATTCCATGCTGATCTTCCCTGTATATACCAGGTTCATTGGAACATACCATTCCAATCTTGAGGGCTTCATCTATTGGATGAGGGCTGATTTTTTGAGGTCCCTCGTGGACATTGAGAATATATCCCACTCCATGTCCTGTTCCATGACCATAATTCAACCCGGAATTCCACAGAGCCGTACGAGCTAATGTATCCAGCTGGTATCCTCTGGTCCCCTCGGGAAATAAGGCCCTTGAGAGGGCAATGTGTCCTTTCAAAACAAGGGTATAATCGATGATTTCTCTTTCTACAGGAGTTCCTAAAGCCAGAGTTCTTGTGACATCCGTCGTGCCTTCCCTATACTGCCCGCCTGAATCAATTAGAAAAAGGCTACCCTTCTCTAATTGATACTGGCTCTGTTCATTAGCCTCATAATGGCAAATAGCCCCATGGCCTTTGTAAGCAGGTATAGGACTAAAACTCTCACCAAGGAACCCATCCTGTTCCGACCTGAATCCCCTAAGGGCATTGGCAGCCTGAAGCTCCGTAAGGGTTCCCTGTTGAAGCTCCTTCTTCAGCCATATGATGAATTTGACCAAGGCAACACCGTCTTTTTCCATGACGCTTCGGATACGACTCAGTTCAACCGGGTTTTTACAAGCCTTAAGCCGTGTGGAGAAATCAACTCCCTTCACCAGTTTGATCCCCTCGGGCAGGGCCGAGATAAGGGTTGAGTTGCTTCTTTCGGGACTGACAAACAGTGTCATCCTAGAATCCAGAGCAGAGAGACTTTGCAGAATATGAGCATAGGGAAAAACTTGAACCCCTATGGACTTTAAGAGTGACCTGATATTATCATCCAGCTTTCTTTCGTCAACATACCACTTCACATCTTCCATGGAGAGATACATATAGCTTTGAACCACCGGATTATAGGGAACATCCCCTCCCCTTATATTCAGAATCCAGGCAATATCATCTAGAGATGAAATCAAAGTAGCATCCACAGCTGACTGATGCATCATCCGGCGGATCTGCTTTACCTTCTCAAGACTTGTCTGGCCGGATTCTTCATCTCCAAGAGCCCAAACAGGCTCAAGGGATTCTGCAGGCCTGTCGCCCCAAAGCTCATCAATAAGATCATCCTGCCCGTCGATGCGGATCTGTTTAGACCCAAAAGGAGCTGCCATGGCTTCCCACTCCCTCAGAGTCAGAGTCCTGCCATCCATTCCTACAACGGACCCGGCCTCCAAATGCTCGGTCAGCCAGTCAATATAGGAGGGAACACCCGGTTCTCCCATCTTAAAAAGTTTTATATCCGAACCGGAGAGTTCTCCCGCAGCCTGAATGAAGTACCTGAAATCTGTCCAGAGACCAGCTTCTTCCAGGGTGACTATGACGGTTCCCGCACTTCCAGAAAAACCACTGAACCAGCTTCTACAACGCCAATGACCAGAAACATATTCGCTACCATGAGGATCAGAGCTAAAGATAACATAAGCCTGCAATCCCCTCTCTTTCATTTTTTGTCTTAAAGCAGCTAACTTGTTATTTGTTGTCATTGTCGTTTCCTTATTCTCTTATTTATTTTACTCAACATCAATGAATTTCTGCCGAAGATTATAAGGGTGACGGCATGGGATCATATTCCCCTCCCAATGAATACCCTGTGTTGTCCATTTAGTCGGTTTGCCCCGCTTCGGCGGGGCAGTTTTTTTATAATAAGATCTGAATCATAGGAATCTCATCCGGACCCTGATTTTTAAACATTCCTATCTCTTTTCTGCTCTGATATAGATTCTAACTGGGGCTGGATATCCCTCAACAGTCTTTCCTGGGTCATCTGCATCCAAAAAATGTTCCAGAGATTCATAGATAGCCCAGTCAGTCTGACGCTGCTCATTCACATCAAGTTTAAAATTTTCAAACATTTCAATCTTATGAAATCCTGTGCGAGAAAGCATATTTTTTAGAGCAGATGCTGTTGGTAAAAACCAGTACCCCGGAGCCTTCATGTATCTGCCGTCTGGAAAAAGACAATAGGGATCATCTCCGGGTATTCCACTGGATTCCAGTATCAGGGTTCCTCCGGATCTCATTGAAGCATTTATGAGATTCAGAGTTTGTACTGGATTTCGCCGGTGGTAAATGATCCCCATGAGAAATACGACATCAAAAAATCCGGGGAAAAGGTTCATATCATCTACACCCAGTAGGTCAAAATGCAATTTTGGATCCCTATAAAACTTGCGATTTAAAAGGTGATGAAAATAATATCTGACCATTGGATCGATTCCCAGAACAAACCAAGGCTCCTGAGACAGCATCCTGTACATATAATACTCATTATTGCATCCAATATCACATATTTTCTTATTCTTTAAATCAGGAAGCCAGGGGAGAACACGATTCCATTTGAGATGGCTTTGCCATTCGGAGTCAATATCGACACCATAATAACTAAACGGCCCTTTTCTCCAGGGAATCAGTGATTTTAATGCCGTTAATAGCTGTTCAGACTGGAATGAATCCAGTAAGCCTTCCTCACCGAAACGAACCGTATCTCCATCGAAATCCATTGGGTCATCCTGTCGATCCTGAATGAGTTCAATTGGATTCTGGTAGACCCTGGTAGAGGATTTATCCAACAACAAGGCCTGTTCTTTTCTTCTAAGTTTCAACCCTTCTCGATTGATTTCTCCAGGATAGGGCTCTGAATAATCTTCTGCTAGATAAGAGGAAGCCATGGAAGGAGTCTGCATGATTATTGTCCTTTTTTGAGGCAGATAAATGAAGAAAAATTATACCAGGAATAAAATAGATCGACCGCTTCAAAACCGCAGATTCTAAAGAGCTCCTCTTCCTCCCTGATAGGATAAGGAATGAGAACATTTTCCAGGGCCTCTCTCTTCCTTGATATTTCGAGTTCACTATAACCGTTTTTTCTTTTAAGGTTGTAATAATTATCCACAAAGATACGGCTGATATCGGTATGAGACTGAAGCGTTTTATCACTGACGAGAAGAATACCGTTATGGTTCAAACCCCTATAAATCTTTTTAATAAGATTCTCACGCTTCAAAGGATCAATAAACTGCAGGGTATAATTCATGATGACAACCGAAGCATTCTCGATGGGTTCTTCGAGGATATCCCCTTCTTCTATAAGAATGCGATCCTTCTCATAGTCTATGGAAGAGATCTTTTCAATGGCTTCCCGGCACATGGGAGCAGAGGAATCGATTCCTTTGATATAATAATTACTCAGATTGTGGTCTTTTAAACCATTCAAGAGTAAGGCTATCGTTGTTCCGGTAGAACAGCCTAAATCATAAATGCGACTGCCTTCCTGATAGAACGTCAGGGCCAGAGTTGCTGCCATGGACTGGACATCACGGTAATGGGGGATACTCCGCTGGGCCATATCATCAAAAACATGGGCCACATTTTCATTAAATTCAAAAGCCCGGACAATCGGATTTGTATCTTCAAAGACCTTATCTTTTCTGCTCAAAACTAAAACCTTCTCCAAAAACTTCTCTAACATCAGATATAAATATAAAAGCTTGTGGATCTTCATCCTGCACAATTTTTTTCATAAGAGGAATATCACGGCTCCTGAGAACACACATGAGCACAGGCCTGTCCATACCAGTAAACATTCCACGGCCTTTGAGCTCCGTGACACCCCGGTTCAATTCTTCTAAAATACGAGAACTGATCCTTCCGGATTGCAAAGAAATAATATAGGCAGCTTTGCTGTAGTTGATTCCAACGACAACGACATCAATGATCCTGGCTGTTATAAAAATAGAAACAGAAGCATAAAGAGCCAGTTCATACTGACCGAAAACTGTAGCTGCCAATACGACGACCAAAGCATCAGTAATCAATAAAATTTGCCCGATAGACATGAAAGGAATGAGCTTATGGAAGATTTTGGCTGCCAGATCCGTCCCACCGGTTGTTGCATCATTTCTGAATATAATTCCCAATCCCAACCCGACGAGAACTCCTCCGAAGATAACAGAGAGAATCAGATCATCTGTCATAGGACGAAGAAAAGAGGTTCCATCGACAAGCAGTGAAAACAGAATCGTGGAAAAAAGTGTTTTAACACCAAAGGATGTACCAAGCAACTTCCAGGAAATGAGGAAGAGTGGAATATTCAGGATAAGCACAGAGACACCCACTGGAAAATTAAAAAGATGATATATCACAATGCCGATACCAGACAAACCACCAGCCGCAATTTTGTTGGGAATAAGAAAGAGATTCATTCCAAGAGCCATAATGAGGCAGCCTGTAGAAATCTTTAAAAACGAAGGGATTTCGCCTACGATCGATTTAATTCTACTGGACATTAAAGATTTCGTTCTTTACGGATGCTATCCCAGGCTTGCTGTATTTCACTGAAACGTTCATTGGCAAACTTGGTAAATTCTTCGGGCAATCCTTTTGCAGAGATTTTGTCGGGATGAAACTCAGAAACTTTTTTTCTATAGGCTTTTCTGATGACATCATCTCCATCAGAAGGAGAACAGCCTAGAATCCCATAGGCACCACTGACGCCGCTCCCAGTACTGGCAGAACTGCTACCGCCGAAGCCATAGCGGCTTTTTAAGCGGTCATAAGAGGTCTGGCTATATCCGAAGATACCGACAGCCTCCTGTATCAATCTCTCTTCTTCCCTATGTATTTTTCCATCTGCAGCGGCAACTCTGAGGAGTATGTCCAAAACGAGCTCGGTGAACTGGGCATTGCCTGCAAAACTTTGATAGAACTTCCGGGCATAAGATTCAAAGCTGTCACCGGATCGAATTGCCGCATTGAAGATTTCCATAGCCGATTGCTGACTGATAGGGTCGAGCCTCAGGTCAGTTCTCATAAAATTATAAATCGTTTGTTTCTCACTCTCTGAAATTGAACCGTCTGCAATAGACAGCTTACCAAGCATAGAGAAGACGGAAGAAAAAAAGACCTGACCGGAATTCAATGATCCACCATAGGACTGCTGTCCCTGACTTCCAGGTCTACCCTGAAAAAAGTTGTATTGCCTTGAGGCACCGGCCTGAAATGATAAGCTTCTACCGATGGAACTGCCGATAACAGCCCCAATGATTCCCATAAAAGGAAGGCCTGACATTATGCCCAGAATAAATCCTATGATACCGCCGATGAATCCTCTACTACCGCTCAATTCAAACTCCTTGACAATTCCCAATGGTAGGAATTCCTCAATATCTCTATAAATTAACAATATCAGGTCCAATGGTAAAGGGTAGAATTATGAACCTTTTATGAACCGATTACTTTTTTTAGACCGCTTTTGCTGATGATTCCTCTTAGAAGTCACCGATTTTCTTGAAATGGCGCCACCGGGATAGGATGGGATGAGGCATTTTGGTCCCGAACCGATCAGGTCAGATCTTTTTTCGAGAAGCAGGGCTTCCTTAACAAGTTTATAGTTCTCAGCCTTGTTAAACTGGAGAAGAGCCCGCTGTAACCTCTTATCTCTCTCCTTTGTCACCACGGGAACTGTCTCACCCGTGATAGGATTGATACCGGTATAATACATGCAGGTGGACACAGTTCCCGGAGTGGGATAAAAGTCCTGAACCTGATCAGGAACAAAGCCGGTTTCTTTCATAAACTCTGCAAGGGCAATGCCATCCTTTAATAGACTTCCGGGATGAGAAGAAATAAAGTAAGGCACCATAAACTGCTTTTTCTTTATCTCTTGATTGATTTCACTATAGCGTTTCATGAACTTTCTATAAACTGGATGTTTTTGCTTGTTCATCAATTCCAGAACTCTGGGAGAGGTATGTTCGGGGGCCACTTTCAATTGGCCGCTGATATGGTGTTCACAGAGTTCTTTGAAAAAAGTTTCATCCCGGTCTTGAAGCAAATAGTCAAAACGAATCCCCGATCGTATAAAAACCTTTTTAATTCCCTTGAGCTTTCTTAATTTCCTGAGGAGAGAGAGGTAGTCTCTATGATCCACTTCAAGATTCTGGCATGGCTCGGGAGTAAGGCATTGCCTATCCTGACAGGCTCCCCGGACAAGCTGATTCGGACAGGATGGTTTTCTGAAATTGGCAGTCGGTCCGCCTACGTCGTGGATATACCCTTTAAATCCCGGATCTTCAATCAATTTTTGTGCTTCACTTATGACAGAATCATGACTGCGGGCGGATACGATTCTTCCCTGATGAAATGTGAGAGCACAAAAGTTACACCCCCCGTAACAGCCCCGGTTATGAACCAGTGAGAATTCGACCTCCTGAAGAGCAGGGATTCCACCGGCTTCATCATACTCAGGATGAGACTTCCGCACATAAGGAAGGCGATAGGTTTGATCCATTTCTTCCTGATTCAAAGGTAAAGCAGGAGGATTCTGAACGACGAAGCGGGTACCACAGGGCTCTACCAAGACCTTTGAAACCAAGGGATCAGTATTCTGATATTGAACCAGAAAACTTTCTGCATAGTTTTTTTTATTTGTAGATACTTCTTCGAAGGATGGAAGAATGATTGCATCAGAAGGAATTTGATCTTGTGAATTAACGGCATAGACCGTTCCCCGGACATCACGGATGCCCTTCATAGGAATTCCTTTTTTAAGGAGATCTGCCAGGATGAGCATGGACTTCTCTCCCATGCCATACATAAGTAGATCGGCTTTAGAATCCAGAAGGACAGAACGCCTGACCTTATCGCTCCAGTAATCATAATGGGACAAACGGCGGAGTGAGGCTTCCAGTCCGCCTAATATGACGGGAACCCCCTTATAGGCCTGACGAGCCATGGATGTATACACAATGGATGCCCTATCTGGACGCTTCCCCCCCTCACCCCCGGGAGTATAGGCATCATTATGACGGATTTTGCGATTGACAGTATACCTGCTGACCATGGAGTCAATATTTCCAGGAGACACCAAAAAAGCCAGGCCGGGTTTTCCAAGTTGCCGAAAAGCTTCCGGATCCTTCCAGTCTGGTTGGGCTAGGATTCCGACCTTAAATCCAGCAGATTCCAGAGTTCTGGAAATGATCGCAGATGCAAAGGAAGGATGATCCACATAGGCATCACCCGAAATAAGGACAAAATCACAATGATCCCATCCTCGCAGGTCCATATCATTTCTATTTATTGGTAAAAAGGAATTTCTCAAAAGATCTCCATCCCTCCGGTTTTATGACAGCTCATGGTGCTTTTAATGGAGGGTGAGAAGCACACGGGCCCTATCGGATATGAATACCCTTTTTTTGACTATGGATTCTCCCGCCAGTTCCAGACGTATATCGTAAAAAGAACTTCTCCCTGAAGTTTGAAGATCCAGAATCATCTCTCCCGATTCCAGTAAAAACTCATCCAGGAGATTATCACCCCACTCATCCTCTGTCTCAGAGCTTATATACAAGGCTCGTATAACCGAACCGGTTTTATTCACTAGTGTAAAACGAATGAGGCCTTCACTGGATAAAAGCTGATGATCTTCCGGTAGAATCAGGATTTTACGTCTGCTGCTGATATCAACATTGTACTTCAGGTATAGATCACCATCTTCATCAACAAATCTGAAATTAATCGGCTTTTCCTCATCCAATTCAACTTCCAGAACCACATAATCTCCCGGGAGTATGACATCAAAGGGGAGTTTGTCATAGCCCCAATTCTCTGTATCAGCAGGAACTGCATACACTTCGAATAAAGGAGTTTCTGTCTTATTAATCAAGACGAGTTCTACCGAAAACAGACTGGTCAGGCTAAAAAATAAAAAGCATAAGATTCCGATTCTTCTCACAATTCCTCCAACTCTTCGAGTCTATTCTGATATTCGAGGATACTGGTCTTGATATGGGCGAAAAAGAGAGGGAAAATAAGATTATAAAAGTAGCTTGTATGAGCTATGGAATCCTTTAGGGAATCATAGGTATCAATCAAGACTTTTTCCTCATTGTTTATATGAGTTTCATAATCTTGAAAACTACAATCTTTGCTTTCACACCGCCCGGAAGGATGTTTCACAGCATCCTGTAGATTACCCAGTATATCCATCAAATCTTTTAGAGTATAATTCTTTTTGATATTCTCCTCTACGGCTACTGTGTCCATACAATAGGACTCCAGTAAGGCCTTATAGCGACCAGGCAGGAGAATCTTATACAACTGATCTTTACGAAGGTGTATATTCAACTTTTCAAAGAGTTCTTCCAGTTTATGTAAAACGTACTGATTCCCCCTGTAATACTTCATAAAATCAATGATTCTCTGCGCCCCAGGCTCCTCTTTCTGCAAAAGGAGTTTCACCTGCTTCACAATTTCTTCCGGGAGATTAGGTTCGACCTGAACACTATAAGTGTTGTAGCCGGCATTTTTCTTTTCCTTTATATAGACCGTATTAAAACGGAAAAGTTCATCCTTTGTTATTTTTCGATAGTCACTGAATAAGGCAGAAGCCTCCCTGATAAATCTTTGATAGTAAGAATCAACAATTCCCTGTTTATTCAACTGTCTGTAATACTCTTCTGAAATACGAACCCCTCCTATGGGCGCTGTAGATTCCATTCGCTTTGCATTTATCACTGGCATCCCTATGACATCCCAATGCTTGGCCCCCTCAGGCCCGAAGTTTCCGATCATAACCTTTCCGATGGAGGCACCGATTCGGATACGGATTTGAAATAAAGCATTGATGGAGGGAGATAAAAATTCGTTGTTCCTCAACCCTCTGATGATATCAAAGGCCTTAAGGATCTCTTCTTTTGTTTTGCCTTCTTTCTCGGAGTACAAAAACTTATCATTTGCCTGATTGAATAAAATACAGACTCTCTGCAGCTCAATACAGGTATAGAACAACTCCCTGGCAATATAATATTCGGCTTCATCCTCAGAGAGGCCCCGCACATTAGGATCAATGGGACCTCCATACTGAAACATAAGGCTATCACCTTCCAGTTTGTTCAGATACCCCCATGTTTATTCAAAACCCAGTTAAAAGCTGAATACAATCCATTGAGGACCGTTTGATTCTCATTGGGACTGAGGAATTTTGAAAGAAAGGTATAATCCGCAATATCCAGAAAACCAATACCAACTAGAGCCTCTTCCGAATCATTGGGAATGGCACCAATTTCGGTAATGGCATTGACGAGTTGACGGGGAAGATAAAACCTTTCAATATCCTGGCGTAATTTATCAATGTTAACAGATCGGGTGTTATTGTCTTCGCTCATTCTCTCAGCATCCTCATTATCATAGTATAGACTAGTTTCAGGAAGGTACAATTATATTATATCGAACTTCAAGAAAGGAATCAGTGATTTTTATTGAAATTTAAGATTGTCCCTTTTTTTGACATTTTTGATCAGGTATTATAAACTCAAGTCCTGAGAAAAGGAGTAACTATTGGTTCTCAATGAAAGCCTGGATAAAAAAATAATTCCTATTGCCGGAGGGAAAGGCGGAGTCGGTAAATCTGTTCTCTCTGTCAACATAGCCCTGTCTCTTGCCATTTCTGACAAACGTACGATCCTGATAGACCTCGATCTGGGGGGAGCAAACCTTCATACTGTTTTGGGCATGAAGAACACGAATCCCGGGATCGCATCTTTCCTGCAGGATAAAGACAGAAGTTTTAAATCCCTCATACTGGATACCCCATTTAAAAACCTGCAATTCATTCCAGGAGACACCCTCTCCTATGGAATGGCCGACATTACTGAAAAACAGAAAAAAGAAATTCTTTTCGAAATACAGGATTTAGACGCTGATTATATTATAATGGACCTAGGAGCGGGGAGCAGTTTCAATACGATTGATTTCTTTTTAGTCTCAAACTCTGGGCTGATCATCACGACTCCCCAAGCGGGTTCAGTGATGAATTCCTATACATTTTTAAAGAACCTAACAATCCGATTCCTTCAAAAAGCCTTTGCTTCCAATAAAAATATGGAAGCGTATCTAAAGAAGAATATAAAACGTATGCTACCCGGTACAAATCTCACTCTGGCCCATCTTTTACACGAAATTGGATTAGAGGAGCCCGAGACCAGAGATAAAGCCCTGGCCTACCTGGAGGTTTTACAACCCAAGGTTATTCTCAATATGATGGAGGAAGAGGAAGATTTCCAAATGGCAATGAACCTCTCTAGTCTTGTAAAGAAAGATCTCCTCATTGAACTTGAATGCCTGGGAGCCATCCTCTATGACAAGGGTATAAATGATTCACTCCATAACAGACATCCATTTCTGCTGGAATATCAGGATTCATTGACAGCCCAGCAGATATTCAGAATTGGTCAAAAGATTGCCCAGTCCAGAAACTTTCCAGAGCTGCCTCTGGATTATTCGGAATACAAGGATAGTTTTGAATTGACCCAGATAGAGACAGAAAATGACTTTGAGATTTATAGACAAATTAAACAAAGTGAAGACCAGGCATCACTTCCGGAAGGGTACGATCTTGAACAGCTGATGGAAATCATTGAAAAGCAACACGAGAAGATTCAAGAGCTACAGCAAACTGTTAAGATGATGAGTCTGGGCCAGAAAGGCGGTCCCGGAAGTATGTTTAACTTTTAAAAAAAGATCTTACCAAAAAAAATGACCGGAAAATATTCCGGTCATTTTTTTTATGCCTGTTAAGCAAAAGGGTTGATAATGGACGGCAGCACTGCCCCGATCATCTCGGAAGCCTTATTTGCATCGGTTCGTCCAATATTTATATTCTTCCATAAAACCTGATTATAGTAATTCATAAGTGACTTTAATATCCCATCGGATTTATGAACAATAAAAGATTGATTAACCCCTGTCTCATTCATGATTGTGAAAGCCGTATAGGTTTCAATGGGTTCTTTCCCCACCATTATTTTTTCCTGTCGTTTAGTAGTGTACGTTTCCACTTCTTTAAATCGATAGGGAATTTTGTGTGCATCATCCCTGTAACAGGGTTCAATATGCTTATTGGAATAAGAAGGAGGCTCAACGAGAACAAACATCTTCAAACCATCTGCCTGAAAAGTAATTCCTTCATCATTTCGGTAAATATCCTTAACATTCCCATAAGATACCATCTCTATGCGTGAATAGGATGAATTTCCCATGAAAAAATTACTGATAATATAACCGCCTTCATTTGGAAGATCACCACTTTCATAGGCTTCAAAAAGATCCAGAATCTTTGCCATAACTTCTCCTTTATAGAGTATCTGTATGTATTTATAAGATACAACTCGTTTACTGAATATCCATAATTAAGAATTCAAATGATCATGAATCCCTTGTTTAAGATTATACAGAACTTTATCCTCTTTTTAAAGCTATTTTTCCAGTTCTGATGGATTCCACAATTCCATAGTGTCTGAAAAGATCAATAAAGCTACTGACATCTTCTGTATCACCGGTTATTTCAAGAGTCCAAAGATCACCGGAAGAGTCAATGATTCTAGCCGGAATAGAAGAAACAAGCTGCAATAATTCTGCCCGGTTGCTACTGATGGCTTTAACCTTAAGCAGGGCATGCTCCCTGGAGACAATTGATTCTTCCTTATAGTCCCAAACATTAATGACATTAATGAGCTTTTGAAGCTGTTTCCTGAGCTGTTCGAGTACCGTATCATCCCCATTGACGACAATAGTAAAGCGACTCTTCCCCGGATTGTCAGTGACACCCACTGAAAGACTTTCAATATTGAAACCTCTACGGGAAAATAATCCGGATATACGGGTCATGACTCCGGGCACATCATCACATAGGATGGATATGGTGTGTTTCATTTGACACCTCCTTCTTCAACAATATCCAATATTGAATTACCTCTGACCATGGGATAAGCATGCTCCCCTCCTTTCCCGATGACGCAATCAACGATATGCACACCCTTATAGAGGTCCTTATCCTGCATGAGCTCTCTTAAATCTGCAGAAGTCACAACACGATGCCCCTGGGCACCCATGCTCTCTGCCATCTTGGGAAAATCTACAAATGAACCTAAGTCACTAATGTCAAAGCTACTCTTGTAGAACTCATCCTGAAGTTGCGCAATCATACCGAGTTTGGAGTCATTCATGATAAAGCAGATAATGTTCAGTTTTTCTTCGGTGGCGGTAATGATTTCCTGACAATTCATGACAAAGGAGCCGTCTCCAGCAATCACAACAATCTGCCTATCTGGCATTCCAACCGCGGCCCCTACGGCTGCAGGAAAACTAAATCCCATTGTACCCAGCCCACCAGAACTGAGAAAATGTCTTCCCGAAGGGAGTTTTATTTCATGGGCTGCAAACATTTGGTGTCGGCCGACATCTGTAACAAAAAGAGGATTATCAAGATACTCTTGCATAATTCTCATTGTTCCAATCTGTGTCAATTCATTTTCAGGAACAACAGGAAGCAAAGCTCTTGAATCAATATCTTTGAGATGAGAGATCCAGTCAGGATGTTTACAAGGCTTGATCAAATCATTCAGCCTCGTAAGAATTTGCTTCAAATCCCCTACAATGGGGAGGAGAGTTTCAACGTTTTTTCCAATCTCCGCAGGATCTATATCCACATGTATGATCTTTCGATGTCCAGGATAGGTATCCAAATTAATTGTATGTCTATTGCTGAAGCGGGCTCCTAGAGCCAGAATGACATCAGCCTGATCAATAGCCTGATTTGAGACCACCTTACCATGATAACCACACATACCCAAATTGAGGGGATGATTATCGGCCAAGGCTGTCTTCCCCATAAAAGTATGAGTTAATGGTATGTTTGCTTTTTCAGCAAACTGCCTCAGCACGTCAAAAGACTCAGATGCAATGATCCCTCCACCAGCAATGATCAAAGGTTTCTTAGCATGTTCAAGAGTCTTGACTGCCCGTTTTATCTGACCTGGATGACCTTCGGAATTTGGATTATAACCTTCTAACACAATCTCTTTAATGTCAGGGAGGTTGAACTCCTGAAAAAGGACATCCTTGGGAATATCAATGAGAACCGGGCCTTTGCGACCTGTTGAAGCAATATGAAAAGCTTCTTCAATGCGACTGGGAATTTCTTTGACTTCCTGTACGAGAAGATTATGTTTTGTTATGGGTATGGTAATACCCGTTGTATCAACTTCTTGGAATGCATCGGTACCGATATTACTTCTAGGGACCTGTCCTGTTATGGCCAGCATGGGGACAGAATCCATATAGGCTGTAGCGATGCCTGTAA
The DNA here is from genome assembly GCF_008329965.1 of Oceanispirochaeta crateris. Taxonomy (GTDB): domain Bacteria; phylum Spirochaetota; class Spirochaetia; order DSM-2461; family DSM-2461; genus Oceanispirochaeta; species Oceanispirochaeta crateris. The sequence continues at coordinate 1,620,939 of NZ_CP036150.1, forward strand.
CCAAGTTAGTAGCTCCAGGTCCACTGGTTGCCAGACAGACACCGACTTTACCCGTTGCTCTAGCGTATCCATCAGCCATATGGGAAGCACCTTGTTCATGTCGAGCAAGAACATGCTTGATCGAACTGGATGCTAAAGCTTCATATATGGGTAGATTGGCACCGCCAGGGTATCCAAAAATGACTTCAACACCGAGTTTTTCCAGTGTTTTAATCAGTGCTTTTGCACCATAGGTTCGCCCTTTTTTCATCTGTTCCTCCTTCAAAATTAAAAATTGAAAACAATTATAGTTTTAAATCAGAATAATGGAAAGCAATAGTTGTTTAACGATATTTCCACCATTATGAATATACAATATACTAAAGTCATGCCAGACATCCATAGATCTATTATGATCTTCAAATTGAAAGATGAATTTTCAAAAGAAGACTTACAAAAATCATACAAATTATTGGTAAAAAAATACCATCCTGACTCAAACCCAAAAAATCAAGACTGGTCTCACAAAAAGATGACAGAAATCAATCTGGCATATGAAACATGTTGCAACTTCTTAAATGCTAAAAAAGATAATAAGATTGACTTTAAAGAAGAAAGTGTCAAAAATCAAGAGAAAGAGAATGTTTTTAAACAAAAGAACCCAAATCATTTTGAAAAACAGAATTTTAATAGGAATAATCAAGGATTCAATCCAATTTTATATAAAAATATAAAGAGAACATCATTAAAAGTCGTACATGCATCAGAAATATTTTTCGAATATGGTCTAGAAAATAGAAAAATTCGATATGAAGGTGTGAGAAGGTTCAGATATCGAGAATCCTTGCGTTCCTATGAAGATTCATTTTCTGATATTTTAGAACTAGAACAGTTTTGCCAGAATGATCTTGACCAATTTCTACTGAACCTATACATAAGGTTTACAGGTAATTTAACCCAGTATATTCACTTAAAAGATGCAATGATTCCAAGGCATCCTCTACTAAACAGGCATTGGCAAAGTATGGAAGATCATTTGATTTACTCATTAAAGGATTATCTAGTCCCTTATCAGATAAGCAGCTTCAAAAAAATACATTGGAAAACTGGATTTACTTATTGCTGGAACCAACTGAAATATTTGCGACAAAGATTTCCCAGGCTAGAAAATGATGATGTATTTTTGATTTTTCACAATCTGGCAGACAGTTATAGTAAAATTAGAAAAGCCGAAGAGGATTGTGGAATCTCTTTTTTTTGAGTTCCCAAATGTATTAAAAATAAAAAAGCTGCCCGAAGGCAGCTTTTATCATTTTTTATTCTTCAGATTGTACTGAGCTACAGCCAGTTTCGCTATTGGAATACCATAGGGAGAACAGGAAACATAATTCAATCCTGTATCCATGCAGAAACTAACATTTTCAGGTTCAGCACCATGCTCTCCACACAATCCCATTTTCATATTTGGCCTTACCATGCGGCCTCTTTCTTTAGCAATCTGTACTAGCTCTTTCACCGGCCCATTTAAATACTTAAATGGGTTTCTTTCCAACAAGTCATACTCATTGTAATCTGTAAAAAAGGAATTAAAATCGTCTCTGGATATACCATTTGTGGTTTGGGTTAAGTCATTCGTACCAAAGCTGAAAAAATCGGCATATCGTGCAATTTTATCGGCATTCAATGCAGCACCCGGTAACTCAATCATAGTACCCACCTGATAAGGCAAAGCATCAATATCATATTTTTGCCTTACGGCTTCTTCTATATCACGGATACCAAGGATTTCAGCTCCCTCGATTCTCTTACCAAAGCGCACCGTTTTGACTTCTCGGTGAGACATGACAACAGGAAGCATTATTTCCGGTCTGGAATCGATTCCGTCTTCAACCTTCAACTTATAGATGGCTTCAAAGATGGAACGAATCTGCATGGCATAGACTTCGGGCTTCGAGATTGCCACTCGAATACCTCGATGTCCCAACATGGGATTCACTTCGCCCATCATATCACAGCGCAGACGGATCTCAGCTTCTGTCACTTTGGGATGATCCTTGCGGTAGAAGGCTACAAATTCCTGCATGCTGTCTCGTGTATGAGGAAGGAATTCATGAAGAGGCGCATCCAGCAACCTTATTGTGACTGGATGACCTTCCATAATTTTAAACAAATTGTAAAAATCGGAAGTTTGCATCTGACCAAGCTTATCAAGAATCTTATGCCGGTCACTCATATCATCCGTAATAATCAATGAACGGAATAAAGGGATTCTTTCTTCATCGAAAAACATATGCTCAGTTCTGCAGAGGCCAATACCATCGGCTAGAAATAAACGGGCCAATTGAGCATCCTTAGGCTGGTCAGCATTGGCATGAACATCAAAATCACCAATAAACTTCTGAACGATATTCAAGTATTCTAGGATTCCACTTTCTTCTATGCTTGGTTTTATAAGATCTACTTTTCCAAAATAGATTGTAGGCTTATCATAAGAAGTGACATCCATTGTGATGTAATCGCCTTCTTTAATTGTTATATCACCAATCTTCACACTGGATTTCAATAACTTTAATTCGGGCTTGACCATGGCAACTTTCCCGAGACTTCGGGCTACAACAGGTGCATGGGAAGCATATCCACCCTCAATAGTGATAACGCCTTTACAGACCTCAATGGCCTTGACATCTTCAGCATAGGTAGACTTCATAATCAGAATAAAATCAGATTCCAACCCCCGTTGTGTAGCAATGCGGTACTCTTTCATCAACTCATCAGTTGAAAAGAAGACACGTCCAACTGCCGCACCGACTGATCCGGAAATTCCACCTCTACTGGATGGAAGATTCTGTGCCGATTTACGGTCGATTACCGGATGAAGGATCTCGGCTAATCTTGTAGGCTGAATGTCATTGATAAGATATTCATCTTTAACAACGCCCATTTCATTTAATTCTAGCAGGGTTCTAATATGAGCCTGGGTTGACTTCCCATCGGCTTCTTGTTGATCAATAACCCAGAGTTTCCCATCTTCTACAGTAAATTTTACCTGGCGTATTTCTTTGTAATGATTCTCAAGCAACCGGGCAATAGAATTAAGATCTTTGTAAATATCCTTTGATATTGTATCGATACCCTTTCCATCAGAAGATGTAGCATCAAAAGAATTTAAAAAATACTGGCCATCAAGCTTATTTTCACCATTGACAATATCCCGTGTGAAAAAACTACCAAAATAGCTTTTCTTACCATAGTTACCAAAGGTCATGGCTTGAACCAGGAGAGAAGAATCATTGATAGACTCGGATTCTTTCAAATACTTCGTGTATAAAACCTGTATAAACTCAAGCTGAGCCCAGGAATCAGCAAAGATCTCCTGGGGATATAGTCCTTCAAGTTCAACAAGTGTGCTTTTTGTTTGCTCAGCATTTGTACAGGATTTGAGAGAATCTATCTTTTTTTCAAGTAATTTTCTTCTATTGACATCCGTTTCTACCTCTAGATCTAGAGTCACCACCCGTCTGAGCATATTTCTATATTCGTGATATGCGAATTCTTCACCAACAAAGGATGCAAAACCATCAATTGTACTGCCACAAAGCCCAACATTGTGCAAACTAGAAAAAGTATCGATCATGTTGAGTTGAGGACTGAGTACATATTTGACTAAGAGAGGATTATCGGGATCTCCAAACTTTTTTCCAACGACATCTTCCATGTTTTTGATGGATTTTTGTACAGCGGAATTATTTGTTCCGGGTGAATCCAACTCGGCAAGTAAAGAGTCATTTGTGAGAATAAATCCTGGGAGAATTGGAATTCCCAAACTGGAAAGATGCATTAAACGGCGGCCTCTATAGCCAAGCACATCCAGAACATCCTCATCCTGTGTGAAAACTTCACTGCTGAAAGAATAAATATCCATAAAGATTATTCCTTTTTATTCGAGAGCTCATTAAAAAAGATCAAGCACGCTGTTCACAGCGCCTCTTAAAAAGACTTCATATCTCTGACTTGCGCCTTCAAAGAAATACTTTCTAAGCTTAGAGACATCTTTTATATTATCTCCGGCAACACTGAATAAAATGGGAGTTCCGTGTTTGACTTTACCCCATTTGAACAGTGTATTTATATCATTGATCTTTTCACCATCATACCAGATAAGAACTTCTAAACCTGGATGGGTGGCCTTATAGCTGGCTATGATTTTCTTCCAAGCCTCCACATTCCCGTTATGAAACAATTCGTTTGTTACAAGAACTGAGATTTTGGCAGAAACATTTTTTGAATTGACAGAAACAGCTGCTTCCTGGACCTCGGTATTTTCAACAGGAGCCTTTATTTCAGCCTTCTCTTCGGGCTTTACGTCAGGATCAATGAAAGCCTTTTTGACCTTGACCTTTTTTCCATAAAGAAGGTTAAAAAAATCTTTGCAGGCAGCCTGCTCTGTTTTCTCGTCATTGTCTTTTCGGCTTTTAATGAGACAGACCATTAGCTCATCTCGTTTTAATGGAAGAACTTGAGCCCAATGATCCCGGTTTACCGGATTAATCACGGCAAGATCACCACTTGAGTTATAAAACGCAATGACTACATCAAGCATGGTCCACTGAGACACAGTTGAGATGAGGTTATCAACAGAGTCTACTGCAATAGTCAGGTTTTCTGATTGATTCTGATAACGGAATTTGTCAACCAGTAGTAAGTTGAGTACAGGCCTCAGCTGCTGAGGAGAGATTGATCCCTCCTCAAGAGCCTCGGTAAGTACATCAGCAAGATTCAGCCCCTCTTCTATATCCGAAGAAAAAGAGAGACTTGTCTTAAAATGCCCCAGAGCATGGTTAAAACCAGCTCTGGTGGATAACAAATTCAATTTATTATCACTGATGTTTTGAGTCATATTAGATCTCGCTTAATTCGTCCAAGTTTACTTTCTTCCGACTTGATTTGGAAGGAGTAACATCTGCTTTACCTTTAGGAGCATCTTGCCCATCATTCAAACTTTTCAACCTATCAGCTGATTCTGATGATACTGCAGAAGCTGAACTACCTGAATCACTGAAAGTCTGGTTAATATCATCACGAACGGTTGAACGACGTCTTTTGAAGGAAGCAAATGCAGCATCTGCAAAGCCCTTAGAAACACCATTTAAAAATTCATTCATGACATTGGCCATGCTGTTCAGAGTGTATTTCTTTCGTTTGATACTGGTGATATCAACATCCAGAACAAGACCAGGCTGAACATGATAAGGATTGATGATGTAATCAAATTCTTCGACTTCTCTTTCGAGGAAATCAATTCTTTGATCTGTAACAACCCGCATCTTTGGATTTTCATATCCAAAAGTCAAAGCCACTTTCTCTCTTGCTTTTCTAAGCATTTTCTTAAGAAGCTCTTTTTCATAAATATAGGTCTGATTCAGGCGCTCAACATCTGTGTCTTCAACACGGAGACGCATGATTTCATTCCAGTTCTTTTCCTGTTCTTCATAAGTGGGGTCACCAGAAACTTCTTTGATCTGTTTTTTGATATTCCCGGCAACTTTCTTGCTCAGGTCATCAAAGTCATTGATCTTTCCTCTGGATTTTTTGCCCTGATATACAACTTCAACGACATCCCAGACGTGTAGAACTTCTTTTCTGAATTCATCAACCTGGTCATCGTAATTTTTTCTCAGCTTTTCAAGCTGATCATTGTCGTAGAATTTCAGAGTAATCTGATATCGTTCATCAGGAAGTCTTGCAGGATCTGCATCTTCATACTCTTTGATTCTTAACTCACGGGCATTCTTCATGTTTTCAATAAACTGATAACCCATTTTACTTGTATCAAGAATAGAAGTCAGATTGTTAACAGCAGTATTGAATCCTCTGTTTCTGATGTTTTCATCATCTACAATCCGTTTGATATTTTCTCTGATATTCTGGGGGTCAAATTCATCTCTTGGAATTTCAGCTCTCAGACCTTCAATCTTTTCGACCAGATTTTTAGCCATGAAAGCATAACGTCTGGAATTTTCATCTTCTTTATCATCGTCTGTAAAGTCAGTGACTTTCTTGATTCTTTCAAACATCAGCTCAGAATCAGTAAGTTCTTCCTTACCTTCATCCACAAGCTGGTCCTGTAGAACCTCAATTTCACGATCAATAAACTCGGAAATAGTCTTAGAAATCTGATCTTTGATAATATATTCAACAGACGCCTGATATTGAATGATAGGACTGATCAACTCTGATTCAAGTATATTGATGGAAAGCTTTACATCAGAAACGACTTTGGGTTTGAATGCGTTGTCTTTGAAAGAACACTTGATAATTGAATATGCATTTTCACCTCTGATAAATGCACCAACATCTGTTTTCTGTCTCAGAAGAGCATTTGTTTCATTTTCAAGATCATTCAGACCTCTTTGAACATGCCCCTGGAGATGTCCATACATGTTAACGATAGACTTCTCAACTTCACCGGTATTGAACTTATCAGCCCCACCGATCTGGTCCAACATTTCAGATATTTCTTTTGGAGTGTATCGAGCAAGAGCCTTGTTTTCCTCTTTATCGATAAATCCTCTGATTTTTTTGACCATTTCGTCTTCAGTGGTAACGACGTAACGGTTGAACATGTTCTGGTAGTTCTGGTTGTAGTAGTTATACAGTTTCTGTTTCAAACCACCCATTACATCCAGTTCTTTTAGAACCTCAGGAGGCAGTTTTGTCTCAACTTCTTTTAGAACCTTTTCAGATTCTTCCTGAATGACACGTTCAAACTCATCATTCTGTTGACGCCCGTCTTGTGCAAGACTGTTTCTTGAACCTACTGCTGAAGGTTTAGTTGGATGAAATACATTAGGACTTCTGGGAAGATCACCAGCCATAATACGCTCCTTGATTAAATCTAATTAAAAATGAAAATACCTATTCCATTATTCACAATTATATTACATATAATTTTTTTTTCAAAACACAAACCTATGATTTTTTTCTTTAGACTCAGTTATTTTATAAAAAATTCAATTTTTTAACCATAATCAAATCATGATTCACCATTTACAACCCGCTATTCAACTGATTTGTAATCCTCTCCCTGAGCTGTTCGCTCTTTGTACGCAACGCCATGGATTCCAATTCTTCTTGTATTGATGTCATTTCTGCCTCATCTATACCAGGTTCATTGAAACGGGTTTCCAACTCTGCAAGCCTGAGAAGATCTGTCTCAAGCTCCCGCCTTATCATACGGGACGCGATGAACCAGATAGAATCTCCTCTTTGCACAGTATACTCTGTACCATCAGGCATTTCCAGAACATTTCCAGTATAAATCCAGTTTGGATTATTCCCTTCAAAGACTTTGTAATCTAAATCACGATAGCCATTCTTGACTGCAATATCATTTGAGACAAGGTGAATATCCACAAGAGTGATGGTAATGTTCTCAATCTCAAGGTACGCCAGGGCTTCTTCTCTAGTTTGGGGCCGACGTTCGGTTTCAACGATTGGCTCATCAATAACATCTGCTTCTGTACTTTTTACTGTTGCAGCACCCGTTTCTCCTGCAGTGCCTTCTCCTGCAGTACCTTCTCCTGCAGTACCTTCTCCTGCAGTACCTTCTCCTGCAGTACCTTCTCCTGCAGTACCTTCTCCTGCAGTACCTTCTCCTGCAGTACCTTCTCCTGACGTACCTGCTTCATTATTTATCGGAGCAGTAGCCTCTGCATTTAAACTATTTTCCTGAGAGAGAGAATCATTATTTTCAGCATTTTGTCCGCCATCGCTCTGCGACTGAGATCCCGTTTTGCCAGGGAGTTCCCCCTCATTTTCCAGATTCCCCGTACCAATATTGGATTGGACAGAAGCGTCTGATGCCCCGGAGGGATTTTTTCCTCTCTCACTAAAAGAGCCTATAGGAAGCAGGAAGAACGCCGCAACAGCACCGGCCAATAAAAGGAGGAGAAGGAGAATCCATAAGAAAGATCTCCGGGGCCTCTTCTTAGAATGATTTTTGGGAGCAGGTTTTTGGTCAAATCCCCGATTTGGACGTTCTTCGGCAGGCTTACTCTCTGGAGAAGCTGCTGATTGTTCGCTTGTGGTACTCGACTTTTTCACAGGAGGTACTGCTACTCGGGCCGTTACGGCCGGTCCTGCACCATATAGATTTTCCAACAAGGCCTGAAGTCTTTTCTTCTCTGAAATATAGACATCTTGTTCAGGAGTCTGAATCTTTTTCATTTGCTTGCAAATTTCTTGCGCTTTTTTGAAATTATAAGGATTCAATTTACTACTACTGATGCGATATAGAACAAAGGGGCCCTCCTTGCCAGAGTAAAGGTCACCTAAAACTGGCAACATAGGCGAAGGCTCACTCATGGATGATAAAATTTCTTCTAACTTTGTTATGATATGCTGGGCCAAAACTTTGCTTTTCTGCGTAATCAGAGTTTTCACATTGTGCAGGAATAAATATTCTAATCCCGGAGTCATCACAGTCACATCATTGGGAATACTTGGAATACTTTCACTATCTGCTCCATCGAAAAAAGATTTGACAGAATCTTCCAGATCATAGAGAGACTTCCAACTGTCCCGTCCTTCCCAGGATTCAAGGTAGGGATGAAGAAATGTAAGATACTTACTAATGAGCGTGGCGCCCTGGGGAATGGTATCTTCTAAAATGAAAGGAATCCCCTGCAGAGTTTTTATGGCAGTTTCATTGCCGTCTTCTGTTCTATGAGTTAAAACTTTTCTATCCTGGGAAACATGCCATCCGGCCCAGCGAGGGATACCCGAACCTGTAGAATCGAAGGGAACAATCAGATTGTTCTTGTCGCCGAATTGAATAAGAAGGGTACCCTCTTTGACTTCCGCCGTCATAGTACCCCTGTTCAAAGTTTCTCCCGGTTCCATTAAAAATGGCTGCACTGTGGAAGCTTTAGATCCTTCAGGAAACAGATGAAGAAGATGATCAGTAATGTCCTTTCTTGTTGTGAGGACAATAATATCCTTATTCCGCAGAGCTCTTCTTTTTATAATCTGAACAAGAGCTTCTCTCTCGGAGTAATTCATATTCTCCTCAGGAATATGGGTAAAAACTGAGTTCACTTCATCTGGATCAATTCCTTGGGAGGCAAGTGAGGCAAAATACTGATTCTCCATATCCAGGGAGATCCAGTTTTTATGCATAAGATAGAAATTTCCGTTTTCACTGATGAAGAAACCGGATTTATTCAACTCTTCCCGTGTATAGCGGAGCGGGTTCTTTAGCAATAGAGCCTTAATACTGTCACATCTCTGATTGATATGAAGGTCTTCTTTTTCCCGCTTATGAAGATCAAAGAGCAATGTATTATCAAAATTTAAATGAATATTTCCATTATTGTAAAAATACAGATTATGGCGGTTTTCTCTTGTTTTGACCTGTCTGTAATCATTGAGCTCTCGAGCAGGTAGGTTTAAACCGTGGAAAAATTTTCTGAAATGTTCAATGACATCCACATCACCCAGATAGGACAATTTATTGTGTCTGGCATACTCTACTTCCAGAAAAGGATTACCCGTATACGATGAGGTCAGGATGATCCTGGATGTAATTTTATGAAGAACTTCGGGCAGGTCTGAAGTGTTTCCGATCCTCAAGAAAGGATCATCATCATCTCTGTCACTACCAAGATACAGGATATAACATTCGGGTCCCAGATGAAATATACGATGGGACTCATTGGTTCTGCCAAGGGTTCTCACAAAAAAAGCCTCCGTTCTTTATCAGTATAATAACTGTACAACTATTTACTCTTATTGTCCTCATTTAAACTCACAAAATTATATAACGGCCTGGGAAAGTCCCAATAATCAGTGGCAGATTCATTCCTTTCATGCATGATACCGAGGTATTGAATCATCAGATTCAGTTGAAAATAGAGGTCTAAACAGAGATCTTTTAGTTCTTCATAATCAACTTCTGTCCATTGAGCCGGCCCATTTTCAAGAGCGAGAGCCATTTTTTCCATCCTCTGTTTACTACCGAGTATGCATTCGGAATATAATTCAAACACAGCATGAAGAGAGGGACTTCTGTTCTGATGCCAAACACTTTTAACCGAAGTTCCTGTATAAAATAGAGACCTCAGAGATCCCGGATTTTCCATTCCCCAAAAGACACTTATGAATTCTGCAGCATCGTCCCAAAGAGACCATCCTGTTAAATAGGCAGAGGATAATTGAAAGAAATTCCTTGATTTGACAGATATGCTTTTTAAATCACTTTCTCCTGCAGATCTATCAAGGTATTGTTTATCATGTTCAGGATTCAGCGTATCCAACAGAAGATATCTCCCGGTGGCATACTTATCCTGAAGAAGGTTAAAGTACTTATTCAGCCTGACAAATCTATTTTTCTGACCTTTTCGAATTGTCAAATTAGAACTGCTGAGACCAAGGGTATCGCCCTTGGAAAAGTCACATTTACGGCAAAATGTACAGAGATTCAAATATAGCTGATTTTTCAAACAGAAATTGGTATAAAAATACTCCTCCTTAGATCTCGATGGAAATGAATGGAGGGGGTATTCACCGGGCGTTTCAAGAATCTCTCTTTTCAAGCCCGAATCCAGGAGTCTGTTTTTGATAATGACATCTTCCTGGTCATCATCGTCTTCCCTGGAGAGACTGCTTTTCTCAAGCAAAGCCCAGGCTTCCTGCAGAAATTCGGTTCTATTCGGCTGTGACGGCAGAGCATACTCTTTCATCAGACGGATTTTTTCATGCAGAATTTCCCTGCTAAGAGGGTTAATTTTCAAGGCTTTCTGGTATGAGGCCAGGGCCTCCAGTCCCCTGCCGGAACTCTGATACATCTGCCCCAGGCCTTTATGAGCCTCAAACTCAACCCGGGAAGAAATAGAACCATAACGGAGTACTTTTTCATAATATTGACGGGCTTTGGTCTGTTCTGTCCGGCAGAAGAAGCCATAATACTCATTTTCAAAAGATGAAAGAGTCACCATATTGGAGTATTGATGTCCTAGATTCAGGAAATAAAGAGGACCGAGGTCCGGAACTTCCAGGACCTCACTACCATGTTTTTCAAGGAGATACAGTCCGTAGCGAAGGATCTTTTCATCACGAAGAATAAAACCTATATCGATCATGCATTCAATTTTACCCAGAAGATCCGGTAGAACCTGGACTTCCTTGTCAACAATGAGATCAAAGGCTTGTTGATACTGACCTTCTTCCATAAGAGAACGGGCAGTTTTTATCTGAACAGCAAAGGATTCCACAAAAGGATTATACATGAAATGAATAATATTGTCATTTAGATCGTTGGAATTGACTTTTTTTTGGGACCCGTTGATACTTTATTCATGCAAAAAATATTACTTATATTGACTTTGATTTTATTCATTTTTCAGGGATGCAGCAAGGAAGAGCCTCAGGAATCCTCGGAACCCAAAGTGGCTGTTGACTACCTCCACCCCGCCTATAATTTTACAAAAGAGGATCTCCCTCATATCACAGAAGATCTTCCTGAAAATATTGCCAAAGGCATTGAAGAACGGCCTGAATACTTCTTACAGCTCATAAAAGCTGTGTTTGAGAAGAACCGCGACCTGGTACGACTCGTCAACAAGGAAAACGGTTTAAAGCCTGATGACATTCCTTCAGACCTTGTGCATCTCGATGACTACCGTACCGGTTTATCCCTGTCCCGGCCAGGACACAGACTCAGAGAAATCTGTATGCCCTCTCTCCTTGCCATGACTGAGGCCGCAGGTCAGGAAGGGATCGAATTGCTCATTTCATCCAGCTACAGATCCTACGATTACCAGGATGGCCTTTACAGTCGTTATGTAGAAAGAGATGGTCAAGAAGCAGCCGACCGGTATTCTGCCAGACCAGGAAAATCTCAGCATCAGCTGGGAACAGCTTTAGATTTTGGAAGTATTGATGATTCTTTTGCCGAAACAGATGCGGGCAAATGGCTTTCTGAAAATGCGTGGAAATATGGTTTTTCCCTCAGCTATCCCCTAGGACTGGAAGACTATACTGGATATGTTTGGGAGAGTTGGCACTACCGTTATATTGGCGAAAAAGCATCGGAACTCGAAAGAGAATTTTTTGGGGGAATTCAGGAAAGAATGCTGCGATACCTAAAAAATAAGAGCAGCCTGATAAACGCTGCCCTTATTCCTTGATGATCAGTTAACCGTTATTCTTTTGACCTCTTCATCATATACTTTCAGAAGTATAATTGTCCCTTTCTTTTCCCTGTAGGGCATCGAAAAGGGACCTCCTGAATGTTTCATTTCCAGAACTGTTTCCGAACGTCCTCCAACTTCGATTTTTTCGACAGTCAGATCTACAGAAACGGGATATGTAGGCAGGGTCGCTTCAAAGAGGCCAAAGGCTTCATCCGATGCCAATCGATCAGGGCTGCTAATGTCCAATTCAACTTTCGTTCCGGATCGAACGGAATCACCAGCACTAGGTGTTTGTGAAAGTACAAAAGAATTGCCCTCTGTGCTTTCTTCCTGGATTGAAAAAATAAAGGGCTGATTCGACCGAACCAGTCTGTTCAATGCATCCATCCACTTGAGGTCTACAAAATTATCAATGTTATATGTTTTTCCTACCGGACCGCGACTGACAACAAAAATCAAATCTGTGGGTCCTGTTAAGGGAGTTTCCGCTTCTGGCTGCTGTTCTAAAATGGTTCCCGCCGGAGCATCATCAAAAACAAAAATGACCGGTTCACGAATGATCATAAGAGGCGTATAAGAGGCAAATAAAGACTGAAGCTGTGTTTTAACGTCAGCGAGGTTCTGCCCTGTATAGGAACCAACCTTATCAACAACAGCTCCACGACTGATTGTGAGTTTGATCCTTTTTCCAGCCCTGACCACACTGCCGGGCTTTGGATCCTGGGATATAATATGATTTTTTTCCAGGGGATTCTCGGTATAACGGACCTGGATTCTCGGATACAATTCTTTTTCTTGAAGACTTATGAGACCATCCATTAACAGCTCTCCAGTGACATCGGGAACCAGAGTCTGTTCAGCCCCCCGGAGAGATATGAAAAAAGTAATCATAAACGTAAGGAATAAAAGCAGAAGGGTCCCCAGAATCATCCAGAGGGCCAGACGAAAAAAGTTTTTTTCATCTCGGCTTTCCAGATCTGATTTTCCCTGTAATGAGTCCATTACAGGAAATCTAAGGAATTCTTTAATTCTAGAAATCATTTTCTTCTCCCAGTACAGAACCGATAAAATCTTTGGAGCCATTTAGAAAAGATTTATAGTCCAATGCTTTTTTTGATTGAAGCTGAAGCTGGGTCACTGCCAGTAGACCCTCACCAGTTTGTATCAGAATTCCTTCTTTTTTGTCCATACCTGCAACTGTACCGGCTTGAACTGCTCCAGAAGAAAAAAGGTTCCCTTCATAGGGTTTAGCCTCTAAAATATTCAGCCTTAAATTTTTCCAGAATGTGAAACCATGAGGCCAGGGTGTGTAGGCCCTGACAACACGATCCAACTGAACCGCCGAAAGTGACCAGTTAATCAAACCGTCATTTTTTCCAATAAGAGTGCAGAAAGTGGCCTTTTCATGGTCTTGTGGCCGCACTTCAACAGTTCCGTCTTCCATGCTATTAAGGACTTCCAGAAGGCAATCTGCTCCCTTGAGAGCCACACGTTCTGTCAAAGATGCCGTTGTTTCACGGTCATTCAAGAGCAGAGGAATTTGAAGAAGGATATCACCACTGTCCATTTCTTTGGCCAGAGTCTGTACTGTGATTGCTCCGGAACTATCCCCTCTGAGGATCAGACTGTTCAAGGGAGAGGGCCCTCTCAAATCAGGCAGGCGAGATGGGTGCAGATTGATTCCCCCCCGGGAAAGAGATCCAAAAATGCCTGGGAAAAAATCTTGCCATAGGCAATACAGATAAGGACTTCTGCTCCCAGATCTTTTATTTCCTGTCTGATTTCGACAGTCAGTTTCTGGGGTTGAAAAATCGTCAACCCAAGTTCGAGAGCCGCCTCCTTCACGGGGGAAAACTGAACTTTTTTTCCGCGACCACTGCTTTTATCCGGATTAGTCAAAACTCCTACGATGTCATGATGGGCAGAAAGGGCTTTGAGAGATGGAACAGCGATATCCGGTGTTCCCGCAAAGAGAATTCTCATTGATCCTCCACAGATTTTTTGTACTTTTTCAGGAGTTTTTCCCGTTTCCTATCTGATAAATAATCAATGAATAAGAGGCCGTTCAAATGATCCAGTTCGTGCTGAATGCAGGTAGCCAGAAGGCCTTCGGCTTCCATTTTAAAGGGTCGGCCTTTCTGATTCCAGGCCTGAATCTGTATGACAGCGGGTCTTTTCACATCACCATACATCCCTGGAATACTGAGGCATCCTTCTTCGTAGGAAGAGAGTTCTTCACTTGTCCCGATGATTTCAGGATTTATAAAAACCAGGGGCTTCATCTGGTCCACCTGACAAACAAAGAAACGTTCATTCCTTCCCACCTGAGGGGCTGCCAGTCCAATACCAATGCCTTCAATGGATTTTAACATTTGGTTTGTATAATTCACCAACTCCTGATCTATATTTGTCACAAGCGTAGATTTTGTTCTCAAAACTTCCAGTTCTTTTTCAACATCAATTGTATATATGTCCATTAATTCCTCTCATAGAAATAGTACTCAAAAGCTTATGTTAAAGTCAATCTTCTGCAAGGCCGGAGAGACTCTGTTCTCAAAGCAGCTGAACGGGATCTATGTCAATTTCCCTGTATATGCCCCTGGGAACATCTGAATGGCTCAAAAGAGAAGCCGTGATCCTGTGAATACCTGAAAAATCATCTTCGCTTCGGATCAATGTATGATAACGGTGATTTCCAGAAATGACACCAAGAGGGCATTCTGCGGGCCCCATCACATCGGGAAGTCCCGCCTGCCGGAACAACTGGGTGAGTTCTTCCAGGGCTTCCAGGACTTTTCGGCCATCTTTCCCCCTGTAAACAATACGAATGAGCCTTGAAAAGGGAGGGAATCCCATCTCTTTGCGCTGATTCAATTCAAATTTATAAAAGGCTTCTATATTCCCTTGGCAGCCATAGACGATGGCCGGATTATCAGGTCTCATTGTCTGAACAAGGACCTCCCCATCGTTTCTGTATCGCCCGGCTCTTCCTGCTACCTGCACTATAAGTGAAAAAGATCGTTCGGCGGCCCGAAAATCGGGAAGAGAAAGGCCTGTATCTGCCAAAACAATCCCGACTAATTTCACTCCTGGAAAATTTAGTCCCTTGGCAACCATCTGGGTTCCCAGGAGAATATCAATGTGACCATCACGGAATTGAGTTATGGTCTCCTGCAGCACTCCTTTTTTTCGGGCGCTGTCTGTGTCCAGGCGGGCCAATGTAGAATCTGGAAATATGGCAGCCACCTGCTCTTCAACCTGCTCCGTACCAAATCCAGCATAGCCGACATCCATGGAACCGCAGTCTGGACAGAGAGTCAGAGGTTTTACCTGATATCCACAATAATGGCAGATCATTCTATTTCTATGTTTATGATAGGTGAGAGGGATGCTGCATTGTCTGCACTTCATTTCAAAACCACAGCTGCGACAATGAAAATAATAGGAGTGCCCTCGCCTATTTAGGAAAAGGATGACCTGCTTTCCCTCTTTTAGAACCCGATCCATTGCCCGGATCAGCTCCTGGGAAAGGAGGCTCTTAGATTTCTTCAGATCAAGGATTTTGATATCAGGGAGAGCACCACCGGCGGGTCTCTCTTTGAGAAGCCGTTTTTGAAATACCCCCTGCTCCATCATGGCCCAGGATTCTACCGAGGGTGTTGCGCTTCCCATCAAAAGTTTTGCTCCGCTCATCTTACAGCGTTTCATAGCCACCTGACGCCCATGGTACCGGGGTGTAGAACCTGACTTATAGGAGGTCTCATGCTCTTCATCCAGAATGATGAGTCCAAGATTCTTAAGAGGAGCAAAAACGGCACTCCTGGCTCCCAACACGATTGTGGCATCACCCGATTGTATACGCCGCCATTCGGTCAGTTTCTGAGATGGAGTGAGATGAGAGTGGAGGACCGCAGGTTTCTTGTCAAACCGTCCAGTCAGGTCGTCTACCATCTGATGTGTCAATGATATTTCAGGAACCAAAAACAGCACGGTTTTGCCCTGAGCCAGGACCTCTTCGGCGACTCTCAGAAACACTTCTGTCTTTCCCGATCCGGTGATTCCATAAAGATAATGATAAGATTCAGAGCTTTGGGTTATCTGCCGGAGTGCATCTTCCTGTTCGGAAGACAGGACGACTCTTTTATGCAGTTCGTCCTCTGGGCTCAACCCTAAGGGGGGCAGATTTTTCTCCTTTTTTCCTCCGGGAAGCATGACCGAGAGGGCTTCACCGAGGGAGCAGAGATAAAACTCGGATATCCACCCGGCCAGATCCAGCAGATCTTGTCCGAAAAGGGGCTGAGTATCCAGTATCCTCAAGACAGCCTTGGCCTCTTGAACAGCTTCGGGTAGAGAATCTGAAGCTGAAATGACCCACCCGTTCAGATTTCGTCTTCCAAAGGGTGCCGAAACACGACAACCTATCAGATCGGCGGCCTTGCGTTCCTCCCCTTCGGGCAGCCTGTAGGAAAAACAGGATTTAAGGGGAAGATTAAATACAACTTCTATAAACTCAGCTGCCATTCAAAATGTTCCGGAGACTCTTCAGATCTTCCCAGACCGGCCTTTTTAGCTCACCAAAATTCAAGACCTGAATGGGAGAGTATGTCACAACCAGGGGAACACCATACCAGTCATACAGTCGTCCCCGCATTTCACTGACTTTCATCCCCTTCTGACCCGTAAACCAGGCGGAGCAGGAGGGACCCATTGATAGAAGAACTCTGGGGCGTCGTCGATTAAGACGAAACTCCAAATCCTTTGCACAACGGGTTATCTCTTCTGGAAATGGCGGGCGACTTCCTGGAGGACGGCAGCGGGTCAAATTCATCAAACAAAGATCTTCGGGAAGATTCATATCGATGGCAGCCATCCATTTCTGAAAATAATCCATCTCATCTGGTCCCAGGGGGAAGCCCAGTCTCTCTGCTTCCAGGGATGGAGGGTCGGTTATGACCCATAGATCAGAATTTTGATTTCCCATTATCGGTACAGCCTTGCGTCCCGCCTTACTCATTGAACAGTTCTGGCAGTTTTCGGAAGGGAAATCAGTCATATCCTGGGGTTCTGTGACAGGATCTGCCATTTGGGTGAGAGACTTTTTGACAGAGAAGTCCGGAGCCTGGGATTTGCCGCTTTCCATACCGAAACGGAGATAGTCCTCTGCTCTGGATAACAGCTTCCAATAGTCAGTATAGAGTTCGTTCTGATCCATAAATTACCTTATCAAGAAATAATCCTCGGGGTTTGGCTGTCGGCCCCGCAAGACTCCTGTTTTTACCCTCAAGAATACCCTGAATCTCATGAAAAGATCCACCGTTTTCAAGCTGATGAAGGATGGTCCCGACCATGGTTCGAACCATTTTCCAAAGAAATGCATTTCCGGCGACACGGAAAACAGTAAAAGGCCCCTCTGTAAAAAACCGGGCGCTGTGAATCGTCCGGATCTTGTTTTTATTGGGGTCCCGTGCTGCAGCAAAAGATGTAAAATCATGAGTCCCCGTCAGAGCCTGAGCCATCTGATTCAACTTGGGGATATCCAAATCCAGGAGGCAGGGAGTTGAATAGGCCGTCATATGCGCCATCTGATCCTTGGGATGAACAAGATAATACCGGTAGACTCTCATTACGGCATCATAACGAGCATGAAAATCGGGATTCACTTCCCGACTCTTATGAATCCGGATGTCCCGTGGGAGTTTAGAATTCAGGGCCATCATAAAGCGTTCGGATGGAATGGAACATGCCTTGGATTCAAAATGAGCCACCTGGCTATTGGCATGAACTCCCGAATCGGTTCTTCCCGAGCCTATGAGAGTGACGAGCTCACCCCCGTGCAAACTATTGAGAACCTTTGTGATTTCTCCCTGGACTGTTCTTCCTGATTTCTGGATTTGCCATCCTTCAAAATTTGTCCCGTCATAAGAAAGATCCAAACGGATTCTACGAATCAATTCCAAGCTCATTCAACTCATCCTTAATCAGTTTGTGAAGATCCCTGGATAGCTCCAGGAGGGCTGTGGGTTTGGCCTTGGAAGATTTTCCCATGCCGACAATCCGGGATACAGTAGATCGTGCTTTTTTTAGCTGCTTTGCCCGGCGCTCTGGATTCCCTCGCTGACCATATTTATATTCGAGATATCCAGAAAGGTACAAAACTCCGTCAAAACCGAAATTATTATCCAGATCCGGCCCAAGATGAGTAAGGCTTTCAACGGATTCTTCCCCTTTCTGCTCCAAATCAACAACTCTGGAATAAAAAAAACTGGCTTTTCTATAAAAGACCTTGGCCAGATAGTCATAATTTTCACCCTTATCCTGACTGTGGAGGTCCATACAAAGCCATGACGCTCTCAGGCAGGAGATGGCCTGTTTGAAATGGGGAGCCATGATGGTGGGAGCCGATTCATAACACATTGATGAAAACACATAGGAAGCGACTCCTTCCTGTAATCTACGGGAATTTCCAAAATCGAGGTCAGGAAACAACGAAGACAAGACCATCTTCCGCTCACCAATTCCCTGTTTCAATTGTGGAATTCTCTCTCCGGACACATTTGCAAAGTCCGTGGGGAAGGCGGAATAATAACAGGAAGGACAAACGACGATGGGATAAAGCAAGGGGTATACGGCACCAAATTTATTGGTGGGGATATAGATTCGATGCAGCTCTTTTGTGAGATCACCCGCATTCATCCTTCCCCCACCAGAGAGGAGTTCTTCTTTCTGAAAAGTATTCTCACAGACGGGACATTCCAGCTCCTGCTTTGTCAAAAAAGTGAGTTTTACAATATTATCAGCCACCCGAAGCCTCCTCGATAATGACCTGTGCTATGGAAAGTGATGAGTCGTGACTGAGGGACAGGAATACAGCCCCAGCGCCATTTTGTTTCAGAGCCTCTAAGGCAGAACCCTTCAAATGGAGTTCCGGTTTCCCATTGGGGTCTAAAACAACTTCTATATCCTTCAGCCTGATTCCTCTCAGCCCTGTACCCAAGGCCTTCCCAAAGGCTTCCTTGGCAGCAAAACGAGCGGCCAAAGATGCCGAAGCGTGATGTCCTTTTGATTGAACATAGCTTATTTCATCATCACTGAAATACCTTTTCAACAGATCTGTATTATTTAACCATTCTCGGATCCTCTGAATATCCACAATATCAATGCCGGTTCCCCTGATCATGGTTCCTCACTTCGATAGGAAAAGGAAACAGGGATCTCTCTGGGGCTATATTTAAGGACTGCAACGCCCTCAGGGATGTCTACCTGAACAGGGAGAGTATAGGTTCCTGGAACAATGATCCTGGAACAGTCAATATAAAAATGAAGATCCCTTGCTCTCAACTGCTCCAACAGAAGCTGGCTGCCTTGAAGGGTTATGGCAATCTCAGGGAGATTTTCTGTGATGATAAACCGGGGATCTAAATCGACTGAAACAATTTCAAGATTTGTAAGATTTTGAATGATCACAGCTTCATCGACCACACCTCTGAACTCGACCGTATTGCCACCAGGAAATGTGATGTTATCTCCGGGAGGAATCAGCCTTGAACTGACTGTAAAATCATCGTACCGTCCGGAAAGATCAATTTCCTCTGTCTTGATCCCTGTCACCGATTCTAATTGAGACCGAGGTCCCTGTACTGTCACATAGGTGGGAGATACAAAATACTGAACCAGTTCGTATCCGTTTGGAACAAAAGCAATAAGAGCCGGTTGGATTTCAAGGCTGCGAATGACCTGTTCTTCCTGAGTAATGGTAACCTCCCGGGGTTCAACCAGAACTTCCATAGTATCTTCATAGTTTCCCGAAGATGACTGGAGGTTGATTTGGACGGGAACCTTGAAGGTGCCTTCATTTTGAAATCCCCTGAAGTCGGCTACGGCGCTGATTTCATTTTCAAGAATGGAATAAATCGTCTCTTCTGTCCCCCTCAAATTCACTCTAACACTGACTGGATAACTTCCAATCACCGAAAGTCCCTCTGTTGTGAGGATATCTAAAGGGATGCTGAAGTACCGTTCTTCCAGATTGTTTATCTGATAAAAAAGAGATAACAGAATGGCTGCCAGCAGGGAGAGGATTTTGGCCATCCAATGATCAAACAGAATCTGAGTCAATCCTTTCTTCATGCTCCAGACCCTCCTGTATCATCTCCTGGCTCATCCCTCAGATTCAACAGCTGTCTGAGACGGAATCGTACCTCATCCAGAGTGAGGGCATAGAAGATATGAGAGTCATAGGCCAGTGAAATAGCTCCTGTTTCTTCGGACACAACCAGAACCACAGAATCGGTCTCTTCGGCCAATCCCAAGGCAGCACGGTGCCGTGTTCCGAAGCTTCTGCGAATATCTGCCTGCCTAGAAAGAGGCAAGAAACATCCCGCGGCGACGATTTCACCGTTTTGAATCACAAGAGCACCGTCGTGAAGGGGCGTATCGTGTCCAAAAATCGTAATGATCAGAGAAGAGGATAAATTGGCATTGAGCTTAGTGCCTGTATCGATGATATTTTTTAGCCCCACATTCCGCGCAAATACGATAAGAGCCCCTCTTTTTTGCCCAGAAAGGACTTCCGCGGCTCCTAAAATGGAGTCCATTTGAAGAGAACGCGTTCTTGTTTGGAGTCTAAAAAAGTCCCGTTGACCGATTCTGGTGAATATGCTTCTCAGCTCGGGCTGAAATACGATGGCAATACCGATGAAAATTCCAGGGGCCAGCAAATTCAGTATCCATAAAAGAGTGCTGAGTTTCAAAAACCAGGCGGCTACATAGACAAGAGCCAGAAGGGAAGCCCCTTTGAGGAGCTGAATAGCCTGGGTTTCCTCCATGATGTTATAGGCTTTATAAATCAAAAATGAAAGAAGAGCTATGTCGATAAAGGGCCTGATGATCTCTCGAAGAGCCCAGCTATCCATCAATCCTTCCATGAAATCTCCTGCAACATCCGAACCATCTGACTGGTTTCAAGCACATCATGAACTCTTAATATATCAACACCCTCCGCAGCGCACCATCCGTTGGCTGTGAGAGATCCAATGAGTCTGTTTTCAGGATCAGTGTCTAAAATCTGGCCGATAAAAGACTTGCGGGAGAGCCCCATCAATACAGAATAACCCTCTTTGCTAAAGCGGCGTATATGACGAATAAGATCGAGGTTATCCTTTAGGGTCTTTCCAAACCCGATCCCCGGATCCAGCACTATATTCTCTTTGAGAACACCCGCTTTTTCGGCTTTCTGAGCTGCTTGGATAAGAAAATGGAGGACTTCATCCACGACAGATTCATATTGTGGCTTGTTCTGCATATTTTCAGGTGTCCCCTGCATATGCATGAGAATAACAGGGCAGTTTTTCTCCACCGCCAGGGGAGTCATTTGAGGATCATCCCTGAGGGCCGATATGTCGTTTATGATATTGGCTCCTGCATTCAGAGCCGCACGGGCAACGCCACTTTTTCGAGTATCGATAGACAGGGGAATATCCGTTTCTCTGCGAATGGCTTCTACCACGGGAATAATCCTCTCCAGCTCTTCATCCTGGGACACATAGGAGGCCCCGGGCCTGGTAGACTCACCGCCTAGATCTAGAATATCGGCACCTTCCTTAACCATGGACAAAGCCTGGCCAAGTGCTTCCCCTGGGCCTTGTTTACGGCTTTGGGAATAGAATGAGTCGGGGGTGCAGTTGATTATTCCCATGATCAGGGTCTTTTTATTCTTATGTATCATCTTACCTTCACAGAATACACTATTGTTCTTTTTATTTAAAGCAATTTTGAAAGTCCTCGGAGAATCCCCCCTAAGGGCAGACTCCCAAGATCAATCCTCCAGGATCAGAATTTCTACCCTTCTGTTCAGTTTTCTCCCCTCATCACTGTTGTTATCACCCAGGGGTTCCAGCCCTCCCATTCCCGAATACAAGAAGCGCTCAGCGTCAATTCCCCTGCTGGTTAATTCTTGAACGATCAGCTTGGCACGGTCTTGAGACAGTAGGATCTGAGACTCCATAGTACCAATGTCTGCGGTGTGCCCTTTGACATAAAAAGTCCTTTCTGGAACAGTTCTCAAGATTTCTGCCAATGAATCAAGAAGAGGTCGATCTTCCGGAAGCAGCACGGCCTTATCGGGTTCAAAATGGAGATTCTTCAGATTTAGAGCCAATCCTTCTTTTCGTGTTTCTACAGAGATCTGATCCTCCAGGGCATCACCATTCTCGTTGAGAGTATCATTGAGTTTTTCCGACAAGGATATCTCCACTTGAGCGGCCAAACCGGGTCTGTCCAGAAGTTCAATCCCCTTGTAAAAGGTGAGGAGAAACCCCTTCTCTCTCAGGCTGCTTCCATCCTGGTACAGATATTCTTCTTCCATGAGATCCTTCATAAGAAGAAACTCCCGGGTTTCTTTGTCAATGAGGAGGGAAACCACATGTTTCCCGCTGAGAGACTTCAAAAAGGTGTCGGCGTCTCTGGATTGCCCCAGGCGGTACCGCACGGCATACTGTGCCTTGATCACATAGACCGTCCGCCCTTCCCAGACATCCTCCCCTAAAAAGGTATACTCACAGTATTGAGGCAGTACGGCCCGGTTCTTCAAATCCGGAGAACTGATTACGACTTCAATACCCCCTTCCCATTTATCACCGGGGCTGAGGGCCTTGTCGGGAAATGTGGGGAAGCTTCTCAGACGGGGATAGGCAATACCGGAAACCAGCATAGTCCCTTGGCTGTTGAGGCTATATGTGACGTCTTCATTTCCTATCACAGCAGAGGCTGTTTTAAATCCATCTTTGGCTGTTTCTTCCAGGTGGTAAACCTGTCCTGAAATACGAAAAAGATCCGGACCAATTTGGACAGTATCATATATACCGCGGTTCTCACGGTAAACATGTCCCTGGTACCGGCCATTTCGGTACTGACTGAGGTTGAATTTCTCAATGACCCTGTATTTTTCCCCAGGTTCAACTGAGAATATAACAGCATCATCCTGTGCCATGAGGCCCTGTAGGGAAAAGATCATCAGAAAAAAGAATATGAAATCAATTTTCCTTTTTTTCCAGGGTACTGGTTTTAATAAACCGGGCACTGCTAAACTCCTTGGGTTTGATTCTAACCCCCTGGGCTTTCACACCTTTCACCAGATAATTTTCCAGAGGGAAGGTGTCTAATCCCGTTCGAATCAACGATTTCTGTATAAAATCCACCACAATGGAGACATCCGTTTTCGTTGTAAAGCGCACAAACTGTGAATTTTCAGGCAAGAGATCATAGACCTTATTTAGAATAAACTGGGTCACCTTACAGCGTTTTACATAGGGATATCCATTTTCTGTATTCCGATAAACAATTGAAAAAACAGTGTTTTCCAATGTTTCCTTATCAGTTAATCCACAGTAAAGCATGCCCTTTCCAATAAAAAATTTATCGGGGACGTCCATAACCTGATAGCTGCAGTCTTTTCTTACAATAAGGATTCTGTCATAGACGGAAGCCTCACAATGAATAACCCCGGAAGAGACATCCGAACCGATGTATCCCGTTTCCTTGTTGTACCGGATTTTGAGATTTTTCTGGGCAGCATCGCGGATATCCACCTTCTGTATATCCATAATTTCTGTTTTACGCGGCATGAGTGGAGCCTGTTTTTTGATAAGCTCATCCAGAGTGGCAATAGCGTACTCCTTGAGATGTTTCAAATGATGCTTGATCTCCTTGAGTCTAGCTAGGATTTCGTCCACTTCCTTCTTCATCTTATTGATGTCGTATAAAGAAATTCTTCTGATAGGAATCTTCAAAAGACGCTCAATATCTTCCTCTGTTATATCTCTTGTGATTTCCTTCATATAGGGAAGGAATCCGTCTCTTATGGCCAATGAGATGGTCTCGGGACTCTTCATCTGTTCAATGGCCTTATATATACGCTCTTCAATGAAGATCCTCTCCAATGTACGGGCATGAAGACGATCCAGGAGCTGTCCCTGTTCCAGAATCAGCTCTTTTTTGAGGATCTTAATGAGCTGTCCAGCATGGTATTCTATCACCTCTGGAATGGTCATGACCTTTGGTTTAGAATCCGGTCCAATGACCAGGAGATTCAGAGAGAGAGACACTTCACAATCGGTGAAGGCGTATAGACCGTCCAGAACATCCTTTGTATGGACTCCCCTTGGCAGAGTAATTTCTATTTCAACCGTGTCTGTTGTGAAATCGTTAATCCTGCCAATCTTGATCTTGTTTTTACGGGCAGCAGCCTCAATTGAAGTGATGAGGGTCTCGGTTGTAGTCCCGTAGGGAAGTTCTGTGACAGTTATTTTTTTGGGATCTTTAGTATCTAATTTAGCCCGGGACAGGATTTTTCCATTCCCTTCTCTGTAATCGGTAACGTCTACGAGTCCACCTGTGGGAAAATCCGGATACAGTTCATAACCCTCACCCATCAAAAAGGAACGTTCTGCCTTTAGAACCTCCACCAGGTTATGGGGAAGAATCTTTGTAGACATTCCTACGGCGATTCCCTCGGCTCCTAACACTAGTATCAATGGTATTTTGCTGGGGAATACTATGGGTTCCTTACGTCTGCCGTCATAGGTTTCTTCAAAATCTGTAATTTCTGGATTATAAAGGATTGTTTTTGCCAGAGGCAGGAGACGGCACTCGATATACCGTGCAGCCGAGGCGGGATCTCCGGTAAAGATATTACCAAAGTTTCCCTGTTTGTCGATGAACAGGTCCTTGTTTGCCAGATTGACCAGAGCTCCATATATCGATGCATCTCCATGAGGATGATACTGCATACAGTGGCCCACCACGTTGGCTACTTTATTAAACTTTCCGTCATCCACATCAAAAAGAGATTGGAGGATTCGCCTCTGAACAGGTTTGAGCCCATCATCCAGATGAGGAATGGCTCGATCCTTGATAACATAAGAGGCGTATTCTATAAAGTTGGTGTTAAAAATTGAATTTACATATGCCATCAGACGAGGTTCTCCATTATGTATTTGCGTCTATCCGGCGTATTTTTGCCCATATAGAACTCGAGGATTCCGCTGGTTTCCTTCATGGATTTGATATTGACCGGAACAATTCTCATATCCTCACCGATAAACTGACCGAATTCATTGGGAGAAATCTCCCCTAGACCCTTAAAACGGGTGACTTCATTCCCACGAAGAGATTCCATTGCCTTATCCCTTTCGGCCTCATTATAACAATAGATGGTTTGCTTCTTGTTCCGAACCCGGAACAGAGGCGTTTCAAGAATATACATATGCCCGGCCTGCACCAGCTCTTCAAAGTAGTTGAGAAAAAATGTAAGCAACAGGTTTCTGATATGAAAACCATCATTATCCGCATCGGTTGCCACAACAATTTTATCGTATCGCAAATCATCAATAGAATTTTCGATTCCAAGGGCCATCATCAGGTTGTATAGCTCTTCGTTTCTGTAGATATCCGCTTGTTTCTTTCCGTAGGTATTCCACGGTTTTCCCCGCAGAGAATAAATGGCTTGAAGGTAAACATCACGGCAGGAAACCATGGACCCTGTTGCCGACTGACCTTCTGTAATAAAGATAGTGGAATCCCGTCCTTTATCACCATCTGGTCTATGATACTTGCAGTCTTTCAATTTAGGGATATTTAGGGATATTTTTTTGGCCGCAGCCTTAGCTTCCTTCTTGACGGCATTCAACTCTTTGCGGAATTTCTCATTGTTGATGATTTTATTTTCCATGGCTGATGCCGCATCACTATTCTTATGCAGAAAATCGACAATTCCCGCCTTTGTTTCATTGACAATCCAACTCCGGATGTCTGAGTTTCCAAGCTTGTTCTTTGTCTGACTCTCAAAAACCGGGTCTTTGATTTTGACAGCTATGGCTCCTGCCATCCCTTCTCTGACATCCTGACCGGAATAATTCTTCTTGAAAAAATCATTGACTCCCTTGAGCAAACCTTCCCGGAACGCACTGAGGTGAGTACCTCCATCGGAAGTATACTGTCCATTCACAAACGAAAAATAGCTTTCACCATAAACATGATTATGAGTAAAGGCGAACTCAATTTTTTCGGACTGGTGATACCCGATATCATAGATAATATCATCTCCCACTTCTGAATGGAGCAGGTCCCAAAGACCACGTTTGGATTCAAACTTCTGTTTGTTAAAATAAATGCGCAGCCCTTTGTTCAGGCAGGCATAGTTCCAGCACCTCTGTTCCAAAAATTCTTCGGTGAAGTTATATTCTCCAAAAATCTCCGTATCAGGAATAAACTCAACAAAGGTTCCATCGGCTACTTCCGGAGCATTTCCTTTCTTTTGGGAAACGAGATTTCCCCTTTCAAATATAGCCTCTGCAAATTTACCATCTCTGTAAGCCCGAACAAGAAAATAGGAAGACAGAGCATTCACTGCCTTTGTACCCACTCCGTTAAGACCTACCGAAAACTGGAAAACATCATCGTTATACTTTGCTCCCGTGTTGATGATTGAAACACATTCGACAATTTTACCCAGAGGGATTCCACGACCGTGATCCCTGACCTGAACCTTATGATCCTGAAGAGAAATATCAATTCTATTGCCGTAGCCCATGATGAATTCATCAATAGCATTATCTACGACTTCCTTGATCAATATATATATTCCGTCATCCGGATTATTCCCGTTGCCCAGTCTTCCGATGTACATTCCAGATCGGAGACGGATGTGTTCCAGAGAACTAAGGGTTTTTATTTTGCTTTCATCATAACTAGTCTTTTTGGCACTCATAGAGGGAAATGATATGCTCAGACATGATTTTTGTAAAGATGGTAGATAAATTGAGCTTCAGGGATGACACACTCATCTGGCTAAGTCGCCGTAATGCCCTCCAGCTGTTCAACAATTGGTTTCATCAGCTTCTCTACCCACTCATTCTTATCAGGAAAAACAGCGGCTTTGCCGTTTTTTACATATTCATCACAAAATTCAGAAAGTTGAGACTGACAAGATATAAGCATCTGATGAATGATGAATTTGAGAACCTTTTCCATGGGACTGTTATTGTCAACAATATCCTCAATACGAGCCTGGTTTAGTAGCATCCATTGAGCCTTTTGAAACAGATCCTCCATGGCCTCTTTGATCTTTATGGATTCTTCCTTTTCATCGGAACTTTCAAGGCTATGAAACAGAATCACCAGCTCTGGATATTTGAAATTGATTCTGTAGATTAGAAGTAGCAGATGGTAAAGCTTATCCAGGAAATTTCGTTCCTCCTGGTCCAGCGTCTCAAGTTCGTCTATGGCATCCAGCACCATGGGGGTATATATATCATTTAAAAAGCAACGTCTTTGAGAGTAGGTCTTCACCCAAAGATCTTCAGAAACTCCCGTAATATTTGCCAGTATAGCCGGGGGCAGGTCTGTTTTATTCTCCCTTAGAAGTTTCCTTGCCAGCGAACGCACCAATACGTCCACCTCTCTATCATCATGAAAAAAAGAATCCATCCTAAATTGTCGATTCGTTGAAAAAGACATACAAATATTTTATTCCAGTTCTTTAGAAAAGGAAACAAAACCTTTCTTTTTTATTAATGAATATAAAAAAACGCTCCTTACGGAGCGTTTTCCAATTCAATTCAAAATAGGTTTATTCGCAGTTCTTACCGGCGAACTCTTTTACAAGAACAGCCAGCTCCTTCCCACGCTGATATGCCAACTTCATTTCTTCTTCTCCAGGGGCACCCTGCCACTCTACGGATTCCAGAAATTCCCATTTGAGATTTTCTGTTGCGGTCCCCAGTTCTTTTTCTGCTCCACCGGACCAGCCGTAGGAACCAAATCGAAAAGCCTTCTTATTCTGGACTTTCTTGCGATTGAAGTCATCAATGACATGAGCCATGGGGGGAAACATCTTGTACTCATAGGTTGGCATACCCAGGACAATACCCGCAGATTTCCAAGCATCTGCCAGGATGAAGCCGATATCATCTTCTGGAACCCTGTACTGATGAACGGGAACTTTCTCACTCCTGATCCCCTTGATGACCTCGGAAACAAGTTTGGCAGTATTTCCATACATGGATCCCCAGATAACCGTTATCTCAGGACAGGCGGGACCCTTCATGTAAGAGGCAAAACGAGCATACCGTTCTACAATGACAGAAGGATTTTCTCTCCATATAATTCCATGGGAGGGACAGATCATCTTGATTTGAAGCTCACTGAGCTTCTTGAGTCCCCGTTCAACAAAAGTAGAAAATGATGCCACTATGTTGGCATAATAGCGAAGAGCTTCCTTTTCAAAGAATTCATGCTGGTCATCAGAAAGTTGGTCATCAAAAACAGCAGTATCATCCACTTCCCCATAGGAACCGAAGGCATCACAGGAAAAAAGAATCTGATCTTCAATAAGATAGGTCATCATCGTTTCAGGCCAGTGAATATTGGGGGTGTCAAAAAACTGAAGAGTCTTTCCCTGACCCAATTCAAGAGTCTCTCCATCCTCAATGGCATGGACATTTTCGACAATGCCACAAAACTCTTTGATCAGGGGGACAGCCTTCTTACTACAGTAAATCATCATTTCCGCATTTTTGGATCTGAAATCCTTCAGCCAGCCCGTATGATCTGGTTCCATATGATTGATGATAATAAAATCTATATTATCAGCGTTAACACCGATTTCATCCATCTGAGAGCTTATACTCCGTGGAAAATCATCCTTGTCCTGGGTAAGATCGATCACGGCAGTTTTGTCGCCTCTTACAACATAGGAATTGATGGATGTACCATCCGGAATGGACCATATTCCTTCGAATAGATTCCCCGGTTCGATGTTAACTCCCAATCGGTAAACATCCTTGGTTATTTCAACAGATTTCACCCTAAACTCCTCGACGTTAATTATTATTATTTAAATACTCTTAAGAGTATAGCTAAATTATAGGGAGGAAACAATTCCCTTTTCAAGGAAAAATCCATCCCAGATGATGAACTATCCCCTCAGTGAATTTCAGGTTCGGGCAGCCTTGGCAAATCTCTCTTCACGAAGCATTCTAACGAGTTCTCTATCAAAACAGGCGGCAAAGGCTTTGACTTCCTTTGGCCCGTAATTTTTCCCCTTATCCTGTCCAATTCCGGCTTCTCTCATCATCTGCATAAAATCCCTTTGAGCCAAACGTTCACTCACATTGTCTTTTGTGAAAAGATTTCCCCGGTCATTCATAACAACCAGACGTTTTTTTACAAGTGCCGATGCCAGGGGTATATCCCTTGTCAGGATAAGATCTCCCTGCCGGGAATGCTCAAGGATGTAATCGTCCGCACTATCCGGGGCATTGGAGGTGAGAATCATGGAAATATAGGGAGATTCAGGCAGAGGAAGACTGCTATTCGCGACATAGTGAACTTGTATTTTCTCATTGATACAACGGGTATTGATTATATCTCGGACCTGTTTAGGGCAGGAATCACCATCAATCCAAACAGTCATGGAAGAGGAATCCTGGCAATAAAGGCCTTCCCGGAACCTTCAATGATTCTGGGTGAATCAGAGTAGCTAAGGAAACAGGACTCTCCGGGGCTGAGACTAACAGATTCGACGGCCTCTCTCAAAGTCAGCCCCCCCTGGACGACAATCAGTATTGAAACGGGGTACCCCGCCTCTAAAGAGAGGGATGAACCATCACAATCTAGGGCAACCAGCTCAAACTCACGGGAGTCCGTTTTGTATACTCCCGTTCCGTCTGCGCTTCTTTCGGGGACAATTCTGGTGATATCCGCCGATTCAAAACGCAAGATTTTTTCAAGTTCACCGATGTCCATGTATTTTTGGGTCAGCCCGCCCCGAAGGACATTATCCGAATTTGCCATAAGTTCTACACCAAAGCCTTCCAGATAGGCATGGAGTTCTCCTGCGGGAAGATAGAGAGCTTCTCCCTCTTTCAGGCAAAGGGTATTGAGGTAAAGAGGTGCCAGGATTCCCCGGTCTCCCGGATATTTGTCCTGGAGTTTCAAAACCCAGTGACAGGCATCATCTTCCTGAAGGGCACACCATGACAGTGCTGCCGTGAGAAGCTCTGACAGTTGAGGCTCTTTGAGGTTCATGAGGGATATAAAGAAAGATTTCAAAAATAGCGATTCATCCTCCGCCGATTCACTGAAAAGCAAAGGCTGAAGGGACTCGGGACACCAGGAAGAGAAATAGGACAGGATTTGGAGGGGAGAACGAAACCCTTTCATAGCCCAGTAATCCCCTAGGGCACAGATGATTTCAGGCTTGTGGTTATCATCCTTGTAATTGCGATTAAACCCATCTAAGGGGATTCCCTGTTCGTTCTCATAGGCGAAACCGGCCTCGGCTTGTCCCTTACTCGGGTGTGCCTGTATGGAAAGAGGTTCACCGGCTGCCAGCAGTTTAAGCAAATAAGGCAGGTTTCCAAAGTTCTGATGAACACTGCTACCCAGAACAGCATCAGGATCGTTGCCAATATAGTCTTTCAGATCTAAAGGAGCACGTCCTTTCAATTCAACCTGGGACATTCCCCGAGGATGAATTCCCATCCAGAGCTCAGCCAGAGGACCTGTCTTTTCAAGTCCCAGCAAATCCTGAAGAAAGTGTTTTGACCCCCAGGGGTAGTCCTGGAGTCTGTTTATCATCTTCATTATCATAACTTTATTATAGACACTTTTAGGAAACAGAAAAAGCCATATCTCTGAATCAATATAGGGATTCCTTTTATTCTACTAGACAGTGTCCCCTGGTATCAGGAGTGGGAGGATCGTCTTTGTGGTAGCCTTTCTCTCGGGATCAGCTATGATTTCCAAGAGCATTTTGGCAGCCTCTTCGTAAATGAGTGACGGTTGAAGGTCCACTGTGGCCATCCGAAAAGGCAGAACATAATTGAGAGGCATATTATCGTATCCGATGAGCCCGAGATCCTTCCCGGGTTTGAGCTTGTGATCCTGCAGGCACTGAATGACCCCAATTGCGGTCATGTCA
Source organism: Oceanispirochaeta crateris (assembly GCF_008329965.1). Lineage (GTDB taxonomy): Bacteria > Spirochaetota > Spirochaetia > DSM-2461 > DSM-2461 > Oceanispirochaeta > Oceanispirochaeta crateris. The sequence continues at coordinate 1,652,088 of NZ_CP036150.1, forward strand.
TTGACAACGGCAATACAGTCAATCCGCCCGGATTTGAGATCTCCCAGGATAGACAGAGCCGCATTGTATCCCCCTTCTTTACCGGGATCTGTAATGATTTGATGAATATCTTGTCCCCACCCGCTACAGAATCCCCTGTAGCGGTCGCGATTTGGGATGATGGCCTCCGGGAGGTAGGAGATATAAACGGGATGGCTGTATCCGGCCTCTTTTAGATGGCTCGATGCAAGACGACCTCCCTCAAAATTATCCGTTGTAACACAGTGATTCATCCTAAACTGGGAGGTATGGTGGGAAAGAACTGCCGGGACATTCATCCTCTGAGCTGCTTGGGCTTCTGTTTTTTCATCCACATCATAAAACAAAACACCATCACACTCCTTCTCCCACCTGATCCGTTCCACATCATCCGGAGATCTCAGAGTTTTTAAATTCAGCCGGAACATAGAGGAATCCACAACGGGGAGGATTCCCGTCAATGCATCTGTAAAAAACCATTTGGAAGCGGGAAAATCCCCCCAATACCAGGGTCGGTCCTTTTTTTCAAACCGGACAAGACTAACCTGGCCCGTGCCTCGCCGCCTGAGAGCACTGGCAGATTTATCCGGAGAATAACCCAATGCCTTTGCCGCATCCAGGACAGACTTTCTTCTAGATTCAGACACTCTTTCGGGATTATTATAGACCCTGGAAACTGTGGCACTGCTGACCCCGGCCAGGGCTGCTACTTTGTCCCGGTTATTTTTCCCGCTCATGATGACCATCCTTGACAGATTTCTTCTGCCCTAGTATTGTACTCGTGTACATTTGTTTAATCAAGACCTTTCTTAGGAGTATCAGAATGGCTGACAAGATCGATTTAAAGGAACAACCTCACCGCCGGCTCAACCCCCTCACAAAAGAGTGGATCAAGGTGTCCCCCCACAGGACCAAGAGACCCTGGAACGGCCAGGTGGAAAAACCCATGCTTGATAAAAAACCGGCATTTGATCCTGCTTGCTATCTCTGTCCTGGAAACGAAAGAGCCGGAGGGCATAAGAATCCGGATTATAAGGGGACCTTTGTCTTTGAAAATGATTTTGCCGCCCTATTGAAGGACACTCCCCAATCTGAGTTAAACGACGGACTGTTCCAGGCTAAATCCGAAAGAGGACTCTGCAAGGTCATCTGTTTCTCCCCCCGGCATGATCTAACAATTTCACTGATGAACCTTCAGGAGGTCACAGCGGTTGTCAAAACCTGGCAAAAGGAGTTTACAGACTTAGGCAAACTGGATTACATCAACCATGTCCAAATCTTTGAAAACAGAGGATCCGTCATGGGATGTTCGAACCCCCATCCTCACGGCCAGATTTGGGCAGAAGAGATCATTCCGGATATTCCCGCCACTGAACAAAAGAACCAAAAGGAATACTTGAAGAAAAATGGAACCAGCCTCTTAACAGACTATGTCGCATCAGAGCTTGAAAAAAAAGAGCGTATTATCTTCGAAAATGACAGCTTTGCGGCTCTCGTACCTTTCTGGGCCGTCTGGCCTTTTGAAACCATGATCCTCCCCAAGAGACAGATGCGAAATATAATTGAAATGAATGAAAAGGAAAGTACTGATCTGGCCGATGCCCTCAAGAGGATGGGAACGCGTTTTGACAACCTCTTCCAGACAAGTTTTCCCTACTCCATGGGCCTTCATCAAGCACCCACAGATGGTGAAGACCATGAAGAATGGCATTTTCACATTCACTACTACCCGCCGCTACTCCGTTCTGCCACGGTGAAAAAGTTCATGGTGGGATATGAGATGCTGGGCATGCCTCAACGGGATATCACGGCTGAAGGCAGTGCGGCCCGTCTAAGAGACTGCTCTGAAGAGCACTATACATTGACAATAGGAGCCTAAAAATATGAAAAAATCCGAAATTCTGAATCAAGTGGAAAATGGAAAACTGAACCCTCTGTTCGAGGAACTCTACGGTCCTGAGGATCTTGATTGGCAGAAAAACCGCTGGGGAGATCTTGTTAAGAAACATGAAGCCCTTTATGGAGAACAGGATATCCGTCTTTTCAGCACACCCGGTAGAACAGAACTGGGAGGCAATCATACAGACCATAACAGAGGCAGAGTTCTGGCCGGATCGATCAACCTGGATACCATTGCCGCTGTGTCTCTCACAGGAGACGACAACATCACAATAGATTCAGAGGGTTATCCTCCGGTGAGAGTTGATATTTCCGACCTCTGGGTTCATGAAGATGAAAAAGGGAAAACCGAGGCCCTGGTCAGGGGGATCGCCGCCTACTTTAAGGAAAGAGGATTTGCCCTGGGTGGATTCAGAGCCAATACGACGAGTTCGGTCCTCAAGGGGTCAGGCCTCAGTTCATCTGCCGCCCTAGAAGTTCTGATTGGAACTATTTTCAGCACCATTTTCAACGATAATTTGGTCAGCTCTACTGAAATTGCCAGGATTGGACAGTTTGCTGAAAATCACTATTTCGGAAAACCCTGCGGTCTTATGGACCAGATTGCCTGCGCCAATGGCGGCATTGTCGCCATTGATTTTAAAGATCCGGAGAAGCCGGTTATCAGCCCTGTAAAATATGACTTTCACCGAGCGGGATATTCCTTGATGGTTGTGGATACTGGAGGAAACCATGCCGATCTGACTCCAGAATATGCAGCCATACCCGATGAAATGCGGTCTGTTGCTGCTGTTTTCGGTCAGGAGGTTTGCCGTGATGTGGAGGAAAAAAGAGTACTGGAATCCATCAGTGAATTAAGAACCAAAACAGGCGACAGGGCCATCCTGAGATCCCTTCATTTTTATAACGACAACAAGAGAGTCTTAGCCATGCTGAAAGCCCTGAGGTCTAATCAGATCGATGAATATTTGACACAGGTAAACAGATCAGGTCACTCTTCCTTCTGTTTCCTGCAGAATGCTTATCCTGGAAAAGCCCCCCGGGAACAGGGCATTAGCCTTGCACTAGCCTTGACAGAAGAGTTTCTGGGTGAAAATGGAGCCTGTCGTGTTCATGGAGGGGGATTTGCCGGTACCATTCAAACCTATGTTCCCAATAAAAAAGCTGAGCTCTATCAAAACTATATGAGCACTTTTTTCGGAGAGGGATCTGTCACCCCTTTAAGAATAAGACCTCTTCCCTCTATGCAGATCTTGGAGTGATCCCATCCTCATCTTTCATTTCAATTGGATTAAATGCAGCCATCTTTAAAAGGATAGCTGCTTTTTTTACTCCCCTTCCCGATGATTACAGACTGGATTTTGCCATTTACGGCAATACCTTTTTTGATTTTGACAATCTTGCACTTCAACTGATAGTCCCCCTAAACTAGTCTACTTTTTTAGATAATTTATACAATTCCCGGATGCTCTTGGTGTCCGGGTTTTTTTGTTTTCGACCTTCTTCATTGAAGGGTCTCCAAAGACCTTAATATCTTGACGAGACCTCCTAAAGTCCTTATAAACATAGATAACAATTCCATTGGAACAAACGGATCTAAAATCGATAGATTCTTAAAGAATAGGTCCGAATATGCTAAACCGGAGAGATCCTTTTCCGAACAGCACTATAGGATGTCCCTGATGGGACTGATGATAATTTTAAGGAGTTTCACACAATGAGTACTTTATCACCTCTCCAGAAGGCACGTTATGCCTATCAACCAAAATTGCCTGCAGTTCTACAGGGAGACATCAAAGACATCACCTGTGAGTTGGGAGAACCCACCCAGGCTATTTCCGATCAGGAAGAACTTAAAAGCCTATTTGCCAATACCTACGGCAACCCCATTGCCCGTTTTGTTAAAGGAAACAACCCTAAGGCGGGAGAAAAGATCAACATAGGCGTGATCCTCTCCGGTGGTCAGGCTCCCGGCGGTCACAATGTCATAGCCGGAATTTTTGACGGCCTCAAAAAATCCAACCCCGAATCCAAACTCTACGGATTTCTGGGAGGACCTGCAGGAATCATGAAAGACAATCTTGTAGAAATTGATGATGAATTGATGGATGCCTATAGAAATACCGGAGGATTTGACATTATCGGATCAGGCCGGGATAAGCTGGAAACAGAAGCTCAGTTTGAGCAGTCCCTGGCCACCTGTAAAAAACATGACATCAGCGGTGTTGTCATCATTGGTGGTGATGACTCCAACACAAATGGGGCTGTTCTGGCCGAATACTTTGCAGCGAAAGACGCGGGGATTACAGTAATCGGTTGCCCCAAAACTATCGATGGTGACTTAAAAAATGAATACATCGAAACTTCTTTTGGTTTTGACACTGCCACAAAGACCTATTCCGAACTGATAGGAAACATCGAAAAAGACGCTAACTCTGCCAAAAAATACTGGCATTTTATCAAACTAATGGGAAGAAGTGCGTCCCATATCGGCCTGGAATGCGCCCTGCAGACCCAGCCTAATATCTGCATCATCTCCGAAGAAGTGGAAGCCAAAAAAATGACACTGAAGCAGGTGGTAGATCAGGTTGCCGACGTCATCGTTAAAAGAGCCGAAAAAGGATTGAACTTCGGAGTCGCCCTGATTCCAGAAGGTCTCATTGAATTCATTCCCGAAGTGGGCGCCCTTATATCCGAGCTGAATGACAAAATGGCTCACCACGCAGACTATTTTTCAAGTCTAAAAACTCTTGAGGACCAACAGGAATGGCTGAATCAGCAGCTCAGCAAAGACTCTTCTTATGTTTTTTCCGCTCTGCCCAGATCCATCCAGGAACAGCTTCTCATGGACAGAGACCCTCATGGAAACGTCCAGGTTTCACGGATAGAAACAGAAAAACTTCTCATAGAAATGGTAGGACATAAACTGGCTCAAATGAAACTGGAAAAAAAGTTTAATGGCAGTTTCAATGCTCTGGCACACTTCTTCGGTTATGAAGGACGCTGTGCTTTCCCCTCTAATTTTGACGCAGACTACTGCTATACACTGGGTTATTCTGCTTTTATCCTGATGTCTCATAAATTAACCGGATATATTTCCAATGTTGCCAGTCTTCAGAAACCTGCCGACCAGTGGGTTCCTGGCGGATGTCCTCTCACAATGATGATGAACATGGAAAGAAGACACGGTTCAATGAAGCCTGTTATCAAAAAAGCTCTGGTAGAACTCGATGGAGCTCCTTTCAAGGCCTTTGCGGCTCAAAGAGACCAGTGGGCCATAGAAACATCCTTCACCTTCCCCGGTGCCATTCAGTACTACGGACCCGATGAAGTTTGTAACCAACCCACCGAAACTCTGAAACATGAAAAAGCCTAATAGCTTTTAAGACCAAAAAATGCTGCCCCTTTCAGGAGGCAGCATTTTTTTTAAAGATTCTCTTCCCGGATCAAGCTGGTCAGCAAAAAGAACCAGGCGGCATGGGGAATCCACTGCTCACCCCAACGCCAGCTATTATCCCCGGGATTACCTCTCTGTTCAGGCTGGAAGGCAATATCCGATTCGTCTTCAAAACCGGATGTGATACCATTGGCTACGCCGCCGGGAAGATTATAGTAATCACCCTCATAATCCGGATTAGAAGCTCCCCAGCCATCCACCATGGACAGATTGAAGGGATTCACACCCAGCTGCCAATTTAGGCTTGCCAATGCCGTTTTGCGGGCCTTATCCATGGATATCAATCCACCGGAGACCCCGGACAGCGCAGCAGCACCCAATGAGCTGATTCTGCTGTTTTCACCCTGCCACCAGTAAGCGGAAGGGTTCTTATGGGGATAGAACCATTTGAACTGAGGATCAGTACCTGAATCAACCCAATGCCGAGGATACAGGAACGGATTTGGATCGCAAAGAAGAGATCGCTCTAAAAAAGAATAAGCTTTTTGAAGCATCGTTCTAACCCGTCTTTTCAATAGATTTCCCAAGGGGAGAACGAGTGATTTTTGAAGAGCCAGAAAGAGAAGACCTTCATCCGAGGCATGATAAAAGGGTACCGTATTTTTTTGATCAACAAACCACCAGCCCTGATCCGGAGTGAAACTATGAAATGAGGCGTCTATCTGTTCCAGATAAACTTCGGCATCCTGAATGTAAGGACCTGTCCCCTTCAACTCTGCCAGTTCTACCGTAGCCAAGAGGGCACAGTAACGGTCTATCAGATTCTCGGGACCTCCCTCTAGCAGCTCCGCATTGTGTTCTTTTAAGTATGAGTAACCCTGTTCTGCAGCCCTGGTGTACATTGACCGTTTTTCTCCCCTGGCCAGAGCTGCAGCCCCGGCCAAGGCTGCACAGCTCATTCCCCCGCCTTCCCGGAACCCGGCTTTCATTGTTTCCAGGCGCTCTCCTTTCTGGGTCTTATAGGAACAGAGCATCCGCGCTTCAGGATCTTTACTCCACTGGTCAAAAAGAGTTTTATAGAACCAGCCCTCTTCATGTTGCATTTTCAATAGAAAGTCTGCCCCATAATCCATTTCAAAGAGAATCCAGCGGCGAAAGTTATCTCCTTGCCACAACTGCGCCTTATCATAGCGCTTCAGGACATCAGCAAAGATCCAAACAACAAGAGGGGTCTGCTGGGGAGACATTCTGCCAGCATATGACAGGTGTGAGAGATACTTGCTCGTATCCCCCGAAGCATCATACCAGCCCCCAGAGACATCCCGCTCTTCCTGAGTCCCCCACACAGGAGCATGTTTATCTGCTTCATCAAAAAGACCATCGCATCGCATGGTCTTGAAATAAACCAGCAGATCTGAAAGGTCTTTTTCTGAAATCAGCTCATGACGAATAGTAAAATTTTCAGAGAATTGAAGACAGTCTTCTCCCTGTGCGGCAATCCGGCAGCGGAAAGATGAAGGCATGTGAGCCTCAAGGGTCTTAAGGGGACAACCCAGTTTCTGAAAGTATCGGTTTTTCCAACCGGGAACCGCCTCAACCGGAGAGATGTCCAGATCACAAAGGACATTTCCACTATGGGCGTCTACCAGTTGGGCCTGTTTCAATGCTGCACCAGTTGAGTTCTGAAACACTCCTCTGAAACCGCTTTGAAATGAATAGCCCTTCTGATTCACATGGATCATCAGTCAAAGACTCCCGCATCCAGTACAAGCTGCATGATGTATGAGACCGTATCCATATCCATATCCAGCGCCCAGACATTTATAAGATCTTTCAAAAATATCCAGTCAGCCTCTACGAGGTGATTGAATTCACTGTTGTAATCCAGCAGAAAAAGATCAATCATATCAGAAAGTTTCTCAATATTCTTATCTTCCACTGCCTCTGAAGGCACACAGTATTCAAAGAGTTCTAATGAAAAGTCCTCCCCCTCTCCCAGGGCTTTGGTGAATAGTTCATTTAGGTCATCCCGGAACTCAGGAGTGCTCTCAAAGTTATATTTTTTTCTTAATTGCTTGCAACTACGCTCAAAATCAGTGCCGCTCATAATATTTCTCTCCAGACACCCCAAATCTTCCCGGTCCAAAAGAACGGAAAAGAGGGTTTTTAAGTATTTGATTTTCCTACTATACTAAAAGGAACATATTTTGCCGAGGAGGTACTCTCTTGTCTGACTATATTAGACCCAGTTGGGATGAATATTTTATGGAGGTGTGCGAAGCCATATCCAAAAGAGCGACCTGTGACCGGGGAAGAAGCGGTTGTGTCATCGCCAAGGACAAGCAGATTCTTGTCACCGGTTATGTGGGAGCACCTCCGGGACTTCCCCACTGTGATGAGGCTGGGCATCAGTTCAAGACGATGATTCATGAGGACGGCCATGAGAGCCAGCACTGTGTAAGGACAGTCCATGCCGAACAGAATGCCATATGCCAGGCGGCCAAAAGAGGCGTATCCCTGGAGGGCGCGACACTCTATTGCAGAATGACCCCCTGCCGCACCTGCTGCATGCTGATAATCAGCTGCGGTATCACAAGGATTGTCTGTGAACGGAAATACCATGCCGGAGCAGAATCGGAAGAAATGTTTAAGATGGCAGGCATAACTCTGGAATATAAATTTGAAGAAGTACAGGAATACGAAAAGCAGTAAAAAAAAGGCCTTCCCGGGGGAAAGACCTTTTTCAACTGGGAAAATCAATCCTTGGGAACGTGGTAAATTCTTTTATCGTGCTCTTTTTGATAACGATAGACAATGGCAATATTTCCGATGACACGAACCAGTTGGGATTCGGTTTTCTGAACGAGTTCTTCGGCTAGTTCTCTTCTGGTTTCCTTATTGTCAACAAATTTGATTTTGATCATTTCATGATTTTCAAGCTCAGCATCTACAGCCTTGATAACAGCTTCTGTCAGTCCCTTACCACCGATCATGACAACGGGTTTGAGGCTGTGGGCTTTTTTTCCGAGATAACTGCGCTGAAATCCTTTTAACGGTTCCATATAAAAAATTCTCCTGAAGTCTTCCGGTTTTAAAGGACCCGGATCTATAACTTGAGGACTATGCCATTTTAGGGGACAAAATCATAGCCCTCAGAGCTTCAATGTAACGGATTCCAGGCAAATTTACAAAGAGATTAAACAGGTCTATACTGTGGGTCCAATGAATTTATTGCTTTTTTATCCAGATGAGTGGAAACAAGCGCTCCCACCAGATGATCCCCGGTCAGTCCACATACGCACCATACTGAAATCTTCAGTATCAGACAGCCTGGATGCAGGAGTAATCAACGGCCCCTTAGGAAAGGCTGTCATCAGGGAAATCCTTCCAGACGGATCTTACCTCTTTGATTTTCAAAGCGGTGCTGAGCCATCTCCCCTGAGCCCTCTGACTCTCATAATAGGAACTCCCCGTCCTCCCACGGCAAAAAGGCTGATTAGAGATTTGACTGCCGCAGGAATACAGAAAATGATCTTTATTGGAACCGATCTGGGAGAAAAATCCTATCTGACCAGCCGGCTCTGGAGCCGTGATGAGTATAAGGAGGCTCTTTTGCAGGGTATGGCCCAGGGGGAATCGACCCGGATGCCTGAAATAGAGAAATACTACTCCCTGTATAAATCCTTAGATCATCTTCAAATGGAGACAGATCTGCTGGCCCTCGATAATATTTCACCCGAAATACCTCTTAAAGACTACAGCCCTCGCCATAAGCAATGCTGCCTGGCTATTGGTCCCGAAAGAGGATGGAGTGATAGAGAAAGAGAAATATTCAAGGAAAGAGGATTCACAATCTGCTCTCTGGGACAAAGGGTCCTGAGAACAGAAACGGCGGCTCATATGGGGAATGCCCTGATACAGGCAGCCTTGGAGTTTATCTAATAAGAGTTATAACCACTCCTGTCCTTCAAGCTCACTCTCAGAGATAAAGACTTTCGTGAATTCAAAGGCAGGTTCTTCATAGGGATGGTTTGCCCGCAGCGTGTCTATGCAGATGGAGACCAATTCTTCGGGGACAAGCATTTCTACCCGGAATTCATTCAAGATTTCCAGTTCATTTTCCAAACCTATGACCGGCTGACTCCCCCGCCCCGGGAGAAACTGTCCTCGGCCTTCACATTCCCAACAGCAGCGAGAATAATTGCCAAGTGCACCGGCTCCAGCATCAAAAAGAGCATTTTTAAGCTTTTCTTTCCCTTCAGACGGAACAAAAAATACGAGTTTATACATACCTTTTATGTACATGACTCTCACAAAAGATACAAGACAAATATTTTTTTAAACCACCATATTGACAGGAAAGTGAGCTTTCAGTAAGATACTTCAACAGTTGCCGCTGTAGCTCAGTCGGTAGAGCAGTGGACTGAAAATCCGCGTGTCAAGAGTTCGAATCTCTTCGGTGGCACAAACATGGCCCGCTCCTTCTTGGAGCGGGTTTTTTTATACAAAAGTATCTTCAGATTCTAAAGTCGTCTCAAAAACATAAGATCTTATTGACAGAATTTCGGCAGTCCTGTATAGTCCTGTCTGTAGTTGCCGCTGTAGCTCAGTCGGTAGAGCAGTGGACTGAAAATCCGCGTGTCAAGAGTTCGAATCTCTTCGGTGGCACAAATAGGCCGTTCCTTTTTGGAACGGTTTTTTTTATCTTATCCTTCTTCAGATAAACCCATTTAATGCACCAACACACAAAATATAAACAATTCACATCCAATGAGTGATTTATTTTTGAATCTGTTCTAATATATAGCGATAAACAAGAAAACAATATCTTATTACAAAATGGATATTGGAGGATATTATTATGAGTGAGAATGTAGCAGTTCTCTGGGATATAGAAAATGTAACACCCCGAAGCAGCGATAGCCTGCTCATACAGGGGATGTGGGATTATGCCGAATCACTAGGTAGGGTGGTCACATCCTATGCCTATGCAGATTGGAGTAAACCGGGATTCCGGTCACTGGGACCGACTCTGGCAGGACTTCATTTCAACATGCTCCATATTCCTTATCAAAAGACCCGGAAGAACAAGAATGGATCTGACATGCAGTTGGTCACAGATGCCCTTGAGCTTCTCAGGTTTCATGAGCACATCAACACCTTTGTTCTAATTACAGGGGACAGCGATTTTCGTTCCCTTCTCCTAGCCCTAAGAAAATCAGGTAAAAAAATCCACATAATCTGTGATATAAAAACAGCCGCCCAGGATCTTCTGATTTTAGCTGACAGCTTTGCAGATTATAAGGAATTAATGCCGGACAACGAAGATGAAACAGATGAAACAGAGTCCGATGACAAAGAAGGTGACCGGAAAAACTTTCCAAAGGAATACTGGTTTGAACGCCTGGCCGAAACAGCTGCTATTTTGCAGAAAGACAATAAGTCATCCAATATGGGATCTGTTAAGATCAAAATGAAGATGCTAAACCGTGACTTCAACGAAAAGAAGATAGGCCCCCGTGGATATAAACGCTGGAGTGATTTTGTATCGGCTGCAGTAAGAGCAGGATATGTCACCCTCCAGGATGAAGAAAACCAGACTCTCATCCTTCCGGGAAAAGGCTATATCCAGGAAGTCAGCTCTCTCCAGACAGCACTCAAAACACTTGTGAGTACTCTAGAGACCCTAGATGGCAATAAAGAGCCTCAGTTTCACCCCTACAGTATCATCAGTTCTGAACTGAAAAACAAAGGGGTCGTGATGAAAGTTCTTGGATTCAGTCAATTTAAGAAGTTTTTATCCTCAGCAGAAGCCAGAGGACTTGTTGAAACAAAAATGGAAAACCTCAGGAGTTATGTCAAACTCCAGAAATAACAGGAGAAGGACGGTTTGATATTTTTAAACCGTTCTTTTTCCACTCATTTAAATATGAGTGAATACAGTCTTTTTTCCATGTCGTAAAATTTTTTGGATGCTGTATTCCTCTCGTCTAAGGGGAACAAGCCTTCTATGTCTTCAATGACTTCCAGAGGCGGACCATCCAGGAAAACAATCCTATCCCCCATTAAGATAGCCTCTCTCACATCATGGGTTACCAGAACAGCCGTTGTATTTCTGGTCTGAATGAGTTCTTTCAAAAGATCAATCAAAGGCATTTTCAATTTAAGGTCCAGACCCTTAAAGGGTTCATCCATCAGAAGGAGAGGACGTTCTGTGACAAAGGCTCGGGCGATAGAGGTTCTTTGTTCCATTCCCCCACTCAATTTAGAGGGCTGATAGTCTTCAAAACCTTCCAGTCCCACCATCCTGATTAAACTTTGACATTTAGACAGCTTTTCTCCCTTCGACATCCCTTGAGGAAGGGCAAAACATATATTTTCAAGAACACTTTTCCATGGAAGGAGCCTGGGTTTCTGAAAAAGGTAGCTGAGATTCTCATCAGAATTGATGACTCTCCCGGAATGAACCTTTAATAACCCAGCAGCCAAATTCAACATGGTTGTTTTTCCACATCCTGAGGGACCGAGAAAAACAGTCGTACCCGATTCACTCAAGGAAAATGAAAAGTCATCCATGATTAGGAGATCATCGTACGAAAACGCACACTGTTTCCAGGCTATCATTGTTGTACCTCCAAGCGCTGAACCAGGAATTCACTCAACCCGGCCAATAGAACAACAATGAGAGTCCAGGAAAAAAGCTGATCCGTATCCAACTGAAGTTGAGCCGTCTGCATAGCTGTTCCCAGCCCCTCCCGGGGCATACTCAAGATTTCTGCGGCAACAACCGACTTCCAAGTCAAGCCGAGTCCGGTAGAGATTCCATTAAATAGATAGGGCAGAATAGAGGGAAGAGTAATCTCCTTCAAAATGGTGTAGGAGGATTTATTGTACACGATTGCCATCTCCAGGAGTTCCGTATCCACTTGCCTCACCCCGGCTGCTACCGCAGAGGCAACCACCGGATAGACCACAAGAAAGCAGATAAATACAGGAACAATCTCTGTAGGAAACCATATGATGGCCAGAAGGATAAGTGACAGAACGGGAATGGATCGGATACTGATCAGAAATGGATCGGAGAACCATTGAAAAAACCGGCTTTTTCCGGAAAAAAAGCCTGTGACAATCCCCAATATAAGGCTGATAAAGAAGCCACTCATCCCCCGGATGGTGCTAGCCGCAATCATTTTCCAAGATTCGGGTCTTCCCAGAAATACAATTGTCTGAATGAGGACCTCTTCGGGAGAAGGTAGAATAATACTCCTGCCGATGACTAGGGAAAGGACCTTCCACAAGCAGAGATACAGTATCAGTGAAAATATGGTTGTGAGGCTTTTCTTCCCCGTCAGTGTCATATCAATTGTAGAAGTCATCCCCGGGCAGTGCTCCGCCAAGGACTTCCGGATTGAGGGCCATGAGGCTTGAAAAATACGGTTCCATGAGAGCCCTCATTTCATCCCCTTTCAAAAAGATATAATTACTCCGGGGAATGGCTTGGGCGACAATGGGAGGCGGTAGAGTAAACCCTACTGCTTTTATAAGGCCCGAAGCCTCAGCTGGATTTTCAGCAACCCAGTTCAGAGATTTCTCTACGGAATCCATGAGAAGATCCACAAGGTCGGGATGGTTCTCTGCAAAATCAGACTTGACCACAATCACAGTCAATGGATACTCGGGAGTCTGAGGAAAGGTCTCTTTCCAAAGGGCCTGCATGTCAGCGGCTATATGCAAATCTTGACCTGATTTCAAGGCGATTGTCGCCAAGGGTTCCGGCAAGACAGCAGCCTCTACAACAGCTCCGGCCAAAGCCTTGGCAAGATCGGCTGGATTGAAGCTGTAATCCAAATGGAGGGTAGCCCCCACTTCGGCGGCTATGAGCTGGGTAATTAAATCAGGGGTCGTGTTTTTCCCAGGAATATGGACAGTCTGGGCGCCAAAATCTGCGATAGAATTGATTTTTACATCTTTGTTGGCCACCAGATATAGATTTCCCATTCCAGTCACCGCAGCCGTTTTGTAGGCAACTCCCTTATTATATAGGAGTGCTGCCATATTCGCCGGTAGAACGGCGGCATCCCACTCCCCTTTGAGGATCTGCCCCGTCAAAACCTTGGGAGCACCCAGGAGTTGAATATCCGCAACAGCCTCAGTACCAGGGAAGGGATTATCAATGCTCAGCCGAACAAGACCAATTCCCGAAGGTCCATTTAAAAGGGCAATTCGGACTGGAGCCAAGGGTGCATCCCGGCTAATAGTCTCTGTACTCCCTGTAGCCATCAGGGAAATTGAAATTGACATGGAGATAATTAACAGTAAAAAGAATCTTTTCATTTTTTGCTCCTTCCCTTCAGTCCAATGGGTTTACAAACAGAGCCTCAGGGGTAGATATACTACTATTGTAAGTTTCACAATACGCAGGAAGACTTGAATCGTCAATACATAGTCTGGTCAAACACTGGAGCTCTGGCTATAATAAGTTTCAAATTACTGACTCCGGAGGGAAGCCATGGAATGGCGTGCTAGTCACATACTTGTCAAAGATAGAAACCTGGCGGAGGATCTGTTGAGAAGATCCAAAAAAGGCGGAAATTTTACGGCATTGGCAAAGGAATTTTCTACCTGCCCCAGTAAAAACAAGGGAGGAGACCTCGGTTGGTTTGGTCCTGGAAAAATGGTGGGACAGTTTGAAGAAGCCTGTAAACGTATGTCCGTGGGTAGTTACAGCAATGTTGTGCAAACCCAGTTTGGTTTTCATATCATTAAACTGACGGGCAGACGATAGAGCTGAGGACGGCTTTAAGACTCCTGGGTTCCCGGGTTTCAAAGCAGAAGAAATCATTTTAAAAACAATTTATTCATTTTTCTTTTTCAAAAATGTTCCATTTTGATACTCTTCAAAGGCGAGAATAAGTTCTTGCCTCGTATTCATAACAATCGGTCCATGCCAGGCAACAGGCTCTTTGAGGGGTTGACCGGAAACCAGGAGAAACCGTAATCCAAAATCTCCCGATTCAACGAAGATTTCCTCTCCCCTGTCAAAGAGGACCAAATTCCTGTTTTCTACTGGATGTGATCTAATCGTGTCAGAAACACCCTTTTCCGTAACATATTCTGTTTGTACAGGAAAGGGTGTGGATCCATCTTTAAAATATCCGCTTCCTGAAAAAACATAGGCAAAGGCATTGTCATCCAAGAGAACTTTAAACCTTCGTTTGGTTCTGGGAGGTATGGTAATATCCAGGAACCTGGGATCGGTGGCAATGCCACTGACAGGCCCAGTCTTACCCCAGAATTTTCCTGTGATGAGACGGACCTTGCTGCCGTCATCATCTATGATTTCAGGAATCTCCCCTGCGGGAATATCCTGATACCGAGGATCTGTCATCTTCTTTTCCGCAGGTAGATTGGACCAGAGTTGAAAACCGTGAAATATTGGTCCTGAGCCCTTGTGAGGCATCTCCTGATGGATAATCCCACTACCAGCGGTCATCCACTGAACATCTCCAGCTCCCAGAGTCCCCCGGTTCCCAAGACTATCCTGATGTTCGACTCCACCATCCAAAACATAAGTGATGGTTTCGATTCCCCGATGGGGATGCCATGGGAATCCAGGCATAAAATGGACAGGATCATTATTTTCAAGATGGTCCAGCATCAAAAAAGGATCGGTGACGGAAGTTTCATCATGACCGAAAACACGATGAATTTTTACTCCGTCTCCATCGATGACCTCCTGGGGCCTGCTAATTCTGGAAATAGGACGTAAAGACATAATGACCTTCCTTAGGACTATGGATACCTACATTATATTACTAACTAGTAACATAAATCAAATCATTACTCTTTTGATAGTGTTTTAATATCTAACATTTTCTTTTTTATATCGAATTAGACCTGCTGTTTTTCTTTGAATTTTGACTATCACTGTGTCATAATTATATTGACTGAACCTTCTCTGCCCACGGAGTTTAAATTGAAAATTACTATCAGAACTAAATTAATCGCAATAACAATTGCTATTTCTGCTCTTCTAGCTCTCCTCACCACACTTATGCTGATGAGTTCAAACAACAATTCAAAAATACTGCAGCAGCTCACAATAGCCGAAGATGAAAAAGCATTGGTAAAAGAAATCGAAATAGAGATTTTAAATACATGGCAATTCCTCACAAATGCCAGTTTGACCCAGGACAATACCGTCATTGAAGATGCCCGAAAATCTGAAGCATTAGCCATTAGCTATATAAATGAACTGAAAGCCCTTGACCCCCAATATGAATCGGCTGCTACGGTTCTCCAGAGCTCCCTCAAAGAATTCCAGAATACAGGTTTATCCATGATAGATGCCTATGGACAATCTGAAGAGCTGGGTGAACAGCTTATGACTCAGTTTAAAAACTCTGCGGACATGATGCGCTCAGATCTGAACAAGCTAAGCGAATCAATTCTAATCAGGAGAGAAACCCTCCTGGAACAGTACTCTGACGGCTTGAAAAACAGTAGCAATTCCCTCAAGTTTTTAGCTGCAATTTCCATGCTCCTGATCCTTATCTTTGGATCTATCTTCTCAATAAGACTCACTCGCTCTATCAAATCAGCCTCGGACTCTATGAATACACTGGCAACGAGTCAGGGAGATTTAACACTCCACATAACTAGTAACTCTGCAGATGAAATAGGTGAAATGACTGGTTCTTTTAATGCCTTCATCGATAAGCTGCGGATTGCCTTGGTCAATATAACTGAAATCATCATTAAAAATGATAAACTGGGCGGCCATCTGGCCCAATCATCAAAAGATACGGCAACGTCCGTATCCAGTATTGTTAAAAGCATTCATGAAATGAAAGATGGCAGCCTGAGGCTGGATGAGTCGATCCTCCACGCCTCTGCTTCTATTGAAGAAATTATGCAGTCTATAAAGAGTTTGACCCAGCAAGTAGAACAGCAGTTTAATGCCATTGAGCTATCCAGTTCTGCAACAGAAGAGATCATGGCTTCTGTCAAGAATGTAGCCAATATCACGGAAAACAGGCTGGCAACAATGGAAGGACTGGTAGAGCTCATCAAAAATGGTGGAGAGAAAGTAAGTACAACCAATAATATTATTTTTGCCATCCAGAAGAATGCCGATGACATGATGAATATGGTGGACATCATCAATAATATTTCCAGCCAGACAAACCTGTTGGCCATGAATGCGTCTATTGAGGCAGCCCATGCCGGAGAGGCAGGAAAGGGATTTGCGGTTGTTGCCGATGAGATCAGGAAACTTGCTGAAGATACGAGTTCTAATGCAGGAATGATTGCTGATTCTCTGAACTCAACGACAGAGAAAATCAATCAGGCAACATCTGCTGGTGGTGACTCAGAAAAAGCCCTGGAAGTGATAAACCAGGAAGTTTCCACCTTTTCAAACGCCTTGAAGGAAGTCTCTCTGTCTATGAATGAGCTCTCTAAAGCCAGCAGTGAGATTCTAGGTTCTGTTTCAACTCTTATGTCGACCAGTGAGGTAGTAAGAACTGCTAGTGCAGAAATGCAGGTAGGAAGCAGCGAAACTCTAAGTTCGATCCTCCATATCAAAGAAGTATCTGCGGCGGCAGTACAGAACATTACAAGAGTGGCCGAGGTTACGGACTATTTGAACAACGTGTCTCTCCAGGTATCGGCCTTTGGTAACCAGAACCGATACAACAACTCCCTCTTATTGGGCGAAGTGAGTAAGTTCAATACCGGCATTGATCCCAGTGAATTGGAAAAGGCAGAAATGTCCATAGGAATTGATTGGTCAGACCTTCTGTCTGTGGGTGTGAACGAGATGGATGACGAGCATAAGGAGCTGTTTAATAGAATCAATGATCTACTCAAGAGTCTCCTCGGTCAGGGAGAAGATCAGAATATTGCCGACTTGGTGGGCCGTATCAATGAATACATTGAGTTTCACTTTAGAGACGAAGAAAAAATGTTGGAATCCTATAACTACCCCGGTCTTGCTGAGCAGAAAAAACTCCATGCCATATATGAACATGAGTTTGATATGATAGAAAAACAGTTACGGGCTGGCGATTTTGATGCAGGTCTTCTGAT
Source organism: Oceanispirochaeta crateris (assembly GCF_008329965.1). Lineage (GTDB taxonomy): Bacteria > Spirochaetota > Spirochaetia > DSM-2461 > DSM-2461 > Oceanispirochaeta > Oceanispirochaeta crateris. Next base: position 1,669,492 of record NZ_CP036150.1, read on the forward strand.
TCAGATACAGGATAAGATTGTGAACTGGCTTTTAAACCATATTGCCAAGATTGATAAAAAATATGGAATCTTTTTTGAAGAGCTTAAAAATAAGTAAAAAATACCTGGCCCAAAGGCCAGGTGTGATGATTATTTATTCCTCAATTTTGAAACAATAAGGGATAGAAAAAAGAAAAGGGTTAAGACTAGAACAATAGTAGCACCGGAAGCAAGATCATTGTAGTAGGAAATATAGAAACCCAAAAGAATGGACAGCATTGAAAAGCATGTTGAAAGGACAATGATCTTGGAAAGCTTCTTTACAAGAAGCGATGCGGAAGCAGCAGGTGTCACTAAAAGAGCCATGACAAGCACGACTCCCACGGTCTGAGTGGCTAATACAGTCGTGGCCGCCACAAGAAACAAGAGACCGAAATGTATAAGCTGAGGTGACAGACCTATGGCCTGAGCATGAGTTGGATCAAAACTGGTGACCAGCAACTCCTTATAGAATAATGAGATCCCAAGAACCACGAGAATTCCCACAGTTGAAATGAGGATCACATCAAATGTGGACACCCCCAGAATGTTACCAAATAAAATATGGGATAGATCCTTAAAGCTCGCAACTTTTGACATGAGAAGGATTCCCAGAGCAAAAGCCCCCGCAAAGATGACTCCAATAGCGGTATCTTCCTTGAATCCCTTATGCCTGGTTAATGATCCAATCCCGATAACAGACAACATAGCAGCCCCTAAAGCTCCAATGAGGACATGAATCCCCAAGATAATGGAGATAACGATCCCCGGGAGCACAGCGTGAGCCAGGGCATCGCCAATAAAGGCCATCCCTCTCCAAACGATAAAAGCACTGAGAACGCCGCAGCTAAAAGCAACGATCATACCGGCCATCAGGCCTCTTTGAAAAAATCCATATTGCAGGGGTTCTAATATCCATTCAGCCATGGGCTCAGCTCCTTATCTTTATGAAATTCAAATCCATAGGCCCTGGCTATATTTTCCGGTGTGAGAACTTCTTTTACAGGGCCATCGGCTATTATTGATTTATCTAGAAACAGGGCACGACTAAAATGGACGGTTAGTATCCCTAAATCGTGTGTGCTCACTAAAACACTTTTTCCTCCCTGACAAAGATCCTCTATGGTATGAAAAATGAGTTCCTGTGTGGCAATATCCACATGGTTCAATGGTTCATCCAAAAGCATAAGATCTGCATCATGAGCCAAAGTTCTGGCAAGCATGACCCTCTGCTGTTGACCTCCAGAGAGTTCTCCCACCTGCCTGTTGGCAATGTTGGTAATTTCCATGGTTTCCATGGCCTTATCCACGGCTTCGCTATCCTCTTTGCCGGGCTTTTTAAACCATCCCAGATGAACATACCGCCCCATAGTGACAACCTGTCGGACTGTGACGGGGAAATGCCAGTCCACAGAGTTTTTCTGAGGCACCATGGAAACTCGGTGACGACAGGATTGGGCATCATGTCCAAAGACCGAAATCGTACCGTGATTAAGGGGTTCAAGTCCCAGAATCAAATTCATTAGGGTCGATTTTCCGGCACCATTGGGCCCGACAAAGGCCACTTTTTCACCTGGTCCAATGTCAATATTCACTCCCTGAAGGACTTCTGTATTCTGACCCGGATAAGTAAAACTGACATTTTCTACTTTTAAGGCTGCAGTTCCACTCTTACGCGGATGATCACAAGCCTTACCGTAACATAGTATCTCGGAACTTTTCATAAACAGTATGCCTCATTCATTCTTATCTATTTAAACCTGATACGATCTGCTTCATGTTGTATTCCATAAAACTGATATAACTATCCCCCTCCATTCCGGGGTTGCGTAAGGAACCAGTGAGTAGCTCTTTTACCAGAATATCATGGTCCGATTCCTTACTCAGGGTTAAGGCCAGTTTCTTCACTCCCTCACCAGCAGAATCTCCAATGAAAATAGCCGGAATACCTTCCTGATTGAGATGATCCAAAAGCCGGGCTGTTTCCCTGGAAGAGGACTCAGAAGACGAAGAGTATCCCGGTATCAGTGAGCCTACAATCTTAAAATTATAATCCCTTGCAAAGTATTCGAAAAGATTATGATCTGTCACAAGAACTCTCTTTTCCTCAGGAATGACCGATAGAGTTTCTTGCATTTTCTTATGAAGGTCTGTGAGCTTTATTATATAAGCCTCTCCGTTTGATCTGAAATAGGAGGCGTTGGCAGGATCTTTATCAGTAAGAGATTCTACAATGACTTCTACCCAGCTGATCACATTGAGGGGACTCATCCAGGTGTGGGGATCGCCAGATTCATGATGGTGATCCGCGTCATGGTGATCCGCGTCATGGTCATCTGCGTCATGGTCATCTGCGTCATGGTCATCTGCGTCATGGTCATCTGCGTCATGGTGATCCGCGTCATGGTGATCCGCGTCATGGTCATCTGCGTCATGGTGATCCGCGTCATGGTGATCCGCGTCATGGTCATCTGCGTCATGGTGATTATGCTCCAGAGCTTTGACCATCCTAGACACTTCTACTATATTTTCCGGATTTACGGACTCGATGATGGAAAGTAGACCTTCCTCCAAATCAAATCCATTCACAAATACAATATCTGCATCTTCAACCTTGGCAATATCCCGAGGAGCGGGTTCATAAGAATGAGGATCCTGACCTGAGGAAATAAGACCCTTCAGGACAATTCTATCTCCACCTACAGCAGAAACGACATCTGTGATGATGCTTGTTGAAGCCACGACCTGTAGCGACTGATCCGTATCCTGACTTCCCGAAGCTCCGAGAATTGAAACCATTAAAACAGAGAAGACTGTAATAAGACTTATTTTTTTCATTAAAATTCCTTCCTACCGGCAGTCCCGGCAGATTCCTTTGAGAGTGATAGAGTGCTGTTCCACCTTAAAACCCGTCTCTTCCTCCAAGACTTCAAGTTCGTTTCCAAGTGGACATTTTTTGACAGGAAAAAAATGATGACAACAGTGACAGTGCATATAGTGCTGATGGCCCTTATCCATGGTACAGTAATACCGTTCAATACCTCTTTCATTACAATCAAAGATGAAGGATGAGATATGTTTTAATTCTTCAAGGTATTTCAATGTTCTATAAACGGTTGCTCGATCCAGGGAGCCTTCAACCTCTTCATACACCTGTTGCGCATTTAAAGGAGTTCCCTTACGGGCGAGAACATCACTAACCAATTGCCTTTTTTTTGTCATCTCCCTTAAAATAGGGAATCCTAATTCATAAGTCAACAGAAATGCGACTCATTTGCAAATAAACAGAGAATTTCATCAATCTCTCTAGAAAATTAGACAATTATGACCAAACCGTCTAAACTCATAAAACATGAATACGGGACGCTTCAAGTTCACAGAAAATCTCATTATAATGGGGAATCAGTCCGCAGATCTCGATAGTGTGGTTTCTTCTTTCTCCATGTCTGCCTTTCTTACCTCACTAAATCCAAGGATACAGATTTTTCCGGTGATACAGGGCCATCCGGGCGACCTCCGGCTCAAACCAGAAATCAGGGCCTTAATGACTCATTTGGGTATAGATTTGAAATCATATCATTTCCTGTCGGAGATGGAAGACTGGCCTCATGATGCCCATTCAATTGTTCTCATGGATCACAACAAACCCGATACCAGCTGTCTACATCACAAGATTGCAGGGATTGTTGATCACCATGAAGACCAGGGACTTTATCAGGATCTTTCCTTAAGAGAAATAAAAAAAACAGGTTCCTGTGCCACCCTCGTGAGCACATTCTGGAAAACATCAGGTCTGGATCTCCCCTATTCTCAAAGGATACTCCTTGCCGCCGCCATTGGCGTCGATACAGGCTATCTGAACCCTGAGTGGGATAAAACGACAGTGATGGACTATGATGCTTACCAGTGGCTTACAAGAGCTATCCAGGAGGAGGATCAAGCCTTTATTGAATCTTTGATAACAATTAAGAATGATCTGTCCCATTTGACCCTGGCAGACCATCTAAAAAGGGATTTTAAGATATTTCCCCTGCTTGAAGGGAAAGGAGGCATAGCCTCAATCCCTCTAGAGGCACAGAGAGTCTTCTCCAATGGATTCTACAGCCATAGGGCCATCACAGAGTTTTGTAAATTACAAAATTTGAAATTTTTATTGATCTTGCATACCATAGATCAACCCTTTAAGAGGGAACTATCACTCTATGTGCCTCCTTCCCCTGAAGAAAGGGCCATAAGGAAGCAGATTGAAACTGCCCTGGTCTCTCTAAAAGAACCGGGAATTAGAAGAGCCGATATGATTTTACATAAGGAATGGCAATTTTTCTCTCAACAGGATTCAAGAGTATCCAGAAAGGGATTAACACCTCTTTTGTCTCAAGAACTTCTTAGTCAGTCGGGTCCCTTGAATTGCTGAAATCTGAAAGAAAGACTAAAATTACAGAATTCCCTTAAAGGAAAAAAAATGAAACCCAGTATTGAAACCATAAAACAAGCCGCAGAAATCCTGAAAGGGGTCACCAAGAGAACAGATTTGATTCAGAGCCCTGTCTTCAGCAATGAATCAGGAAACGATATCTACCTCAAGCCAGAGAATCTTCAGCTTACAGGTGCCTTTAAGATCAGAGGTGCCTACTTTAAAATATCACGCCTCAGCAGCGATGAGAAAAAGATGGGCCTTATCGCTTCTTCTGCAGGCAACCATGCCCAGGGAGTAGCCCTGGCTGCACAGATGCAAGATGTAAAAGCCACCATTGTCATGCCTAAAACCACACCGCTTATAAAAGTGGAAGCGACAAAAAACTATGGAGCCGAAGTTATCCTGAAGGGCGACTGTTATGATGACGCCTATCAGGAAGCCCGACGACTTGAAAAAGATCAGAATCTTGTTTTTATTCATCCCTTTGATGACCCGGATGTCATGGCCGGACAGGGAACTATCGGTCTTGAAATATTAGAAGAGTTGAAGGATGTTCATTCCATCCTAGTTCCCATCGGCGGTGGTGGTCTGATCGCCGGAATAGCCACTGCTGTGAAGGCCATAAATCCAAATGTGAAGGTCATCGGTGTAGAACCCGACGGGGCAAGGGCTATGACGGACTCTCTTTTCAGGAACAAGATTCAGACCCTGGAAAAGGTCAATACCATCGCCGATGGAGTGGCTGTAAAGACTCCGGGAACTCACACATTTTCTGTCATAAAAGATCTTGTTGATGAAATTATAACTGTAACTGACTCGGAATTGATGGAGTCTTTCCTTCTCTTACTGGAACGCCATAAGCTGATTGCAGAGAACTCGGGAGTACTCTCCCTGGCCGCCTTAAACAAATTAAAGATCCGAGGGGAGAAAATCGTTTCTGTCATTAGCGGTGGAAATATTGATGTGGTGACCATCTCCTCCATGATCGACAGAGGATTGGTAAAACGAGGGCGAATATTCTGTTTTTCTGCCGAGATGCCCGACGAACCGGGTCAGCTGCTAAAAATATCGACCATCCTTTCCGAAGAAAATGCCAATATCATAAAACTGGATCATAATCAGTTCAAAACCCTGGATAGATTTAAACAGGTTCAGCTGGAAGTAACTGTCGAAACCAATGGTCACGAACATGTTCGTAAAATAATCAAAGCTCTTGAAGAGGGCGGCTATTCTATTGAAAGAGTCTATTGATCAAAGAGTTTTTATCCAATTAATCCGGGAGAGAGGTAAAGAAAATCAGCCTTCTCCCCTGAAAGAGTGACCTCGTATAGGAAGGGTTCTTTCTGCTGTCCTAGGTAGAAAGATTCACGGGGGACCTCTTTTTCCATAACAAGATCATCAACAGGCAGGGCCGCTTTTCTTCCCAGATGCTGTAATACAAGAATATAAGGGGTATCTATGCTGCTTTGCCGGCGACTGAGCATCCCGCCGGGACTGAAAAGGGGAAGCTGATCTCCCGATATTTCATAGTACAGCAGATTGTGTTCTTTTTTGATGACATGCACCTCTTCCATGGGAAAAACACCGGCGACATTTCTTTTAGGCAGAGCCAGCAATCTATTTTCCATCTGAAAGATCATAAGAGGCAACAGGTCTCTTTGTCCCGGAAGATAAATTGAAAACCTGCTTCCCTGCCCCTCTTTAGATGTAAAAGAAAGGGATCCGCCCAGGGCATTTTCCACATCGTGATTCACAAGATCCAGTCCAATGCCGCGTCCGGCCAACCTGTCCACTTTGGGAGAGGTAGTAAACCCCGGTCGTGTGAGAATTCTAAGGAGATGATCCTCATCAAGATCTTCCAGAGGAAGCCCCATTTTTTCGGCAACAGCCATCCGATTAACTCCACGCCCATCATCTGAGACATCAATACGAAATGAATCTCCAACTGCACGGGCATCAATCAAAACGAGACCCGCTTCATTCTTACCCGCAGCCAGACGTTCCTCCGGAGATTCAATTCCATGACTAACAGCATTTCTAATAAGCTGAATGAGTATCCTAGAGACGATTTCCAATGTCCTGATTTTTAAACCGAACAGCCCTCCCCGAAACTCAGTGACAGCCTTCTTATCCACCCTTACCGCAGACTCCTCTGTAAAACGCCTGAGGTTGGGATACAGGGACGTAAGGGGTATGAGTGAGACGGCACTAAGATTCTCCTCCATTTCCTTTATCAAGCCCAGCAGTGGGGTTCTTTGGGGTAAACCGGGAGGAAGGGGAAGAACAATTTCTTTCATTTCATGAAGGGTATCTTTCAATCTGGACACCGCGTCGGTTTCAAGTTCAACCTTTCTGATAACAGGTGCCAGACTCTCCTTGATGAGAGTTTCAGAATACTTGGTTTCTCCCCTGTCATCATCTGAAAAAAGTGAATAATCGAGGCTCACCAGACTGGTTTGTAAAATACCATCTACATTGACCGCCTGAAAAACGGGATCATCACCATCCTCTGAAGTGAGGATGAAGGTGAGATTGGAAAAATCCTGGTCCGGATTATCAAGACTGGGAAGGGTTCTGATCACATTGACCTTGAGTTCCAAATTATTCAGTAAAAGATAGGACCGCACATAAGGCAGTCTTTCTTCAGGATCAATCTGAACACTAAGCCTGAATAATGTTTCACCCCGGTCTTCTGCTTCTCGAAGGAGCTGTTTTTCAAATACGCTGAGTTCAATGGCTTCATTCGCTCTTTTTTCTTCTGTTTCCTTTTCAGGAAATAGAGACTCACCTTCTTCAGATTCTCCATCTGGACGAAGAACACGTGTTAGGATAAGGTCTTCCAGTAAAGGAAGCCCCTGATAGAGTCTGTCGCTTAGAGAACTGAACTGAGCTGTTCCAGCTGCGCCCTTCATATCCGAAAAGAGAGATTCCATGGAATGGATGTGCTGTTCAATCTCGGAGAGCTGAAAAAATGCGGCTCCCGATTTAAGAGAATGAAGGTGTCTGAAGATGTCATCCAGAACATCATCGTTTGGAGTTTCAGACCTGCAGGATTCCACTTGAGTCTTGAGCTTCTCAAGGATGGGCCCTGCATCGCTTATATACTCCCTTAAATGCTTCTGAAGGTCTGTCACCCAGCTCCCCCCTGACCCGTTTTCAAACTGATAATCAGGTCTACTTCAGAGATCGATGCTCCCAGCTTCTGGGAGATGATTTCGCTGGAAAATCCCTGTTCATAAAGGTCCATGACACGGTCCTTTAGAGATTTCGCAGGAGGATTGACCTCTTTCTTACTTTTTTCGGATGACAGAGTGTCGGAACTTGTATTCTCAAAAAGAAGCAATTCTACCTCTTCAACTGATTTTTTAACGCTGGGTGAAGCGGGTGTCACGGCCTGTTTTTTAAGATGAGAATAAACTTGTCTTGACAGATCGGACTTCTCAGACTCTTTTTGAAGGACGGTTAATTTTTTATCAGCTTCATCCAGAAGCGTCCGGAGGGCCTTGACCCGATGCTCCAATAAAGCGACATTCCTTTCGGCCGTCTGGTTCATTTCCAAAACCAACTGATCTATTTCATCCCTAATTTTATGAATCCACTCCTCACCCGAAACGACCCGGTCAATCCGGACTTTAAGATAGAGAAAAGCTCCTCCGGTGAGTATAAAAAATAGGACAGCAAAGACAGTTGTCATAGTACTCCTTTAATCCAGGATGAGTATTATATTCCCTCGCCCTGTGAGTCCGGTTATATTGCTCCGGACATCCTTAGCCTGATATATCAATATGGATTCCCATTTCAGGGTCTTTTACGACTTCCTTTTTGGAATCTTCCTTAGATTCTTTAGAACCACTTTGCTTTTTCTCATTCTGTTTTTTCTTTTCTTCCTTGTCATCAACCTTACCAGGTTCTTTATCCTCGAAAGTTTTATTAACAGAACTATCCTGCTTCAGTTCTTGTTCTACCAATTTCTTGGCCTCAAGATTCTGCTGCAATGCTGAAGCATGCAGGTTTTGAGATTGTTCTTTACTGACCTCATTCAAACGGACAAACATTGTCTGCAGGTCCAGAGGTGTAATAGACATCTAATCCCTCCTCTGAATATCCTCCTCGGCGATATCCTCATACTTAGCAGTAGTAATAAACCCATCTTCCAGAATGAAAGTTACAGGATAATCAAATGGATTTGATACTTCATATTCTTCATCCTTGATATATACCTTGACTCCCGAATTGACATTCTTGGACGCTGAAATCTTTCCTTGTAACTGGAGAAAAGATAAATACTCTTCCTTATGCTCTATGGATTCCTTTAAGCGTTCCATTTCATCAACCAGGTCATTGTGCCTCTGCCTTAACTCGATAAAGAGAGCTTCTTTTTCAGCACTCAGCTTTTTCCTGGATCGTTTTTGCTTCATCAACCCCTGCAGGTTTCTATCTGTTTCGTTTTGTTCCTTATCCAGTTCTTCCTGGCGTTTGATGAGTTCATCCAGTTCCACCTTGGCCTTGGGATCATACCCAACTTTGAGTATTGTTTCCGCCCCACCCGAAGACCCAAGAGTGGCTGCATTGATCTCCTCTGAGGCCTGAAGGACACCACCGACGATTCTGGCCCGTTTTCCCTTGCAGAGGACCCTGCCTGCTGCATTGACATGGGCATTCACAATGCCGTCGGAAACGACTACATTTTCTCCCGCATCTACGGAGGCATTATTTATAAAACTGGACCACACAGACTTACCTGCGCTGATTTTTCCGAATTCCCCTTCACCACCATTGATTCCACGCTTCACAACCAGATCACCTCCGGCTTGAAGATTGGATTTTCCAACAAATCCGTTTACCTCGATGTTGCCCTGGGCGAAGACCTGAAAACCATCCTCAACATTTCCTTTGATGATGACAGTACCCAGTCCATTGACATTCCCTGTGGAGGCATTCACATCTCCGGGAATGACCAGGACTGTCTCTACAGTGACCTTTCCCTTCAATAAGAGAACTTGCCCGCTGGCTGTGGCGATAACAGTTTTGCCATTATCTGTGATAGAAACATTTTTACCGAGCCCAATTTGAAGGTCAGTCCCATCTTTAGCGGGGATGTATTTACCGTAGACTGTTCGGCCATCCTTGCCCGCTTCGGGTGGAATTTTCCGGGCCAGAGGCTGTCCCTTAACCACATTCTGAATAAGATTCAATTCTTTAAAATCAACAGATCCATCACTTTTTTGTTTCAATTTGACATGAGAAGCATCCTGCTCGAAGAGATAACTGATGGACGCATTCCTGCCGTTCACAGGTGGTTCCGCTTTAGCTATAAGATAGGGTTTATTATAGACTGGATGATCTTCAAAGGATGTTAGCGCTTCTTCCAGTATTCCGAAGACCACATTATTATTCCTCAAAAAAGAGGTAATGTCAGAAGAAGTCAGATCTGCACCACCGGGACCCGGCTCCATTACCTCAATAAAGGCCTGCATTTCATCCTCTGTCACTTCTACTGTGATACGGGCGTCGTTGATAGGATTATAAATAAAATCACCGACTTTAACATAAACACTGTCAGCATTGCTGACACATTCCTTGAGACGTTCCATATTGATATCGGTAACAACACGGAAGTGAAGTTCCTTCAAAACATCATCTTCATTAACGGGAGTACCGCCATTCTCTGGGGGAGACACCTTCAAGTAGGCACCGTCACTGGACAGGCGGACTGTAAAATCTCCGTCCCGGACGATTTCTTTCTCTTCAAAATCATCATCTTCTAACTCTTCAAGGATGACTTCCCCACCAGCGGTTCGGGCGATCTTTCGTTCCGCTTCATAAACTGTCATAGAAAAGTTCTTTTTACCGATGCCTATGAACCCTCGCTTGCCCTTTTCTAATAATTCATACTCCAAACGCCTGACAGGAACACCCAACTCAATGGCTGCCTGTCCAAGGGCGTCCTCTATAGTACTGCCTGAGACAATCACAGATCTCCGTTCCTTATCTTTCTCGGATAAAGTACGCATGATATCCTGAAACTGATCCTGGCCGAGCATTTTACATGATTCCTTTCTTAACATTGGTTAATTTGGAACGCAAACGAATAATCGCTTTGGTATGAAGCTGTGAGATTCTGGATTCGGTGACTTCCAGCACCTTTCCGATCTCTTTGAGTGTCAAATCTTCATAATAGTAGAGAACAAGAACTTTCTTTTCTTTATCTGGAAGTTCATTGATCGCCTGCACAATAACGCGCCGTATTTCGTCTTTCTCTGCTATTGTGTCGGGCTGAAGACTCACAGGAGACTCAATGCTGTCCTGAATGGAGACTTTATCGCTGTCATCACCGGTAAACCAAACATCATTCAGTGAAAGGATACTCGTCCCTCTGACCTTGAGAACCACCTGATTATACTGCTCCCGAGACATATTCATGGCTTTGGCGATCTCGTTATCACTGGCAGAACGCCCAAGATCCGCCTCTAAAGTTTGAATGGTATCCTCGATTTCCCTTGTTTTCTGTCTTACCGATCGGGGAACCCAGTCAATTGAGCGCAATTCATCAAAGATAGCCCCTCTGATTCGAGTGACAGCGTACGTCTTGAATTTAACATGTTTCTCGGGATCAAATTTCTCAACGGCATCAAAAAGACCGAAAACACCAAACCCGACAAGATCGTCAAAGTCCACATTTTGAGGCATTCCGACAGAAATTTTTCCAGCCACATATTTTACAAGAGGAGCATACTGTTTGATAAGGATATCCCGAACTTCCTGTTTATGGTTCTTCCGGTAGTCCTTCCACAATTCTTCTTCTGTCACATTTTCCAATACCTTTTCAGACATTCCCCATCACTTCCTATTTCTGCTTATCTCTTGCCAATACGGTTTTTACTGCCTTTGCTATATCCGAAGGATCTCCATGATCTCCCGGTTCAAAGGCTCCCGGTCGAATATTTCCAACCGGCTCAGACTCTGCAGACTCAAAATTATCAGATGAATGCATTTCTTCAGAAGAATTACCCATACTGATCTCCAGCGAATCAAGATTCGGAAGAGTATCCAAGCCGTCCGATCCATCTATACCAATATCAGAATCCTCTGGTTTATTATTATGCACATTTTCTTGACTTTCTGCAATTTCATTCAAATCCTGCCCTTCTGAGGGACCATTCTCACTCAAACTAGTCAATTTTGACTGATTCTGCACATTGGCAGTCGGTTCATGCAGATCATCCTGCATCACAATATTAACACGGTTCCCCATGGTTTCATCCTGATTCTCACCAGAAGGTTTATTTTCTGAAATCTGAACCAGTTCAGGAAGATAAGTTTTAATAAGCCAGGCGGTAATGAAAACAAAACCTGATGCAAAGGCTCCTGAAAAGAATCCTCGAATCAGCAGCATTCCAGGGGATACACCGCTGATAACACCTGTCAGGATCGAAAACAACCCAGCACCACCACCTATGGAGAGAGGTAAAATATTTTTGCTGTTTTTGTTCATTAAATCGATCCCTCCCCTTTCAAAAATACGCCAGATAATGCCACCGGGTCAAATCAATCCATACGGTTTAATAGCCGTTTAATAAAATGGCCGACACCCCGACCTTCTCTATACTCCACGTTCTCAAGCCTGTTCACAATATGCTGAATACACATTGAAGCCTGCCCTCTTGGATCTGAAATCATAAAGGGGAGCTGTTTTCTAACGGCTGTGGGTACAGCCGGATCATCATATACAAACCCAAGATAATCAATTTTAAGATTAAGAAACTGTGCGGCTATATTGATGACCTTATGGGATACCTTTTTTGCTTCTGATACATTTGCAGCTCTATTGACTATAAGCTTCATTCCCATATCCAGATTGTCAATTTCTGTAGAGATGATTTTAATGATACCGTAGGCATCAGTGATCGCCGTAGGTTCAGGTGTTGTCACAATCAGGACATCATCTGCTGCCTCAACAAAAGCGAGGACATTCTGGGAAACACCGGCACTTGTATCGATGATGATAATATCCGCAGAGGATAGTTCGGATAATTCGCTTATAAAATTATTCCGCTCTTCATCTGTCAGATTGGCAACCCTGGAAAATCCACTGGCACCGGCCACAATCTGAATCCCGTAATTCGTATCCAGGATGACTTCTTTCATCGTTTTCTGCTTACGAATAACGTGGTAAAGATTATACTTGGGTATAACCCCCAGCACGACATTCACATTGGCCAATCCAAGATCCGCGTCCAGAACGATGACTTTCTTACCCATTCGGGCATAAGCCAGGGCTAAATTGATAGAGATATTGGTTTTACCCACCCCTCCCTTGCCACTGGCTACGGTTATAATTCTTGTGGAGGATGTTTGAGATTCCCCTGAGCCACTATCATTCTTTTTTTTCATCATCTCCCGAAGGAGTTCTGCCTGATCCTGCATACTAATCAGCTCCACATCCTGTTATATTTTTTGTCTAGTTTACTGAGAATCTGTTCTGTATCACAAGAAAACCCTGTTAAGTAGTTCAGGAGTTTGGCTCGTGTATTTCGTGAAATATCCTGAGGAACACCCTGACCGTCTGTGATGTAGGAGAGGGCCTTCTTCCGCTGAGAGAGGATACTGATCAAATTACCAACCTGAGTTGTTTCATCTAATTTTGTCAGAATAACCGATTTGTAATGAAAGGGCTCAAACTGATCCAGAATCTCATGAATATCCTTGTCTTTGGTGGTAGAAGAGATGGCCAGATGGATTTCCGCATTATCTCCACAGGCTTCGACAATGGATCTCATCTCGGCCAATTTCATAAAATCCCGGGGGCTTTTTCCTATGGTATCTACAAAAATCAGATCCTGATCCCGATTGATTTCTATCTTTTCTTTCAGATCCTCATAAGATTCTGCCGTAAAAACAGGAATCCCCATGATATCTCCGTAGGTTTCAATCTGAGTTCTGGCACCGATTCTGTAATTGTCAATTGTGATCATACAAACCGACAATGAGGCATCTCCGGAGGTCACTCCATTGATGGCCGCCAGCTTGGCAATGGTTGTGGTCTTACCCACACCGGTCGGTCCTACAAGGACAAAAACCCGGGGTGAGGGCACCAGAGGGTCCTGATGTTCTCGAAGGGATTCACCCACCCAGGTCATGACGGCTTCCTCCAGGAGGGAGTACTGATCCAGATCTTCCAGTGAAAACTCTCGCCTCAAGCGGGTGATCATATCATCGATATATGTATCTGAAAAATCATTATCTTTTAACAGAGACTTCATCTGACTCAAGGAGGGGTGAAGAGGCGCCTCCTCCCTGGGATGAATATTCATTTTCTCTTTTAATTCCTTCACTTCTTTCAGAACTTCATCCAGGGTAGACCCTTTCTGACTCTGGGCAAGATTCAAAATTTCTTTTTTATTCTTTTCATCCGCTTCTTTACGTTTTATGCCGGGATTATCAGTGATATAACCCGTATATTCCACACCATCTTTTGAAAACAGGCCCATAAAACCGCCAAGACGAACGCTTTTATAAAAGAGTATTTTTGCCTTGTCACCATATTTGACACGGATATTACTGATGACTTCAGCATGTGTATAACCTGATTCTGTAAAATGCTGTTCCATATCCTGCCTTTATCTATCCTTTAAACCTGTTGTTCCGCTAGGGAAATGACACCCAGGGACTCAATATTAATGCCGTTAACAACCTCCGGCACAGAAAGGATAACCAGATCCGGCATGGCTCTCTGCGTCGAGGATTTGACCAGAGGTCTGGCCGCTTCGCTACTCAGTATGACAGGGAAATAACCGGCTTCCTGCATTTTCCGGACTTGATTTGCCACAGAATTGATCCAGGCTCTCTGAAAGTCCGGTTCCAGCGCCGCCACATCCCCGTTACCGGTTTCCATTCTTGCATCTATGATGCTTTGTTCTACCGCCGGATCTATCGTAAGAACTTTGAGATCCTTTCCATCTGTAGCATACTGCAAACATATCTGTCTTCCAAGGGTCTGTCTTACTTTTTCTGTGAGGAATCCGATATCCTTTGTGACCGTTCCATAGTCACTCATAGACTCAAGAATCATGACAAGATTCCTGATGGAGACCTGTTCTCTTAAGAGATTTTGAAGGACTTTCTGCACCTCTCCAGTGGAGAAGATCTTATTCACTTCATCAACAACAGCAGGATAATCTTCCTTGAGAGCATTCAGCATAGACTGAACTTCCTGACGGCCCAGGATTTCAGGAGCATGACGCTTGATGGTTTCCGTTAAGTGAGTGGCAATAATTGAGGGAGGATCAACCACAGTATACCCCTCCCGTTCCGCACGATCTCTCTGATCTCCGCTGATCCAGACTGCGGGGAGTCCAAAAGCAGGATCCACCGTACGCTCTCCTTCCAGCGCTTCCCGATCTCCGCCAGGATTGATGGCAAGGTACTGATCAATACGGATGACACCGTTTCCCACTTCCACCCCTTTAATCTTGAGGCAATATTCGGAGGGTTCCAGCCTCATGTTATCGATGATCCTGATTCTAGGTACAACCAGTCCCAAATCCAGGGCGGATTCTTTACGGATTCTGGTAATCCTTTCTAAAAGTTCTGCCCCCTGATCCTTATCTACGAGAGGAATAAGCCCATATCCAAGTTCAAGACTCAGAGGGTCAAAAGGAACAACAGGGGACATCTCAGCCGGTTCTGCTGCGACATCTTTATCCTCTTGATCCACTTTCTCTGCCTGACGTTTATCCCGTCTCCCCAGATTCCAGGCCGTATAGGCCGATAAAGCTCCCATGGGCAGGAGGATGTACCAGGGAAAACCGGGAAGGATGCCCAGCAATACCAGGAAGCCGGCCGCAATCCAATAAATGCGGGACTGGGATGTGAATTGCGTAGAAACATCTTCTCCGAAGGTACCATCCGAGATCGATCGTGTGACCACCAGACCGGTGGCTACTGAAATCAGCAATGCCGGCAGCTGGGAGACAAGACCATCACCGATGGTAAGAGAGGTGTAGGTGGCCAGGGCATTCCCAAAGGATTCTCCATGAATGGAAACCCCAACGATGAGCCCGCCAATGATGTTCACAAGGGTGATGAGGATTCCGACTTTCACGTTTCCTGAAACAAACTTGGAGGCACCATCCATGGCTCCATAAAAGTCTACAGACTTTTGAAGGTGTTCTTTTCTCTTTCTGGATTCCTCTTCTGATATGGCTCCAGAGTTCAACTCCGCTTCTATTGCCATTTGTTTACCGGGCATAGCATCCAGTGCAAACCGGGCGGCAACTTCGGAGACTCTCGTTGAACCTTTGGTGATAACCATAAACTGTACGGCCACGATTATGATGAAGATGATTAATCCGACAACGAGTCCTTCCTGCCCCTCAGAGCCCACCACAAAGGTGGCAAAAGCCTTGACTATTTTTCCATTAAAGAGAGTTCCTTTTGTCAGAATAAGCCTGGTGGAAGAGACATTCAAAGCCAGAGAAAAAACCGTCGTGATGAGGAGCATGGTTGGAAATACAGAAAACTCCAAAGGATCCTTGTTATACATGACAATCAAAATAATCATGATACTTAGGAGAAGGTTCACGACCATCAAGGCGTCCAACATGACCGTAGGAAGGGGTATGATGAGCATCACAACGACGGCCAGTACACCAACAGCAACGAGCATATCGCTGTTTTCCGATGTGAGTAAGCGTTTTATATTATCCTGCCATGCCACTTAAATACCTCTTCCTCAACTGACACTTTTACCTGTCATTTCATAAATCTTAACTAGAATTCCAGAAACGACGCTGTAATACTCTTCCGGTATTTCATCGCCGATCTCTACATTAGCATGAAGTGCCCGTGCCAGGGGCTTGTTCTCTAGAATGGGAATATCATGTTCCCTAGCGATTGTCTTGATCCTTTGAGCCACTTCATCCATCCCCTTCGCCGACACTCGGGGAGCGGTCATGCTGTCCTGCTTGTATTCCAAGGCCACAGCATAATGAGTCGGGTTGGTTATGACAACATCTGCATCAGGAACACTCTGCATCATCTGATTTGTCAACAGCTCTCTCATTTTCTGACGGAGTCTACTCTTAATCATGGGGTCCCCATCAGACTGCTTCATTTCTTCCTTGATTTCATGGCGGGTCATCTTAAGAGATTCCCTGTGCTTCTGCCTCTGAAAAAAATAATCAGGTAATGAAAAAACAAGCAGTATCAAAGCGGCTTCAATCATCAATGTGAAGGCAAGAGAGGCAATAACACCAGCAGCCTCCGCTACGGAGGCATATACCAAATTTGTTATTTCTGGAACCTTTCTACTTATATTCCACCAGGCCAAAACTGTAATAACCCCAATTTTAAAGAGGGACTTTCCCATATTAAATAGCCCTTCAGTAGAAAAAATGACTCTTTGTGCCCATTTTAACACATTAGGAGAAATCTTTGAAAAATCAGGCTGAATCGGTTTTGTTGTGAATAAAAACCCGACCTGAAAGAGGTTCCCCAACAATGCCGACAAAAATGCCATACCCATAATAGGCAAGGTAAGCCTGAGATAAAATCCCATAAAGGCCTGGGGAATATTGCCGTCACTACTGATGTCGGACTGAAGACTGATGTTCAAGAAATACTCGAGCATCGATTTCATTGTTTTCACCATATAAGGACTCAAGACTGCGATCAGTAGGAGAGGAAAGAGCAGGACTAAGGCCGCAACAAGATCTGACGACTTGGCAACCTTACCATCTTCTCTGGCTTTCCTGATTTTCTGTTCTGTCGGCTCTTCGGTCCTCCCCTCATCTTCGGCGGCAAACCATTGGAGATGAAACGAGTAGAGGGTATCCTCGGCAAGGGGAGGAATTGATGCTCCCTGACTGAAATTCATAAAGAAAGAAAGATCCATTGAACTCTCTGTTTGATAGAAACTCATCACAATGAGACTCCATCAAAATGATACAACCTGAGAAGTTCTTCGATTTGAGAAAACCCAGTCTCAATCACAAGGACCATTTTTTCCATCAGGAAGGGAGAAGCCATCATAATGATAAGAAAACCCACAGAGATCTGTATAGGAAACCCCACCATCATGAGATTCATCTGCGGAGCCGCCTTTGCCAGAAGTCCCATGGTAACAGAAATCATAAGCAGAGTACCCATCATGGGAAAGGCCAAGAGGAGAGATTGCTGAAAGAGTTGGCCCAGGGCCTGAATCAGACTGTCTGACAGGAATCCCGGATTTGTCAAAAGATAATCACCTTTCATGGCCTGAAACGACTGATAGATACCAATGAGAAACACCTTCTGAATGCTACCAGAGATTATAAATACAAAGATGCCGAAAAGGTTAAACATTTGACCCACAAGGGGAATTTCCACCTGTGCCAGCGGATCAAAGGCTGAGGAAGCTCCAAATCCCATCTGGATGGAAAACATCTGGCCTGCCAGCTGAAATATGGCAAATATGATTTGGAGGAATAATCCGATAAGTAGACCTGTCAGAACTTCAGAAATAAGGAGTACGCCATAGACCATTCCCGTATCGGGAATTACGTATCCGAGAGTTTTAACCAAGGGATAAACCGCTATAGCCGTAAACAGAGTCAGACCACCTCTGACCATGGCAGGAATACCCGTCGAAGAGAGGACGGGAGCGACCATAAAAAGAGCAAAAATCCGTGCAAAGATGAGGAAATACAACTGTAGATCCGGGATCAGCTCGCTTAAGATCAAAACTATCTCCTACCCTGCCATACTGGGTATTAATTCAAAAAGAGTGGTTGTATAGTTGATCAGGGAATTCGCCATCCAGGCACCCAGAAACCCCAGAGTGGCAAAAATAGCCAAAATTTTGGGTACAAATGTCAGAGACTGATCCTGAATGGATGTGGTAGCCTGAAAGATGGATATAATAAGACCAATTGTCATGGCAACAAGCAAAACAGGGGATGCCAGAATGAGAGTCTGAAAGACTGAATTTCTGAGAAGAGATATGACAAAACCTATAGACATTGGGTTCTCCTTTTACACATATAAGACTCCAGATCTTCCAAAGATCACAAGAAACTGAGAACTAACTGTTTGGTAAGAAGGCTCCAACCGTCCACCAGAACAAACAACACCAGCTTAAAAGGCATAGAAATCATAACCGGTGGCAGCATGATCATCCCCATAGACATGAGAACTGAGGCGACAACCATGTCGATTATAATAAAAGGGATATAAAGAAGTATCCCTATCTTAAAAGCAATTGTGAGCTCATTGAGAACAAATGCAGGAATGACCACATAGGTCGGCACATCCGCAAAGGTTTCCGGCCTCGGCAACCCCCGTAGAGACATGAACAGTTCAATATTTTGAGTAGAATCCTTGAGCTGACTGTACATGAAATACCGGATGGGACCCTCGGCGTTGCTGACCATTTCTTCAATCCCAATCTCACCTTCAGAAAAAGGAAGAAAAGATTCCTGATAGATCTGATCTACAACGGGCCACATAATAAACAGAGTCAAAAACAGGGCGATTCCCATCAGAAGACTCGCCGGAGGAACCTGCTGCAACGAGAGGGCCCGCTTGATAAAGTCCAAAACAATGGAGACACGCAGAAAAGACGTCATTAGAATAAGTATAGAAGGAGCCAGAGAGAGAGTGGTCAATAGTAGAAGCAACTGAATTGACAGGGCTACTTCCTGGTTTGTCTGAGCTTCCCGTATATTCAGATTGACAAAGGGTAAATCAAGAATACCGTCAGTTTCTCCAGGGTCCGGAACAGGAACCTCCTGTGCAAAGGCCGTAAATGAAACAAAGACCAGAAAGAATAGAATAAAAAGTCGCTTCATTCCCTGTCCTCCAGATTTTTTAGCCTGTCCCGCTGAGACCTGAGAAAATCTGGTGATTGTTCGGTAATTTTCCGTCCGGAACTCAAGGAGAGCCCCGCTCTGAACAAGTTTCTGAAACTAGCTGCACCCGTAGTGTGAGTCTCTTCTGCTTCCAGTTGAATCTTATCCAGAGTTTCCTTATCTGTAATCTCGGAAATCACATTAACCGAGCTGCTACCAGAACCAATGAGAAAGACCTGATTACCAACTTCAACAAGGTGGAGTGCTGAATCTCTCTTCAAATGCCGGGTGGACAGAATTTGAATCCTATCTTCTCCGCTTTCGGCCATGGGGGTGATTTTTTTGAGAAAATACAGAAGAAGGTATATGGCAGCAATAACAGCTGCCAAAATGACCGTGACTCTGACAAGATCAGAGAAACCAACCGAGGACGGAACAGCATCCTCCTCTGCAGGAGCCACATTGTCTTCAAAAAGAGTCAAATCTTCTTCATTGATGATTGGAAAATTACTTTCCTGTGGAGAGATTTCTTCCTGTGCTATCAGGAAAAAAGGATTCCCCACGATGATGAGTAGCCATATCAGTTGTTTCAGTGTCCCCCTCCCAAGTTCCACTATTTGTATTTTTTATATCCGCCCTAGATCCAGAAGGCTGTCGGTAACCCTCTGGATTTCAGGAGAATGATTCAATCATTTCTTAGGTTTCTCCAACCCTGTCTAAATTAGACACAATATCGGTAACACGCACACCAAAGTTTTCATCGATGACGACAACCTCACCTTTGGCGATCAAGTTATTATTCACAAGTATATCTACGGGTTCTCCCGCCAGTTTATCCAGCTCAATAATCGTTCCTTCACCAATACCGAGGATATCCTTGATTTGCCATTTTGTGCGGCCCAGCTCTACGGTAAGCTCCATGGAGACATCCATGAGTAAACCAATATTCCTCTGTTCCGAAGGTGATATATTCGCACCAAACTCGGGAAACTGAACACCCTGAACATTGGGTGGCGGAGACTGTTGCATCATATAGGGATTCATCTGATTTCCCATGCCGCCCATGTTTCCCATCTGCTGGCCCATGCCGCCCATGTTTCCCATCTGCTGGCCCATGCCGCCCATGTTCCCCATCTGCTGACCCATGCCGCCCATGTTTCCCATCTGCTGACCCATGCCGCCTGAGTTTCCCATTTGATTGCCCATACCGCCTGCATTCCCCATCTGTTGACTCATATCAGGCATTCCCATACCTGACATATCATTAGAAGCAGTGGATTGTGAGCCCAGCTTGGAAGCCAGAGAAGAGGCGACGGAAGACTCTAGGATTTCAATCATTTCCAGACTGCCATGACCTTCAATCTCAACGGGATATGTAATTTTCACCAGGGAATCGCCACCGGGAGACAAGAGTCCTTTGGCCATTTTCTGGCTCTCAGGACTGATGGTCATAATGTTGGCACCGATAGAATCTCCAATGGCTGTGACTTCCGCTCCTGTTAACTGAGAGACGGCTTCACCTACGGCGCTGATCGCCGTACCGTCTAGTTCAACATCACTTTGTCCAATCATTGGACCGGCTATTTTTACGGCGTTTTCAGGAGAGAAAACAAAGGCATGACCACCAGAGATTCCCTTATTAAAATCCATCTTGACTTCAACAACTTCATCACTCAATCCTGACATGAGATCGGTTCTTGACAGACTCTCAATACGAGGGGCCTTGATTGAGACCGGTGTCGACATGATACCGCTCAAGGTTGAGCTGAGATTTCCCACGACTTTGCCGAATAATCCCTTTAAGGCATCCAGTTCTGAAGAACTCAATCCTTCGGCAGCAAAGCCATCAGAAGATCCATCCATACCGCCTAAAGAGTCATTACCCATGAGTAGAGCATCTATTTCATCTTGAGAGAGGGAACCATCACTCATTCTTCATCTCCTTCAACGGCCAGTTCTTCAAAGTCCGTCTGATCAACATCTTCTATTTTCCTCGTGACCTGTACGGCAATCTTGTTACCCACAGCCCCCGGACGGCAGTCAAATTTAGGTCTATTACCGATCTTCAGAACCATGGGGTCATTCAGGCTGGTATTGGACAAGCGGATAACATCACCCTTCTTGATGGAGAGGATATCCCGCATCGTCAACTGAATCCCTCCAACTTCGGCGACCATGGCCACGTTAATCCCGGCCAGTCTTTCCCTCAGTATATTCAGGTTTTCCGTTGTTGTTCCTCTTCTAATAGAGGAATAGTAATACTGAGCCGATAACTTTGAAATAATCGGCTCAATGGTCAAATAAGGGATGCAGAAGTTCATCATACCTTCCACATCCTCCACCTTGGTTTCCAAAGTTACCAGAACGACCATCTCTGTAGGCGGTACAATCTGTGCAAACTGCGGATTTGTTTCGATTTGCCCAAGACGGGGTCTAAGATCGATAACCTGGCTCCAGGCCTCTCTCATATTCCCCAAGATTCGGACAATAATGGATTCCATAACGGAACGTTCTATTTCTGAGAGCTCTCTATTGATCTTTGAACCTTCACCCGTACCTCCGAAGAGTCGGTCGATGATCGAAAAAGTAACCGCCGGATCTATCTCCAGGATAGCAGACCCTTTGAGAGGGTCCATATTGATGACAGCCAAGGCTGTTGGAGAGGGAATAGAACGGATAAACTCTTCATAGGTCAACTGGTCTACAGAGGCAACATGAACATTCACAAGACTCCGCAGCTGGGCAGAAAGAGAGGTCGTCGTTAAACGGGCAAAGGTCTCATGCATAAATGAGACCGTACGAATCTGTTCTTTTGAGAATTTATCCGGACGTCTGAAGTCCCAGATCCTAATATTTTTCCGTTCTGTGACCTGCTGCGCCTCTTCCGGTTCTGTGTCTCCCGTTGAGATGGCTGTCAGGAGCTGATCTATTTCATCTTGTGACAGAACTTCTGTCATGCTGTCCCCTTTTCATGGTCAGAATTCATATACTTGCAATTCGGGAAAAATGATATCCTGAACCTTCCCCTGGCTGAGAACTCTATTCACAAGATCCTTGAGTTCAGTTTTTATGATATGCTCCCGTTCCGGAGCCAATTCTGCTGCTGTTTTCTGACTGAAATAATTTCGAATAATGTCTGTGAGCTGAGCGGTTCTGGCAACGAGCTCTGTTTGAACCTGACTATCTCCCTCTTTATATCCGATATCGACCTTGACGATAACTGAATGGGGTGACTGATCCCGTGTGACGCCTCTGATCTGCGGTATCAATGTATAATAGGTGTAGGGCTCAGGAATGGTTTCATAAGCCTGGGACACCTCAGCAAAACTCCTGTTGACACTGCCCTTGTCTAAGACGCGGAAAGTCACAACACTGATGGTCACGGTCAACAGAACGGCAATAATTCCGGAGGCTATATAGACCAGAACTTTGGCAATTTTGTCGGAGATAAATCGTTTTTTCTTAGCCTCACCCAAATCATCCGGTGATCCTGCTTCCAGAGCATTTCCTAATTCTATATCATCATCAGCCATTATATCACCTGCATCCTATTTAACAGACAAATTTTATCAGATATACGGGTTTTATGCAAACACTTCCGCATTTCCGATACTTCTATCACTCATGTGCTTCGGCCAGCACGATAACATCCACTCTCCGATTATAGGCCCGCCCTTCGGGCGTATCATCAGGAACCAGAGGGACAGTATCGGACATTCCGGCAATCTGAAACTGGGCCTCATCCACTCCAAGATCCACCAGATAGTGCAGGACGCTTGCCGACCGTGCAGAAGAGAGTTCCCAGTTGCTTGGCCAGGGTCCATCCGGATCGGTAGGACTGGCATCAGTATGCCCCTCGATTCTGAATTTTCTGTCATCCAGTTCTTCAGAAGAGAGCAACCCCGACAACTTTTGAAGAATCTCCCTTGTACTTTCAATATCCACATCCGCACTGGCTGGTCTGAAAAAAGCATCCGATGCAAGGGTGATCACAAGTCCCCGTTCATCTTCGGTAATCCTGACCTGCTTGCTTTTGACTTCCGGCTTAAACATGGAGACAGCTGTCTGCCTGGCCTTATCCAGCCCTCGGGCCCTCTTTGTGGAGGGCATGGCCATGATATTATTTCCCAGTTCGGCAAGTTCTCCTACATCCAGGGTATTCCCACCCTGAAGAGGCCCTAAACCATTAAAGGAAACCATGATGAGCTCCATACGAGCCCCTTCGATGGTTTCCGGATTCATAAGTATTACAAAGAAACAGAGGAGGAGGGTTACCATATCGCCGTATGTAGTCATCCATTCGGCAGCCCCTTCTTCACACTTTGGGCATTTTTTATTGTCTTCATCGGCCATGATGTATCATCCTATTCCCCTCCACTACTCTTCTGGGGACGTTCTGCAGGTGGCAGATAGGTATAAAGCTTATCTTCGAGAATACGGGGATTGTCTCCCGATTGTATGGACAGGATTCCCTGAACCATTATTTCCTTAACCAAAAGCTCTTCCTTGTTTCTGTCGTCCAGTTTGATCTGGAGTGGCATGAGAACCAAGTTGGCAAAAATAGAACCATAAAGTGTGGTAATCAGAGCAACAGCCATGTTTGGTCCAATAGATGCAGTATCTTCTAAGTTTGCCATCATACCAATGAGCCCTAAAAGTGTACCGATCATCCCGAAGGCAGGGGCTATTTTTGCCCAGTTTCCAAAAAACTCTATCCCGTCCTGGTGCCGTGCATCAATCATGGAAAGGTTGCCATATAGGATTTTTTTAATCACATCCGGGTCGGTACCATCAACAACAAGGCGCAGTCCTCCCCGCAAAAAATCATCATCCACATCATTTAGGGCATCATCCAGGGAGAGGAGACCTTCCTTTCTGGCATTGTCGGCGAAGGTTACCAGCTGGGTTATAATGGCTTCCTTGTTAAAAACCTGCACATTCATGGCAATATTCAAATATTTGGTAAAACCGAGTGTGCGCTGCAGGGGGTTGGCGACAATCATGGCGGCGAAGGAACCGAATATAACGATGATCACTGAAGCAACGTCCAAGTACAGGGACATTGCATTTCCTGCGGCGATGATCGATCCGACGATGAGTAAAAAACCACCAATCAAACCACCTATTGTTGCTATATCCATGTAAAAACTACTCCTCGTTCTTGAAACCGCCGATCAAACGTCTGTACTCCACAATCCTATTGAAAAGTGTGGAATAATCTTCCTGAACTACCAGACGTTTTCCCGACAGCATCACAATAGTGGTGCTTGCATCAGCTTCTATATATTCAATCTGATGGGGATTGAGATACAATACCTTGTTCAATTTCCCCATTATCGTTACTTCTACCATTTAATCAATGAACCTTATCTCTTGAGAGACAGGAGTTCCTGCAACATGGTATCACTGGTTGTTATGGACTTGCTATTGGCCTGAAAACCTCTTTGGGTCACAATCATATCTGTAAACTGCTCTGCTAAGTCCACATTACTCATTTCAAGAGCTCCGGAAATAAACTTTCCTTTCCCGGCGATACCCGATGGTCCGATATTAGCTTCACCCGAGTTTATGGTGGCCATATAAGTGCTTTCTCCACCCTTTTCAAGACCTCCCGGATTGATAAAGCTGGCTAAGGCAACCTGCCCGAGTGAGCGGTTTGTACCATTGGAGTATACACCAGTGATAACACCCCTGGAATCAATCTGAAAAGTTTCAAGATATCCCATGGAGTATCCATTCTGTCTGAAGGCCTTGGTAGAGGATGTTTCGGCAAACTGAGTCACGGTATTGGTATAGCTGCCTACTTCTCCGAGGTTCAAATTGAGAGTCTGCCTGATGGGAGCTCCGTCCGCTCCGGGTGTTGAATCAATGACGTCAAAAGAAACCGGAATAAGAAGATTTCCCTCGGTGATTGTATCTCCCTGGGCATCAAAGGCAGCAGTTAAGGCTCCCAGGTTGTCAAATTCCATGGTGAATGTGCCGTCGGCATTATTTTCAGCGCCGATGTCCAATGTTGTATTTGTTGGATTTTCTCCATTTTCATCCACATTGACAGATACATTCCATTGATTGTTTACCCCGGGATTCTTGGTAAAGCTAATGGTCATCTTATGAACATTGCCAAAGGAATCATAAATATCTTTATCGATGGTCCATGTTCCTTCTCTGGTATCTGCAGTACCAGCACCGGGAAGAATTTCGGGTGTCCTCTTATCCAGGTTACAGGCTAGTTCCACTTCTGTAGTGGCACTGGCCGGATCTTTGCTTCCCACGGGAATAAACAGATCGCTTGTATCGCTGGCTGTATTCAAATAGGTCTCGCCGTCAATAGTTTCGGCCTCCCATCCCTGAACTCTCATTCCGTTAGCAGGATTAACGAGCATACCGCCCTCGTCTAATCCGAAGGCTCCGGCTCTTGAATAGTATTCTTTATCTCCCTGACTGAGGATAAAAAAACCATTTCCCTGGATGGCAAGGTCTGTGGTATTCCCCGTTGACTGGAGAGATCCCTGAGTATGAATCGTATCGATAGTAGCCACGGTCATACCAAGGCCCACCTGCATGGGATTCACACCACCGAGTTCTTCAGTAGGTCTGGCAGCCCCGCGCATGCCTTGGGATATCATATCCTGGAAAATAACCCGGCCTTTTTTAAACCCGATTGTATTGACGTTGGATACGTTATTACCGATCACGTCCATTCTTGTCTGATGATTCTGAAGACCGGATACACCGGAATAGAGTGAGCGCATCATAACTGTGACTCTCCTTTATTGTTATAAACTGTATGTAATGTACTAAAATCATAATAATTGCCATTGACGAGAAGTTGAGGGAAGTCTCCGCCGGTAACGGCTTCAACCTGGCCCTGAATAAGCTGTCCTGACGACATAAGCTCCACATCTTTTCCCAATACATTGAATGCCTGAGAGCTGTTGAGCCGTTCAGCCATGGCTGTGAACTGCTGATTCATGTTGGTAATCTGCTCCAGGCTTGAAAATTGTGCCATCTGTGAGATGAATTCTTTGTCTTCCATAGGAGCCGTTGGATCCTGATGGGACAGCTGAGTAATGAGGATTTTCATAAAATCATCTTTATCCAGGTTCTGACTCTGCACCTTACTGCCACCCAGGGCTTTGTTAAAGCTTTCTACCTGCATGGAAGTTCTTGCACTGTCCGCCGCGTTCATCTGTGTACTAAAGTCCATTCTAACTATCTCCTAACCCATAGGGTTCAAATCGATTCTATATAACGCCTCTGATAAAACGACCGGTCCTACACGACCAGATTGATTTGACTGAGGGACATTCCCTCTTCATAAACCACCGGTATCTGTCCATCCATATCATCCAAAACTGAATTAGTAAAATAGACAGGTTTCTCATTCTTGTGTTGCTGTCGACCATCGGCCTGTCCTCCACCCACAGAAACATCCAGGGATGCAGAACTGAATCCGCTGTCTTCAAGGGCTTTGGTTAAATCTGCCAAATTGTTCATAAAAGCCTGACGTACACTATTATTTTCGACAATAATCTTCCCGACTATATTATTTTCATGAAGATTCAGATTAATCCTGACTTTTCCAAGGGATTCAGGCTTCAAAATCAGCTTTATTTCACCCTCTTTATTGTCTTTCAAAACAAATCGAATGTTTTTAGTAAGTTCTTGAGTTCCCTTATCCTGAAGTTGCTTGTCCAGAAGGACAGCACCTTTCTGCTCTTCCGCCGTTTGAAGTGAAAATGTTTTACCGCTGGTATCCATCTGATCTGCCTGTGCCATTCCTGTAGCGGCATCATCAGAGGGAACCAGTTCCATGGTCATCTGATTGTCTGGCCCGGGAGATTCCACAACCTTTAAAAGGGAAGCCGATTTGTCTACAGTCGAAACGGTCCTTCTGTCTTCCACTGTAATTTTGGTCTCTTCTGCTGCCATTTTCGTTTTAGCTTTTAACAAAGAGGAGTCTTTCTTCTCCACAGCAGATTTGACATCATTTTGAGCAACAAGCTGGGATGTCTCGCTACTTTTCACAATCCCTATGGATTCTCCGCTTATACCGGTATCGTTTTGAAGGATTTCTTCCTCGGGGATTCCTTTATTCAAAGAAAGCTTTTCTGATTTTTCTATTTCTTTTTCAGATTCCACTGCAACGGGTATCAGACCCTTTGCTTCTTGCTGAGTATTCTGATTTGATACGACCTGGATGTCTGGAAGTACTGTTTTTTTCTGAGATTTAGAGAGGGTGAGTTTCTTTTCATCCCCTCCTTTGATATCCAGATCTTTTACAACGACTCCGAGATTTTGAACCAGCCCTTTTTTTTCCGTAAATGTGTCCGCCAGTTTCAATGAAACGCGGATATTCCTTTTGTCATTGACGAGTGTAGCAAGCTCAGTCTTATTCGGATCTGCAGTCATTGCTGTTTTTTGGACCGATTCCGTATCATGGTTCTCTTTTTGCTTATTGAGAGCCGTTTTGAAGCCGTCACTCTTATTTTTCAGGCCGGGAGCCTTATCAGGTGATTTTCCCTGTTTTACCGGAATTATATCCGCTGAGGGAGAAGACAGCTGAACCATGGCACCTCCAGATTTATTAGTCCTCCGGTTTTAAGGCCATTTTGCTTTGTATCTCAGCAGCTCGCTCAGCAGGCATCAATGACAACCAGAAGGCAACAAGGGACGATTTACCAGATTCGGTAGCCAGTCGCTCTGATGTTCTCAGAAGGTCAACCAACTCCGTATCATCCATTTCCAGCATGATGGAAACAGCGTTCTGGGGAGGCATTCCCTCCAGATACGTAGCATTTTGTTCCAGGTTTGCTCTTTTATTGTCGTACGATTTCAAGGCTTCATTAAGAGATTTCTCTTTCTCTTCGTTAGATTTCTGTTTTTCTTCCAATTGACTTGTCAATTCTTCCAGTTCTGCTTCTCTGATGAGGATGCCCTCTTCTCTAGCCACCAGGGATGCTTCAAAAATATCAAGAGCCTCCTGCTGTTTCTCAAGACGCTCACGGTCCAGCAGATACAAATCATCAGGTTGCTCTATAGGTTCGGGAACATCAAGCCGGACAATTTTAAGAATAGGAGCCAATGTTTCCCGGGCATCAATCAAGCCTAAGAAGTCGACCCAAAGCAGTCCTCCCACAATAAGTACTACAATAAAAATGATGAGAAAAAAGATTTTCGCCACACCGGCGCCGCCATGTAAGCCAGCCATATCAGTCCCCTGCCTGTTTCAGTCTATTCATGTTATTTAAAAGGTCATCCAGGGTATGAGCTTCCGCCCGTCTCTGGATATCGCTATGTTCTTTCTTTCGTTTTTCTTTTAATTTATCAAGCCCTTCTCTCTTAGATCTGGCCACTCTGTAATTTTCCCTCAAGTGCTCAAGTTCCCCTTCCCGGGAGTCCATTTCTTTTTGAAGGCCATGGATTTCCTGGTTGATTCGGGCATAATAAAGACCGGACTGGAGTAGATCCTCCGAGCGTACTGCCGGGCTCTGACTTTCTCTGATTGCCATGCACTTCATTTTTTTTTCATTTAGATGATTCCACTCTCCCATGGCTCTTCCCAGATGCATTTCGGCTTCCTGTTCTTCTTCCAGACGCAATTCCAGGATGGAATCAAGTGTAAATTGAAATCTTTTCATCCCTGAGATCCTTATCTGTTAGTTTTTCAGTCAAAGTATCCTTCAATTCATCCCTCAAATCATCACCGCTGATCCTTCCCGCTTCGATGAGTGTGGAATTCAGTTCGGCCTTTTCTTCAACGGCCTGCTGCAAAAATTCATTTATTTCATCAATCTTGCTAATGGCTTCATCCACCTGAGGATTGGATCCTCTGGCATAGGCTCCGACGGCTATGAGGTCTTCCTTTTCTGTATAAAGTGACAAAAGCTTCCGAATATAACCCGCATTTTTACGCATCCTCAGGGGCATAACCTTGTTTTCCAACCTTGAAATAGAGCTTAGGACATCGACGGCTGGATAGTGGTATTTTTCAGCCAGTTTCCGGGTCAACACAATATGCCCATCCAGAATACCCCGAACTGCATCGGTTACGGGTTCTTCCATATCGTCCCCTTCCACCAAAATGGTGTACACGCCTGTGATGGTTCCTTGATCGGAAGTCCCGCTGCGCTCCAGTAATTTTGGAAGGAGTGTAAAAACGGAAGGGGTATACCCTCTTGTGGCGGGCGGTTCTCCAACGGCCAGACCGATCTCCCTCTGACTCATGGCAAGGCGTGTGACAGAATCAAAGAGGAGCATGACATTTTTGCCCTGATCTCTGAAGTATTCGGCAATGGTTGTGGCAGTAAAGGCGCCCCGAACACGGCTGAGAGCCGATGTATCCCCAGTAGAAACAACGAGGACCGACCTCTTCAGGCCCTCGGCTCCCAGGTCATTTTCAATGAATTCACGGACTTCTCTACCCCGTTCACCGATGAGGGCTATGACATTGATATCTGCGGACGTATTGCGGGCAATCATTCCAAGGAGGGTGGATTTCCCCACTCCCGATCCGGCAAAAATACCGATTCTCTGTCCTTCCCCCAAGGGGATCATGCTGTCAATGGAACGGATGCCCGTAATGATCTGTTTTGTAATTGGCTTTCTGTGCAAGGGGGAGGGAGGAGTTCTGAACACAGAGAGGCGTTGGGCGCTGTTGTTGCCCTTGATACCGCCACGGCCGTCTATGGGATGGCCGAGACCGTCTAACACACGGCCCAGAAGGTCATCTGATACCTGAATGCTCAGTTGTTCTCCCGTGGCAATGACCGGACAACCCGCCTCTATACCTTGAATGTCGTCATATGGCATAAGCTGAACCCTCTGGTCCTTGAGAGCCACGACCTCGGCCAGATACTCCCGTCCCAAGCGGGGAATGATGATGCGGCAGACTTCACCCACAACGGCCTGGGGTCCGTTTGATTCGATGAGACTTCCTTGCACACGGATCACACGACCCTGATATTTGATTGTATCCAGTTCTTCGACTGTATCGATGTATCGTTTCAGCATGTTCCCCTCCCCAGCGGCATGCGGTATCTTTTGAAAGATGGGCAGCTTCTACTGCTCACCCTTCACCTTGATAGGCACGAGTTCCATGATTTTCTCTTCAATTTCTTTCAACTGACTCGTTATTCTGGCATCTATCTGCCCAAAATCTGTTTCAATAATACATCCTCCGGGATCCACAGAGGTATCTTCCAAAATGGTGATGGATTTGACATTCTCCACCATTTTCATAAAATCCCTAGTATGATCCGTGGCCAGATCAAGATCGGCAAGGTTCACCCTCACAGCCACATCCCCCCGGCTCTTGAGCTTCCGCAGGGCCTGTACAATATTATTGACGACAACATTTTTCTGGTTCTCCGAGATGACCTTGATGACCTTGCGTGAAATGAGGAGAACCAGATCTATCATCTGAGTTTCAGCCTCATTAATCATATCTTCCCGTTTCTGAATAGCCCGGTCGATGATGACATGAAGTCGTTCTATCAGCCTTTCCGCTTCCCTGTGGCCTTCCTGGAAACCCTCTTCACGGCCGGCTGACTCCCCTTTTTTTCTAGCTTCCTCTTCTATTTCGGCAACTCTCTGGCGGGCTTCTTCCACCAATTTTTCGGAATCCTCTTTGGCCTGGGCCAGGATTCTCGCCGCTTCGCTTTCAGCTTCTATTTTTTCACGGGCTGCCTGGTCGGTCTTGCGACGAACCTCTTCAAAGGCGGTTTCTTCGGCTTCTGTCTGAATGCGCTGGGCCTCTTCTTCGGCTCTTTGCATCATCCTCAGCTTTTCTTCTTCCCAACCTGCCTTGAATAATTCGGCTTCTCGTCTCAAATCATCGGCTGTCGGACCTGTGTACTCTTCCACATCAACAACTTCGTCCAATTCGGCCTCTTTATAGAAAATCGGAGCCGAAATTTCCACCTTTTGAGCCGTGAGATTCACGATTTCCATGGGTCTGAATAGATTTTTTGCCATAATTTATACTCCCGAGGCCTTAAACCAGAACATCTTCTTCTCCACTTCTGGCAATGACGACTTCTCCCTGCTCTTCCAGCTTCCTGATGACAGATACGATTTTCTGTTGAGCTTCTTCCACGTCTTTTCTTCTCGTAGGACCCATAAAATCCATGTCTTCCTTGAGCAAAGCTGCCGCGCGCTTGGACATATTTCTAAAGATCTTATCCTGAACTTCCGGATCTACCGCCTTGAGGGCTTTAGCCAATTCGGCCGTATCTACTTCACGCATAACCCGCTGTACGGCCCGGTCATCCAGCATGATGATATCTTCAAATACAAACATTCTCTTCTTAATTTCTTCTGCCAGTTCCGGATCTTCCTCTTCCAATGACTCAATGATCGTCTTTTCTGTAGTACGGTCTACCAAGTTAAGGATATCGACGATGCTGCCGACACCACCGGCAGAGGTATAGTCTTCCGATGACAAGGATGACAGTTTTTTCTCAAGGACACGCTCAACCTCTCTCAGGATTTCTGGAGAAGTCCTGTCCATGGTGGCGATCCTCTTAGCAACATCCGACTGTTTTTCCTGCGGAAGATTCCCCAGAATCTGCGAGGCTTTCAAGGGCTCGAGATAGGCCAGAATAAGGGCGATTGTCTGGGGATGTTCCTGCTGAATAAAATTCAACAGATGAGCAGGGTCGGTCCGCCGAACAAAATCGAAGGGTCTGGTCTTCAGAGAACTTGTCAGCCGGTTGAT
Organism: Oceanispirochaeta crateris; assembly: GCF_008329965.1. Lineage (GTDB taxonomy): Bacteria > Spirochaetota > Spirochaetia > DSM-2461 > DSM-2461 > Oceanispirochaeta > Oceanispirochaeta crateris. The sequence continues at coordinate 1,701,473 of NZ_CP036150.1, forward strand.
GATATCCACGGCTTTTTGGCTTCCAAGAGATTTCTCCAGCAGTTCACGAGCATAGTCGATTCCTCCCGAAGAGATAAAATCAGAGGCCATCATGAGTTCCTGGAACTCCTGAAGAACCATATCTCTCGATTCAGAATCAATATTCTCCAGTCGGGCAATCTCGAAAGTCAGAATTTCTATTTCATCTTCTCGAAGGTGTTTGAATACTTCCGATGAGATATCTGCTCCCAAAGTGACCAGAAAAATAGCGGCCTTCTGCTTCCCTGTGAGATCTTCCTTGTGGGGACTTTTTCCACCCTGCTGGTTGTTAGCCATTCTCTATTCCTCCGCCAACCATGTTCTGATCAGATTAGCCACATCTTCTGGATGTTCTCTGGCCATGTTTTTAGCATTTTCCTGCATTTCCATGCGGGCCCTGTCCTGAACAGACATTTCTACATCAATTCCTTCTTCTTCTGCCTGTCTGAGAGTCTGCTCTCTCATGGCCTGGTGCTGTCTGGCCAGCTCTTCTTCTCTGAGACGTCTCCGTCTTTCAAGCTCTTTGGAAATCATTCTAAAGAGGAAGAAGGCTGCAATCAGAATCACAAGGGCTACAATTGAGAAAAGCATGGTCTGTTGAATCTGCTGCTGACGGCGGTATTCATCGTCTTCAGCCTTGAATTCGGCGCTCCGGTCAAAGGGTATATGCTGTACTGTTACAGTGTCTCCCCGGGCTGTGCTGAAACCAACAGCATGCTGTACAAGAGTCAGAGCCTTACCCAGATCCTCATCCGAAACAGGTGTATAAATTCTTTGTATACTTCCTTTTTCAATGATGGCTTTTCCATTCTCATCATAATCCCAGTTCCAGATTCCGTCCACGGCTACGGCGACTGAGATCCTGGCAATGGCAAAGGGACTCTTCTCTTCCTGAATATTTCTGGTGTTAACCACTTCATTTCTTGTGGAACTGTTGCTCTGGTACTTACCAACCAGATTATTTAAATCCTTATAGGCAGAAGGGGTTTGTCCCTCCTGTCCGGGAGGTCCCTCGGGATTAAAACCGGTTCCCTCAAAGAGTTCATTGCTGTTATTTTCACTAATCGTAATGGAGTTGACCGTTTCCAATTCGCTGTAAGGTGTTTCCGGGTTATCCTCTATGACCGTAATGGGATAGTGTTCTTCCGTTGCAATTGTTTTATTGATAAACTCCAGATCAATATCTATGTTCACAATATTCACACGCTTGGCAGTAAAAACATTCTGCAAGGATGCCAGAATTGTATTTGTGTACTGGACTTCCAGAGACTTCTTCTGTTTCAGCATGCGGCTTGTCAACTCCAGCCTATCCAGACTTTCCAGTCCTTCAAAATCATTGAGGATTCTACCGCTGTAATCGAGGATCGTAATATTTTCCGCCGAGAGACCCTCTACGGCAAACTGAATCAATTTTACAATTCCTTCAATTTTATTACGGTTCTCACTGATGTCACTCCCGGGTCTTGGTGTGACAATGACAGAAACAGTAGTCGGATTCTGCTCACTGGAAAACAAGGTCCTTTCGGGCATGACAAGCGATACCTGGGCATTATCCACATCACCGAGAGCCTTAATGTGCTGCTCTAAATTGGAGGTGATCGCCCGTCTCAGGTTCACATCCCTTTCAAAATCAGTGAGAGTCCATCGCTCCACATCAAAGATGGCCCAGGGATCAGTTCCCGTGGGGATGAGATCTTCTCTAATGAGAAGGGCCCTCATCCGTCTTGCCACTTTGTCATCAGAAACATAGATGCGTCCGTCGGGGTTCAGTTTATAAGAGACCCCTTCTTCATCCAGCTTCAGAATAATACGCTCATTTTGTGTTTGATCAGTTATCGGAACACCCAGCAAGGGTACCATGCTGGGTGAAGATGAGACTGTAAACAGTAAGACGATACCCACCACAGCTCCGATCAGAATCCCTGTGAATATCAATTTCTGGATGATACTCCACTTTCCCCAAATCGTACCGATCTGAGACATAAGTTTTTTAATCCATTCCAGCATTTCCCCCTCCCACGGTGAAACCTGAGGACCACGGATGAGAACCGCAGCCCTTCATAGGGTTCGTTACCTCATACTAATAATATCTTTATAAGCCTGAACGGCTTTATCAACTATGCTTTTTGTCATTTGAAGGGACATGTTGGCCTTAGCCATGGCAATACTCACATCATGCACTTCAACAGAATCAGGGTCACTGATCATTTTTACAAACAGATTCTCACTCTCAATTTGATCATCATTGGCAGCGGAAAGTCCTTTTCGAACAAGGTCTGCAAAGGATGATTCAGAAGGAATCTCTTGAGGATCACTGTTTTTTACAGCCTTCATATGAAGAGGGCTGGTTGTTTTCATGGGAACAAAATTACCGTTCACCATATTTTCATTGATTGTATTCAACAGACTCATTTTCCTCTCCTCAAAGGGGTTCTAACCCCTGTTCTATACTTTTCTGACCTTAAAAGAAGCCTTCTACCGCCAAGAACGGGTATTAACCCCCGATCTGCAGGGCTTTCTGGAACATGGATTTACTCCCGTCCATAATAGCCACATTGGCCTCATAGGCTCTGGTGGCAGAAATCATATCCACCATTTCATTGACAATATTCACATTAGGATACTCAACATAGCCTTTTTGAGGCCCCGTCTTTATGGCATCCGGATGAGTAGGATCATAAACAAGCCTCAGCTCATCATCCATATCCTTCTCGATTTTGGAAACTCGAACCCCCTGGCCAATGCCATTGTCCAGATTATCCGGAAGAAAGGGACTTCGCCAATACGGCTGGTCTACGACAGGTCTGAACACAACACGGCTCCGTCTAAAAGGGCCGCCCTCGGCGGTTCTTGTCGTGTTGGCATTGGCAATATTATCTGAAATAACATCCAGACGCATTCTTTCTGCCGAAAGTCCTGTTGATGCTGTATTTATAGAACTGAATAATCCCATTCTGTACTCCTGTCTACTATCCTTCTAGCTACCCCAACTCAATCGGGGTTCTTCTTTCCAAACTCTACGAACTACCTCGTTACGATGTTCACCTGGGTGAATTGAAATCCAATAGACTGGGACATCAATTCATACATCATCTGATTCTGGGTAGCCATCATCATTTCCTGCTCAATATCCACATTGTTGCCGTTATTTTTACTCTCTGTCAGATAATCCAGAACTCTACGAGGTCTGACACTGCGGTAATCAACGGTCTGGTTAAAACTCATATGACGGTCATTGGTGACCTTCGCAGGAAGTGTTTTTTTTGTTTCAGAAGCTAAAGCCCTGGTCAGTTCCGCCTCAAAGGAGACATCGCTTCTCTTGAAGTTCGGAGTCTCGGCATTGGCTATATTGTTCGAAATAACTTCCCTTCTCAGAAGGCTCGTATCCATCGTCCGCTGTAGAATATCCACGGTTTTTCCAAAACTGTTACCTGTAAACATACAAATCTTCCTTCACTTAAAAAATACTTCTACCTTTTCAATTTCGGCAGATACCCCGGGGTCACTTAGTTTTTTATACCCGTCGTCTCCCTGGACAACAGAGTACTACTAAAGGATATACCGGCTTAAATCTCTATTCTGTATAATGTCTCCCAAACGTTCTTCCACATATTCAGGAGTGATATCCACAGTTTCGCCCTGCATTTCGGGGGCATTAAAGGAGACCTCTTCCAGTAGATGCTCCATGATGGTATGCAAACGCCTGGCACCGATATTCTCGGTGCTTGTATTCACCTCTTCTGCCAGTTCCGCCAGCCGGCGAATGGCCTTGTCTGTAAACTTCAATGAAACATCTTCTGTTCCCAGAAGTTCCGTGTACTGTTTAATCAAGGCAGTTTTCGGCTGGGTCAAAATCATTTCGAAGGCATCAGCATTCAAATCTTCCAACTCCACACGAATGGGAAAACGGCCCTGAAGCTCAGGTATAAGGTCAGATGGCTTTGAAAGATTGAAGGCTCCCGCTGCAATAAAAAGGACATGAGAGGTGTCTACCATTCCGTATTTTGTGTTTACAGAAGATCCCTCAACGATGGGAAGAATATCCCTCTGAACGCCTTCCCGAGAAACATCCTGTCCTCCGGATTTCCCATTATTATTAGCGATTTTATCGATTTCATCTATGAAAATGATCCCCATATTCTGCACTCGTTCCCGGGCAATATCGATGGCGTTGTCATTGTCAATGAGTTTATCAGTCTGTTCTCCCTGCAGGATCTCTCTGGCCTGAGCAACATTCACCTTCCGGGTTTTTTTGTTCATGCCTCCAAAGATATTTCCAAGGGCGCCCATTTTCATATCCATGGATTCAAAATTTGATCCGGAAAAGATCTCAATAGAGGGTCCGCCGCCTCCGGAAACTTTCACTTCTACAATTCTGTCTTCCAGCTCACCCGCCCGCAGCTTCCGTCGAAGAACTTCCCTCGTATGGGCTCCGGGAGATTCTGGGATGACATCGGGAAGATTCCCCTGGTTATCCGGTATGGACTGGGGAGCCTTAGATCCGGGAAGTAAGAGATCTAAAAGAGCTTCTTCAGTGGCCGCCATGACTTCTTCCTGAATGCCTTCTTTCAATTCGGTTTTAACCATGGAAACCGCCGCGGCCATCAGGTCTCTGACCATGGATTCCACATCCCGCCCCACATATCCAACTTCGGTAAATTTAGTGGCTTCGACTTTTATAAAAGGGGCTCCACAGAGTTTGGAAAGTCTTCTGGCAATTTCGGTTTTTCCCACACCTGTAGGACCAATCATGATGATGTTTTTTGGAGCAATCTCATCCCGGAGGTCATCTGGAAGCCTGGACCGCCTCAGCCGATTTCTCAGTGCAATGGCGACGGCTTTTTTGGCCTTATCCTGGCCGATGATGTATCTGTCCAGTTCTGAAACAATTTCCTTGGGAGTTTTCAATTCAAGTCCCATGCTCATGAAAGTTCCTCCACGATAATATTATGATTTGTAAACACACAAATATCTCCTGCGATGCCCAGGGACCTCTTGGCTATCTCCGCAGCACTCAGGTCTGACCCATCCAGATAGGCTCTGGCGGCAGCATAGGCATAATTTCCTCCTGAACCGATGGCAATGGCGCCTCCTTCGGGTTCTATCACATCCCCATTCCCTGAAAGAACGAGTATTTTTTCCTTATCCATGACCAAAAGCATGGCTTCCAGTCTTCGCAAAGCCCGATCGGTTCTCCAGTCTTTGGCCAATTCAACGGCTGACCGTGTAATGTCTCCACCAAATTCACGGAGTTTTCCCTCAAATCGTTCTTCCAGAGTAAAAGCATCAGCTGTTGATCCTGCAAAACCGCAGACGACCTGTCCACCCAGGAGCCGCCTGACTTTTCTTGCGTTTCCTTTCATGACAACAGAATCACCCATTGTTACCTGACCATCTCCGGCCATTGCCATTTCGCCGTTTCGGGTGACGGCCAAAATGGTCGTGCCTCTTAACTTCATACAAACTCCCTTCCTACCCGCTTATTCCGTATGATGCGGGGTATATTTTCGCTCAGGACCGTTGGGTCCTGTGAATGGCCTGTTTTCCATGGGGATGAGCATTCCGATAAACCTGACGGATTCTCTCAATCCCCGTATGGGTATACACCTGAGTCGTTGATAAACTGGCATGCCCCAGCAACTCTTGAACGACCCTGATATCAGCCCCTTCATTTAAAATTTCTGTGGCAAAGGCATGACGGAAAGCATGGGGACCGATTTTTCTATTCAGTCCGGACTTTCTCATATATTTCTGCAACAGATAATAGACCCCTCTGGTACTCAATCCCTGCCCCCTTTCATCTAAAATAAGAGACTGGATATCGGCCAGACCACATTGGATGAGCCTTTGACTCCTCAGGGGCAGGTACAGTTCGAGAGCATGCCTGGCTTTTTCACCAATAAAAACATACCGTTCTTTGCCCCCCTTACCCTTGATGAGAATTCTATTGGTACTGACAGATTGAACCGTGAGATGACAGAGCTCACTGACACGGCAGCCCGTTGAATAGAGCATTTCAAAGAGGCTTCTATCCCTTTGTGCCGTAAAGTCATCCCCCTCCACATGGTCCAGGAGTATACTGACCTCCCTGTTTGTCAGGTACACTGGAAGGGTCGCCGGTTTTTTAATTGACCGGACCCCCAAAAAGGGATTGCCATCGACAATATTCCTTTTTTCCAGATAGCTGTAATAACTCTTGAGTGACGACAGGGATCTGTTGATTGTTGATGTCGCCAGCTGTCTCACCGAGAGTGTACTGATGTACATCCTAGCATCATCCCGTCCGGCTTCAATCTCGTTTAATCCCTGTTCATTTAGAAACTCGTGCCAGGCTGAGATATCATTACTGTACGCCCGAAGAGTTCTCTCTGAAAGCCCCCGGAGGGCTCTTAAGTGGTGCTCATAATCTTTTAAATGAACATCAAATTCTGATATCAAAACTGAACCCTCCCCTTATAGAATTTCAATTGATCTTTTAACTCATACCGCATCATTTTGGAAGCCATAGAAGCAGCCTCAACGGTTGTTCCTGATGCCATTGGATAGGCATCTTCCATAGAATGTCCGGGACTTTCAAGATTGGGATAGATATCTTTCAGACAGCCTATGACCGGAGCCCCCTGGTCAGCCAGGAGTGCGCTTCCTCTTCCGGTCCTGCCACTCAATCCGTTTTCATGCACATAGACATCCCGCCCCTGATCCAGGGCAAAGTCCGCCGTGTGCAATGCTCCGGAGCGGCCGGGAGCCTGAACGATCACCACCGACTGGCTCAGTCCACTGATGATCCTGTTCCTTTTGGGAAAATTATACCGCACAGGTCCCGTACCGGGTACAAACTCAGAAATGAGTCCGCCTCCCTTTGTGACGATCTCCGCAGCCAACTTCCTATGGGCACGAGGATAGGGTTTGTCACAACCTGTTCCAAGCACAGCCCATGTCACACCACCCCCTGCCAGAGCGCCCCGATGAGCAGCACCATCAATGCCGGCAGCCATGCCGGAAATAAGAGGAATACCCGCTGTCGCCGCATCCAATCCCAATGCATATGCACTACGGTCTGCCTGAAGGGTGGGTTTTCTTGTCCCCACAACGGCTAATGATTCCCGGAGATCAGAAGGCAGAGAACCCTTCCAAAACAGAATGAAAGGTGGGTCGTAAATCTCTTTCAAAATACTAGGGTACTCTCGTCCCCCATACCAGGTCCACCGGATACCCAGGGAATTGGTCTTCTTAAGATCCCCCTCGCCCAGGGCCATAAGCTCATCGGGTTCAAAGGACCGCATCCGCAACTTTCTTCCCAAAAGCCATTCCATTTCATACAAAGAGACTCTTGAAAAAAGATCGGGACTGCTGAATCCGTTCAGGATTTTAAGTTTCTCATTTAATTTAAGTGATCCCAGTCGATTGAGGGCAAACAAGACGTTGAGGTCTATCAAAATGAATCCTCCCTTATTCTGTTCAAATATAGTGCAGCCTGTTCTTTCTCGGCCGAATACCCAGACAGAGAGAGGAGACGGGTATACTGATCCATTGCTTTTTCGGGTTGGTCCATTTGTTCTAGGAGTTGTCCGTACAGGAGCAGAGCCCTGCCATCACTGCGCTCAACTTTTAAATACTTCTCCAAAAATGGTCCTGCTTCAAAAGGACGGGATAATTCGTAAATATAGAGGATAGCCAGACTGTAATAGGGAGACATATACTTAGGCTCTAGATCAATGGCTTTTAAATAGTCTTTTTCTGCCAGAGCCAGCTCTGCCAACTTTTCTTCATCATTGTCCCTTAAGACGGCCAGTCTGGACAGAGTCACAGCCCGGTAGTAGTAGAGCCGTCCGTTTTCGGGGGTGATCTCAATGGCTCTGGAAAAACTATCCCGCGCGGGGGCATACATCTTATAGTCCAGAAATTTAAGCCCTAAAACCCGATAATACCGACCCGTGTTTTTCCCGGCGCTGATGGCATCATTCAGCTCTTTTTCCCAGTGATTTATGTCTTTGCGGATTTCCCTGATTTCGTCGGGTTCTGCCTCTGCAGAACCGATCTGTTCCAATTCATAGACTCTTTGAGCCAATTCGTTGTTCCTTCCCGGCTTGCAAGAAATAAGAATCAGAAGAGAACTCATAAGCCAAAATATCAAAAGAAATCTTGTTTTCATGACTTACTCCTGGGATGAAATTCACTATGGGCCTGCTGCAGATCATCTCTGTTCAAGTGAGTATAAATCTGGGTCGTACTGATATCGGAATGCCCCAGCATTTCCTGCACACTCCTGAGGTCGGCGCCCCCCTGCAAGAGGTGCGTTGCAAAGGAGTGACGCAGAGTATGGATTTTACCGCTGACACCGGCTGTTTCGGCTATGGATTTGAAATTTTTCCACATGCCCTTTCGGGAGAGTCCCTTTCCCCGGTTGTTTAAAAACACCGTATTGGTCATGAAACCCGGCCTTAGCATTCGAGGGCGTACTTCGTTCAAATAGATACCCAGCCAGTGCTCGGCAATGGGTCCCAGGGGAACCCAGCGCTCCTTTCCGCCTTTTCCAAAAACCTGAATCATACCGTCTTCGGTATACAGGTGGGTCATCTCAAGATCGACGGCTTCGGAAACACGCAGACCGCAGCTGTAAATCAGTTCAAAAAGGGTCCGATCCCTTTGTCCCAGGAGCGTATCAAGGGGTATGGCTGCTAAAAAAGCATCCACTTCCTCCAGAGTCATGACCTCGGGAAGAGACTGGGTGATCCTGGGCATATCCATTCCCTGCAATGGGTTAGTCTTTCTTTCTCCGCTTAGAATAAGGAATTCCATCATGGAACGCAGGCTGCTCAGTATCCGGGAGATAGTCCGGGGGCTCAGATCCTGTTCTTTCTGACGGACAGCCAACAGATAATTCTCCAAGAGGGGAGTGTCCAGATCCTGCCAGGATCTGTCAGCCTGCTTAAGGAAACCTTCCAGTTTCAAAACTTCCCTCAGATAGGCATCCACCGTATTGGGAGACATACGGAGTTCAACTGTGAGGTAGGTTTGAAACCGTCCGGACAATTCCCTTGAAATCATATTCAGCTACCGACCTTCCTGTTTCTCAAATAGGTGGGCACATAGAGGTCAGATTCAGAAGGCCCCGACCCGATAAGACTCTGAAAAGGGCTACCCATGCTATCAGACTGTTTGCTGTCATCATCATAGAAACTCTTCCATTTTTCATAGGGGAGGATTTCATCACTATGCCCTGGAACCTCGGGGACACTGGCTTTTTCCTGGACTTCCTGTTCTTCCTGTCTGCATCTAAATCCAGTGGCAATGACAGTGACCTTGATTTCATCTTCCATAGAGTCATCGATTGTAGTTCCCGGTATGACAGTGGCATCGGGATCTATGTTTTCGGCAATGATATCCATGACCTCTTTATACTCTGCAAGGGTCAGACTGCTACCGCCGGATACATTGACAAGAAGCCCCTTGGCTCCGTCAATGCTGGCATCTTCCAGAAGCGGATTATTGATGGCACTGGTGGCGGCATCGATGGCGCGGTTATCTCCCCGGCCGGTTCCGATGCCCATAAGAGCCTCACCCTGAGATCGCATCACGGCCTTGACATCGGCAAAGTCAATATTGATATCACCGTGCTGTGTGATGAGATCGGAGATACCCTGAACACCCATACGCAGCACATCATCCGCCATCAAAAAGGCTTCCCGAATAGGCGTATTCTTTTCTACAATCTTCATAAGGTTCTCATTCGGAATTGTTATGAGTGTATCCACTTCCTTGTAGAGTTTATCTATGCCGTCCTCGGCAAGACCCATTTTACGCCTTTGTTCAAATCCAAAGGGCTTGGTGACAACGGCAACGGTCAAAGCCCCCAGTTCACGGGCTATCCGTGCAATAATAGGAGCAGAACCTGTTCCGGTTCCTCCCCCCATTCCTGCGGTAATAAAGACCATGTCAGCCCCTTTGAGGACATTTTTAATGGTTTCCTTATCCTCATCAGCAGCCTGAGCCCCGATTTCCGGATTCCCTCCGGCTCCAAGTCCGCCTGTAAGCTTAGACCCCAGGGGCAGTTTAATGGGGGCTTCAGACTTATCCAGCGCCTGAAGGTCGGTGTTGGTCGCTATAAATTCGACCCCTTTGACTCCACAAGCTATCATTCGATTGACAGCATTGCTGCCACCGCCACCGGCACCGATCACCTTGATGACCGTCTTGTTTCCCAACGTTTCTTCCAGTATTTCAAGTTCCATAAATCCCCTCCCAAGGATAGATGTCAATCTAGTCGTTTTATTTTTTTTAACAGGTTTAAAACCCGCTGTTTCCTATATAAAATTAGCAAACCATTCTTTCAGGCGCTCCCAAAATCCCCAGGCTCCTCCAATGATTTCAGAATCATTCCCTAGGCTATTCTCTTCACTTTTAGCGGCCATAACCAGACCGACAACAGTAGACCATTCTGGTCCACGGCAATGACCCGGCAGATCTTTCAGTCCGGAGGGCATGGCAATTCTAACGGGTCTTCTGAAGATATCAGAGGCCAATTCACCCGCTCCGGGAAGCAAGGCCCCTCCGCCAGCAATGACAACTCCACCACCCAAACGGTTTAAATATCCCTTCTGGTGAAGCTGTTTTCTGATGAGCAGTAGGATCTCTGCCATTCTGGACTGAATAATCCTGCAGACATCCACTTCGGGAATACTCCGGGGGGGTCTTCCGCCAATCCCTGGAAGAAGTACTTCCTGAGAAGGGTCAACCAGAGGCTCCCAACACTTTCCCTGATTCAACTTGATCGCCTCTGCCTGGTCCATGGGCTGTTCCAGAACAATGGACAGATCGGTAGTCACCTGTTCACCCGCAACAGGAAGAGATCCAGAAAAATGAGGCGTTCCCTCAAAATAAACAATGGCATCACTGGTCCCGCCGCCTATATCCAAATACAAAACTCCCAACTCTTTTTCATCGTCGGAAAGAATATTCTGGGACGCCACAAGCGATTCGAGGGAAATCTCATTCACTTTATATCCACTGCGGTTTGTGCATTTAATCACATTTTGAGTGGCGGCGATGCTTCCTGTGATGATGTGGACATCCGCTTCAAGGCGCACACCGATCATATCCAGAGGATCACGGATTCCCACCTTGTCATCAACCATAAAATGCTGGGGGACAACATGGAGGATTTCCCGGTCCATGGGGACAGCAATGGCTTTGGCGGCTTCGATGACCCGGCGGATATCCTGGACAGTGACTTCTCTCCCCTTACCGCTGACGGCCACAACACCTCGGGAATTGAGACCTTCTACGTTCCCGCTTGTTACGGCGGTGTACACATCGTGTACTGTCCGGCCTGCTTCCTGTTCTGCTGCTTCAATAGCATCGGCTATGGCTTTCTGAGCCGCCTCGATATTCACAACAACGCCCTTGCGCAAACCATCTGAGGGCACAGAACCAGCTCCGGCGAAGCAGAGCTCTCCTGCATCGTTATATTCTGCAATGAGTGCTGAAACTCTGCTGGTTCCAATATCCAGTCCTACGACAATATCTTTTTCCGGCAAAACTAATTGCCCTCCCTTGTTTTCAGAACAACCTGTTCTGTTCTGAAGTCTGCATATTCCAGATTCTTCATAAGACTCCCAGAACTCAAAGAGTCGAGAACCAAAAGAATTTTTTTCATAACCGTATCCGATAAAGCTGCAGAAAGAAGGATCGGCAGTTTATAGGAGTTCACATATAACCTGATTTCATTGAACACTCCCTGGTTGTTTCTAACAGAGATTTCTGAAATCTGCCCAAATAAATGGGGGGAGTTCTTTTTGAGGTTCATTAAATCCCTTAATAGAGGGGAAAGAGAATCGGGCAGCCTCTGTGTTCCGTTCCTGTCTTCAAGGCTCAACCCGGTCAGTACGGGAAGATCCATGTATCCGGAGTTTCCCGGAACTTCGAAGACCACACCATATTCATCAAACGCCAGAGGTTCTGACTCTCCCGGAGTACCCGCAAAGGCAAGCCCTAAGGGAGATCGTCCAAAGAGTATGATCTTTAGAGTACGGGGAAACTGTTTTTCCACATAGGCTTTTCTGATCATGGGAAAGGATTCAAAATTCTCTCTTATTTCGCTCTCATTCAGTGAAATATAGTTTTCACGCCCAGTCAGACCACCCATGGAAAGGAGAACCTCATCAGAAAGATCCAATGTGCTTTCCAGCAAGATCTGTCCAATCTGCATACGCGGCAGAATCAAATAGGTCAGACACAACTGGATTCCGAGAAGCAGAAGCAAAAGCATAATAAAAATAAATAAGACCCGCCGCAGCTTTAAAACAACAGGAAGCTCTGCAAATTTAACCATAGCAAAGGACCTCCCTGTCTTTGGCTTTATACCTTGAAAAATTGATCAAGAGGCCAAATATCCCCAGAGTCACCAGAGTAGATGTTCCTCCGGCTGAAAACAGGGGGAGCGGGATTCCTGTGGCAGGCAAGGCGCCGCAAACAACAGCCGCATTGATCAAGACCTGAAAGTAAACCGAAGAGGTCAAGCCGAAGGCTGCTAATCTGACATAACAGCTGGAACTGTTTAATGCGACGGAGTAACCTTTTATGGCAAACACAAGGAAGAGGAACAGAATGAACACAATGCCGGCAAATCCTGTTTCCTCTCCTACAACCGCAAATACAAAATCCGAATGAGCCGCGGGAAGACCGCCTAATTTCACCTGCCCCTGTCCAACACCCAGGCCCCAAAAATGACCGTTTTGAAGGGCCATCCTGGACTTGAGAAGCTGATATCCGGCCCCGCTGGGATCTGCAAGGGGGCTGAGCCAGGAACGGATGCGTTCCAGACGATAGGGTTTGGCCATAACCATGGGGATGGCAGACAGCACAATGGCGGCTGATCCGCCAAAAATATAGGACCAGCGGATTCCGGCGAGGAACAGAAGCAGAATGGCAATGAGAAAGACGTAAATGGCCGAGGAGAAGTCATTCTGGAAATACACGAGGACAGTCATAAAAACTGACATGATCAGAACGGGAAGGATTGAATTAAGAAAGTCATCCATCCTATCCTTTTTCTTATCTAGAATATGCGCCATATACAACACCAGTGCCACACGAACCAATTCACTAGGTTGAAAAGAGTTACCTCCAATTTCAATCCACCGACTGGCTCCTCCGGCGGTACTTCCTATTCCCGGAACATAGGTGAGGATATTCAATACAATGGTTGTTATGATAAAGGGATGAGTCAGTCTTCGAATCAGGGTGAGGGGCATACGGCTCAAGATAAAGCTGAACAGAGTTCCCAGAACAATCCATAAGATTTGACGATTAAAAAAGTAAAACGGATCACCCGCTGCAACTCTACCAAAATGGTATGAAGCTGAGAACAGAGCACTCACCCCGGTCCCTGTTAACAGGACCATAATGCCTAAAAGGCCGGAGTCACTTACTCTGAGAACCATGCGGTCAGCTTCGAACCGTCTCATTGCTTCCTCATACCCCCTATTGGATCTTCAAGGTAGACAAACCCAGGATGGCAAACATGCCTCCGAGTATCCAGAACCGAGCCACGACCTTACTCTCTGCCCACCCGGATAATTCAAAATGATGATGAAGAGGTGCCATCTTAAAAACACGTTTCCCGGTTTTCTTGAAGGAATACACCTGAATCATCACAGATACGGTTTCAATCACAAAAACGCCGCCGATGATGACCAATAGGATTTCTTTTTTAAGGATGAGAGCCAGAGTTGCCAGGAATCCGCCCATGGCGAGGCTCCCCGTATCTCCCATCATGATCTCAGAGGGATGACAGTTAAACCAGAGAAAACCGACACAGGCACCCATCAGAGCAAAGCTGGAGACGGTCAGTTCTCCAGAACCGGATAGAAAAGGGATTTGCAGATAGTCAGAAAAAACAGCATGACCTGTTAAATACGCAATGGCCGTGAAGGCAATCAGTGCAATGATCATCAGACCCGTTGCCAGTCCATCCAATCCATCGGTGAGATTTACAGCGTTAGAAAAGCCTACGAGAAGGAAGATCCCAAAGGGGATGTAAAGCAAGCCCAAATCCAAAACAGGATTCTTCAAAAACGGAATATAAAGCAAGGTCGTATGATCATTCTGACAAAAGTAAAGGATGAGCATGATCACAAGAGAAACGAGGAGCTGTCCCCATAATTTCAAACCGGAGCGCAACCCGTCGGAACTTTTTCTGGAAATTTTCAAATAATCATCTAAAAACCCAAGTAATCCGAATCCTAAAAGAGAGACCAGGATGACCCAGGTATAATACTCGCTTAAATCCTGCCATAAGAGGATGGAGACTGTCACAGACAGGACAATAAGGACACCGCCCATGGTAGGGGTTCCTGCCTTGGTCAAATGAGTTTCTGGTCCATCATTCCTGACCTCTTGACCTAGTTTTAACTGAGTAAGAACCCTGATCACCCTGGGTCCCAGCAAAAAGGACAAAAGAAGGGCTGTCACGGCGGCATAGGCCGAACGGAAACTGATATACTTAAAAATATTGAAAAAAGAAAAATACTTTACAAGCGGATAAAAAATCGCTTCAAACATGTCCCCTCCCGAACATAAACAAAATCCCTCAGCACCGCTGAAGAGCTATTTTAGAGTCATTTATTCCCGGGGCATTTGGCCCCTAGGAAATTTTCTTATGCCGTTCCTCAAGCAAAGGAGCCGCCAATCGTTCAAGCTCCATACCGCGGGACCCCTTCAAAAGGACAAGGTCACCAGGTTCTGAAGCAGTAAGCAGCATCTTTTCCAGGGTACGATAATCGTCGGTATGAAACGCCCCCTTTCCGGTCAACTGATACTCATCAAATGCAGCCTTCATTTCGGATCCAAAGAAAAAAGCCTGATCGACAGGGCTGTCGGTTAACGCCTTGCCAATCGTTTTATGAGCTACCTCACTTTCTTCACCTAACTCAAGCATATCCCCCAAGACCAAAATCCTGCGCCCCCGCGCAGGCATGGCAGAGAACATTTTCACGGCGGCTAAAACTGAATCAGGATTGGCATTGTAGCAATCCTGCACTATGTCGACGCGCCCTTTTAGGATTTGGCTCCGTCCAAAGACGGCACCCAGGCTCTCAAGTCCCTCACGAATCTGATCCCACCTTGCACCAAGAGACCTTGAAACGGCAATGGCGGCCAGGGCATTATTCAAATTATGATATCCGGGCAAAGCCAAACGAATGGTGCAGTCGGTAAACACCAGCCTTTGTCCTTCAAGACCCAAATCCTGAACTTCTTGAAGCTCTGATAGAGACCGCTCACCATAACGATGCAATATCCCCTGCAGATTTTCTGTCAAAACATCCCCAAAGGGTTCATTTTCGTTGATGAATGCACGGTTGCTTTTCTTAAAAAGAGAAAAAATCTTGCGTTTTTCTTCTGCAATCTTTCTCTTACTGCCAAGATATCCAATATGCGCACTTCCAATATTTGTAATCAGCGCTGTTCCCGGCCTAGCAATATCGACCAGGACATCCATTTCACCAACATGGTTGATTCCCATCTCCAAAACGGCAAAATCATATTCTTTATTCATCCTGAGAACCGTCAAAGGCAAACCAATTTCGGAATTAAGATTTCCCTGATTTTTATAGGTTCGCCCCATGGTTTCCAAGACAGAGGCTATCATTTCTTTCGTTGTCGTTTTCCCATTACTCCCGGTAACGCCGACAACCTTCAACTTTGAAAAACGGGCCCTATGGGCAGCGGCAAGCTCCTGCATTTGCTTCAAAGTATCCTGTACAGGAAAAAACAGAACCGGATACTGGGCAGCCCAATTTTGCAAAGTCTTGGAATGAGCCTCAGCCCAGTCCTGCTCTACCAAAACAGCGGAACTACCTGCGGCAATAGCAGATTCAATATGAAGGTGCCCATCTGTCCGCTCACCCTTGAGGGGAACAAACAAAGAACGTGGCCCGGCTTCTCTTGAATCGATGCAAATTGTCTGCGGTTCCTGACAGCGCGTTCGGTCACCCACAAAAAAGCCACCGGAAAGCTTTAGAAGCCTGGAACAACTAAAGGGGGAATTCATTCTTCCCCCTTTTGAAGCAGAATAATATCTTCTGCATCTGCCTTCTTAAGATCCGGACTGTCTTCTGCCAGTGCTCCGACCCTGGAAGGCGAGCTGTATACGGCGACAGCCGCTAAGGCCCTCTTATTTTTCTCGATCAGATCAAGCTGCTTTTTCTGCAAGGTCACCAGATCGGCCTGGAGTTGCTGATACCTGAAACTCTGCCACACATTCAAACACAGAAACACAGGAAAAAGCAGAAGAAAACAGAAGGTGATTGCCTTTTTAAGCATCTGCTTCCCTCCAGAACTCAGAAATTCTCCTAGCTACCCTGAACTTCGAACTCCTCGAAGCCGGATTTTCCCTGATTTCGGCCTGTCCGGGCACTACGGGTTTACGAGTAAGAACATCGACAACCCTGGCACCCCCACAACTGCAGCGCGGCTGCTGGGGAGGACAGATACAGTCCCGATGAAGGTCTTTAAAAAAATGTTTTACGATCCGATCTTCCAGGGAATGAAAGGTGATCACTCCAATCAATCCTCCGGGATTAAGAGCTTTTACAGCATCTCTCAAAACAGAACGAAGACGGCCCAATTCATCATTAACAACAATCCGGATGGCCTGAAAAGACCTAGTAGCAGGATGAATGCGGCCATGCCTATAGGCAGACGGTACAGAACCGGAAATGATCCCGGCTAACTGAAAAGCCGTTTCTATGGGGGCGAGAGTCCTTTCGCGGACAATGGCTCTGGCGATCCGTCTGGAATATCGCTCCTCACCGTATTCGAAGAGAAGATTAGCTAAATCATTTTCTTCGTAATCATTCACCAGGATATAGGCCGATAGCGGATTATCAGGATTGAGGCGCATATCAAGTGGTTCATCCTTGCTGAAGGTAAACCCTCTGCCGCTTTTTTCGTAATGGAACATACTGATGCCCAGATCCATCAGGATTCTATCTGGCCCAGGTTCTCCCTGATGATCGCGAAAATACTGATCAAAATAAGTATTCACAAACTGCACTCTGTCAGCAAAGGAAGACAGCCGTTCTTTAGCCCGTTCCTGAATTTGCGGATCAGCATCAATACCCAGAACCTGAAGATCGGGAAATCTAGTCAAAAATTCTAAAGAGTGTCCGCCTTCACCCATGGTGCAATCCACAAGAAGCTGTCCCGGTTTATCCGGCGCCAGGTAAGAACAGACTTCTTCTTTCATGATAGAATAATGTACGTACTTCTGTTCTTCCATCTATAACCCCAGGTCGCCCATGCCGGACAAGTTACTCCAACCCTCTTTCACAGACTGAGAGCAGGCCTCTTCATATTCTTCGTAAACTCTTTCATCCCAAATCTCGATATGGTCATCCATACCAATGAGGGAGCAGTCTCGGCTCAAACCGACAGACTTCATCAGTGCGGGGAAAAGTTTAATCCGTCCGCTTTTATCAACAGGAATCTCTTCTGCAGGAGCAATAAGCCTTCGATAAATCATCTGGTACTGATCATTGAAAAGAGATTTTTTTTCACTGAGTCCCTGAACCAGACGTTCCCAGTGATCTACAGGAAAAAGCCAGAGACATCGGTCAACACTCTTTGTCAACACAAGAGAATCCATAGGGACCTGAGCTCTCAACTTTGCAGGAAGCATCATCCTTCCTTTATCATCAAGAGTTGTACTAAATTGGCCACGAATTCCCCGTATTTCCACTTTCCCCCACTTTTTTCCACTTAATTCCATAATATGCATGGAAATTTGGATTGTCAACATAGATTGAGAAAGTGAATTCCTTTATTATCAAATAGACAGAAAAATACCACACATATGTTTAGGTTTAGTGCAAAAAAAGACCCCGGAGGGAAATCCGGGGTTTTATTGATCACATATATTATCTTATGAAAAAAAACACTAATATACTTTATCTCCGCTTGCTTTAGCCTGTAGAACCGTATTTTGTATCAGTAATCTTTCCTAAAAACTCTATAGTCGAGGAAGGGAAAAATATTGTCTTTTTTCTCCAATTTGGTCAGCCATTCGGTCTTTATTGTATTTCTGGACAACGAGTCATATATGAAGTTGAAATTATGAATATGTTCTTTGATTCGTTTTCTGGCGTAGGGGACGGTGGTTCCGGCTTTCATGATAAAAGGCCAGTCTGAAGCCTGGGATAACAGCACTTCTCTCGCAGCCTGATTCAAGGTCCTCTCTTTTAGCCCCTTCTCATCGGGAAAGCGATTCACCAGTTCCTGCATCCGCTCAATCAATTTATGAGTATGTCTGTAGATCCAGTCATTGTTTCCATCCAGCCAGACCTGACCATAACCCTTATCTCCCCAGCTTGAAAATGCAGGTTTTGTCACCTGATTCTGAGGATAGACTTTCAAATAATCCGTGGGAGTAACAAGAACAACATCATCAGATTTCTCGTGGATTTTCCGGATCAGTGCCTCTAGAAAAAGAGGTCCCTCAAACCACCAATGGCCAAACAGTTCCGCATCATAGGGACAGGGAATAATAGGGGTTCTATCCATGTACTGACTCAGGGCTTCACACTGCCTGATCCTGTTATCTAGGAAGTGGTCAGCATGCTCTTTAGCCTTGACGGCAGCCGCCTCCGGATCGTAAATGAGCTTATTATCTGATTTGTCGGTTATGGCAAAATACTTAAGCCCCGTATTCACACGGTTAACACCGCAGTTGATGTATGGAGCTATATAATCCAGAGGCCTGTCAAAACCCAGGTCTCTGTAAAAATCACGATATACGGGATCTCCAGGATAACCATCCGTGGCAGACCATACGGCTCTTGATGAGGCTCTGTCTCTGGCAAAGGCATGAACACCATTGGGACAGCGGATAGGAGCAAAAAGCCCATTTACCGGCCTGTCCTCGGAATAGAGGAGCCCATGAGCCGAAGACATAAAATACTGAATTCCATAGGGCTTGATGAACTCTTCAACCCCCGGAAAATACCCGCACTCGGGCAGCCAGAGCCCCTTGGGCTGGGTTGAAAAGACGCGATCATGGGACTCAATACCGGTCAGAATCTGTGCTCTGATCATTTCAGGATAATTCTGATAATGAGGAAGGAAGCTGTGGGTGGCACAGGTGGTAATGATTTCCAAATACCCCCGATCCTGATAATACTTAAGCTTTTTGAGGATGTTTCGTTCATAAACTTCCTCGTATTCCTTGAGATTCAGAGAATACAGCTCATGGTACATCTGTGCCATTCTATGTTCTTCTGGATTTCCGGCTGTATAAATCAGTTCTTTCTCTGCAAGCTCTATCAGCATATTCAGATGATTAACATAGCGCTGGCGCAAAAGATCATCCTGCAGCATATGGGTAAGGGTCGGTGACAATGAAATTGTCAGTCTGAAGGGGATTTCATCCTCATCTAGCCTGGAAAACATCCTGAGCAGGGGTAGATAGGTTTCTGACAGGGCTTCAAACAACCAGGCCTCTTCAAGAAACCGTTCATGCTCCGGATGTCTCACAAAGGGGAGATGAGCATGCAGGACAAGAGAAATCATGCCTTTTTTATTTTTCAGATGCTCAATCATTGAATTGTTCCTCGTCCAGCAGATCATGGATAGGTATGATCCTCTGGGGTATTTCCTGATATCCCGAAACGCCGTGGGCTTCGCCGAATTCCGAAGAGAACCCGGACATCCGGATCAGTTCGTCGCTATGGGTTATATCATTTTCTCGGGGAGCTGTTACATACTCCCTTGTCGTTTCAATTGAATTGGAGCGGGTTATCAGATAATCTTTATCTTCCACCACGGCCCGGATTTCTACACAGTAACAGGTGTCTACCGATGGTAGATTGATATACCGCCTGTAATCGTTGAATTTGATGGGGATATCAAAATAATCCAGAACGTTATCCTGTGAATACTCTTTTGTATTCAACTCAACCACCCGGAGAAGAAGCCCCTGGAATCCGGGAGAATTCTGGATTTCATCGACTTTTTTATCTTCAAGATCCCAGTAGCAAAAGACCCAGGAAGGATCCCGGAGCAACAGAGTGGCACTTGTATCGTTGTACCGGAGAGGAAGCTCGAGGTCATCATCCTGCCCCAGATCCAGCTCTTCATCCCTGGAAACTGAGAACTTGCGGGCTTCCATCTGGATAGCCAGATTATTCAGTTCTTCTCTCTCATCTCGGTCTTCTTCAAAGGCGTCCATCAGCAGGCTGATAAGAGTCTCCTTATCCACACCGGGAGTCACAAATATATTTCCCCGGTTTGAGATTTCTAGAAGCTGTTCATAGGAAAAAGAAAAAAGACGTTCTTCTGTCATTTATAACCAATCCGTTTTAATGATTTTTCATCGTAGGAAAAATAAAAGGATCATGTCAAGAGGCATCGATTCTGAATGGTGGCCCCAATTAGGCCCAATGTTGTACTAATTACAACTTGAACTGTTTACAAAAATCGTCCTTTCAAGTCACTATAATATAATGAGAAACCTGATCATTCACGGCCATTTTTACCAGCCTCCCAGAGAAAACCCATGGACCGGGATTATAGAAGATCAAAAAGAATCGGCGCCATATCCCAACTGGAATTCAAGGATCAACAGTGAATGCTACGAGGCCAATGCCTTTTCACCACTCTTAAATGCAAAGGGAAACATAGAAAGTTTTTTCAATAATTATAGATATATATCCTACAACATAGGTCCGACCCTACTGAATTGGCTTCAGGAAGAATCTCCCCATGTCTATGAAAAAATCATAGAAGGAGACAAGCTCAGCATTGAAGATTTGGGCTTTGGCAATGCCATTGCCCAGGTATACAACCACATGATCCTTCCTCTGGCAAATGAACACGATCGAAGAACACAAATACTGTGGGGACTCGAGAACTTCAAGTCTCATTATGGTAGAGATTCTGAAGGATTGTGGCTCTCTGAAGCGGCAATCAATAAGGAAACAGCCGAAGATCTAGTCAAGGCGGGAGTAAAATACACCATCCTGTCTCCCTGGCAGGCCCAGCGATTCAGATTCGAGGCGTCGGGATGGGAGGATGCGACTGGAGACTCTCAGCAGCTCTGGCAGCACCCTTGGCGTCTGAACTGTCCCTCGGGTGATCTTACAATTTTCTTCTACCATCCCCATCTTTCATCAGAGATCTCATTCAACCATCTTTTAAGAGATGCTGATTACTTCTACAACCGGGTTACGAAAGAGTTGGATAACTCGGGAGCCACCATCCTCCCCATCGCCACCGACGGAGAAATCTACGGTCATCATGAACTCCTGGGCAATATGGGTTTATCTGCCTTTTTGAGTAAAGTACAGAGATCCCAGGACTCCCGGCTTGTTAATTTTTCATGGCTCAATTCAAATGCCAGCCCCGCCGGACAGGTTGAGCTGAAAGACGGAGAGGACGGCCGGGGAAGCTCATGGAGCTGCTCACATGGCGTATCCAGATGGTACAAAGACTGTGGCTGCTCTACGGGAGGCCAGGAAGAATGGAATCAAGCCTGGAGAGGCCCCTTAAGAGAGGCATTGAGAGATCTACAGGCGTCATCCGACAGAATATACAAAGCGGCTATGCCACGCCTCTCCTCCAGCTCAGCTCAGGAAATAAGAGATCAATATGTACACGTCCTCACCAAGCGCATTCCCAAGGGTGATTTTTTCAGGCGATACTGCCCGTCAAGATCCTCTGAATCGGATCAGCAGCAGTTTTTCAGACTCCTGGAGGGGCAGAAGTTCAGCATGCTCATGTTCACCTCATGCGCCTGGTTTTTTTCGGATATATCCGGTGTTGAGCCTCTTCAGAACCTGATGTATGCGGCCCGCTTGATAGACCTTTATTCTCCCTTCTACTCCAATAGCCCCGAATCGGCATTCTTAGAAAAACTGTCCATGGCTCATAGCAATATTCCCGAAAAGGGAAATGGCGCCGTCCTTTATACCATGTCAAAATATCTTCGAAAAAAAGAAATAAACCAGAGTGCTCTCTCCTTTATCATCATGAACTACTATGGAATCAAGGAAGACACTCCCGGATTTCTGAGAGGAGAGATTGAACCAGA
The DNA here is from genome assembly GCF_008329965.1 of Oceanispirochaeta crateris. Lineage (GTDB taxonomy): Bacteria > Spirochaetota > Spirochaetia > DSM-2461 > DSM-2461 > Oceanispirochaeta > Oceanispirochaeta crateris. The sequence continues at coordinate 1,723,575 of NZ_CP036150.1, forward strand.
AAAAAATGAAGATCTACAAAGCCGAAAGTCGGGAATCCTAACCCTAACCCACCCCCTCACGGGTGAAAAGAATAGGATTCCCTATTTTCTCGAGGGAGAAGAACGACTTTTTTCATCCATAACACTCTATCCGGGAGATCAGAATTCGATCTATACACCCGAAGACATCAGCAGGAGAGACAAAGAGTCTCTTATGAAACAGTTATGCCTGATGGAGCTTGGAAATCATCTAAGCATCAGCAAGAAATACAGCGGAATCATCAACCAGCTGGATGAATGGATGAAGCTCAGGCTTCCCGACGGAGAGAATTTAAAACATTCCATAAAGGCCCTGCTCCATTATGCATTCAGGGAGGTTACCTTCCTGATGGAAAGCGGGAATGCCGAAGGTTGGAATTGTTTTCTCGACCTCCAGGAGAAGAATAAGATTTGGAAGATACCGCTTCCTGAAGACTTGAATCTATGGCTAAACCGGATTATTGACCGAAAGCTTCTCCACAAGGATCAGATTCTCAATGCCCTGAAGTCGGATATTAACAGCATACTGAACCAGCTTATCATACTCCTTGAAGTGCAGCAGATCAGCAGCCGGATGACCCTCAGCTCATCCCTCTCTGGAAGGATTTTCGACCTTGTCATTCACAATAAAGAGGGCCAGATTCTCCTTGAAAAAGCAGACGGACAGATCAAGAAGAAGCTATTGAATCTCCTGAATCTCACAGAGGATATTCAACTATCTCCATCTGAGGGCTTCTGAAGAACCATCATCATCACATCCCCCCATCCCAGAGGCTTAACCAGTTTATCGGCTGCTTTTTTGAGGAATGCAGGGGCATATCCTTCACCCAGGCCTCCCCAGGTTTTTGTTTTGAGAACCCGAAATCCCTGGGATTCAGCACTGAGCCGGAGGGTTTTCTTAGAGAAGAGGCAGAGATGGTCGGCGATAGCAGATCGCCATTTATGAGCAAAAAGTTTGGCCTGAAACCCTGAACAATTAGGGGTAGCACAGTAGTAAAGGCCTCCCGGCTTCAGAATACGGAAGATTTCATTCAAAAACAAATCGGGCCGGTTCACATGTTCAATAACATGCGAAGAATGAACGAAACGAAAGTGCTCATCGGGAAAACAGGCTTCATTCAGAGTCCCCGGGAAAATTTCAATATTATAATGCTTATTTCCATAGGCGGCCGCCTCTCTGCAGACTTCCACTCCTTGAGCATTCCATCCGGAATCATTTAAAAAAGCTCCCAACCGCCCTGTAGCACAGCCTATATCCAGAAAGCTCTTATCCTCAGAGTCGAGGCTATCCCATTCTGAAAATCCTACATCATGGAGTCCCATAAGCATAAGGTTTAAAAAGCCGTCTTCATTCTCGGTCTCATATTCAAAATACTCAGAATCGTAGCGTTCCAATATATCCTCAATAACAGGCTGGGGGTTTTGAAGGATGAGGGAGCAGGACAGGCAGCGATGCCAGATTCCCTGATCGGCCTTCCAGTGGATTTTGAATTGACTGCCGCCGCAGCAGGGACAATCAATCATGACCCTTGATTCTCCAATATCTGGAGTTTTTGAAAATGTTTTATAACTCACCGTATCACCTGTATTGTGTATTCGGTACTATCCTCATTGCCCTGGGCATCACTCATGACAACTTCCAATTTAGCCTGTCCTGAAGTCAGGGAGATGTCCCCGAGAAATAGGTATCCCTGTCTAAAAAACACCGAAGAGACGGCCACACCATCTTGAAAATACAAATCATTATCCTTCTGTATCACCGCATCTAAAACTCTTTTAAGCTGTAGTGTTCCCAGATTATACATGGAAAATTCGTAGGGCGACCGATTCCTGCCGGCTTCGTGTATATCCCAGCCTTTGATATACACCTGATAGCGTCCCACGGGAAGAATCAGATCATTATTTAAAATATACTCTCTCTCTTGATCTGATAAAATGACAGATTCAATCACAGGGGGATAGAAATCATCCATCCCCGGAAGGAGTATAAGAGGGTTGACTAACTGGTTCTGAAGAGCATCCCTGATGTAAAAAGAAGAATGTCCTTCCCGGGGACCGTCTTCTGGAGATTTCAAATATTCGCCCTCAGACAACCTAGTTCGATCGGCTCTGGTCTCTTCTTCACTGATGTGAGTATAAATGGACTGAAACCCATTTTCATGCTCTAAGACAAGCATGGAACCCTCAACAGGAGGAAGAGCCGAGTAATCTCCCGGAGTAAATCGAAAGATTGTCTCTCCAAAATCAAAGGGTCTCATAGAGTCATACCCAGAAAAAATAAGACCAGGAAAGGGTTCTCCATTGTAATCTTCAAGAAAACAGGATTCCAGGTATTCTACAGAAACCGGCCATTGAAGGGCTGAAATCTGAGAGCAAAGGATCAACAGGATGAGTTGAAGAATTCTTTTATTTGTCATGAATCGACCCTTTTTAAACTGATTAGATCATCATTCATCGATAGAAATATATCCCGTCCCGATCTAAAAAAGAAGGGAGGATACTCATCAAAACGATTCCTCATGATTAAGGTTCCTGTCATTGTGTAGACAGCAACTTCATAGGACTTATCACTGAAACTGGATGGACCCAGACGGTTGAGAACATAGACCAGCCCCGCCTGCTCATCGCTATTTTGAGTTAGCAGGGTTCCATCCAAGAGCAGAGTAGACTCAAGATCTGCTCCACGGTATTGAAGAAGGGACGACTCTTGCTCCACCCATAAAAGAGAAGCGGATTCTGAATAAAAGAGTTTCACAGGTCTGGAAAAACGGCTTTCCAGCAACTCTTCATGAAAAAGTTCAGGAGCCTCATCCTCTTTCAGATGATACTGTCTGATATACTGCTTGTTCAAACCCGATAGAACAGCCAGTTTGCTGCAATCCTGTGAAAAGGCAATCCCATAAATGACATTATCTTCACGTTGATCTCCAGGTATAAATTCAGTCATTTCTCCCTGTCTCGAAAAAATTCTGATACGTCCATCAACAGATCCGAAAACAGTGCAGAGAGTGCTGGCACTGATGGCGGTTATGGGAGACGTACCTCTCCATTTCCAGAGGCTTTTTCCAGAAGAATCAAACTCTTCCAGGATAGCGGAACCAAAGTCGGCAGCATAGAAATGACCGGAGAGGATAAGAGGATAATCCTGGGATGGAATGATTTTTTCACTTTGACTCTCAAGATCTTTCAAGATAAGAGAAGCAGATGTTGATTGTATTAAAAAATGGGATTCTGATACGGCAGCACGCTCTTCTTCATTCAAAAGATAGGGTGTTCCTCCATCCGGGAGTAATACGCCCCGGTGCCGCCCCTGATTGATTACCAGCGGGACACTCAAAGAATCTGGAGAATGATTCATTGTGCCAAAATGATGAAGCTCAGAAGCGGTCCAATAGATCTCTTTACCACCCTTAACAGGAAACATAAGGTAGTAGATGAGGAAAAAGAGAATAATCAGGGGAAGAAAAAATGTTTTATTCATACTCTCTCTATTAAGGATTGATTTGAAAAATATATTATACTATGAATAAAGTCTGGTCAAACTGACTGCATTAAAAACTAAATAATACGAGGATATCTATGGATCTTCAATTCTTAATGAAAAAAGCAAAATCAGTAGCAGAGAACTCCTACTCCCCCTACTCTCATTTCAGGGTAGGGGCCGCACTGCTCAGCAAAGATGGAGATATTTTCTGTGGAACAAATGTTGAAAACAGATCCTTCGGTCTGACGATCTGTGCCGAGAGGAGCGCCATTTCCATGGCTCTCTCACAGGGCGTCCATGAATTTGTAGCCATTGCGGTATATTGCCCGGATGCGGATTACGCGGTGTCACCCTGCGGTGCCTGTAGGCAGGTTCTCAGTGAATTTGTAGCCAAAGACTTCACTATTTTGTTTCAAGGAGCAAAAGGAGATGCAGTTTCACGCCGGATGGAAGAGCTATTACCAGATGATTCACTGGATGAATTAAAAGAAAAATAAAAGATTATTTTGATAGTCGTTTGAGGCGGGCAGCATTCTCTGACTGCTTTGCATCACTTTCCATTTTCTGTTTCCAGATATCAATTTTCTTTTTTAATTCCTCAATTTCCCGTTTCTGATTTGTCAGCATCAGAAAACGTTTTAATGCCGACAAATAATTGATGGCTGTTTTAAAGTCATCCATCCTGTTGGTCGACAGCTCATACTTCATCCTAAAGTTGTCTGCCGCATTCTGAAGAAGCTTGCAGGTCAGACGGAAGTGTTCCAACCGATCCCGGAATCCCTCGGAGCGGGGGTCCATACCGGGAACGAATTTCTTCAAGTCTATCAGATTCTTTGAAAGTGTGGCCAAGCGACCTTCCAACTCTATAATAGACCATTTCCATTTGGAATTTTCACCGAATCCATCCTTGACCATCTGGATAGAAAACCCGAGTTTTCGGATGAGGGCGTACCTATTGAGTTCTGGATAATCCTGTACCATTTCAATTTTAGATGCATAGTCTGAATAGGGAACATCAATGTAATCCGAAAAGACATCTTCCAAATAGATAACAATTTTATATGAGATTTTACGGGCATCATTCAAATAGTTTTCATTTTTAATGCCAAGGAGGTCCAGTGAAAGCTGATTCATGAGTAGATAGTTAGAGAGAATAGACAAATTTGCTTCGGCTAGCTCCAGTTTATGATAGGCACCGCTATCCTGGGCATTATCAATCAGAATTTGTATCTTCTGTTCCTGAGTCAGAGTCGTTTCATTTTGAGTCTTATACTCTTTGATCTTCTCAAAATATCTGGTACGCGCTTCTTCACTGACTTTAGCCATTCAATTTCCCTTCAACTTGATGCACTTCTCAGCAATTCCTCAGCATGGGTGAGTGATGCTTCCCCCTGACTGTCTCCAGACAGCATACGGGCAACTTCGGACACACGATCTTGGCCTGTAAGCGCAAATAGATCGGTAAGAGTCCTATTTTCCCGTTCTGATTTTTTTACCTTTATATGATTATCGGCATAAACGGCTATTGACGCAAGATGAGTTATACACAATATCTGATGAAACCCGGCCAGCTTCTTCATATGCCGTCCTATTGAGGGAGCGACTTCTCCACCAATCCCGGAGTCAATTTCATCAAAGACGAGGATGGGTATTTGATCTGTTCCGGCTAAAGCGGTTTTGATTGCCAGCATGATCCTGGAAATTTCTCCTCCCGAAGCAACATCTTTTAAGGCCTTCAGGGGTTCTCCCTTATTCGCTGAGAAGAGAAACTCAACGCGGTCCAATCCATTCAAACCACACAGGGCCTGGCCTTTCTCTCCCGATTTCTGAGTGATATCCACAGAGAAATGAGCAGAGGGCATACCCAGAGGGACCAGAATCTTGCTCACCATTTCCTCCAGCTCAGCTCCGGCATTCTTTCTTTCATTTGAAAGTACCTTAGCCTGGCTGATCAGTTCATCCTCCAATGCGGTTCGCTCAACCTTTAAGGCATTCAAGCGGTCGCTGCTGTTATCCAGATCTTCCAGCTTCTGGCGACATTCCTTCAAATACTCTTCTATCTCGCTCACTGTAGATCCATATTTCCTGCTCAATCTGCGTAGAAGGGCCAGGCGATCTTCAAGAGTCTCCTTCTCGCCGGGAGAAAACGATAGTTCGTCATTCAGCGATGAGATTGAATCTGCAATGTCCTCCAGCTCATAAAAAGCACTGGAGAATCGCTCCTTTAAAGGGATCTGGCCTTCATCAATTCTGCTTAATTTTTCCATGAGGTCCAAAGCTTTCCTCAGGGTCATAAGAGTGCCGCCCCGATTCTCAGGGAGTATATTAAGAAGAGAATCAACGATGGTATATAATTCCTGTGCTTGCCCCATCCTTTTCAAAGTTCCCCGGATCTCTTCTTCTTCACCCTCTTTCAACTGAGCGTCTTCTATCTCTTTCACAGAAAAGCTGAGGATTTCAATCTCCTTATCACGGTCTTCTAAAGCTGATACCATTTGGGAGATCTGCTCTGTTTTCTCTTTCAACCTGTTGAACAGTGACTGGACGGTCCGATTCCTGTCCTCCAGTTTACCGCTCTGATCCAGAAGCTTGCGATGCTGTTCTATATAAAAAAGAGACTGATGATCATGTTGCCCATGGATATCCACCAGCATTTTTCCAAGTTCATTCAAATCGGGTAAAGTAAAAGGCCTGGACTGTATATAGACCGCTCCCCGTCCGGAGGATCTGATTTTTCGTCTCAATATGAGAGTATCCTCATCAGGATCTAGATCATGTTTAGACAACCATTGGCGTACGTCGGGATTCTCAATTCGAAATACCGCCGTGACCTCGGCTTCATCACATCCCGTCCTGACATAGGAATTTTCTGTCTTATTACCCAAAACGAGTCCCATGGCACCAATAAGGACGGACTTTCCCGCACCGGTTTCTCCTGTGAGAATATTGAGACCGGAATCAAACTGAATATGGACTTCGTCAATGAGGGCAAAGTTTTTTATATGAAGCTCTTCAATCATGAGGACCTCCCTTCCAGTCCAGCTTTTTACGAACCACCTCGTAAAAATTCATTTTCTTAAAACTAAGAAGATCTGCAGAACAGTTATGCTTCCTGGTGATGACTTCGTCTCCCGGAAGCAGGGGTATAACATCCTGACCATCCAAAGTTAAAATAAGATTTGTCCTTTGCTGTTTGCTCACCAGAATAGTAACTTCTTCATCAGCGGGAATCACCAGGGGTCTGTTAGAAAGGGTAAAAGGATTAATGGGATTAACAATCATGGATGAGAGTTCCGGATGAACAATGGGGCCACCGGCCGCCATGGAATAAGCAGTAGATCCCGTGGATGTGGCCAAAATGATTCCATCGGCTCTGTACTCGATGACTTCCTGATTGGAAATATTCACCTTTAGATTCACAATTTTAGCCATACCGGTTGAGGTGATCACACAGTCATTGAGACAACAAAAGGAGGCGATATCTTTACCATCCCGCCTTAAGACTGTATTGAGCATGATGCGGTGACTGATTCCCATCGTTCCATTCTGATAGGACTCAAAGGCCTGTTCCCATTCATCGGGGTTCACTTCTGCCAGAAAACCAAAAGTCCCCAGGTTCACAGCTAGAATCGGCATGTTCATACCGACACAGAGGCGGGCACTGTACAAGACAGTCCCATCTCCTCCCAAAACAATGGCGAGATCGGACTTTTTAATTTCATATTTTCCTGGATTGCCACTAAATGAGTGCTCATGAATTTGCACTCCCCTATCTATAAGATAGGTTCTAATTTGATCACGAAGCACAGCTGCTCGGTCTTTGGAGAGGTTCGTTATAATGAGGGCACTTTTAACAGCAGCCATAAATATCCTTTAATCTATTTTTGATTTCCCGTGTAAACATGAATATTAAGGCAAGGTTGCTAATATTCTGGCAATCGTTTCGCTATGTGTTTTGCCAAGAGACGGATACAAGGGAAAAAGGATACAGTTTAGGATCAGAGTCTCCGCCACTGGACATACTATCAGATCTCCCAATTCTTCTTCCAGGCAACAACCCTTGAAGGCCAAGGATGTTTCTACATTCTTTTTTTGAGCGTATTTCTGTATTTCCTGACGATTGCCTTTGACAAGCACAGGCAATGAAGAACGGATGGTTTTTTCATCCTGATACCCAGACAAATACCCATGTTTTCCTTTCCGGAGTGATGATAGAAATAACTGATAAATCTCTTCCCGCAATTCAAAATTCTTTTCAAATTCCTTGATCTGACTGTATCCTAAGGCAGAATTCATATCAGAAAGAAGTATGGTTTCATCAAAATTTTTCATTTCATCTTGTAGGGCATCTGAATGAATTTTACTTCGGGCCATGAGGGCAGAACCACCGCCTGTGGTAATCAAATCATTCGGTTCGAGCCTCATGATGACAAGATCGCCGGTATGGCCGGCAGGAATATCAGAGACAACGGAGCCGAAATTGAAGCTGATGTCCTCAATGACTGGAACCTCAGGATGCTCCCATTTAGAAAAATCCCACTGATATCCGAAGGCTCCCATCAAGAGTAAGACTCCTGTCTTATCATTGATTTTATCCAGATACTCATCCAGATCAGGCACAGCTGTTGATGGGTTAACATCAATAAATACAGGGACCAGACTCATTTTTCTGATGATATGTAGATAGGTATCCGGAACAAGGGGAGAGAGAATGATCTCCATTCCGGCTTTAAGACCGAGGACAAGAAATGCAATTTCTATGGTTCTTTCATACTCCCTGAGGAGAAAACCGCTCTTAACAGCACAGAGCTGTTTAAACTCATCCATGAGCTGCTCAGAGTACTGCCCCGGACCGATGTGATCGGAAACCATGCACGAGAGTACAGAATCCATTTCTTTTCGTTTGATTGAGGGTCTGAATACTGGAATTGACATTTTACCGATTTACAATGCTTATTTGCTGAAGTTCCTCTGGGTCAAATAAACGACGGATATCCAGAATGATAAGGTAACCTTCATCCTGATGGATAACCCCCTGTATGTATTCAGTTCCAATACCGGTGATCATTTGTGGAGGAGGCTGTATTTTGCCCATATCAACAGTGACAACCCTGAGGACTTTATCAATGATAACACCCAACTGCATGCCATCCAGATTAATGATAATAAATCCGCTCAAAAGGGCTTCATCTTCAGTCAGTTTTGCCTTGTTAATATGAAATCTCTTATGAAGATTTATAACAGGAATAATATCTCCTCTGAGGTTAAATATTCCCTCAACGTATGGAGGAGCATTGGGTATGTCACGAACTTCCTGAACACTGTATATCTCCTTAACATCCATGATATTAATACCATAGTTTTCAACTCCGAGTTGAAAAGTGACCATCTGTAAAGTTGTATCTATCATTCGAATCTCCCTGCTTTATTATGTTCTATTATGATTCTAAAATCAATGACTTATATTCATTAGAAAGTCCTTTAAATATGCATATAGTTTCATGCAGTAAGGCCTAATATTTTTTTTAAATTCTGATATTCCCTGGTCATTCGCGAGATCGGTAACAATGCGAATACTTAAGAATTCACATTTCCAAAGCAATGATTTTTCAAAGATCCTGTAGCTTTCCATATTGCACACATCTGCCTGATTCTGCAAGAGACTCTTTTGAAAGTCTGAAAGCACCCCCTGGTAAACTTCCAGAATACAAACATCAGGAACCTTTGCATCATGAAATGAAGTCTCTAAAAAATCCGACTGCCCTTCACTTTCCTCATTTTTAAAGATGATACCATGAACAATATCACCCAAATGGATGCTGTTGTTCAAAGAACCACAGCTTCCTGAATCGATAAGTAAATCAGGAATCCCAAAGGATTCAGAAAACTGATCCAAGGCTTCATTCACTTGCTTTAAGCATAATAAAATATAAAAGCTGTCCCCATGAATTAAAAATTGAGAGATCCGGAATCCACTGGGAATAGATATTTCTTTAGCAGAAAAGGTTTCACGGGCACTATGATACTCCTTAAGCATGGGAGTTATGATTAAAATATTCATATATACCTCTATATTGCCCCAAATTGCAGGAATTTAAAACCTTAGTTGTTTTATACTAAATAGAATATCCGGATCTTCCTATGGTATGATCCGTAAGTAGCTATTTCATATGATAAATGAATCCTTCTAGATTAGGAAAATTAATTAAGCACAAAAATATATTGCAGACAGAACTAATCAAGCTTGAACAATACAAAGAACGTCTCAAATTTTTAGAAGAGAACTCCTTTGAAGCCATAACAGTCTATGATAGCAATTTGATTTGCATAGACACGAACTTCCAATCTACAAACCTTTTTCAATACACCAGGGATGAAATTATTGGAATGAACGGTTTAGATTTTTTTGAAGCCTCTTCAAGACAGACAGCCATAAATAGCGTAGAAGCGAAAAATAACATGCCCTATGAGGCATTGATGCGCCGTAAGGACGGATCCATATTTCCCGGCCTGATTCAGGGTTCCACCATTGTCTTAAAAGGAAAAAAAATCAGAGTTTCCACCTGTAGAGATATCAGCGACTATAAAAAAATTGAGAGAGAAGCCGAAAAAAACAGGGATGAGCTGGAGACGATTTTCAATAACAGCCAAGTAGGTATTGTCATGCTGAAAGGAGACCGTACCATACAGAGAGGAAACTTGGCAGTAGCCAAAATTTTTGGATTTGACAGTCCAGAAGAGATCGTTGGTAAAAGTATCAGAGAATTCCATTTAAAGGACAGTGATTTTATTAAATTCGGAAAATTTTACGATACGGTACTCCATAAGAATGAAACTATAAAGATAGATTATAAATTCAAAAAGAAAGACGGCAGTGTCATTTGGGCTTCTCTTTCGGGCAGTGTTGTGGATAAGAATACCCCACCGGACTTTGACAAAGGAGTGGTTTGGATTCTAGACGATATCACAAGTCGAAAGGAAACAGAAGAAAAGCTGCTCAATTTAACCCGCGTCGATTATTTAACCGGCATCAGCAATAGACGTTACTTTATGGAGTTAGGTAACCGGGAAATAGGCGTACAAAAAAGGTACAAACAAACCTTGTCACTTTTGATGCTGGATATTGACAATTTTAAAAAAGTCTATGACACCTATGGTCACAGCTGCGGTGACCGTTCTATCCAGTTTGTCTGTGACTTGTGTAAAAAGAACATAAGAGAAAATGATATTTTGGGACGTTTGGGAGGTGAGGAATTTGCCATTATACTGCTCAATGCAGACCATGAAAAAGCCTTTTCAATAGCAGAAAGAATTAGAACAGAACTGGAAGAAGCCAGCTCATCCAACAGCCATTCAATTCCTCCATTGACAATTAGCATCGGACTGAAAAGCATTGATGGTGAATCTTTGGAAACCGCCTTGGATAAGGTTGATAAACTGCTCTACAAGGCTAAAATGAATGGAAAGAATCAAACCTGTTCCGAATAGATTCAGATTTTTAAAAAAGTCTATTGAATCAATTATGTTTAGAACGCATGGTAAAACAGATAGAAAGCCAAAATACACTTTAGATTTAACCAAATTCAGAAATGGAGAGCCCTTCTTTGTAACCATGCCATTTGGTTTCAACTTAGATCCTTTTGACCCTTTTAAGAGTTGAGGTTTTTATACTTCCTTTTCATTTTCACAGTATAATCTAATACCGATTTCCCTTCTTTATCACGAACATTCTTATCGGCTCCACCAGCCAACAAGAGTGAGACAATCTCAGCGGACTGTTCATCAAAATCAGATTCGATGGCATGCATCAAGGGTGTCTTCCCGTCTAGGTCTACGGCATTGACCTCTGCCCCATGAGAGAGTAAGAGCTTTACAGATTCTGGATTCCCCCAGTAGGCGTGCATCATTATGGGAGTCATCTGGAAGGAATCCCGGAAATTTACATCCGCTCCCTTTTCGATCAAATACTCAAGCACATCGGGCTCAAGAAACATCTCGGCAGAAATATTAAGCAGACTATTCCCCCTATAGATGGACCTAGCTATTTCTGGATTCAAATCAATGATGCTCTTCAAAGCGGGTAGATTCGCCTCGGCTATAGCCTTAAAAGCGGGAGGTATCATTTCGACAGACTCCAGGGAAGATATAGATTCATTGGAATGACCACTGTCAACAAACTGCGAGTTCTCCTGCTTAGAAAACTGAACCATCTCTACTCCGAGGGCGATGAGTCTCTGCCTTTTTTTCTTTGCTTTATCCATCTCTGTTTTCTCATCACTATAGAAATTGAAGGCATTCTCCTTGTTGCTCAATAAAGCCATAAGAATGGGCATAAACTGATAAAGCAAAAGAAACAGGAAGATATAATTTAAAGCGATAGTCCCCAAAATACCGTAAAAACGGAGGGAATCGTATGGCTCTCTGTACCCTTCGAGTTTTTTGTAACCATTCCTTTCGATATTGATACGCCCCAAAAAGCTATATACCTTTGGAGATCTGGGCTCAATCAAAAAAGTAGAAAGCCATTCCAACTTACTGTCGGCCATTTTTCCATACCAACTCCAGCTGAAATCCCCTATCTTAAAGGTTTCTGATGAACCGAAATCGGGAAACAAAAGAGAGTCATCTGCAAGACGACTCTTATCCCCGACAAGCTCAACGGGAAGAAGTATACTATTCGCCTTCAGTTCCTTTATCAATAAATAAAGAGATCGGTTCAGAGAAGAAAAATAATTTGAATTCTCAAGATCATCCATGATCAGATCATAAATTAAGTAGTTTGACCCGCGCTGAAAGGGCTTATCTTCCCAAAACTCTGGATTGGGAAATGATCTTTTTCCCAATTCATAAACAACAGAATCTGAGAAAATATGATCATAGGGAGCCCAGTTCGCTTCAATGAGACAGTCTTCCATATGAATAAAATCAACAAAATCACTCAAGAGAGAGGCATCTCTTACCACAGCTTCCCACTCCTCTTGGGGAATCTCATAGTTGGGATCAATATAATAGACACTTTGATCTTCATCGGGAAAAACAAAGCAATCCAAACGAGAGCTTTTCAGATAGATAGCCGATGCTTCGGATAATTCAAAGAGTTTTGCACTATCCTCTTCATTTAAAACAATCATTTCTTGATAGAGTTCCTCTCTATTCTGCCATTCATTCAATAAACCCTTATTGGGGATTATTGACAGGGGGATTAGAAAGGCGGTAGCCATCAGTATCATACTAAACCAGAGATTTTGCTGCTGAAACTGCAAAGCCCTGATCTTTATTCGACCAGCAACCCCTGTATTAATCTGAAACCGGACAGGAATAAGATTCCCATTATCTTTGAAATAATCCAGAGAGACCTTCATCTGGCGGTAGGGATATAATAAAATGTTTAACGCATAGGACGTTTTGATCTTATGTCCCCGATCATGATGACTCTCTCCCAAAAAGATCTTGTACACCCCACGACTCGGTACAAACTCATCCTTTTTTAATGCATTGCCAAGAAGCGTCGTTTCCAGAAGGATTCCCTCTGCACTTTGAATACTGGCATGATTCTTTCTTTTCCAAAAAATGATAATAAAGCTGACTAAGCTCATAAGCAAGGCAAGGATAGGCTGGGCAGGGCCAACGGAATCGGCCATTAACATACAAATATTCAGGGGGCCAAATATAATTATAAAACGAAACAATTCTTTACGAAAATCCAGACGAGCCAGAAATTCTTCATTGGCCTTACTCAGTTGCTCCATATCATCTCCCTCAAAGTTGTATCACTGTAATAGCTAATGAGGATCAACCATCATCAGCATCATCCTGTCGAATCCCATGATATTGATCAGGGGATTCGACAGGATGATTCATTGAATCATTGCCCCTCCAAGAGAAGCAATTTTAATGAAATTCTACTCCTTACGAAGTTCGGCTTTAGGGCTGGGTTCAACCTTCTAAGTGGTTTTAAACAAAGAATCCAAAAGGTCATTCTTCATTGTATCCGCCGCATGGGGATGGATTGCACTGATAGGTTGATGGCTTCCTTCCATCCCTGTAATGACCGAAACTTTAACAACATCAAAAAGTGTTAGAGTCTCTGCAAAAAGAACGATCAGTTCCTTAAAATTATCGATCAAATAGGTAACAGCTCCCTGTTCCCCTTGGGTTTTAAGGATACGAATAGTCTCCTTAAGCTGATCAATGAGAGCCTCTTCCTCACCTCGGATTTCGGCAGCTATAATCTTAGCATCCAGGATCATTTTCTCTTTCTGGGCAATAGCGGGAGTTATCACATCCGCCTGCAATTTGGTACGGAGCATAATTATTTTCTCTTTCACAGAGGCAATTTTAGACTTAAGCCCAATAACCTCGGCATCTACCGATTTTAGGGCGCCTTCCATACCCACAACCCCATGCTGTTCCTGTTCTAAAAGAGAAACCCTGTTTTCAGCCATGAGATTTTCGTACATTAAATTTCTCCAAATAATCAAAAATTAAAGGCCCAAAGGCAGTGAATGTCGGAAATGAGAATGAGATAAAAATGAGAATATCACCAGCAGGGATCAGATCAGTGATATTGGCAAAAAGAGAGAAAAATTATTCACTACCACAACAAAGTTGATGTATTGAGAATTGTTCTCAAGGTCGTTGATCTTTCTTATTTTTAAATTTCATCATACCGATGTATAGAGATTTAAATAAATAATACATCAATTTGATTATATTTCCAGAGCCATCAAAAAATTTAATACTTTATTAATTGAATTCGAAGTTTTATAAAAAAAAGCCCCAGTCCTAAGACTGGGGCTTTGAAGTTTAAACCGGCGACGACCTACTCTCCCACCGTAGCAGTACCATCGGCGCGATTGAGCTTGACTTCCGTGTTCGGGATGGGAACGGGTATAACCTCAATGCTAAAATCACCGGATCACTGTGATCGCTCACAGCTATATATAACTTAGAGATAAATAATAATATGGTCAAGCCTCACGGAAGATTAGTACTGGTCGGCTCAATATGTTTCCACACTTAGACCGCCAGCCTATCAAACTCGTATTCTTCGAGATTCCTTCAGCTCCCTTAAAGGGAGAGGGATGTCTCATCTTGAGGTAGGCTTCCCACTTAGATGCTTTCAGCGGTTATCCCTTCCAAACTTAGCTACTCAGCACTTACCGTTGGCACGATAACTGATACACCAGAGGTTTGTCCGTTTCGGTCCTCTCGTACTAAAAACAGATCCTCTCAAACATCCAACGCCTGTGGCAGATAGGGACCGAACTGTCTCGCGACGTTCTGAACCCAGCTCGCGTACCGCTTTAAATGGCGAACAGCCATACCCTTGGGACCTGCTCCAGCCCCAGGATGCGATGAGCCGACATCGAGGTGCCAAACTTTGCCGTCGATATGAACTCTTGGGCAAAATCAGCCTGTTATCCCCGGAGTACCTTTTGTCCGTTAAGTGACGACCCTTCCACTCAGAATCGCCAGATCACTATGACCTACTTTCGTACCTGCTCGACTTGTAAGTCTCGCAGTCAAGCTACCTTATGCCATTGCGCTTACAGCATGATTTCCAACCATGCTAAGGTAACCTTTGCGCGCCTCCGTTACTCTTTAGGAGGCGACCGCCCCAGTCAAACTGCCCACCTGACATTGTCCATGATCCGGATTACGGGCCACGTTAGAAATATAACTGATAAAGGGTGGTATTTCACCAACAACTCCGCACAGCCTGACGACCATACATCAAAGTTTCCCACCTATCCTACACATCATCAGCCATAGTTCAATATCAGGATACAGTAAAGGTTCACGGGGTCTTTCCGTCTAACCACAGGTAATCGGCATCTTCACCGATACTTCAATTTCACCGAGTCCCACGTTGAGACAGTAAGAAAGTCGTTACACCATTCGTGCGGGTCGGAACTTACCCGACAAGGAATTTCGCTACCTTAGGACCGTTATAGTTACGGCCGCCGTTTACTGGGGCTTCAATTCACTGCTTCAGATAAATCTTAACAGCTCCTCTTAACCTTCCAGCACCGGGCAGGTGTCAGTCAATATACTTCAATTTGCATTTTCGCATTGACCTGTGTTTTTGGTAAACAGTCGCTTTCTCCTGGACTCTGCAACTCCGCCATCACGCGCTGAGCCATGCTTCTCCCTAGGTTACGCATGTATTTTGCCGAGTTCCTTAACGTGGGTTCTCTCGTACGCCTTAGAATTCTCATCCCATCTACCTGTGTCGGTTTGCGGTACGGTACCTAATAACCTAACCTTAGAGATTATTTCTTGACTCGATGAATCACCCATCTTCGATCACCCGTAGGATCACTACCCTTAACGCCTCAGCTCTTCGTGCGGATTTTCCTACACAAATCAACGCCTAAACGCTTGGACCAGGACAACCAACGCCTGGCATGGGATCTCCTTAAGTGTCATCCCTTCGAAATTATTAGATGTACGGGAATATTAACCCGTTTCCCATCGACTACGCATTTCTGCCTCGCCTTAGGGGCCGACTAACCCTGGGAAGAGTACCTTTACCCAGGAAACCTTAGATTTTCGGCGGGAAGGGATCTCACCTTCCTTTTCGTTACTCATGCCTGCATTCTCTCTTCTGATATCTCCAGCATACCTTACAGTACACCTTCATCGACCTACAGAATGCTCCTCTACCAACAATGAAGTAAACTCCATTATTCCGTAGCTTCGGTACTATGCTTAGCCCCGTTACATTGTCGGCGCACAACTACTCGACCAGTGAGCTATTACGCACTCTTTAAAGGAGTGGCTGCTTCTAAGCCAACCTCCTGGCTGTCTGTGCAATCGTACTTCCTTTTCCACTTAGCATAGTTTAGGGACCTTAGCTGACGGTCTGGGCTCTTTCCCTTTCGACTACGAATCTTATCACCCGTAGTCTCACTGCCATACTTTGAATATCGGCATTCGGAGTTTGACTAAGTTTGGTACCCTGTGACAGGCCCTAGCCTAATCAGTGCTCTACCTCCGATATTAACCATATGACGCTGACCCTAAAGCCATTTCGAGGAGAACCAGCTATCTCCGGGTTTGATTAGCCTTTCACTCCTATTCACAGTTCATCACTGCCTTTTTCAACAGACTAGTGTTCGGTCCTCCACTCAGTGTTACCCAAGCTTCAACCTGACCATAAATAGATCACCCGGCTTCGGGTCTAATACATCAAACTAAAGCGCCCTATTCAGACTCGGTTTCCCTCCGGCTCCGGTACTTCTATACCTTAACCTCGCTTAATATATTAACTCGCAGGCTCATTCTACAAAAGGCACGCCATCACCCCATAAAAGGGCTTTGACCGCTTGTAGGTCCACGGTTTCAGGTTCTATTTCACTCCCCTCCCGGGGTGCTTTTCACCTTTCCCTCACGGTACTATTCGCTATCGGTAGCTATCTCGTATTTAGCCTTGGAGGGTGGTCCCCCCAGATTCAGACAGGATTACTCGTGCCCCGCCTTACTCAGGTACATGCTAGCCAGCTTCAGATTTCGCTTACAGGACTTTCACCCTCTACGGTTGGCTTTCCCAATACCATTCTGCTATCTTTCACTGATACATATATGCATGCCCTACAACCCCAATATCACCGAAATGACATTGGTTTGGGCTAATCCCCGTTCGCTCGCCGCTACTAAGGGAATCTCTAAATTGATTTCTTTTCCTTCAGGTACTTAGATGGTTCAGTTCCCTGAGTCTCGCTTTATACGGCTATGTATTCACCGCATAATGACTGTCATAAAAACAGCCGGGTTACCCCATTCGGGAATCCTCGGGTATAAGAATGTTTGCTTCTCACCGAGGCTTATCGCAGCTTACCACGCCCTTCATCGCCGGATAGCTCCAAGGCATCCACCATGGACCCTTAGTCGCTTGACCATATTATTATTTATCCCTTCGCTATTATCTATATTAAAGAACTAAAAAAAAGAACCTGTCCGAGACAAACTCTATTTTTATTACCAGATCTGTTAATCACTCAACAAAACTGCTTTGGGCCTTACTAGATTTGAACTAGTGACCTCACGCTTATCAGGCGTGCGCTCTAACCAACTGAGCTAAAGGCCCTTTAAACTGGGAATTAAAGCTTTATAGGGAAATTAGAAGTATTTAACGAGGGCCAAGCATGTTGCGTACCACAGACCAAGGGCCGTGAACGCAACACTGATTCATACGAGCATCACTCGTGAAAATGATGACTAACTGCTTGTGTGTACAAAACACAAGACTTAATACCTTTCTCGTAGAAAGGAGGTGATCCAGCCGCACCTTCCGGTACGGCTACCTTGTTACGACTTCACCCCCCTTACCGAGCATACCTTCGGCAGCGACCTCCATTGCTGGTTAGTCTACTGACTTCGGGTACCCCCGACTCGGGTGGTGTGACGGGCGGTGTGTACAAGGCCCGGGAACGTATTCACCGCGCCATGCTGATGCGCGATTACTAGCGATTCCACCTTCATGGAGTCGAGTTTCAGACTCCAATCCGAACTGAGACCAGCTTTAAGCGTTTTGCTCCACCTCGCGGATTCGCATCACTCTGTACTGGCCATTGTAGCACGTGTGTAGCCCAGGACATAAGGGCCATGATGATTTGACGTCATCCCCACCTTCCTCCGGTTTGTCACCGGCAGTCTTGCATGAGTCCCCAACTTAATGATGGTAACATACAATAGGGGTTGCGCTCGTTGCGGGACTTAACCCAACACCTCACGGCACGAGCTGACGACAACCATGCAGCACCTGTATACAGACTTCCGAAGAAGAAACACTATCTCTAATGCCGTCCTGTATATGTCAAGCCCTGGTAAGGTTTCTCGCGTATCATCGAATTAAACCACATGCTCCACCGCTTGTGCGGGCCCCCGTCAATTCCTTTGAGTTTCACCGTTGCCGGCATACTCCCCAGGCGGTACACTTAACGCGTTAGCTACGGCACCTAGAACTCATGTTCCAGACACCAAGTGTACATCGTTTACGGCGTAGACTACCAGGGTATCTAATCCTGTTCGCTACCTACGCTTTCGCACCTCAGCGTCAATCCAGAGCCAGCAAGTCGCCTTCGCCTCTGGTGTTCTTCCTAATATCAACAGATTTCACCCCTACACTAGGAATTCCACTTACCCCTCTCGGATTCTAGTCACACAGTTTCCAACGCAACATCACTGTTAAGCAGTGTGCTTTCACATCGGACTTACGTAACCGCCTACATGCCCTTTACGCCCAATAATTCCGAACAACGCTCGCTCCTTACGTGTTACCGCGGCTGCTGGCACGTAATTGGCCGGAGCTTATTCATATGCTAACGTCATCTAATACCCATTTCCTGATACTATTATTCCTCACATATAAAAGTGCTTTACAATCTCTCGACATTCTTCGCACACGCGGCGTCGCTCCGTCAGACTTTCGTCCATTGCGGAAGATTCTTAGCTGCTGCCTCCCGTAGGAGTCTGGGCCGTGTCTCAGTCCCAATGTGGCCGGTCACCCTCTCAGGCCGGCTAATGATCGTCGCCTTGGTAAGCCATTACCTTACCAACTAGCTAATCATACGCAGGCTCATCTTTCAGCGAGGCAAACGCCCCTTTGCTCTACAAACAAGATCGTAGAGATCATTCGGTATTACCCCATGTTTCCATGAGCTATCCCCAACTAAAAGGTAGATCACCTACGCGTTACTCACCCGTTCGCCACTCTCAGGAAGTGCAAGCACTTCCCTACCGTTCGACTTGCATGCTTAAAACGCGCCGCCAGCGTTCGTTCTGAGCCAGGATCAAACTCTCCATGATATAGTTTATCCACCGAAGTGGATAATTTTCTATCAATGCCTTAAAACAGATCCTAGCGAATGTATTCATCCTGATCTGCCTTAAAGTGAGTCAGAGTCCCTTTATGCAGTGCGCCTCCCCTTTCGGAAAAACCCACTGTGCTTAAAAGAAAACTAACGTTCGGACCGTACCTAAACCATAAGGCTTTTGGCACGATTCTATTTTCGTACTACCAGTGCTTGACTCTCGTCAAATACTTCAATTTCCCTTCTCTAATTCCTTTGTAAAAGAACATTTAAAAAGCAGTTCGCTTGTTCAGCAAAGCACTTCAGTTCCGTTGGTCCGTGGCTTGTTAACCCGAACGCTCCGTGAATATACCGTTAATACCCTTTTTTTGTCAACACAATATTTCAAAAAAAACAAAGCTGATCACCCCATTACTAATATTCTCTTTACCACAATCAATTTAGAAGGATTATTTATTCAAGAGAAAGTATAGCTCTCAATTAAACAAGCCTTTGACGCGAACATTGACCGTCAGTCTTTAATTGGATATTATTTTTCATGGAACAAAATGATACTGCTATATATAAGAAATGTATTAACTGCGGGCGATACTGCCCTGAAGCGATTATGATCGTAGGGCAATTTTGCTGTGAAGATTGTGCCGATCAATTCAGACGATGTCCTCACTGCGGTAAATATTTTATACTAACAGATGATCAGGAGCAGATGTTCTGTTCAACAAGCTGTCAAAATGCTGAAAAAACTTATACACCAGGAGAGAAAGAATGAATTTGATATTTTTAGGCCCTCCGGGGGCTGGTAAAGGAACCATGGCTTTCCGGGCAAAAGAACATTTTAAGATCCCCCATATCTCAACCGGAGATCTTTTCAGAGCCGCTATTAAGAATGAAACAGACCTTGGTAAGCAGGTAAAATCCATACTCGATGCGGGCAACCTTGTTCCCGACGAGTTAACCACCTCAATTGTAAAAGAAAGATTACAACAGCCAGATGCTACCAATGGTTTTATACTCGATGGATTTCCTCGCACTCTTTACCAGGCCAAAGCCCTGAAAGAGTTCAGTGCCATAGATTCGGTAGTCAACTTTACCATCACAGAAGATGAAGTCATCCGGAGACTATCTGGTCGCAGGGTATGTAAGTCCTGTGGAGAGAGTTATCATATCGAGTTCATTCCTCCCAGCAAAGATGGAATCTGTGATAAGTGTGGCGGCGAACTCTACACCCGAGCCGATGACCAGATCGATGCGATAAAGAACCGACTCTCTGTATACGGAGAGTCAACGGAACCCCTTATCAGCTTCTACAAAAATGAGGGTAGCCTTGTGAATGTTGACAGCAGCCAGCATCCTGACAAAGTCTTTGAAGACTTAAAGGCTATTCTAAAATAATAAAAACCGCCGGTTAACCGGCGGTTTTCTTTTTTGATAACTTCAATAAATCACAAGAAGTGACTCTTATCCTTCTGTTATCGGCTCCTCTTCCTCACCATCAGAATCTGTCTCATCATCTCCCTGGACCTCTTCCTCTTTAAGGTGATCTTTAATGATTTTTTCAAATTCCCCTTTATAAGGAAGATCAATGGCGGATACGAGTGCATCTAATGTCTCTTTATCTGAATAACCAGCATCAAGTGCCTGAATTAGGTGATCCTGTCCGAGTATGATGTCATCAAGGTATAGAATTTCGATATTGCCCTTTTCAAAATAATAATCTTTTAAAAGAGAATCCTCCGGTTCAGATTCAATTAGAAGATCGAGCATTTCCAAGGCCTTATAATACATCTCAGTTTTCAAATACAGATCTTTCATTGCCCCATAGACGACAGTATCTCCGTCATACTCCAAAACAAGATCTTCGTAATAGTCCAGGGCCAAGTCATACTCTTCTTCGGCGGCTGCCAATTCTGCGATGAGTACCCGATACTCCTTTTTGTCTTCCAGCTTTAACAGGTTTTCGAGATAATAACGGGACATGCCCCAGTTCTTGTTCCGTTTTTCAAGGAGACTCAAGTTATATAGAGATCGCACATGGGCAGGATTGATACTCAGGCTTCGCCTGTAATACTCTCCGGCCTTCTCTTCGTCACCCCTCTTATACCAGGCATAACCCAGCATTTCCAGAACAATCAAATTTTCTGAATCCTCCGCCTCCAGATCTTCCAGGAGAGTCAGAGCGGTTTCATAGTTTTCAGTTTCAAGGTTAGTCCGTGCCAGATTAAAAGCAGCCTGATTTAGATCAGGATTCAGAACTAAGGCCCTCTCAAAATACTCGGCAGCCTTAACATACTCTCCAAGGTCGGAATAAGCATTTCCAATATTGTAGTAATCTCTGGACAGATCGACCTTTGAGACCGTGGTCTGACACGATAAGAGAGATGCGATAAGGATCAGAAGTCCATTAAATGCCCAGAATTGTCTGCTCAATAGTCCTTACCTGTGATCTATATAGATTTGCCAATGTGGTTCCGTAGTCTGCAATCAGCTGGATCATATTCCTAGGATAATCATCTAAGTCTTTCCCGTTCAGCCTGTCTCCGGCATCTCCCAGCCCGGGAAGAATATAAGCAGCATCATTCAGAACAGGATCCATCCACAGAGTGTAACAGGTAATATCTTCAATAGACCGGATGATCTGCAGAGTTCCTTTCAAAGCGGATATAACATTTAAAAAACGGATTGAACGGGGTTTCACTCCCAGTTCCAATATATATTTAACAATGGTAACCAAACTACCACCGGTAGCATTCATGGGATCGGCAAAAATCAGATCTTTATCATGGAGATCTTCCGGGTTAAAAAATGATTTTTCCAGGTCAAGGATGTATTCCATATTATGTTTCATCCTTGAATCATCTCTCTTTATTTTAAACAGAGCAAAGGGTGTCACATAACCTGTTGAAGAATACTCCTGTATTTCCTTACTGAGAATCATGGAAGGAAGGAGTGCCCCCCGCAGCATAACGCACATGACGGAGTTAGAAATAGCATCGTCCACATCCGGAATCTTATGCACCGCGTAATTTTGAACAGGAACTGTCACAGGAGTTTTGACAATCAGATGGTTTTTGCTTTTTGTGTCGCCACTGTCATAGGCTAAATTGAATAGGAGTTCATAGGCTCTTTGCACATAATATACAAATTCATCATGGGGTGTTCTTTGATCTCTGAGCTTGGCTATCAATCTGGAAACTTCCCCATGCTTAATCTGGGGAGTCTCAAAGGAATAGACCCTGATAGACTCTTCTTTAGATGTAATTTCCTTCATGAAGTCGCCCATGATGTCATAGAGCTTAATTATTTTATCCGTTTCCTTTTTAATAACCGAAGAATTCCCCTCAGCCACTGAAAGAGACCGGAAAGATTCGATAGCCTGACCATAAAACCTGTTCATTTCATTAATATTCTTATGATCATCATCGGTCAAATAACCATTCAGATCTTCTGCTTTGAGTATTACTTTTTTATCCATCTTCAGTTCCTTGTTGCATTTGAATTATGCCTATTATACACAAAAAAGCCGCCCGGAAAAAGCAGGCGGCTTCATTTCTTATGCTGGATCAGGTCAAAAAGACATACCGAATGTGGCATTCAGCATAATTCCGCGCTGATCTTCATCCATAAGGTCTGTTCCCAAAAGATTAATAACAAATTTATATTCGCTGGATTTCAAGGGATCGATCCTGACTCCCGTATTAAAGATCCCGCGGTTTTCACTGATCTTATCCTGATAAACAGCGTAGGAATAGTTTGAAAAATCACTAATCCAGTACACATAATTTTGAAATGTCTCAGGAAAAAGACCCAATTCGAATCCCATGGAGTAGTTTAAATTGGATGTGACCTCTCCTGCCCTTTGAACCTGCCAGCCGAAAAGCATGGTCGTGACAGCGGGAAGCTTGAAAAAGTCACCACCGTAGGTCGTAACAAGGTAAATAGAGGAACTGTTCTTCTTATCATTATCGAAATCGTCGTATCTGTCCCCTGTGACAGTCTCAAAGTTTCCGCCCACAGCCAGGGAAGTACCGCCTTCATTGTACAACTGATACTTGCCACCCAGCAAAACATTGCTATAACCGTTGTCGTCATCAGTATTTTCGACATCGTAGGCCAGAGCAATTTCTGCCTTCCGATAGAGACTGAGAGTCACCGCGGGTATGTGAGCCTGATCATTCCGGCTCATCATAGAATAAGTGAAGTCTAATCCGAAGTCACTCTTCTCCCAACCGACTCTGGCAGTAGGTGTCAGAATAACACCGGTAATCCCTTGGGCATTCATCCCCTTCACCGAAGATTGGGCAGAAACAAAAGATACAGACGCCAAAACGAGAGTCAGGGAGAATACAATTTTCTTCATATTAAAAAACATAAAAACTCCTGAATTTATATTAGAGCCTATATGGTTCAATAAAGAACAGCTCTTTAAATATGATTATATATTAAGAATATTTGAGTTTATTTTCCAGTCAGCGAGGATAGGAATATGCTATTTAAATGTGAATTCATATTCTCCTTTAGCCAATTTCCTCTTTCCTTGAGAACACCCTATCCCTCACGCAGGATTTTAGGATACAGCGGGCCTTCTCCTCTTCGTTATGAATTCAATTTGGATCGATGCGTATGGACCGTAAGTTATAACAAAAAAAGAGGACAGCCTAAGCTGTCCTCTTCAAGAAGCATCTCCAGGGGGAATCGAACCCCCGTTGCCGGGATGAAAACCCGGTGTCCTAACCCCTAGACGATGGAGACAAAATAACCAACTAAACAAATCGGATGAGCCGCACTGGGTTCGAACCAGTGACCCACGCCTTAAAAGGGCGTTGCTCTGCCAGCTGAGCTAGCGGCCCGTACATCTCCAGGGGGAATCGAACCCCCGTTGCCGGGATGAAAACCCGGTGTCCTAACCCCTAGACGATGGAGACAAAAATTGTTTATTCAGTTGGCCAATGAGCCGCACTGGGTTCGAACCAGTGACCCACGCCTTAAAAGGGCGTTGCTCTGCCAGCTGAGCTAGCGGCCCGTAGAACGAGTGGTAATATACCTAATGGAGCTGAAAGTGTCAATAATCATTTGTTAAATTCTATATTTTATTTCAATTAGGGAGAATTTAATGCCAACATATCAATTCTTAATTCTATACCATATTGGGAATTACATATCAGAGCATCTCGGCATTCCCGATCTTTAAGGATGCCTAATACCATGTGGAGGCTCTTAGTTTCTCCATCCAGGAGCGAGGGAAGAAAAGACCTTTTTCAGCACAAAAAAGGGATGTTTATCAGGAAAAAAAGAACCCCGAAGAACTGTTGTATTCAGGGTCTTTGAAATCAATAACGTATGGCAAGCTCCATAGAACCACCCAGTTTTGGCTGATCTCCGGCGTGAGAACCCGTTTCTTCCGCATAGAGGGCACCGCTGATTTCAACAAAAAAGAGATCCAGTCCAAAACCAGCTGTAAAATAGCCTCCCTGTACACCGGCTCTCAATGCCACAGACGACAACAACACCACTTCGGTTCCAAGATCCAAACGTGTCCAAAAGGACTGTGTCTTGTACCCATAAAGGCTGTCTTCCCGTATCAATGGCTGTGTAAAACTACCATGAACTGTCATATCCAGATATTTATTCAGCTGCCCCATAATCGGGTTGTAGGAAACACCGAAGTTCAGGGTCCAGGGTGTTATATAAATATCATCAACCTCTTCATCCGAAAATTCCATCCCTAAAGCACTGCTCACCGGTTCATAGAAGTATCTTGTATTACCAATGTCTCTCATTGTGACGCTGGCAATCAAATCCCTCCAGTAAAGATCGGCCCCCAGATCAAAGGCGACTCCAACTCCTCCCAGGGCAGTCACATCGGAAAAACTGATATCTCCATCTGAATCAGAGCTCGCACTCGAAGTCAGGGCATCGATGTTAATGTCTTTGGCGGTGAAGCGGTACATAGGCCTGAGATCTGAGCCTACAACCAGTTTAACCTGTCCCAACTCAAAAGGATAAGCGTATCCCGCCACGAGCCCTGTAGTCCAAATGAGGTCGGCCGTAACCCCCAGAGTGGTTTCCACTGCAGGGGCATCAAGTTCTGCGATAGTCATCAGACCTACCCCAAAACGACGGCCCACATAAGCTCCACCAGCCTGGAAAGACCCTCCAAGACCTCCGGAGGTCACTTGATCCAATATCAGTTCAAGAACTCCCTTATCAGTAGTTCTGCTTTCACTCATAAAGGAAAAGGCATCTCCCGCGTAGGCGCTTCCCAAGGAAAGAAGCGTCACTTCTCCTTTTTGGACAATTTCACCCTCTTTATTTATTTTTTCACCGGACTTCTCAAAGGATGCAGGATTCACCAATAGGGAGCTATACCCACTTCCATTGGCTATGAATGATCCTCCCTGCCCCTGGATTTCCGGACTGTTCCAGGTAAAGGCTGGGGAATAATACCTGTCTTTAGCGAATAAAATTCCAGATGTCATCAATATCAATTGAATGGTTAAAATTATTTTTTTCATTTTCGTCCCCTTATTCAAAGAATGAATCAAGATCAAGACCGCCAAAGGAGACTACGGTTTGAAGACCATCTTTTGCAGGATTTGTAGGATCATCCGGATCCAGAAGCATATCATTAGGACCTTCATATTCAGGCATTCCTCCCACATAAGTGATGGCAGGAAGAACATTTCCATCCGAATCTTCTGGTGTGGATAAATACTCGGCAAGGATATCCAGTTTATCCTCCGCCGTAGACTCATCTATATAATAAAGGAGAGTCCTTGTCATGCCGGCCATTAGGGCCTTGGTAGCATTGTCACCATCATTTGTATCAGGAGGACTGGAATTGGTCTCTTCCAGCTTTTCACCATAGACCTGTAATGGGACTGCCGAATCCCTGAAAGCAGTAAGCCTGATGATGACAGCTGCCTTATATGTGGCTTGGGCCACATCCGTTGGAGGTTCACCAAAAATAGACCTGTAAAAAACTTCAGGACCATCGCTTTCGCTCTCACCTGAAAAAACGTCTTCCCCCGAAACTGCATCGCTTACCAGAGAATTCAGATTGCTCATAACAGCCTGGGTATCAGATGTCTTTAGATATACATCAGCCGACATCAAAGCCGCTTCCTGCTGTTTCTCATCCGAAGCATCTGGATCATTATATACTTCTGCCAGGGTCTCCAGAACCTGAGCTTTCGCTTCTGGGTCATTGGCCAGATTTTCATAAAACTGAGGCTCATCACTCGCCTCGAGGACCGCATCCGCATCAGTGAGGTCAGGATTTTCAAAAACATCAAACCTACTGTAAAGATTCGTTGTAAAGGGATTACAACTGCCTAAAATAAATATAAGAACCAGGATTAAACCCGTTAAAGACCTCTTATCCACTAGTTCCTCCTAAGAGACGATTTTTAAATTTATATCGGTCTTCACACCAATGAAATGCAATAATTGAATAAAATAACCACAAATGATGAAAGAGTCCAATCTAAAAGATACCTCAATATTGCTTATATTCCAACAAATAGTATGAAGAACCCCACCTACTCGACAGTGGCATAAAGGATCTGCTGCTCCAAACGACGGACACGACAAAGGAGAATTGAACCCCTCTGGAGATCCATATCATAGGGAATACGGACTCTCAGATAATTTTCAGAAGTTCCTTCCCAATACTGCTGCCCTCCGGAGCTGCTCTGTTCTTCCAGTAAGACTTTCAGCTGTTTCCCATTTTGGTCATTCAGATATTGACCATATGAACTTTTGGATATTTTTCGAATGTCCCCTGTTCGTTCACCAGTGATTCTCTCGGGAATAGCCGGCTTCATACTCCAGGCTGCCGTACCGGGACGGGGAGAAAAAGGAAAGACATGGATTCTTGAGAAATTAAGCTGTTCTAAGGCTGCCACAGTCTCTCTGTGTTCCTCATCAGTCTCTCCAGGAAACCCACAAATAATATCGGCTGCGATAAATGGATGATCTTTCAACTCTCTCAGTCTCTCAACGGCATTCTTCACAGATTCGGACCGATAGGGGCGATTCATTCTCTCCAGGACAGAATTGCTGCAGGACTGAGCAGAAACATGAAAATGAGGACAGATTCTGGGATGGGACAGAATAGAAAGATCCCGACTGAGAAGGGTCTCCGGTTCAAGAGAAGACAGCCTTATACGAAAGCCTTCGGTTTGATCCAGAATGGTTTCAAGCAGATCAGAAAGGTCCATTTCACCATCAGAATATGAGTCTATATTCACTCCTGTAAGAACGACTTCCCTGTAACCCTTTGCTTCAAGTTCTTTCAAGCGCTCAAGCAGGACAGAACTATCCAGACTGACTGATTTCCCCCTGGCAAGGCAAACACGGCAATAGGCGCATCGATGGTCACAGCCATCCTGAATTTTCAAGAATGCTCTGGCGTGAAAATTAAAATCCGCCGCCGAAAAGCGAAAACGGCTTTGGGACCCCTCGATCCCGGGAGCTTGAGTCTCAAGCCAGAATCCGGCGTGTTTATAGAGATCCAGGCCATCAGCTTGTCCACTGGCCAGGTAGGCTGCCATATCCATAATCAGATCTTTTTGATCCAAGGGGACAG
Organism: Oceanispirochaeta crateris; assembly: GCF_008329965.1. GTDB lineage: Bacteria > Spirochaetota > Spirochaetia > DSM-2461 > DSM-2461 > Oceanispirochaeta > Oceanispirochaeta crateris. The sequence goes on from NZ_CP036150.1 coordinate 1,751,482, forward strand.
AGAGAACATTATCACCCAATTCTCCAATCAATTCCGGTTCAAGCTGTGCATAACAGCCTGTAACCAGCACGAGAGAATCTGGAAAATCCCGACTGACCTTACGAATAACCCGCCGGGCTTTCTGTTCACTCTTCGAGGTCACCGTACATGTATTAACGACATAAACATCGGACGCATCGGAAAACTCGGTAATATGAAATCCCTGCTTTTCAAATGAATCCGCAAGTGCCTCGGTTTCGCACTGATTCAGTTTGCATCCGAGAGTAAAAAAGGCGGCTTTCATTGTATCTCCTAACCGTCAGTTTTGACGAATACGTTCCAGTCCTTTACGGGCTTCCTCCAGGGTGGACTGCAAAATCAAAGCCTGATTATAAGCAAGCTCCGCTGTTTTTACTTTCTCTGCTCCTTCCCGGGCATAACCGAGCCTAGACCACCAGCGGGCAGCCGAGGGAACATGATAAACAGCGGTCGACAAGGCAATATCGGCATGATTATATAGGCCCATTCTAATATAAGTTTCTCCCATGTAGTAATAAACCTGACCGATCCTGTCTCCTGTCGGATTGAGTGAAACATATTGCTGAAAGTAGTCTAATCCCTTCTCATGATTGCCCAAATAGTAATGAGCTTCGCCCAAATTCTCTATAATCCTAGTGTCATACCTGGACCACTTCAGGGCATCCTCTCCATAACGAACGGCTTCTTCATAGCGTCCCAGACGTATGAGTCCCCACCCCAGGACAGTATAAGAATCCATTCTGGGAATGATCTGAGAGTCATCATAAGCAGAAAGTTCATTCAAACAGACTTCTACAGATTCTTCATAGGCCCCCTGCCGATAGAGCTTCAAGGCATCAATTTTTTCCTGTGCTGCCATTTGAGACAAAAAGGAAAGAGACAGAATCAGACTTATATAGAATTTTTTAGTTTTCAAAAGAATCCTCCGCAGGAACCATTCTGCTAACGCCTTCAAAACGACAGCCGGTTTCCATGATAATTTTGGGAGCGGTTATATCGCCGATGACCTCGGCATTTCCCATGAGTTCCACCTGAGATTCGGCATTTACATTGCCCCGGATTTTACCGCGAACATGGATTGAACGGGCTCCTATCTCGGCAGTAACATCGGCATTTTCGTCAATGTATAGGTCGCCCTTTGCATTGATTTTACCTTCGAATTTTCCCTTAATCATCAATTCTCTGGTAAAAGACAGCTCTCCGCAAAAGCTGATATCATCTGCCAGAACCGTATCCAGCTTGTGTTCTTTAATCTTTCGGGAATGAATTTCGGCCATTCTGATCTCCTAAACTTTCAATGGAATCAAATGTTCCCAGCATTTTCTCAAGTCCTTTGTGCAGGTCCTGACGCATGCGGGAAGTATAAGGGTTATATTTCTGTAAATCTATAAAAAGCTGCCAGGGGTCGTTACAGGTTTGCTTTACAATATCCAACAAACCACTATACCCCGTAGTAGCCATTGAACTGGGATGCAACTTGAGTTCATCCAGCGTTCTTCCTATAAAATGGGTAATTCCCTGAGTATAAGCGGCTTCCCGGTCATGTTCGTGGGCTGTCATTTCTTGTACAGCAAGGCCCATATTCCGAAACAGATCCTTCCAGAGGATATACTGTTCATCACTGATCCTTTTTTTACACAAAACAATGGGGAGTCCTTCCACACCATTTTTCCCGGAATCGGGACCAAACATGGGATGTGATCCCAGAATCTCTACAGATTCGGGTAAATATTTAAACATCATATCTGTAGGATAAACCTTTACAGAACAGGTATCCACAACCAGAGTTCCCGGCTTAACCAGGGGAGCGATAACAGGAAGGACCTGTTCCATAGATGAGATGGCATTGCATAAAAATAGAACATGACAATCCATCAGTTCCTCAAGGTCCACACGGAGAACCCCTGGGGGGGTGATTCTGTCAGGATTTCGAGAATACCCTTTGACTTGAAAAGATTCTGACAATATGGACGCCCAAAACGCTCCAAAACGGCCCAGACCGTAAACAGAAATTTGCATGAACCTATCATACAGAAAAAACAAAAGGTTGCAAAGTCAATTATACATACAGCCCGGCCTATTTATTTTCCCACTCATATCCATTCTGAGTGGGTCCCCCCTTCTTTTCCTGTTTTTAAAAAAGGTTTATAGTACTAGGAAAATATTTCCGCCTCGATGGAGAACCCGTGGTTCTGTTCTTCGATCCGGAATCTACTTCAGGAGAGATTAGAATTATGTCATTTGTTGAGAATATGAAAGCAAAAGCAGTCAAAATGCAGAAAAAACTGGTTCTGCCCGAAGGGACCGAACCCCGAACCATGGCAGCCGCCCGAATCATCAAGGATGAAAATATAGTATCAGAAGTTTACCTGGTAGGAGAGACAAGCGCCGTCAATTCTGCAGCCGCCGCCGAAGGAATATCTCTGGAAGGAATCTCCGTTCTAGACCCATCTTCTTCTGATCTGGCCGAAGGGTATGCCCAGGAATACTACGAACTAAGAAAACATAAAGGACTGACCCTGGAAGCAGCAAGAGAACAGATTAAAGATAACTTAAAATGGGGAGCCATGATGGTCCGGAAGGGAGATGCGGATGCCATGGTAGCCGGTGCAGATAATCCCACAGGGAAAGTACTGGTGGCCGGTTTTACCATTATCAAAACAGCTCCCGGTGTGACTTCCGCCTCCTCCTGCTTCGTCATGGATTTCCCAGACAAGAAATGGGGAAAAGATGGACTCATGATTTTCTCTGATTGTGCCACCATCCCGGACCCCACTGTAGAGCAGTTGGCTGAAATCACAATTCAGTCTTCCGTTTCCTGTAAAACCTTCCTACAGACCGAACCATTGACAGCCATGCTTTCTTTTTCAACAAAAGGATCGGCTTCTCATCCCAATGTGGACAAGGTGACAGAGGCTCTAAAGATTGTTCAAGAAAAAGCACCCGAGTTAAAGGTTGATGGAGAAATGCAGCTTGACGCCGCCATCGTTGAGAGCGTTGGGGCTAAAAAAGCACCTGGTTCTGCCGTCGCCGGAAAGGCAAACACACTGGTTTTCCCCGATCTTCAATCTGGAAACATCGGCTATAAACTGGCCCAAAGATTTGGAAATGCCGGAGCCTATGGTCCCTTTCTTCAGGGTTTTGCGAAACCGATCTCCGACCTGTCCAGAGGCTGTTCAGTAGAAGACATAGTCAATACAATTGCAGTAACCATGACTCAGGTTGAAGACTAGGAAGACAATGAAAGTAATTATCATGGGTTACGGCCGAATGGGCCGGGAAATCGAAAAGATTCTGCAAGAGAGGGGCCATCAGATTATTTCCCGGGTTGATCCGGGCGGTTTTGGTGATGAATTGACTCCCTCTGAAGAATCTTTGACAGCAGCGGATGCGGTCATTGAATTCGCCCTGCCCCTCGGCATTGAGAAAAACACAGCTCTTTACAGTCAGTTTGATCTGAAAGCCGTCATTGGCACCACCGGATGGACCGATAGGAAAGAGACGGTCCTGAAGCCCTTTGAAAACGGGAAGGGAGCCTGTCTCTATGGTTCTAATTTTTCCATTGGGGCTCATCTTTTTTTCAGATTAACCGAAGCCGCGTCAAAGATGATCAACAAAGTAGAAGAGTATGACATAATGCTCACTGAATACCATCACAACAAGAAAGTGGATGCCCCCTCGGGGACTGCTCTGACAGCGGCAAATCTTGTGTTGAAAAATATGGATCGGAAAAAGGAAATACTCCCTGGGAATCCCCAGGGAGCCATCAAACCCGAACAGCTTCATGTTGCCTCCATACGGGGCGGGCATATTCCCGGAATTCATACCATCACCATGGACTCCCCTGCAGACAGCCTTGAAATTAGTCATAATGCTAGAAATCGGAGCGGCTTTGCACTGGGGGCTGTCATGGCAGCCGAATGGCTCTTAAAGGACAAATCCGGGATATACACTGTGGATGATTTTATCAGCGATCTACTTGACTGATCTAGGATCTGCCGGTTTCAGCTGCGATGCTGTTACCGGCAGAGAAACGAGACCGGGGCCCCTGTAGTCCAGATATACGAATGTCTGTCCTACGGGACCCCTGACAGCATAGAGGAGAAAAATTATGTTTGCAGGCGTTTATACGGCACTAGTTACCCCATTTAATGACAAGAAGGAAATTGACAAAGAGTGTCTTAAAAAAATTGTAAAATTTCAGCTGGACAAAGGCATTTCCGGACTTGTTCCTGTAGGTACCACAGGTGAAAGCCCCACGGTGACACATCAGGAAAACATGGACGTGATAGAAATGGTAGTCAAGGAAGTGAACGGACGAGTTCCCGTTATCGCAGGGACTGGTTCCAACTCTACCGACGAAGCTATCCGCATGACAAAAATTGCTAAGGACATTGGAGCTAACGCCAGTCTTCAGGTTTCTCCTTATTATAACAAACCAACTCAAGAAGGGCTCTATCAGCATTTTATGACCATTGCCGATGCTGTTGACCTCCCCGTGATGGTTTACAATATTCAAGGCCGTACTGGTGTCAATATCAATACGGACACTCTGATGCGTCTGGCAAAACACGAAAACATTGTGGCTGTTAAGGAAGCCAGTGGAGATCTGGGTCAAATGATGGAAGTCCTCCGCCGGAAACCCGCCGATTTTGATGTTCTCTCAGGTGATGACAACCTGGCTCTTCCTCTGGTTCTATTGGGTGGAGCCGGTGTCGTATCCGTTGTCAGCAATATCATCCCCAAACGGATGGAAGAACTGGTGCTGGCGGCGCGTCAGGGCGAACTGGACAAGGCAAGAAAACTTCACTATGACCTTCTGCCTCTGTTCAAATCCATGTTTGTAGAAACAAATCCGATTCCGGTGAAGACGGCCATGGCTGCCATGGGACTGATCAAGGATGTTTATCGGCTGCCCCTCTGCCAGGCGTCGGAAGAAAACAGGAAGTTTATACAGAATGTCCTCAAAGATTATGGTCTGATATAAAAAAACGCCTTACTTATGAACGGCTTCCTTCCGGGGAAGCCGTTTTTTTATACACTGCAAGAGAAGTCCCGTCCTGACTGATCAACTCCCACCCGCTCCGTTCTCCCAGAATTTCCAATGACCTGGGATTGTAGAATCGAATATGAGTCGGGTCTTCCTTGTACCACCATTTCTTGAAGCTTGTCACAGACTCAGGATCGAGAGGATCAGCTGTCAGAAACTGTGTCTTTAAAGAAAGAAGACTCCCTTGGGAAGCCAGGGAGTGCAGCCTTCTGAAGGCATTTACCGGATCATTGATATGCTCCAGAACTTCACATAACAATATAAGGGAAAAATCCTTCTCTTTAGGCCATTGCGGGGCGAAAAATGGATCGTAGGAGACAACGGGGAAGCCCTTTTCCTTGAGAAGATCACTCAAAACACAGCGAGGACCACTTCCAAAATCCAGGATTCTGCCCCCTTTGTACCAGGGGGTGACAGAACGGTGGATAAAAGACTGAAGCCATTTGATATATCCCTTGTCTCCAGGATCATTGCGATGCAATTCATACCGGGATTGTTCCTCTAGGGGCGAAGGTAAACTGCGAGCATCCTGATAAAGGAGAGAACATGCGGGGCAGATGAGAAAGTCACGTTGTTTCTGAACCATCTGATAATATGCTGAACCTTCTGCAGAACAGACAGGACAGCGGAATAAAGACAAGAATCACACCTTCCTTTCAGGATCGACTGCAGCCAGGCGGTCTGCCAGAGAAACAAACTGACTGACCTTGATCCTTTCTGGTCTCCAGCTGAGATCGATGCCTTCCTCTTCAAAAATCCGATACAGGAGGTCTTTACCAAAACGGGCAAAGCGTTGTCCAGACATGGCACTGAGATTATTCTTGATTGTCTTTCGTCTGGAGACAAAGATATCCCGAATGAGGGCCTGAAAGATTTTGCGGTCTTTCATGTCCTGATACAGTCCGTGAGGAGTTAAAAGAACGATCCTTGAAGAGACCCGCGGGACAGGATAAAAAGATCCCGGATTGAGGACGCCGCAGTCCTTCACATGGAAGGCGCTCTGACAGAGTATGGAAAAGGAAGAATAATTCTTCTGCCCTTCTTTGGCGGTCATCCTATCGCCCATTTCACTCTGGACAGTCAAAACCAAGCGGGACGGAAGAATGTTATTTTCGACGAAGGAAGCAATAATGGCCGATGCGGCATTATAGGGAAGGTTTCCCAAGACCTTATGGGGAATACCATATTGTTCACACTCGGACTGCCAGGTTTTGATCACATCTCCTGAAACAATCCGGAAGCGATCATACTCAATCATGGCCCGTTTTAAGTATTCCACATATCCCGGATCAATTTCAAAAACCGTCAGATCAATGGGTTCGGAAGCGACCATTTTTGTCATGGCCCCCAAACCGGGTCCGATCTCCCAGAGCCTGTCACCATCTTGAAGTTCCAGAAATTTTACAATCTTTTCCCGGGCTCCCCGATTAATCAGAAAGTTCTGTCCCCAGCGCTTGCGTGGTCCCAAACCCATTAGATCGAGAAGAGCCTTTATCTCGGTTATGGAATCGTAATTCAGATCCAAATTTTCTTTTTCCACTCAACCCTCCAGGTCTGTACGTTAGGCCTAATAATAGCGGAAAGAGAAGGATCAGGAAAAGCCCCGGATTTGAATACTTCATAGTAATGGGCGGAATCTTTTGAAACAGAAGAGCTGTGAGCAGCAGAAGGGATTCCAGAAATCCTCCCACAGCGTTGATGACGGGAATAATAAAAGATGTCTCGGGGAGAAATATTAGAAAGATTCCCCAGTAGAGGTAAAATGTGACGAGAGGAGTCAGCACTAGAGAGGCCAGTATTCCTGCAGGATACCAGAGACCGAAAATGGAGAAGACCAAAGGAAGTGTCCAGATTTGTGCGGCAAAGGAAGCACTGAGAGCCACAGACAGGATACTCCCCACCCGTCTTTTAAGAATATTATAAAGAAGGGGACCCGTAGTCAAGATTCCCCACAAGGCAAGGTAGGAGAGGCGGGCCGAAAGGCTGTGTAGAGATTCGGGAGCCCAAAGGCCTGTGATCAAAAAAGAACAGATGAGAATCAGCCTGAGATTTGGTTTTCGATAACTCAGCTTTCCAGCCACGACCAGGAGATACATCAGAACCGACCGCACCAGGGAGGGTTTAGGGCCTGCTAGATACAGGAAGATCAAAAGTCCGATGGCGGCGGCGATAAGCCCTCCCCTGTATCCCAGGGGAAAACGGAAAAGGCTAAAGAGCAAGAAGGCAACAAGTCCGGAATGAAACCCTGAAAGAGCAATAATATGTGCCGTTCCAGTTTCACGAAAGAGGGAGGCACTGCTATCCATGTCCGGATGCTTTAAGCCCAACACCAGGGCGGGTAAGAGAGTTTCCGACAAGTTCCCGACTCCTTCTGCAACTCTTCGAACCCTTCTGATCACCAATTCCCGCCATCCACCGGGACGGGGGCTCCAGTATTGAAGTAAATCAGATCCTATAAAGTAATACTCATTGCCCTCAGGGTTGGTCCTCTCTATAAGACGTCCTTGAAGAACCAGATGATCCCCCCTGAGCCATCGGCGGGACCCGAAAGAATTCATAACAGGGAGAGTCGCCGACAAAACACCCCGAGCCTCACCAGACACTCCTGACCTGGATTCGACAGATTCCAGGTCCAGATTGAGGAAAAGACGGCCATGACTGCCCCAGGAAGGCTCCTGGGTAAGACGGCCATAGATAAGTGTAATTCGACCCGTTTCCAGAGGAATGGAAACAGCCGTCCCACGGAGGTACTGAATTTGGGATACACAAAGATAGGAGATGAGGCAAAGGAAGAGAAGAAGTCCTTTTTTCCCCTGGGTCATTAGAAATCCACCCAGCAGGAAGAGGGGCAAGTAGAAAATGATACTCAAATGAAAGGGCTGTAGAATGGTGTAAACAACAGCAAAAGACAGGACCCATTTCACAAAAAGACCTGAGCAGGGATCTTTGAATACTCGAAGCATGTCTTTTTAACGAAAGGTCTGATGGTATAAATTCAAAAAACCCCGGATTTTCATTCCGGGGTCAATGCTTTAGATCATAAAAAGCTTATTGAAGGGCTTCCTGAGCCTGCTTGGCCAGTCGATTGATGGCCGGTGTATAATTTGAGAACTGAACCTCCGTCAAAATGGCATTCCCGCGGCTGTTTCCGGACATCCCTATGGATTTGATAATCTGTTTGATGTATTCCAGCTGATCACGACTGGCTTCAATCCCATCGGATTGTCTCTGGTTGTAAAGAGACAGTTTTTCCGTCAGGACATCCACAGCTGCATCACTACCAATCACCCCAAGAGCGAAATATGAGTAGATGATTTCATTCCCATCTTTGGCTAACTCTATTGTTTTCTTAAGCAAGGGAACCGATGCATCATCCTTGGACTCATTTTCAATCAGAATTTTTATAGCTTCTACTCTGAGTTTAGAGAGATCATCCTGTTGATTCTTATCATTTGTCTGATACTTATGCCCTTCTGTCAGAGCTAAAATAGCGACTTTACTCTTATTTTCTAAGGGTGCTGATGAATCTTTTTCTACCATAAGAGCCACTTTCTTGGTCTTAAAATCTGCATCCTTCATGATGTTCATAATAGGTTCTGTCGGATCATCTGCCATGGTCTTCAACGATTCAAGAGCCAGTTCCTTGGTTCGTCTTGAATACCAACCTGAAGCCGCATAAAAGACGGGCTCAAAACCCGCAGGATCTCTCATTTTCTGCAATGCCATAACGCTACCATAGGCCTCAATTTCGGCATTAGTAGGATTGTCCTGCTGTGTGTTGAAATTCAGATTTCTCAAGAGTGTCGCGATTTCAGGAGCATATTTAACGGCTCTTATTTCTCCCAATGCAACAAGAGCATCGGCTTTTAATAGAGAGTCATCTGCCGGATGGGTGACCACAAACCAGAGAAGGTCTTCTGCATCTCTGCTCTTGAGGTTTCCCAAGGCCTTGACAATCATACTTGTCATATCTACCCATTTTGTCATCAAAGCCCTGTCGCCACGAAATTTTTCCTGGTTTTTAACCATTTCTTCCAGAGCTTCTATCAGCACAGGTTCAACGGCACGGTCATTGAGACGCACAATATTCTGAAGGACCATTTCTTTCTGTTCCAGAGAGTTAGAACGCTTATATAAACGGGTCCAGACTTCGGCTGAATTGGAAAATACAGGAAAAATAGAAATTGAAAAAAACAAAAATGCACTGAATACGGTTATTTTCTTAATCATGATATCTCCTACTGAAGTACAGTTTTTTCAACTGTAAAAACAACATATTCTTTCTCAATGATATCGATGATGTCTCCATGACGGTTCATAGTAGTCTCTTCGATGACATTGCCGGTTTGATCATAGCTATACTTGACTGTTCTGATAAGCGTTTTTCCCATGTAATAAAGAGCCTGATCGAGGCGATCTTCCTGAAAAACATACTCTGTTTTCTTTTCCAGTTTTGAAGTAGGAGAATAAGTGGCTTCCAGGACAAGATTGTCGCCTTCATACTCCAGTTGCGTATAACCTTCAAGATCACCTGCTGGCATAAAATAGTTCATCTGTACCAGTTTATTATTCTTGTATTCATACTGGGTGTACATCATGGGGATTCCACCGCTGTCGCCGGAAACCCATTTGGTCCGTCTCCCTTTATCGTCGTATTCATAGGATGATACGGACAAAAGCTCTCCCTTGGGATTGAAATACGCTTCTTCTATGACTCTTTTATTCTCATCGTATGTGAATTCAGAATAGGAAACCAGTTTACCGCTGGAAATATAATCACTTCGAATAAGAAGACTATCACTATTGTAGCTGAAAATCTCCTCGGAAATTACGGATTCATCAGATCCAATCTGGGATTTGGTTAAAATCTTACCATCCTCGTCATATTCATATAAACGATACCCGTCTACAAAGCCATCTTCATATTTAATTGTCTCCTGAGAAACAAAATACTCATCTTTTACAACAGTAACCCAAACAGGAGTTTTCTCTTCTAAAACATCACTTTGGACCGTTGGGGAGGTTTCGGACTCCTGTTCACTGACCGGTACTGAGGAACAACTGTACAGGAACAGCATCAGAGGGATAAACCATATTTTTTTTAATATAATTCGCATGAGAAAGTCTCCTTACAATGCATAGCGTATGAGGATTTAGTTGGCCTCTAGGGCTTAACTTAATACTATAAAGTGAAAAAGTAAAGAATTGTAGAGAGATTGAAAGGGATCTTATTGGAGATTAGTCGTATTCAAAAGTGGGTAACTCTTCTTCGACGGCTTCGAGGGACTCCAGGTCGTCATCGGGTCCTTTTTCCACTTCTGGAACAGCTCCATTTGCGGGATTGTCATTCATCAAATTCGATTCTGCTTGTGATTCGTTCTGTTTCAGAGTGTTCCCGGCCAGAGACTGCTCATTGCGATAAATGTCATAGACAAAAGCAAGAATCAGATAACGGGACTGCTCATCCGGTTCTTCCGCCTGAATATGAAGAACTGAGATGTTTCTTTTCCTGTCATAATCAATGGTTCTGACGATACCTCTCAAAATTGCAACTTTACCAAAAAGCTCCATTTGAAGTTTACAGCACATATTGACCTTACCCTGACCTCCGATCATTATGGCCGCTCCATCTTCGGAGATATCCTGAAGAATACAACGGAGCCCGGGCTGACTCTCCGGCAGCTGAGTTGATGTCTTGAGACTTTTGACAGGATAGAGCTGGATGGGTAGCTTGCAACTTGTTCTAACAGACTTTCTTTTCTGACTGCGCAAAACAACTTCTGAATGACTCATTCTGAGAGTTTTAAATTCTCTGTCGGGATAGCCTTCCATAATGCGTGACTGAAAGAAATATCCCGCATCTTCCCGACGCCAGAAATAGACATTCAATGTTCTGTCCCGCCAGCTGAACCCCACAGGGAGGGGTGGTCCTTTCGGATAGGTAACCAGAATATAATTTCTATTGTTCTCAAGAACAGAACATTCATATATACCCAGCACATCCACCTTAAGCTTCAGGATCTGGTTAATCGCAATATCATAGGTTGTCTCCAAACCTCTGTTATATCGGGGTTTTTGAAATTCAACACTCTTTCTGTAGCTGTATAATTTCTTCAACAGGTATTCCAGGTACTCCTGTTCATCGCTGTCTTTTTCTTTCTCAATCATTTTGTGGATTCCCGCCAGAGACTTATCCAGAACATCTACAGACCAGAAGAGGGACGAAGGTTTTTGATGTTTATTCACAACTGCGATCTTACGAAGCAAGTTGATCTCTTTGAAACTGAACCCGGCATCTTTTCCCATAGAGTAAAATTCAACCCAGTTGACCTTTGTCAGGCCTTTTCTCACACCGAGAAACAGGGGAATCGTCGAGGCGATTATAAATAATGTTAAAAGAGTGTAAAGAATACTCATATCTCCCTATCTTATCGGCAGTAAGATCCCTTTTAATTACACAGAACAGATGTTTTCAACATATAGTAGATAAGCTAAACTATGAGTGTCCAAAAAAGAGGAAAAAATGAGAAAGATCACTGTTAATATACCCCCTGTTTCTGAGAGAGCGGAGTTTCCTATCATTTTCATACTCCTTTTTCTACCCTCCTATTTAAACCAGCAGTCTCTCCCCTTAGCACCTTTTGACTCCCCCTCATTCATGATGCAGTCCATCCTCCAGTCTATGCTTGTTTTTTTTCTCATCCGGTATTTGATGCAACTCCGTCCAGCTGTAGCGGGCAATCGAACAGTGGTGACTTCGGCACTGTCTCCTCAAATCAATGTTAAACATAGTTTGATCGTTTTAGCTGGTTTATTAGGGATGCATGCCCTCTACTCCTTCCTAGTCATCCCCTTCCTTTTAAGTGCAGGATTCATGGAACACCCTGCTGAACCCCTGCTCATAAGTAGAGGGATTATGCTCCTTCCCGCCTTATTCACCTGTTTTGCAGCGGCTGTGATGGAGGAGTTTTTCTTTCGAGGCTACGCCTTCTTCAGGATAGAAGAATCGGGATTAGAGAGAGTCCCCGCCCTTTTGCTTGTCAATCTTATTTTTGCAGTCGGCCATCTCTATGAAGGCATTCCTGCTGCTTGTTTTGCCCTTTTTTCAGGTATTTTTTTAAGTGTCCTAGTATTAAAAAAAGTATCCCTGTTCTCCCTGGCTGCTGCTCATGGTATATTTAACTTTATAATGATCTTACTCAGTTTCCTGCGTCATATAAATCTATGAATTGCCAATGAGGAAGAGAATTGAAGGGAGACCCCGATTATGAAAAGACTGATGCTACTGCTTTTGATCATGTCCATCTGGAGTCTGCAGGCGGAAACTGTGGATGTAAGCCGTTTATCCCCCCTGGGGTTCGCCTTTCCAGATCAGCCTATGACATCACCTTCAATCAAGGCTTATAGGGGTGACACCCAGGTTGACCTCATGGACCAGAACAAAGTCACCCTCTTATATTTTTGGTCGGAGATCACCCCCTCCAGCCTCAGTGACCTTCCTCTTCTGGAGAGTCTAAAAGACGAGCTGGCGGACCTTGATATACTCATTGCGCCAGTCAATCTCAATGAAGATTATCCTGTAGTTCAAAAAATTGTGAAGCAAATGAATTTAACACTGGAGATATACTACTTCCCGGAACCCGGTCCTCTGGCTCCCTATATTCTTAAAACTGTACCCGCAGCCTATATTCTGAACAAAAAAGGACAGCTGGTTGCCTCAGTTCAGGGGAATGCCCCCTGGGGACATCCGGATATTCTCCGCACCCTGAAAGAATTGGCAGCGGAATAGATCAATGTCAAACATACAAGCAGCCAAAGCTATGACAATATTTTCTCCTGATGCCAAAGGGACACTTGTTTCCAGGCCTAACAGGTTCATTGTCATGGTGAAACTTGAAAAAGAAACTGTCAGGGCGCACTGTCCCAACCCGGGAAGGCTCATTGAGCTCATGAATCCCGGTAGAGAGATGATTCTGGAAAAGAGCCAGGACCCTCTGCGCAAAACGGCCTGGACCCTCAGTGCCGCAATCTACAAGGGGATGACCGTACCCCTTTATTCTGCCAGGGCCAATGGAATCACTGGGGATCTGATCATCCCCCGCCTATTTCCGGATGCCAGAGACATCAAGGCGGAGTTCAGCTGGGGCTCCTCCAGGTTTGATTGGCATTTTTACTCCGGTGAAAAGGAGATATTCCTCGAAGTAAAGGCCTGCACCCTCATCGAAGAAGGCACAGCCATGTTTCCCGACGCTCCTTCCATCAGAGCATCCAGGCACCTAGAAGAGCTTTATGAACTGGAGGGAAACAGGGAAGCCCACGTTGTTTTCGTCATCATGAATCCGGAGACCAGACGCTTCATCCCCAACCTTCATACCGACCCTGATTTTGCGGCCATGGTTCACCGGGTCAGGGATAAGGTTCATTTTCACGGAGTCAGTGCCTCTTGCACCCCAGAGGGAGAACTGCGCATTTCAAGCCTGAACGTACCCGTCTTGACCGATAAAATCGGGGCTCTGGAACAGGATAGCGGTATTTATATGATCCTCATTAAAATGAAGTCCTGCCGCATGACTGTGGGTGCTCTGGGAGACATTGAATTTCAATCCGGATGGTACATATACACAGGTTCCGCCTTAAGAAATTTAAAGTCCCGGGTGGGCAGGCATCTCAGGAAGAGAAAGAACAAACGCTGGCATGTTGATTATTTGATAGACCGTTCAGAAAAGACAAAATCCTATCCTATTTACACACAAAAAAAGATGGAATGTGATCTGGCGGCGGGCATAGCCGAAATTTCAGATTCCCGGGTGAAAGGATTTGGATGTTCCGACTGCGACTGCGATTCTCATCTTTTTTATTTCAAAGAGGACCCGCAGCAGAACAGGGATTTCCTGAATCTGCTGTTTCATTACCGTCATACCCTAGCCTTTGACTGAAGACGACTCCTCTTTCACGGCACAACGCCCGGTATAATCACTCCTTTGGAAAAAAGGGGGAACCGAACTCTCTGAAAAATATTCATCCACGGCCTGTCTGGAACCGCTGAAATGGCCGTAGTCGTCTATAATGAGAAGCCCTCCCTTGCAGAGGCGGGGATAGAGGACTTCCAGTTCTTTTTTCGTAGAGGCATACCAGTCCGTATCGAGTCTTAAGAGCGCCGGCTTGTCCGGAGCCTGACTATTTAGAGTCTCGCAAACATCTCCCTGCACAATATGAAACAGATCCATAGGATAACCAGTTAAGGAGAGGTGCTGTTCCACCATTGCAGTTCCGGCGGCCCACCATCCCTCGTGCCAGCGCTCACTCACCGGTTCTCCCGTTGAGGCGATTCGGTCTTCTTCCCCCGGCTCGGTCATTCCCGCAAAAGTATCATACAGCCATATAGGCCGGGGTTCAGCCTTTTGTGATAGGAGAGTCATGGCCATAAGCATGCAGCTTCCTCCCTTCCAGACACCACATTCTACAAAGTCGCCTTCTATACGGCGTGTCAGAAGATGTTTAATGCCGGAATAAAGAGCATAAGCTCTTTCCATGGAGATCATTGTGTAAGGAGAGACCAGCTCCCATATTTTTAGAAACTCCTCTTCCATGTCTATACGGAAGGTAGCAGGTGATTCACATCCCCAGCCCTGAAGAGACAGATAATCGGCCATCTCCTTTTGGGATGAAAAGGTTTTGGAAATAGGATTGTGTTCTTTCATGGTTTGTATAAAAAGAGGTCGGCGTATCCGGAATCCTTAAAACGATAGGTCAAGACACCTGTTTCGTCCTTGGTCAGAGGGCCAATCAAAAGTTTGTAGAGAGTCTGATCTTCCCTATGTTCTGTCCAGACGACCATGGGATAACGGGCTTCAATGCCGATGATTTCATCATAAACACTTTCCGTGCTGCCATAGGCGCCTAACTGGATATAGGAGGAACCGTTATTCAACTGATTGACAATGTAGTCCTTCAAAGCACTACGGTCTACCAGAACAGGGACAATTTCCTCTTCTTCGCCTTTGACAGTAACAGGGCCGGTGGGAGGTCTGAAATCTGAGGGTGTCAGAAAATAGATAACATTGTCTCCCTTGGGAAGTAGATCTTCAACACTCTCTTCCTTATCAAGCTCAGTGGTAATCTCTGCTGCCGGCTCTTCGGGAATTTCCAGAGTAACCAGGTCTACAGCCTCATGAACTTCTGTCGGGATCTCTTCGGGTTCCTCTTCTTCTTTTTCGCTTCCAATGGTTTCCACGGGAACAGGCACCGGAACGGGTTCATCTCCAAATAAATCGGGTGTGCCTAGAGCCCCCCCATCGGCCAGAACCTCTTCGGCATCTGCCACGTCATCATCCGCTAGGACCGGAACATCCACAAGAGAGGGTTCTGTTACCACAGGAACCGTTACAGAAGGATTAATATCGGGGTCAATGCTGCTAAACTCGTCATAATCGCTGACCTCTTCGGATGGGACAACCTGGACCTGAACAGAAACGACCTGGCCCTCTGGAATATCCAGAGCCTTTCCCGCCTCATCACTGAGAACAAGAAAAACACCCGGCCTGGGCGCCCGTTTCACAATTGTCAGTTCTACGGTTTTGTCATTTTGAGGATTTTTCACGCGAATGACTGTATTCCTCGGAAAAGAACTGGAAGCACCCGAAAGGGGAAAATCTTCCATAAAGTTTACAAATTCTGAGGCATCCACAGAAGCATTTCCTGACCATACCGGCTGGGCATAAACAGGAACTGTTCCCACTGGGAGTATCAAGAAGGCAAAAAGGATCAGTAGAAAACCGATCCCGGATGCTCGTATGTCTCGTTTGTTATTCATCTTGAATTGATTTACCATTTCATATCTCCTTAGCTTACCACCGGTCACCCACAAGGGATTCACAAAGCTTGCTGCCCAAAGCCGCATACAGTTCTGAGGGGTCTTTGTACAAGTTCTCTAATTCTGTTTCATCTACAAATACAGCGTTTAATGATTCAGATTCATCAGCTTTGACAAGTGATCCCCGGAGTCCTTCCTCGACCAGACTCCAGCTTATAACATAATCTGCTCCGGTCTTCAACGCCAAACTCAGAGTCCCAGACTCATCTGCTTCAGACATATCAGAAAAGGCAATGCAACCCCGATTAAACAATACATCCATGATTCCCGCTTCTGCGGACTGTGAATAGATTCTTATTGTTTCATCATCCTTATCACTCATTGAAGCCGAATGAACCAGAACTGTCTGGGCCTCCAAAGCCATCAGGGGAATGAATAAGATGAGGCAAAGCAATATTAGACTTTTTAAGGAACTGTATTTCATTGATTACTCCCGCCTGGACAAGAATCACCTTGTTTTTTTCATATTATCGGCTCATTAAAAAGAAATCCGAGTCTTTTTTCAAAGGGGTATATTAACGAATGGATAGGTCTGTGGTATTCTGGTTCGCGTGAGCAATAAAAAAGGTAACAGGATCTTTATAATTGGCGCCGGTTTTGCCGGAGAGAACATAGCACATGAAATCAGCAAAAAGAGCCATACCGGTGAAGTTGTTGCTTTTCTGGATGATGACCCCGCAAAAATAGGAACAAAAATAGGGAAAATTCCCGTATTGGGTCCTATCAGGGAATTCGCAGGGATTCTGAGAACAACACCTGCGGATGAAGCCATCATTGCAATTCCTACAGCCGATAAAAAAGAACTGTCAGTCATTTACAGAATACTTAGTAGGGCCGAATTCAACAGAATCCGCATACTTCCCAATATTTCTCAGATCGTCAATGGCCATGCCCACCTGGTACAGGCCAGAGACATAAATCCCGAGGACCTACTCACCAGGAATCCAGTTTTGATAGACCTGGTTGAAAGCCTATCCTACCTCAGGGGGAAAAGGGTCCTCATCACAGGAGCCGGAGGCAGCATCGGAAGCGAACTCGCCCGCCAGCTCCTTTCGGGAGGGGCGGAAAGACTCTACCTCTTGGGCCATGGTGAAAACAGTATATATAAGATTGACAGAGAACTCCGTCTGCTCCAGGAAGGGGGTGTGGGCGAGAAGGCAACCGTCGTTCCGGTCATTGGAGACCTACAGGATTCACAGTTCATGAATTTCATCTTGAAACGCCTCAAGGCAGATGTTATTTTTCATTGTGCGGCCCATAAACATGTCCCCATGCTCGAATACAATCCGGTAGAAGCTGTTAAGAACAATGTATTCGGCACCTATAATCTCATCAAAGCCGCTGAGGCCTCAGGGACTGAAAAATTGGTTCTTATTTCGACAGACAAAGCAGTCAACCCCTCCTGTGTTTACGGAGTCACTAAAAAAATTGCCGAGATGCTGGTCCTTCAGGAACGGGAAAAAGGTCAGGACTTCATGGTCGTTCGCTTTGGGAATGTCCTCGGTTCACGGGGAAGTATCATCCCTCTATTTAAGGAACAGATTCTTGCAGGTGGTCCGGTCACAGTCACACATCCCGAAACCACCCGCTATTTCATGACCATCCCCGAAGCCTCTTCACTGGTATTGAAAGCCGGTGGCGTAGGAGAAAACAGGGGCCTTTATGTACTGGATATGGGAGAGCCGCTGAAAATCCTGGAGCTGGCCCGTCAGATGATCCACTTTTATGGATTTACAGAAGATGATATTCCTATAAACTTCATAGGCATGCGTCCTGGAGAAAAAGTAAAAGAGAGGCTCTGGAGTGAAGGGGAAAAACCCTCGAAAACTGACTATGCCCGAATCTTCAAGGTAGCCGCCGATTCGGTGAATCTATCTGCAGAGACCGTTTTAAACGCCCTCCGGCCCGTCTGTTATTTTGATGAGTCCCGGAGCGAATTATACAGAAATAGAAAACAGCTGAGAGGCATCCTGAAGGATTTTTTTCCAGGAATAAGGGTACCAGATGACGAACCAGAATATTGAATCCATCCCTTTTGCCCGGCCGTCTTTAGGGCAGGAGGAAGAGGAAGCCGTCCTCAAAGTTCTCAGAAGCGGCTGGTTGACGACAGGCAAGGAAGCCCAGGCTTTTGAAGATGAATTTATCCGGTATACCGGGGCTGCTCATGCTCTGGCTGTGAATTCGGCCACTGCTGGACTGCATCTGATCCTGGAGGCTCTGGGGGTAAAAGAGGGGGACAAGGTTCTCACCAGCAGCTACACCTTCACCGCCACAGCCGAGGTGATCCGTTACTGTGGAGGCGATCCGGTCTTTGTTGATCTGGCTCCTGGAAGCATGAATATGGACCCTAAGGATTGCGAAAAAAAAATCAAAAAACTATTGGATGAGGGACAAAATGTAAAGGGAATACTTCCCGTGCATATTGCCGGGAATCCCGAAGGACTGGAAGAACTCTTTGCTCTGAGCCGCCGCTACGGTCTGTTCCTGGTGGAGGATGCAGCCCACTGTTTTCCCGTTCCCTCAAAAAAAGGGATGATCGGTACCTGGACCGACGCGG
The DNA here is from genome assembly GCF_008329965.1 of Oceanispirochaeta crateris. Taxonomy (GTDB): domain Bacteria; phylum Spirochaetota; class Spirochaetia; order DSM-2461; family DSM-2461; genus Oceanispirochaeta; species Oceanispirochaeta crateris. The sequence goes on from NZ_CP036150.1 coordinate 1,769,980, forward strand.
GAGTCTATTCTTTCTATGCCAATAAGACAATCACCACAGGAGAGGGAGGCATGATCGTCTTTCAAGATCCTCAATTGAAGGAGAGGATCAGCGCCATGAGGCTCCACGGCATCGATAAATCGGTCTGGGACCGTTATACATCGCTGAAGGCTCCCTGGGAATACGATGTCATTGCCCCGGGGTTCAAATACAACCTCAATGATATTGCGGCCACTATCGGCAGGGTTCAACTCAGAAAAGCCAAGGAGCTTTTGAATAAACGCAAGGCTCTTGTTCAGGCTTATAGAACAAGACTCAAAGACGCTGATTTTCTTGACCTACCAACCTGGAAAGAAGATCATGCCTGGCATTTATTCATCATCAGCCTCAGATTGGACAAGCTCAACATTGACCGGAATCAATTCATGAATATACTAAGAGACAGGGGCATAGGGACTTCGGTTCATTACAAACCTCTTCATATGATGACCTATTACCGTGAACGGTATAAGTTGAAAGAGGAGGATCTGCCCCTTGCTACCGGTTTATACCACAGAGTCATCAGCCTTCCCCTATTCCCCGATATGACAATGGATCAGCTTGAAAGGGTTTGTCAGGTGATCCTTGAAACAGGTGAATCCCATAGAAGCAAAGCAGAGATGGAGAGTGTGAAATAAAAATGGAAGAAGATAAATTCAGGAACAGGCTGGCTGGACTGGTACGTTTTCCCGAAGATATGTCCTCCAAAAAGATGGTTCATGCCCTCCAGGTTAAGGCCGACAAGGCTCCCGGAATCCTCATGGAGATATCGGTTCCCCACCTTCCGTCTCAAGTGCATTTTTTCAAAGCCGATGACATTCCCGGAAAAAATGATCTTCCCTATCCCGATGCGACCATCCCTCTTTTGGCTCATAAGGAAGTTCTCTACACAGGGCAGCCCATCGGGATTTTAACAGGCCCCGACCTGGATGAACTCTTTAAGATCCGGAAAAAAATCAGCATTGAAATATCGGCGATTCCCCCCTTCCCCCCCCGGGAAATAAGAGACCGGAACAACAGTCCCGCCACAAAGACAATCCAGAAGGGGAACCCCTCTAAAGGCTTTGCCAAAGCGGAACGCATCATCGAAGGTGAATACACTCTGGCGATCCCGGAAACACCGGTATATCCCCGTCCGGATGTATTTTGCAACAAAGAGGGAGGTACATACGTCCTCCATCTTCATAGCCAGTGGCCCTCCCTATTGCGGAAACTAACGGCCATGGCCGCGGGTATCAGTCGAAAACAGGTAGAAATGCATTTCAATACCAGCGGTAGGACCTGGGATGCACATATCTGGCAGTCCATTCCTCCCGCGGCCATGGCAGTATGCATAACGAGTATTCTCAGACAACCAGTAAAACTTCTGAACGAAGAGGAAAAGGTCTATCATAAGGAGATCCAGTACCGCTACAAGGCCGGTATGGACGCCCATGGAAAACTGACAGCCCTGGAGGCTCGTATTACCCTGGATACGGGAGCCTATGGATGCTTCGCCACGGAAGTGGCCTCCCGAATTTGTCTAGGAGCGGCCGGATTATACCTGTGCCGTCATATGGATATACAGGTCAGGGCCTATCAGAGTAATAATCCCCCCTGGTTGCCCCTTCCCTCTTGGGGATTGGCCCAGGGTGCCTTTGGAATGGAACTGCTGGCGAATAATATGGCTGTTGAATCGGAACAAGATCCGGCTCATTGGCGTCGGCAGAATCTGACCATGAAGGGAAATATCAATACGACCATGGGTGCCATAAAAAAGACGCCCCCCTTGGTTAGCATGATCAAATCTCTAAGCAAAGCATCAGATTACACGAGAAAGCACGCCGCTTATCGTCAGATACGAACCAATAGGAATCATCTGGATATTACTCCTTCGGCCTATGCCGGAATAGGTTTGACCGTCAACCGGCAGGGCTATGAGTTTTTGAGCAGAGAAAGGCTTCTCACGGCGGCATCGGTCACGGCAACCCTGGGCAAGGATGGAAACTTCGAAGTCTTCCTGGGGACAGTGCCTGCGGCTCCCGGAATGTTTGCCCTTTGGAAAAAACTCATATCCAGTCAGCTGAGCATCGATGAGAAACAGATTTTTCTGATAACCGACCGCCCGGATGAACACAGTTTCAATGGTCCCTCCTGTCTGTCACGAAATGCCATCGTCTTTACAAAACTGATAGATCAATGCTGTTCCATCATTCAGAAAAAGCGTTTCAGAGAGGGGCTCCCTATTACAGAAACAAGATCTTACAGGAGGAGAACCGGCGCCGAATGGGATGAAACCAATATGATGGGGACACCCTTTTCTTCTCCTTCCTGGGGGGCTGCCGTGGTCGAAGTGGCTCTTTATACGGCTACAAGGGAAATCTCCATCCCGAGAATATGGTTGTCTCTACATTGTGGAACCATCCTTGATCCCTCTTCTGCCCGTTCTTTCATTGAGGCAGAAGTCCGGTTTGCCCTGACCCAATGTATGGACAAGCAGGCCATCAAGCCGACAATATTCCCGGAACTGCATATATTCTTTGATGAAGATGAAAGTAAAAACCCGGCTCCGGGAGGTCTGGAAGGTTTGGCTCTGGGAACCATCCCCGCGGCCTTTGCACAGGCTCTTTCTCAGGCGGCAGGACAGGGCATTACAGGTTTGCCGGTGAACTCGGCCTCTCTTTTGAAAGGAGGTGTATGATGCTGATAGAGTTTACCCTCAATTCAGAATTGGTAAGCCTGGATGTTCCGGCTTACTACAAACTCTCTGATGTGCTCAGAGATGAGTTCCATCTCAACGGGCTCAGAAATGCCTGCGGTAAAGGGTATTGCGGCCTGTGTACCGTCGCCTTGGATGGCAAACTCGTCTATTCCTGCCTGATACCCGTATTTCAGGTGCGGGGCAGGAGCGTTATGACCATTGAAGGTTATGCACAAACAGAGGAATTTGAAGACGTCTATCAGGGGTTCAAGCAATCGGGGGTCCACCTCTGTGATTACTGTGCCCCCACGAGAACCCTCACAACAGGAATCCTTCTGAGTGAGAACATCAGACCTGATGAAGCGCAGATTCAGGAGATCATTACCACTGTCAATTGCAGCTGTACTCCCTATGAAACCCTGAAAAAAGGAATCCTCATGACATCCCGCCTAAGACAGAGGAGGCTGAAATGAAGGAAAACAGACCCTTTCATATCCATGTTCCTCCCAATATGACAGAGCTGCTGAACCTCTACAACAAGGCTCCCTCATCCCGGCTTATGGCAGGTGCCACTCATTTGATGAACCACACCTTTGATACAGAGTCGGAACATTACAGCATATTATCCATATCCCAGCTTGAAGAACTGAAAAAGATCAGCAGGACCGAACGATATACCGAACTGGGCAGCTGTGTCAGTATAAATACCATGATCGAGTCTTCGGTGATCCTGAGTTCACCCCTTTTGAAAGAAACACTGAAGCACATGGGACCCTACCCTATCCGGAACATGGCGACCATAGGGGGAAACCTCTGTATTCCCGATAGAAGGATGGATCTTTATCCCGTCCTTCTTCTTCTGGATTCCAGGCTGGAGTTGCGTCATATTGTACGAAAGAGAAACGGCAGAGCCTCTTACAAGTCCCGTTGGATTCACATCAATACATTTTTGAATAACGAGGGCAAACTCTCTCTGGGCGCGGGAGAAATACTGACGAGGATCAGGATTCCCTACTACGACGGCTCTTTTCATTTTCACAAAAAAGTGAATATCAAGGACAATGATTTCTTCACCATCAATGCACTGGCATCTCTGGATAAGGGAATCCTCTCGGACATAAGAATGGCTTTCACCAATGGAGGTCTTCTTGTCCTCAGAAGCAGAGACTTGGAAGCCAACCTCATGGGCCGTAGATTCCCCCTCATCCGAAAGGAACTCGATGAGATCATGCAGAACCTGAACCAGTTCTTCAAAGCCCCCGAAAACCCATATGAAGATTACCTGATGAAAAGCCTGTTCCGACAGCTCCTGGAATCTCTGGCCGATCCTTCCGAGGCTCTTCAGAACTTCAGCTGAAAAACCAGAACTATGAAGAGAGAATCCTCTTTTTGCAGGTACACATTTGGTTCCCGAACAACTATAATAAGCAAAGAAACCGAATCTCCTAAGTCAATCTATACGAAATACAAATCAGGAGGAGTTCCTTGGAATTCGTTCATTTACATAATCACTCAGATTATTCCCTCTTAGACGGTGCAGCCAGAATCCCCAAATATGTGGAAATGGCCCAGGAAATGGGCATGAAGCACCTGGGGCTGACCGATCACGGAAACCTCTTTGGGGCCCTGCGCTTCGAACAGGCCTGTCATGCCGGAGGAATCAATCCTGTCGTTGGTTGTGAAGTCTATGTATCCCCTTCTACCCGGCAGGAAAAACAGACCTCGGGGTACAAAAACTTTCATATGGTGCTCTTTTGTAAGAATGAAACGGGATACAGGAACCTGATGATCCTCGTTTCCAAAGGATACACAGAAGGTTTTTACTACAAGCCGAGAATCGATGATGACCTACTCAGACAGCACCATGAAGGTCTCATTGCCTCAACGGCCTGTATGGGTGGAGAAATTCCCCGGTACCTGATTGCGGGAGACTATGAAAAAGCCAGAGATAAAGCCCTTGTATATAATGATATTTTCGGCGAAGGGAATTTTTATCTGGAAGTGATGGATCATGGGATTCCAGAAGAAAAAATTGTCATAGAAGGAATCAAGAAAATTCATGCCGAGACCGGTATTCCCATCATAGCCACCAATGACATCCACTACCTCAAGAAAGAACATGCCCGGGCTCAAGACATCCTCGTCTGTATTGGTACGGGTAAGAAGATGGATGATGAAAAGCGTTTCAAGATGGATAAGACTGAAATGTACTTCAAGACTCCCGAGCAGATGTACGAACTATTCGGAGACATCCCCGGGGCCCTGGAAAACACGGTTCGTCTGGCAGAGAAATGCGATCTTGTGATACCCCAGCCAGGTCCCATCCTACCGGAGTATGTCATCCCAGAAGAGTTTGAAAATGCTCAGGAGTATCTAAAATTCCTCACCTGGGAAGGAATAAAAGAACGATATGATGAAATAACAGATGAGATAAAAGAGAGAGTTGAGTTTGAACTGAAGATTCTCCTAGGTATGAAATTTGAGGGATATTTCCTCATCGTGTGGGACTTTATCCATTGGGCCCGCGTCCATGACATCCCCGTAGGGCCCGGACGCGGTTCCGGAGCCGGTTCCATCGTGGCCTATGCCATGAAGATCACCGACATTGATCCCCTTAAATACGATCTCCTTTTTGAACGTTTCCTGAATCCCGAACGTGTATCCATGCCGGACTTTGATATTGACTTCTGCTTTGAAAGAAGGGGAGAGGTCATTGAATATGTAAACCGGAAATATGGACACGATCAGGTGGGGGGAATTTGTACCTTCGGAACCCTGAAAACAAAGGCGGTGCTGAAAGATGTGGCCCGGGTTCTGGACATTCCCTTTGCCGAATCCAATGCCATTACGAAACTCATCCCCGAAGGGAAGGCTCCCGATGGCCGAAAGATCAATACGGAAGTGGCCTTAGAGATAGAACCGAAGCTCAGGGAATTCTATGACCGGGGGGGTGCCTACAAGGAGCTGTTTGACACCGCTCAGGTATTGGAAGGCATGAACCGCCATATTTCTACTCACGCCTGTGGTAAGGTGATTGGCAATTCTATCCTGACCGACTACGTCCCCCTTTACAAGGATCAGAAAACCGGTGAAATCACCACCGAGTTCACAATGGATATCATAGAACCCTGTGGTCTTGTGAAGATGGACTTTTTAGGGCTGAAGACTCTGACCCTACTCAAAAATGTTGAACGCCTGGTTCAGAAAATTAATCCGGAGTTCAACGTAGATTCCATCCCCGAAGACGATGAAGCAACCTTTAAGATGCTCAGCGACGGAAAATCCACGGCAGTATTTCAGTTTGAATCATCGGGAATGCAGGATATACTCCGCAGAGCCAAACCCAACAATATTGAAGATCTCATTGCTCTGAATGCCCTCTACCGTCCGGGTCCAATGCAGTTTATTCCCCAATACATTGAAGGGAAGAAAAACCCCCGGTCCATCACCTTTCCCGACCCGACACTGGAAGAACTCCTGACCCCTACCTACGGTGTCATTGTCTACCAGGAACAGGTCATGAAGGTTGCCCAGATCATCGGAGGGTTCTCCCTGGGTAAAGCCGATATTCTCCGTCGTGCCATGGGTAAGAAAAAAATCAAAGACATGGAAAAAATGAAGGTTGAGTTTATTGCCGGAGCTAAGGAGATCGGGCATTCTGAAAAACATGCCTCGGGTATTTTCGACATGCTCGAACCCTTTGCCGGATACGGTTTCAATAAATCCCATGCGGCGGCCTACTCTGTGGTCGCCTATAAAACGGCCTATTGTAAAGCCAACCATCCGGCAGAATTCTGGGCAGCCAACCTGACCAATGAGATCAACGACACCAGCAAGATGACAGAGTACATGGAAAGTGCCCGGGATGAAGGGATCGTGATCGAAGCTCCCGACATCAACTTCTCGGATAAATATTTCAGTGTTGTAGACGGAAAGGTTTTCTACGGGTTGATTGGAATCAAGGGTATGGGTTCCGCCGCTGTTGATGTGATCATAAGAGAGAGGGAAGCCAATGGACATTACAAGTCCTTCCTGGATTTCCTCGAGCGTGTTGATCTGCGTTCTGTGAATAAAAAGGTCCTTGAAGTCAGCATTCAATCCGGTTTATTCGACAAGATAGATTTTACCAACAGAGCCACTCTTCTCCACAACATGGAACGCATGATTGACCATGTGAACAGCATCAAGGAACAGTCACAATTTGGCCAGGTCTCTCTCTTTGGCGACAACCAGGATGAAATCACACCTCAGCTTATTCTGGAAGAGGTTCCCGATTGGGACAGCAAGGATATTCTTCAAATAGAAAAAGACAATCTTGGATTCTACTTTTCAGGTCATCCCCTGGACGAATACCGTTCCTATTGGAACAAATGTACCAACTTAAAGCTGGATCAGCCGGGCCGGGCATCTCCTGACAAGGAATACACAATCCTGGGGATGCTCAAGTCTATCAGGACAACCATGACCAAGAGAGGAGCCAAAATGGCTTTTGCTTCTGTAGAAGATTTCAACGGCTCCATTGACCTGGTCCTCTTCTCAAAGCCTTTTGAACAGTATGGCCCCCTCCTCCTTGAAGACCGGGTTCTAGGATTCACAGGACAGGTGGATCTATCCAGGAGTGAGCCGAGCTTCAAGGTCAAAGAGGTGTTTATTCCTGAAGAAATGAGGGAGATTCAGAACAGTGAAATCCATATAGAACTAGACGAACGAGACTTTATGAAAGACGAGCTAGTTGATTTCAGAGCCTTCCTGCAGGATAGAAACGGTCAAAGTTCTGTATTCCTTCATTTAAAGAGGCCTCAGAACAAAGTGGTCGTCAAAGTTTCAGGGCAGATCACCATCGCGGCCAATCCTGCCGTCTTGCAGGAAATCAGCCAATATCCTATTGTATCTAATGTTTGGAAGGAATAAGGTTTTCGGTATATTATTCCTACTGTATTACCGACTAAAGGGAGTTTTTCAATGAGTCCTGTACAAACAGTATTTCAATTTTTATCATCACTCATATCAGTCTATATGCTACTGATAATTTTCCGGGTGCTTCTCACCTGGTTTCAGGGCAGACTCAATGGCAAGGGTGTGGAAATTCTGATGAAGGTCACCGATCCCTACATGAATAGATTCAGAGGAATCAGCTGGCTCCGTTTCGGCTTCCTTGATTTCTCACCCGTTGTGGCCATCGCCGTCCTGGGCCTGGTCTCACAAATCTTCAATTCTCTGGCCGTATCAGGAACTTTGAACCCAATGCTGATTGTGGTCTATATCCTCGGCAGTGTATGGAATTTCTTAGCCTTCTTTATCAATTTTCTGATAATCATGATGATATTCAGGTTGGTAACGATTCTATTTTTTTCCACATGGAATCATCAGATTTTATTTCAAATAGACAACATTCTCTATAAAGTCGTCGCCAGAATCCTCGGAATCTTCACGACAAAAAATGTCAAATTTTCAATGGCTCTGGCCATTTGCGCCGGAATTTTACTCGCCTTGAGAATCTTGATTGGATATGGAATAGCTCTCCTGCTGAGCTATCTGGCAGGACTCTAGAGAGTTCATGTTTTTGGGAGAACTCCTTCAGCCGGTCAATCGTCTGAAGGGGATTGGACCGAACCATCATAAATCTCTGTCTGCCCTGGGAATATTCACAATAGGTCAGCTTCTTTCCCATTTCCCGGTTCGGTATGAGGACCATCAGAGTGATAAAACCATACTCCAGGCCGCCGGGATTGAGGCGGTAAACACTCAAATGACAATTGTAGGCAAAGAAAGTTTCTCCTGGAAGGGCAGACCGACGCTGAAGCTCCTTGTGGAAGATGATTCCGCCAGCGGATCTCTTCTTTGCTACGGTAGAAATTTTCTAGGAGGAAAACTCCTCACAGGAACCCAGATCTATATCTATGGTCAATTTCAGTACCGCTTTGGAGAGTGGCAGTGCGGAGCCTTTGAATTCGAAATAGTCTCTGACTGCCCCGAAAAATACGGCAAGATTCTGCCTCTTTACCCCCTGGGGGGCAGCCTCAATCAAAACGTACTGCGAAAGGCTATACAGCAGGGAATAAGAGAGTACACTCCTGGTTTAAAAGAGGAACTCCCAGAGATTCTAAAGGCACAGTATGGATGGCCAGACAGGCTAAGCGCTCTGAAAAACATCCACAATCCGGGATCTCCACAGGAAGCAGAACAAGCCAGAGACTATTTTATATATGAAGAACTATTTCATCTTCAAACAGCCGTAGGCCGCAATGCGGTCAAACAAAGGCAGATCAATAGAACTGATAAAATAAGACTCCCCCGGAAGCTGGAAAAAAAATTGAAAAGCACCCTCCCCTTTTCACTGACATCAGATCAGGAAAAAGTACTGGATGAAATAGTATCCGACCTAGAGGGAAACAGGGGAATGAACCGCCTGATACAGGGAGATGTCGGATCGGGAAAAACCCTCGTTGCCTTCCTGGCCGCTCTGAATGTCATAGAGGGAGGCAGACAGGCTGCTTTGATGGCGCCCACAGAACTATTGGCCCGTCAGCATGCGGATAATGCATCCCGCCTTCTTACCCCCCTGGGCATTACCATTGCCTACCTTTCGGGGAATACACAAGGAGAAGGCAGACGCCATTTGCTGACACAGCTGAAAGAAGGGAATATTCAATTTGTAGTAGGGACCCATGCTCTGTTCTCTGAAGATGTGCAATACAGGGAACTGGGGCTGGCCGTCATCGATGAACAGCACCGTTTTGGCGTGGCCCAAAGGCAAATGCTGGCAAAGAAAGGACACTGCGTCGATCTGCTCTATATGACGGCCACCCCCATTCCGCGGACACTGGCTATGACGGCCTTCGGTGATCTGGATGTGTCCACCATCAAGACAATGCCCCCTGGACGGAAAACCATAGAAACCCACCTCACCCGGGAAGGGAATGAAGAAAAAGTGTACACCTTTGTTCTGAATGAACTGAACAAGGGCCGGCAGGCCTATTTTGTCTACCCTCTCATCGAAAAGTCAGAAAAACTGGACCTCAAAGATGCAGAAAATATGTTTGAACAACTTCAAAAGACTTTCCCGGACCACGCTCTGGCTCTGATTCATTCCCGGATTCCCGATGAGGAAAAAAAAGAAAGAATGGAGCGTTTTTCTAAAGGGAATGTGGACCTGCTGGTGGCCACCTCTGTTGTGGAAGTGGGAGTGGATGTCCCCAATGCGACCATCATGGTGATTGAGCATGCAGAACGGTTCGGATTGAGCGCCCTGCATCAGCTCAGGGGACGGGTGGGAAGAAGTGAGAAACAATCCTATGCCTTTTTGATCTACAGCAATAATCTCACAGAAGAGGGAAAGCAGAGACTGCGGGTCATGATGGAAAACAGCGATGGCTTTGTCATTGCCGAAGAGGACCTCAAACTCAGAGGACCCGGCGAAATTGCAGGAGTCAGGCAGTCGGGGTATATGAAATTCCGCATTGCCGATATGATCAGAGACAGCGATGTACTTCTCAAAGCCCGACAGGATGTGATGAGCATTTTAGAGAAAGACCCGGACTTGAAAAGCCCTGAATTTTCGCTCCTCCGGGAATTGTGGGAGTCGGCACCCCCTTTCAGTGAAACATTAATCAGAACCGGATAACCCTTCGGCTCAAATAGGAAAAGATGCCCGGGTTGTTTCCCGGAGAATTGAGGAGACCAATATATGAGAGTAACAGGCGGCCAATACAACGGCAGAACCATAAAATGTCCCAAAGGAATCATTCGTCCCGCCATGGACAGGATGAGGGAATCAATGTTTTCCATTCTGGGTTCAATGGACGGCCTCAGTTTTCTGGACATATTCTCAGGGTCTGGATCTGTGGGAATAGAAGCCGCGTCCAGAGGGGCATATCCTGTACACCTGGTGGAAAAAGACCATATTAAAAAGAAGACCATTGAAGAGAATATCAGCTGGGTGGATTCTGAAATTCGTCTTTTTCTGATGCCAGCGGAAAAATACCTGCGCCGCTTTACAAATGAATACGATTTTGTCCATCTGGACCCTCCCTTTCCTTTCAAACAAAAACTGGAAGTATTGGAGCTCGCCGAATCCTCGGGTGTTGTTAAAATCGGCGGTACCCTGACCCTGCACTATCCTGGAGAAGAGAGCTTTCCAGACAAATTGGGTAGTTTCCGCCGCTATGACCTCCGGGAATACGGCAGGTCTAAACTTATTTTTTATACCAGAGATTGAGTTTTCCTTTTAAGACCATATTTTTCTAAGAAACCGGCCTTTTTTCTACGATATAGGAGTATGAGCCCTATTTGTAGAAAGACCCTCTTTGCAACAATTCTAAGCCTTCTTCTCACTTACCCGGGAACAATGACTCTAAGAGCATCAGAATATCTCAGCCATCAGGTTCAGCCGGGAGAAAGCCTTTTTGCCCTGGCTTTGAAATACGAATGTACTGTGGATGAATTGAAAAATCTAAACAGACTGAATAGAGATATCCTTTATAGCGGAGAAGAACTCAGGATTCCTCAGAAACACCCGGACTCCCACAGGGTACAATCAGGAGAAACCCTTTCCGGGATTGCTCAGAAATACGGGATTCCCCAAGAAAAACTGATCTCCCTGAATCGCTTGAAGGACACAAATTTAATCATAGGACAAGATTTAGACCTGATCAGGCCCCCCATGGTGGGAGAGCAATGGACGGTAAAAAAAGGGGACAGCCTCAGCTGGATATCCCTGAAATTCGATATATCCCTTGAAAGGCTGATGCAGATAAATGCCATGACATCTCCCGATCTATTCGAAGGACAGATCCTTCAACTAAGCGCAAACCGGCCTCAAATCATCACCCTCCAAAAAGGAGACTCCCTCTGGAAGCTGGCAAAGCTCTACAGTCTGGAGTTAGATGACCTGATGCGGTGGAACCAGCTGGATTCTGACCGGGTTTTTGAGGGGATGAAGCTTCAACTATACCCTGTCGTACTGGACCTGGATGAAGAGGAGCCAAGCAGAACTCCTGCAGAAGTGATACCGGAACTCCCGTCACCAGAAGTTCTCATGGCCCATGTGGACCACACACCATCTCTCTACTACTCCAGTCCTACCGACAGAAGGACTCAACCCGATAGGAACTACTCCGAAACAGACCTGGATGATCCCATGGACAATTACAAAAAGGCTTCGGCCCTGATGGAAGATTTTGATAAGGCAGCCAGGAGCCTTCCTCCCCTCAGCCACAGCCTCCAGGGCATCACAGTCATCTTGGATCCCGGCCATGGGGGGCTTGATCCAGGAGCGATCGTCGCCAACAGTGATGGGAATGGCAACACAGTGTATGTTGTAGAGGATGAATACTGTTACGATATCAGCCTCAGGGTATACCGAGACCTGATTCGCCATGGAGCGGATGTTGTACTGACAGTGATCAGTCCCAATCAGGTCATAAGAAAAACTGAAGATGCATCCCTTACTTTTGTAAACGAGAAAAACGAAGTATACAACAATAGATCTGTGAACAGATCTGACACGGCCTGGCCTGTGGGAAATGCCTGGGGGCTGGACCAGAGAAAGCTGATAGCCGGAGCAGCCCTGGAAGAGAGCCCCGGAAACTCTTCGGTGTTTATCAGCATCCATGCAGACAATAATCCTGGAGACGGCAAAGGCAGCCGGATTCTCTATCATCCCTCGGAAAAAGACCAATCCTCGGAACGCCTGGCCCAGCATCTTAGAGACCATATGGGATCTGGTTCCCTCAGCCGATCCCAGGAAGTCAGGGTTCTGAACGAAAATCCCGCGGAAGCGGCTGTGTTGGTAGAAGTCAGAAATCTGGCCTATAAGAGCAATGCCTGGGCCATCAGGAATGAGGAACTGCGGCAGGATGACGCAGACAGGATTGTCCGGGGAATAATCAGTTACTTTAAATAGGACTGGAATTTAACTTGCGGGGTATTTTTTACCCTGTTTTATATATTATACTGCGCCTATACCTTACTGGAGAGTATTAATGAAAAATAATCTGCTGCGACTTCCTCAGGGAACTGAATCTCTTTATCTGGAAGAAACATTCCGCCACAGAAAGATTCTTCGCCATATGGAAGACCTGACCGAGCGCTGGGGATATATGCCTGTACAGACCCCTGTTTTCGATTTTTATGACAACTACCGCACACTTCTGGACAGCAAACTGGACGATCAGACATACAAGCTCATAGACAGGGAAGGTGATCTTCTCATGCTTCGTTCAGATATAACCCTCTTTTTAGCAAGACAGATGGGTATGATTTTAACAGAGGAGGAACTTCCGGTCAGAGTCTATTATTCTGACTCGATCCTCCGCTATCAGGATCATGAAGATATCAGCAGCCATGAGTTTTTTCAAACTGGTTGTGAGCTCATAGGAAAACCTGGTTTGGAAGGAGACCTCGAGATACTCTTCCTCCTGGCAGAACTTCTGGAAAATTTTAAACTCCCAACGAGTCGTATCCATGTAGGATCAACACTCGTTTTTCAGACAATTGCCGGAGCATTGAACGAAGAAGACAGCCGGCTGCTGGCTCAGTATCTCCAAACCAGAGAAGAGAGTGAAATCAGAAAAACACTGGGCAGAGCCTACAAAAAAGAGGATGCTTCCGCCTTGACGGCCCTCTTACTTTTTATTGGAACCGGAGAGGATTTTGCACTCCAAAAAGTTCAGTGGGACACTCTTCTGGACGGAACCCTGAAAGAGTCTCTGGATCATCTTAAAGCCATAAGCGACAGCTGGTCGGCCGTTGAAGGTTTTGATGAGATGTTCAACATTGACCTTTCTGAAACTGGAAACCAGGCTTACTATTCGGGGATTGTCTTCAATGCCTATACAGAAGGTTGCGGTACTTCAGTAGCCTCAGGCGGTCGATATGACGGATTGATGGATCATTTTGGATATAGAGGGGACAAACCTGCCTCATCCATCGGGTTTTCAATGTTTCTGAGAAAACTCGAAACCCTGAGTACCATGAAAATACCCGAATCCATGGTCTCAAAAAAAATGGACGAAAACATGAGTGCCCTAGAGAAACTGACAGAAACTAGAAAATAATTACAGGGATATCAGAATTGCGAGGAGAAATCATATGAGTACCCCCCTGACCATAGCCCTGCCCAAGGGCAGACTCTATGACAGAGTACAGAAACACTTTGAAACAAAAGGCATTTTTTTTGAGTTTGAGAAAAGAAAGCTTGTGGCTTATGACAAAGAAGAAAATCTTAAGATTTATCTTGTGAAAAACAGCGACCTTCCCACCTATGTAGCTCATGGAATCGCAGGTCTTGGAATTTGCGGTGAAGATGTGATCATTGAATCGGGGCATCAATTTCATAAACTCCTGCCCTTCTCTTTCGGTGGGACCTCCCTGAGCCTGGCTGGACTTAAAGACTTTTCTCTTGAAAACCTGAATGGTCCACTCACAATTGCTACAAGCTACACCGAAATGACAAGGAAGCATTTTCATAAAAAGGGTATTCCAGTCAAAATTATCCGCCTGAACGGCAGTGTTGAACTGGCTCCCGTGCTGGGACTGGCCCCCTGCATTGTGGATCTTGTTGAGACAGGAAGTACCCTAAAAGCGAATAACCTGGAAATCATTCAAAAGCTTCAGGATATCCGGGTCCATCTCATTGCCAACCCGGCCTACTATAAGATTCACTACAAGGCAATCAATAACTTTATTCAGCAAATACGGGAGGACTGAAGTGGTAATCATTGACAGAGAAACAAAAGAGACAAAGATTCATCTGGAGCTGGATATGCACAGAGGGCCCTCTGTATCCCTCAATACAGGCCTTCCATTTTTTGACCATATGTTGAACGCCATGGCTTTTCATGGGGGTTTTACCCTGAACATTGAAGCCGTAGGAGACTTATTGGTCGACCCCCATCATCTGATTGAAGACACGGGACTCGTCCTCGGGGATGCCCTGATGCAGACCTTTGAAGAAACAGGAGCTCTTGTCCGCTACGGCCATAGTGTCATTCCCATGGATGATGCTCTATCGGAAGTAACCATCGATGTATGCCGCAGACCCTATCTTGTTCTTGAGGCGGACTGGCCACAGATCAGTGCCGGCAATTTTGACTATTTCCTCATCAAAGAATTCCTTCAGGCACTGGCCAATAGAGGAGGACTGAATGTCCACGCAAGCTGCCGCTACGGAACAAACAGCCATCATATGGCAGAAGCTCTTTTCAAGGCTCTGGGACGGTCTCTTTTTGCAGCCTTCTGTCCTGCAGCAGATAAATCAAAGGGAATGTCTACAAAAGGGTTAATCTAATTAAATACTTTATTGTTCACTTTTTGTTGAAAACAATTTTTTTTGACCTTATAATAATGGTAACTCGATGAAGAAGGATGAAATTCTTAAACTTATTCCAGAAAAGGGGTTTATCAAGATCCCGGAATCGGGAGGGATTCCTCTTTCTCCTGAAAGAAAAGTGATTCTTTTACGCAAAGGGAATCAACTCTTCAATGAGGGAGACGTTGAGACAGCTGGTAGAATTTTTATAACCATTGGCTATACAGACGGCTTGATCCGGGTAGGAGATTATTACTACAGCCACAACAATACACTGGAAGCACTCCGGATGTATAAGGCGGCGCCTTCCCAGGAAAAAGTAGATATGATTGTACAGAAGATGGCAAACATAGTAAGAGGCTGGCTGGAGACTGAATTTTAAAAAAAGATTAATTTAAGGAAATTGAAAATGTTTAAAGACAAGCTGAGTTTGGATGAACTCACAAAGGGTTTGTCAGTAGTACCGGATGAAGATGGTCTGAATGAAATATCAGAGTTATCGAAACGGGGCTATCAGCTTCTCAAAGAGAATCTGACAGAGAGGGCCCGAGAGTCTTTTGAAAAGATCCTCTCCATAGACGATGTCAATAATTACGCTCTTGTGGGAATGGGAGACTGTTATAGAAAAGAGCGGAACTTCAGAGAAGCCGTCATCTATTATCAGCGTTGCCTGGCTACACATCCTGGAAACAATTATGCTCTATTTGGTTTGGCAGACTGTTACAAGGCTATGAACCAGTACAACCGGGCCATTGATATCTGGGAAGAATATCTCCTCCATGATGACAGAAACATAACTGTACTTACCAGGATTGCAGATGCCTATAGAAAGGTAAGGAATTTCAAACGCTCTTTCGAGATCTACCAGAAAGTTCTTACCATGGAAGAAAACAACAGCTATGCCATCATAGGCCTAGGTCATCTATACTATGATTTCAAAGAATACAAAGACGCTCTGCATTATTGGGAAAGGATGCTAGAAATCAACAGGGGGCATGTGGATATTCGAGTTCTCACATCCCTGGGAAACTGTCACAGAAAGCTGAAAACCTTCAGTGAGGGAGTTCCATTTTTTCTGGAAGCTCTCAAACTGCAGCCCCATAACTTCTATGCCCTCTTTGGTTTGGCCGACTGTTACAGAGGAATGAATCAACAGGAAAAATCACTGGTTTACTGGAATAAAATTCTGGATTTGGACCATAAGAATAAAGTCATTCTCACAAGAGCCGGTGATGCCTACAGAAGTATGGGAGACCTTGAAAATGCAGAGGAGTATTATAGAAAGGCCCTCAACATAGAGTTTGATACCTATGCCATCCTTGGATTGGCCATGATCAACAAGAAGAAAGGCCATTTTCAAGATGCCATAACGTCCCTGAAAGACCTTATCAGCAATGACCCCAGAAACTACAGACTGTATTTGGAAGCCGCTGATTGCTATGAAGGATTAGGTGATACCGAAGAAGCGCTGGGTGTTCTAGCCCTCTTTCTAAACACAGGCATCAGGAATAACACTGTAATCGAGAGAATCATGGAGTTGAAAAACAAGATTCAGTCTTAAGGGCTCTCTTGTTCTGAAACCGGTAGTGGATTGGTGACAGTAATGTGGGGATAGGGAATAACTATGCCCGCAGATTTAAATCCAGCAAGAACATCCTGCACTATGGTGTTTCTTGTTTCAACATAATTTGTTTTCTCAAACCAGATCCCATACTGTATGCCGATGCCGGATTCTTCAAAGGTTTTTATCAGAATAAAAGGATTCGGCTCGTCCAGACAGTTCACATTGCACTTGGCTACGGTCTGAAGCACTTCCTTCACCAGGCTTAAATCAGAGTCATAGGCGACTCTCAAATACAAGTCCATCCTTCTGATGGGAAATCTTGTTATGTTGATGACATCCGTGGATATCAGGGTCTCATTGGGAATGCGGATCAATAGGTTATCAAAGGTTTTCAGCATGATGGACAGTAATTCTACGGAATAAACCGTACCTGTTTTATCACCCACAGTGATGACATCCCCAATCTCAAAACTTTTTTCAGTCACCATAAAAAAACCACTGATGATATTTCCAAGACTCTTTTGAGAGGCCACACCAACGGCAATACCTATGATCCCCGCGGCACCCAATAGGGCACTTAATTTAATACCCAGTTCTGAGAGGATGATGATAAAGAGGATTAAAAATCCCGAATAGTTTACAAGCTTGCTGATCAGCATTTTGTTCTGGAGGTTGGATTTTTTAAAAAAGGTTCGATCCATAAAGAAACGGATGGTGCGAATGATCAGAACCCCGGAAAGCATCAGTATGGCAATTCTGAAGAGCTGACCATAGGAGATGCTGTTAAAAAAATCCTTTATACTTTCCATCGGAAGAATTTCCATGTTTTATCCTGTGTACAATGTTTTGAAATAGTAAAAGCTCTTCTTGAGAATGCTTTTATCTTCCGCCAATCGAGGGGGAGAGGCCAGCTGAATATTATCTCCGGAAGGAAGGGTTTTTTTATAGACAACCTGACTCATCTGATCCAGCCCTTTGAAGGTGATATTTACAGGACTGGCAAGAATCAGACTTCCGCTGTAATAAAGGGACAGGTAAGGAACCCTCAGGATCATCCTTTCAAAATCAAGATTCTGAGAAGACTTATTCATAATACTCAATGGACAGTAGATGCTGGAGTTCTGCTGCTTGTATTCAGACAGGTCCCGAAAAAGGGGACTCTCAAGAAAATAGGCGATCTCCCCGTTGTCCAGACTTCCGAAAAAACTCTTGGAAAGAGGCCTGATAACGGATTCACAGAGCAGTTTTTTACTCTCCTGGGAGCCAAAAAGTAATTTGACAACCAGAGGGACTTCCACGAAGGCATCAATTTTCTTACCAGGCAGGATGGATAGATTTTCCATCGGTTTGAGTATCATAGGCAAATCGGGCAAACCGGGTTCCATAAAAAGAGAATGGTCATCACCGGTCACATATCTGTTTGAAATGAGTTCAGAGGAGATATACCTGTTGATATAAACTTCATTTCGGTTTCTCTGTATATCGATGTATTGACCCGATGGTAAATCTATGTGGATTCCGGATTTCTGCAGATCCAGTTTCCCCCAGGGGAAAGACTTTATATTCACAATTTGCCCTTGACTCCTTTATGTAGAATCAGCCAATTTCTTTCTGCCATAAATTCCATTATACTACATGCTGGATAGTTCAGTCATCACGAAATTAGGAGTAAAGACCGTGGCCAGATTTTATAAAAAAAGAACAGAAACTCTTCGTAAACATCCGGGGGAAATGGTTTATATTGGAAATAATTTAAAAAATGAATCCAAAATTGATAAAATCACCTACACCCCGGAGAAGATGACAGGCCGGATTCATTCCCTCGTAGATGAAACCACAAATTTTCCCGAAACCGAAGAGATAAGCTGGATCAATATTGAAGGTGTTTCTGATGTAAAATCCATGAAGATACTAAAGAATCGCTTCAATTTGAATTCACTGATTATTGCTGATATAATGAACACAGGTACACGCCCCAAATATCAGAGCTTGGAAAATAATCTCTTCTTTTCACTGAAAATGCTTCGTTATGACCAAGAGAAAGAAAGAATACTGTCAGAACAGCTGAGTATTATCGTTTTTAAAAATACACTGGTCACCTTTCAAGAAGTCCCAGGAGATGTGTTTGATCCCATAAGAGAGAATCTTATGATGAAGGATAGTAAAATACGCTCTGAAAAGATAGGTTATTTAATCCATTCCATTCTGGACTGTTTGGTCGATAACTACATTTCTATTCTTCAGCTTTTGGCAGAAAGGATTGAAGACATGGAAGAACTTCTCCTGGACCATCCCGATGAAACCGTCATGGAAAAATTAATCTCTTCAAAAAAAGATCTCTTGTATCTGGTAAAGTCCATCCGGCCGGCCAGAGAGGCATTTAAACAGCTGATCAACGAAAAACCCACCGAAATTAGAAACTACATGCACTACTTCAACGATCTCTTTTCCAACATAACCCACGTGTATGAAACTGTGGAACTATACAAAGAACTCACAACAGAACAGATGAATACTTATAATTCCTACATGAATAACAGACTAAATGACATCATGCGCTTTCTCACTGTATTTTCGGTCATTTTCCTCCCCCTGACCCTCGTTGCCGGAATTTATGGAACAAATTTTGAGTTCATTCCAGAACTGCACCTCCGCTTTGGTTATCTCTACTTTTGGATCATCATGCTAACCCTGGCTGGTCTCATGATCTATATTTTTAAGAAGAAAAAATGGATGTAAAAATTGGCCTTAAAAAAGCCAGTTTCACCCCTAGGTAAAACTGGCTCTATGATTTAGAAATCGTCCTATTTAAGGATCGCTTTTATGCGACGTACACCTCGTGAGGAAGACTGTTCTTTCTGTATTACAAAAGTACCGAGCTCCGATGTGTTTTCTATGTGGGGTCCACCACAGACTTCTACCGAGTAGTCCCCGATAAAATACACCTTCACTTGTTCTCCGTATTTGGATGAAAACAGCGCTCTGGCTCCCTGTGCCTTAGCTTCTTCCACGGTCATTGTCTTCATTATAACCGGATGATGCTTGGCGATTTCGGCATTCACAATGTCTTCAACCTGCTTCAGCTCTTCATTTGTCATCTTCTCGGGATGTGCAAAGTCAAAACGAAGCCGTTCTTCCGTAATATTGCTTCCCTTCTGTTCAACATGATCGCCCAGAACACGTTTGAGCGCTTCATGCAGCATGTGGGTCACAGTGTGATACCGGGTTGTCATCACCGAATGATCGGCTAAACCACCCTTGAAGATCTTGTCAGCCCCTTTCTTAGAGGCTTCCTGATGCTTTTCAAAGGCAGAGTCAAAACCGGGACGGTCGACGGTCATTCCGTGTTCACCCGCAAGCTCTTCGGTCAGTTCCAGGGGGAACCCAAAGGTATCGTACAGTTTGAAGGCCAGACGGCCTGGAATTTCCTTCTTAGGATTCTTCAGGAGATTGGGAAGAATCTTCTCAAACTCATGCTCCCCTTTCTTCAAAGTTGTACTAAACTGCTTCTCTTCCAGTTCAAGTTCACTGAGAATCATATCTGATTTTTCAAGCAACTCAGGATAAACATCCTTGTACATATCAATGGCAACCTGACTGACCTGACCCAGGAAATTTTCGGTAATTCCCAATTTTCTTCCGTGTCTTACAGCCCGTCTGATCAAACGGCGCAGGATATAGCCCTGTCCCAGATTGGACGGTTTGGCACCCCGCGGGTCGCCAATGATCATGGTAGCTGATTTACAGTGGTCACTGATGATCCTGATTGATATATCTTCTTCTTCATTTTCACCATAGGTCTTGCCGGTGAGCTCTTCTATCTTAGCAATGATGGGCTGAAAGAGTTCTGTCTGGTAAACAGAATTTTTTCCCTGGAGCATGGTCACTGTCCGCTCGATCCCCATACCCGTATCAACACAGGGGGCGTCGAGTTTTATATACTGCCCGTCTTCTGTCTTGTTGTACTGCATGAATACATCATTCCAGATCTCGAAATACTTACCGCAATGACAACCGGGTTTGCAGTCATCTCCACAGGATTCTTTTCCCGTATCATAGAACATTTCACTATCGGGACCACAGGGACCTGTTTTTCCGGCTGGTCCCCACCAGTTATCCTCTCTGGGAAGAAAATAGATACGATCTTCTGGAACTCCCAAGGATCTCCAGATATTGGCAGCATCGTCATCTCTAGGCACTTCATCATCACCATTAAAGACAGTGACAGAAAGGCGTTCCTTATCCAGACCCAGATATTTCTCCGATGTCAGGAACTCCCAGCTCATGGAGAGGGCTTCTTCTTTGAAGTAATCTCCTAAAGACCAGTTTCCCAGCATTTCAAAAAACGTAAGATGGGAAGGATCGCCTACGGCTTCGATATCACCTGTACGGATACATTTCTGATAGTCTGTGAGCCTCATACCCGCAGGATGAGGTTGTCCCTGCAGATAGGGTACCAGAGGGTGCATCCCTGCGGTGGTGAAGAGAACTGTCGGATCGTTCTCGGGAATCAGGGACTGCCCTGATATTTCTTTATGATTTCTAGATACGAAAAAATCGATGTATTTTTTTCTTAGTTCATTACCTGTCATAGAGATGATAATAGTATGAGGAGAGTAAAAAAGACAAGTGTCTTATGAAAGAATAGAGAAGGGAAAATCTTATGATTTAGATGGGTCAGTCAAAGATTTAAACGAAATCCTCTTCGTCTTCGCTAAGGAGGATATAACTCCCCTCTTCTTCTCTTTTTCTAATCAGATTTAAGAATTCTCTAGTTTCTTTTTCAACTTCTTTTCTGGACACTCTGGGTGAGATGATCATCGTCTCTTCTACAAGCAACTTTCGCTGGGATGAAAGATGATTTAGGATATGATCTTTGATTCTATCCTCTTTACCTCTCAGGATAAAAGCGATCTTATCGTCATCCATCTCAAGAAGAAGGTTTTGAAGATCCCGGGGACGCATTTGAAAGATGCAGTCGATGGTATGGATCTGTTCCTTAATTTTTCGGCTCAGATCGGGATCTCCTTCTTCAAGATCGTCGAGGATTCTCTTTTCTGTTCCGCTGTCCATATGCTTTAGAATTTCTGCAAGCCTGTCTTCTCCATCGATGACAATTTCTTCTTGATGGCCGATGCGATGAGCCTTCTCCTTGAGAACCGTATCCATTCTTGTGAGGACATCAGGGTTGAGGTCGCGCTTCATGGCCATCCGTCGAATCAGTTGTATTTGTTTATCCTTCTCGCAGCTTTTTAAATATGAGGAGACCTTCTGGGCATCCATAAAAGAGAGAATAATGGAGCATGTTTCCACAGGTTCTTCCTTTAAAACCTGGAGCAGCTGAGGAAGAGAGAGATCATTCATGAAAGCAAAGGGATGGGGAAGCGTACCGGGAACAGCCTTATTGAGAATTGCCCTGGCTTTCTCTGCTCCGAATGCTGTGCTTAAAAAATCACGAGCTGTATCGACTCCACCGACACCTTCGCCCTTTAAATTCATCTTATGCCCGAATTCCTGAAGAATTTCCAGAGCTTCTTCCCGACCAATCTCCTCTATGCGGGCAATTTCGGCAGTAACCAGCTCAATTTCTTTATCAGACATATTTCTGAGCACACGCCCTGCTTCTTCTTTACCCAAAAGGAGGAGGAACCTGGCAGCCTGGGAAGCACCTCCGGGAGGGACAGAACCCGTCTTAATCAACCCGGGAGGATGGTTGTTCTGCTTTGTATCCTGAGATACCGCTGTCTTCGGTAGAGTATTATCAGAGACAGGAGCAACGGAGACCTTTTTACTGTTTTCTGCTTTATAAGCATCAAGACCCTTTTGTCTGAACTTCATGGATTCATATTAAAGGCAGCGTGCCTAGGGGTCAACGGCAGAGTACTTTTTTTGTTCTGATTAAAGGCAAAGTTGCCGATCATTGAGTATGGGACGACTATGAAAAAAATGAAACAACTTCTATATATTCTGTTGCTGTGCCTTCTGACAGGGCAAATATCGGCACAAACAGCTGAGAGTGAACTCAAAAAAGTTTATGCTCCCTTTCCCTCCCGTTTGAGCGCCAAGACAAAGGGAACAGGGATTCTCCTGACATGGAAAGATGCCAAGAATCTAAACAACCCCACATACAACATCTATGAATCAATGAGTCCCATTGATCCTGAAAGTTTTATCTACGAGAAGAAAATTGCAACCCTCAGCCAAGGGATAGAAAATTACCTCTACGAGCCGGGGGATTCTATCCCCCGCTACTTCTTGATACTGGCAGAAGAGGATGGAATTCTCTTTGATGTCTTCATCCCCTATAGAAATATGACAATGGAAAGTGTCAGTGCTGCTGTCATGGACATCCAGGAAGAGAAAGCCACCAGAATCTCATCTTTAGAGGTTCTTCCGAAGGCTCAATCCCTTCTTATAAAAGGCAGGAGCAGCCGTCCTCAACGAGCTGTCATTCTATTTAGAAGCACGGAGCCCATGGAAAAAAGAGAGGATCTTTCCAAGGCGACAAAAATCCGGGTTTTTCTCAATGAAACCATTGAATTGAGAGATCAGGTCATTCCCGGAATTCCCTTCTATTATGCCCTTGTAGACAAGGAATTATATGAATCTGGCAGCTCTGTCCTCCTGTATGACGGTAGTGTGACTCCCCAGGGCGTCACGATCCCTCTGGAAGACTTGAATCCCGACATCTCCCAAATCTATCATTACACGTCCCGTCCAGCACCACTGCCACTTTTGAATGTCGAATTGGATATTGAGAAGGGCAACAAGCTTCCCGATCCGGGAGTCCCCTCCATACCTGTTGAGTTATCCTCCGAAACAGAGAATTCCCTGGCCAGTCTCAACCTTGGCAAGGCAGTCCATCCCGCCGTATGGCGCCAGGCTCAGCTTCTCAGTGTAGACCGAGCAGAACAGGGTCCAACAGAAACATCCTGGGTCAATAACCTGATGAGACACAATGATTGGGAAAGCATTCTTACTGGGACAGAAGAACAACTAAAAATTACTTTTGATGAAGAAATAAAAAGCCGCCTTTTCTTCTACAAGGGTCAGGCAAACTATTTTCTTGGAAATCTTGAATACGCCTTCATGGATTTTCTCAGTTCACGAGAGGTGTATTACAGCGAATCCAATGCATGGATTTCAAGTATTTATGAACAGAGAAAGAAAAGGGATTTAAGCAGGAATCTCGATTAAAAAGAACACTTAGGCGAAGGCTTTTCCCCGACTCTTACCCACTTTCAAACTGATATCAACGGTCCAGCTTTCCCCAGGAAAGAGAGTAATATCCCAGTGTGGCATGAGGGTCGTCCCCTGATACAGAAGATCATCATCACTATGACCATTGTAGGGAACTTCCAGAGGCAAGCACCAGAATAACCCGGGCTGAATGGAATACTCCAATTGTATGGATGTATTATTCATAATATCCTGAACCTGAAGAATCTTCAGATTTTCCAACTCGGCTACCTGATCCTCAATTTCAAGAAAATCGTCCTGACCGTTGATATAGAAAAACTTGGACTCACAAGTTGTTGGAGCCGGCAGAGAGAGATTCAATTCACTTGAAAAGTTGTAACTGACCTTCTCATACCCCGTATTGGTTATTTCATACTGAAGTTCAACACTGTTCCTCTTGAAATCGTACTGTTTTCTTATTCTTAGTGGATGTTTTGTACCGTTTCGGTCAATCCTCCCATTCCTGTGCAAAACAAGGAGATGTTTTTCCCGGTTATGGGTCTGAACATCATAATATCCTCCCAGAAAATCTCCTTCTTCCTTGTAGGTACCATCTTTAAAAGAAGAGATATCCGTTTTTTCAAGGAAGTGATCATGAAAGGCTTTCCTGAGATAGGTATCTTTCTTTCTCCCGCTCACCACACTGTCTCGGTGCCTGCTGAGGGTATTCAGATAGTTCCAGCTGGAGGGCATGTAGTCAAGTTCGATGAGAGCTCCGCCCTTTAAATGGCAATAGGCATTGAGGATATGTCCTTGGTAGAGGTATTCATTCAATCCGTCCATATCAAAATCCATTTGCGTAAGGGCGGGTATAAAGATTCCCTTTTCACGGGTGGTTTTTTCAGCCTCAATCAAAAAACGATAGGCATTGTGCCGGAGCTGAATATTATAGATTCCTTTACTGGGTCCATGCCAGAAGGGACTATGATTCTGCCCCTTCCAAAGCTCCTCTTTAGAGGATCTTTTTCTATATTTATCACCCCTGACCTGATTGGACAGAATTTGGGCATACATCATTTTTGAATAAAGCAGATTGCTTTCGGGATAGACTGTTAAAAAATGCCTGTAATTACAATTTCCGGCCTGTTCATCAGGAGTTGGAGAATAAATATCCTTCTTCCATTCCATCAATTCCTGAAAACTGGAGGTCGAAAAATAACGTTTATCCAGGGGAGCGGGATCTCGTACGAAACGACCTGGCAGTATGGACTCAATTTTATCTTTGTAATTGGATAGGGTGTTAAAAAACTCTTCTAACCAGTGGGTATCGCAGGGCACATATTCCAGCCCCTTCTCATGATTTAACTTTTCACCGGGTAAAATGAGGGAGACAACAGCATCTCTGCTGCTGTCTACTGCTAGCTTGCATAATTCATCCATGATGACGTCGGGCTTTTGGTGAAACATCATATCCTGAATTCTTTTACAGATGGGAAAGATCTGAATAGACTTTCCCTGTTCTTCTGTTAAAACAGGATGATACATCCTCGATTCAGGTATTCCTGCTCCACGGAAACGGGTGTCATCAAGAAAGGTATACTCCATGCCACAACTTTTCAGTGTGTGGGCCATCTGATTGTCCCAGATCTGTCTGGCAAGCCAGAATCCTCTGGATCGGCGTCCGAAATTTTTCCTCAAATAGGTGGTCATCATCTCTATTTGCCCCACTCTGTCAGAAGTAGGGATGAAAGGAAGGATCGGTTCATAATAACCGCCTCCCAAGAGTTCCACCTGTTTGCGTTCCACCATCTCCCGCAGAACAGTTATAAACTCAGGATGACGCCTCTCCAGCCAGGAGAGGATGGGTCCTGAATAGTGGAGAGACAAAGCCAGATCCGGAAAATTATACACAGAAGTCAGAAAGGGTTTATACGCCTTCTGATACACATCTTCATAAAAATGCTCAGGAAGATCGAGGGCTTGTGTACTGTGGGTTCCGAATACCAGCTTTATTTTTTTCATTTATGGAGCTGACACACAGAGGCGAACTCTATCAGCCCGCACTGGATGCTTCTTCAATTTTCACTTCTCTATATGGAATAATACATTTTGCCGGACATTTTTCAACGGCTTCCGCCCTGCCCGGTCCTCTATTATCATAACCCAGAATAGATAAATTATCTTGTATTTTATAGCCTGCTTCTGGAAATTTTTTCTCACAGATTTTACAAGCGATACAACCAACCTTACAATTACTCTTTGTCAGCTTCCCTTTATCCCGGGAATTACAAGCCACAACAAAATCTGCATCTTCGGGAATCATGCGCATAACCCCTGTAGGACAGATGTCAACACATTTACCACAGGAAATACAGAGATCCGGATTGACGACAACCAGACCGTCTCCTGTTTTTCTGATGGCATTGGTGGGACAAACATTCATACAGCTTCCCAAACCAAGACATCCATATTTACAGTCTTTATCACCGCTGAATAGCACAGTGGCGGCATTGCAATCTTCCAGACCTTCATAATTGTAACTGCGGGAAGCAACACCTTCTTTGCCCAAACAGTGAACATAGGCCACCATTCTTACGGCATTAGTATCGACTTCCACGCCCAAAATTTTTCCAATTCCCGCCAGAGCAACAGCGCCACCGGGTTTACATTTTGTCAAATCTTCATCTTTTCCGGCTGCAAGAGCTTCTGCATAACCGCCGCATCCTGCATAACCACAGGCCCCGCAGTTCAGCCCGGGAAGAACCCCGTCTAGAGCTTCTACGGTTTCATCTTTCTCTACTTTCAGTTTACGGGAGGCAACTGCCAATCCCAATCCGAGGAGTCCACCGAAGAGAACGGTTGAGAGGAATCCCCAGAATATTCTTAAAATTACATCCATTTATTTATCCTACAAGATTGTTCAGCAATGAGTTGTCAAAGGCCATAAAGGCCATTGCCATGAGACCACCGCTGATAAAAGCAATGGGAGCCCCTTTTAAAAATCGGGGAACCCTCTCAGTTTCCATTTGTACTCGTATAGCCGACATCAGCAATATTGCCAGAAGAAATCCCATCCCGGCTGCAATACCGGCGGTAAAGCTTTCCAGAACATTGTATCCACTCTTAATATTGATGAGGGCGATCCCCATTACGGCACAGTTCGTTGTAATCAGGGGAAGATAGATTCCCAGAGCTTTATATAGGACGGGAGAATACTTCTGAACTACCATTTCCACAAGCTGGACGAGGGA
The DNA here is from genome assembly GCF_008329965.1 of Oceanispirochaeta crateris. Taxonomy (GTDB): domain Bacteria; phylum Spirochaetota; class Spirochaetia; order DSM-2461; family DSM-2461; genus Oceanispirochaeta; species Oceanispirochaeta crateris. The sequence goes on from NZ_CP036150.1 coordinate 1,796,982, forward strand.
GGCAATTGTCAAAATGAAGACAATGGTCTGAAGGTATGCCAACCCCAGAGGCATCAGAATAAGGTGATACAAGGCCCAGGTCACAAGGGACGCTATGGACATGACAAATGTTACAGCAAATCCCATCCCCACCGCAGATTCTACATTTTTTGAAACTCCGATGAAGGGACAAAGACCCAAGAACTGAGCCAGAATCAGATTGCTGATAAAAATATAGGTTATGACTATTGCAAAATAACTCATGATTTAATTTTCCTCCTTTACAGGACGGGAACTGATCCAGTTGAATACAGCCTTTAGGTACCCCACAACAAAGAGTGCACCAGCAGACAGTGAGATAATTCTAATGGGAGAACTGGAAAGTCCTGGAATTTCGATAACACCATTAAAGCTTCCCATGGGGAAGAGAGTAATTGTACCGGCACCCAGAACTTCCCGGATGAGGGCAATGAGGGTAAGACCGAAAAAGAATCCAAAACCCATACTCAGAGCATCCACAATGGAATCCTTCACCGTGTTTTTGCTGGCAAAAGCCTCTGCTCTTCCTAGAATAATACAGTTAACAACGATGAGCTGTACAAAAACACCTAGACTCTTTGAAAGTCCCGGCGCATAGGCCTGCATCAACAAATCTACCAGTGTTACAAAGGTTGCGATGATGACGATATAGGCAGGAATATGGATTTCATCAGGAATAAAATCCTTTAAAAGGGCTACCATAATATTGGAACCCAGCAAAACAAAAACTGTACCGGCACTCATCCCCAGGGCGTTGACCACCTGAGTGGAAACGGCCAGGGAGGGACAGAGACCCAGCATCAAAATAAATATGGGGTTTTCTCTGATAAACCCTTTACTAATATCACTCATTTACTTATCTCCCAGAGATTGAACATAGACAGACCCCTCTTGAAGAGGTGTGGCAATTCCAACGAATGTAATTGTGGCTCCGCTGACTGCGTCGGGTGACTCCAGAGCATCCTTTGAAACGGGAACGGGAGTTGAACCACCGCTGCCGCGGAATTTATCCATATACTCAGACTTTTCAGCTTTTTTACCCAGACCGGGAGTCTCTGAATTGTCCATAAGCACAACATCCATGATTGATCCGTCTTTTCTGTAGGAGGCCAAAATCTTCATATCACCGCCATAGCCTTTACCATTCAGCTCCAAAATCCAATCGCCCGTGGCTTCCACGGGATAACGGGAAAGAATGACACTTGAATCGCTTAGATCTTCCCGGGCTCCCGGAGTTCCTTCTTCTAAAAGAGAAGAAAGAGCGGCTTTCAATTCTGCGGCTTTTCTTATAGCAATAGCTGGTTCAGTTATAGAATTGACAACTCCTAAAATAAGAGCCGATAGCGCACATATCAGTGCCAGTTTCCCGGCTTTTTCCATTGTCGCTGTCATTTGGCTTCCTCCTCTATAAGCTTCCCGAATTTATCAGGCTGAAAAGCTCTGTTGATAAGAGGGACAAAGATGTTCATAAAAATGATTGCCAGTGAAACTCCTTCGGGAACAGATCCGAAAAAGCGGAGCAGGTAAGTCATAAAACCGCAGCCGACACCATACACAAGCATTCCCTTGGATGTCAGAGGAGAAGTAACCATATCTGTGGCCATAAAAAATACACCAAGCATCAATCCCCCAGAGAATAATTGAAATAGAACATCTCCGGAAAATAATCCTTGACCGTATCTGAAGCCACCGAATACCCAGACGAGAAGGACGAAGCTTCCAAGGTAAGAGGCAACGATCTCCCAGTTGGCGATTTTTCTGATCAACAGGAAGAGTCCACCCAAAATGAGCAGTAATGCTGATACTTCACCGATAGAACCGGGAATCCGTCCCAGGAAAAGGTCCATATAGGAAACGGGAACCCCTTCTGCGGCCAGCAAATCCATGGGCCCTGTGATTGTGTCTGCCATGGTCATCAGTCCAGACTTTATGGACCCCAAGGGGGTAGGACCGGTTATGACATCTGCTGATCCCGGATGAGGAAGAGTCCAGCGAGTCATCCCGCTGGTCCAGGAAAAGAATACGAAAACACGTCCTGCCAATGCCGGATTCATCCAGTTGGCACCTAATCCGCCAAAGGTCCATTTGGCTACGGTTATGGCAAAGACTGAAGCAAAAACAATCACATACAGAGGAACTGCTGGAGGCATATTATAACCTATAAGCAGTCCTGTTAAAAAAGCACTCCCGTCAAAGATTGTCTTATCTTTATTAATCAGGCCAAGAAGAGCTTCGGTTCCTACTGAAGCCACTATGGCTGTCAAAGTGACGAGGAGGGCTCTCATTCCAAAAATATAAATACCCCAGACTCCTGCAGGAAGCAGACAGAGCGAAACAGTCCACATAATGGAAGCCGTACTCTGAGGGTGATGAAACTGAGGTGAACTGGTAACTAAGAGTTTGTCTTTCATTGACCCGCCTTCTTCATAGATTTCTTACGAATAATTTTTTTACCGCCCCGAAACCCCTGAACCAGAGGAATATGTGCTGGACACATATAAGAACAGGAACCGCATTCAACGCAGTCCATCAATCCAGCTTCCAGGGCCTCTTCTGTCATATTGAAGTCAATATATTTGAAGATTTTTGTAGGATTGAGTCCCATGGGACAGGAGGAAACACAACGGCCGCAAGAAAGACAGGGAGTTGGTTTGGCTGCTTTGATTTCTTTAGAGGTAAGAGCCAGAATACCGCTGGTACCTTTTGTCACAGGAGTATCCAGATCATACACGGCAAAACCCATCATGGGTCCCCCGGCGATAATCTTCACCGGTTCTTCTGAAAAACCACCACAGTCATCAATCAGACTCCTGAAGGATGTACCGATTCTAGCTTTCAGATTGGAAGGATTCTTGATGGCTCCTCCCGAGACTGTAACGACTCGTTCGATTACAGGTTTATCCAAGACCAGGGCTTCATAAACTGAAAGACATGTACCAACATTCGCATTGATCACTCCGACTTCCAGTGGCAGTTTGCCCGAAGGAACTTCTCTACCCGTAATGGCTTTGATAAGGTTTTTTTCAGCACCCTGAGGATATTTCACCTCTAGAGGCATGACCTCGATATCCAGACCCTTTTCAGTGATAAGAGACTGAAGAAGTTCTACGGCGTCCATCTTGTTTGCTTCGATACCAATGACTGTTTTCAAAGGAGAAAGCAGACGCTGCATTATCTGAATACCTTCTAGAACTTCAGATCCTTTTTCAAGCATGATCCGATGGTCCGATGTAAGGTAGGGCTCACATTCTACAGCATTGATTATAAAAGTCTCACAGCTTTTCCCTTTGGGGAGGCTGAGTTTGACATGGGTGGGGAATGTTGCCCCACCTTGACCGACAATACCCATTTCAGCGATTTTCGCACTGATTTCTTCATTGCTCATACCAGACCAGTCTCGAAGATCAGCATCTTTGCCCAGGCGTTTGAATTCACCTTTCACTTCGATAACGACCGCATCTACGGCCATACCGTTGGGAAGAAAGATCTTTTTGATCTCCAACACTTCCCCTGGAACCGGGGAATGTATATTAGCGGATACGAAACCACCTGATTTACCAATTATCTGCTCTTCTTCGACCAGATCGCCTTTCTGTACGAGGCACTCACTGGGAGCACCAATATGTTGTGATAGGGGTATGATCGCAGTACTGGTTAAACTGGCATTCTGAACTTCTTTGTTGCAGGTTGCTTCCTTGTAATCAGTAGGGTGGATTCCCCCTTTTGGGAAAGTTTTAAACCGACTCATGCTGCCTGTTGCTTCCTCCTTAGGACAAATATAGATTTTCCATAACCCCGGACGATCCTGTTCCTGTGGATCGGGTGTATTCCGGGAGATTGGATCAAGACATAGATAACTATTAGTACCGCCAATACCAGAAGTAAAGGCGGACGAATTCCAGTAAGTATAGAGTCCCGAGAGAGAACAATGGGTGGCCCATCTTCGCTTCTCAAGAGTAAAGCCGGACCGGATTCCATCATATGGGCCAGCCGGGTCTCAAACCAGGAAGAATCAAACTCAAGCACAGTTCGGCTCGTTTCGGTGATTCGCCCTTCCTGAACGGCAAAATCCTCCAGAGTAATTGTCGACCCCGGTCTGGGGAGTAGATAACTGCCTCCGTACATGAAAGATTCCTGAAACGCCTTATGCCTCAAAAAATCTTCCGTATCCGGATATGTGCTCAAGGCTCCATCCGGATTCAATTCCAAAGCATCCCATTGACCGCCAGAAGCTTGTGCCGAAGGGATGGGAACTGGCAAATATGTCATTCCCGGCCAGGAGACAAGGACCTGAACCATAACAGCCAAAGCGGCTGCAAGAAGAAGGGGCGAAATCCTCTGTTTCATAGCAACATCCTTCCTATCCAGCAGAGACACTGGCTCAAAAAGGACATGATCAACCCCTTTCCTGACGATAGATTTCCGGGTTCTATCGAGACTGATTCCCTGATTGATAAAACAGGAACCCATAGTTGACGTCAGGATAAAAACGACCATCATCAACTCTTGAAGATCTATGACATCCCCATAAACAGCCATGCAGGCTGGAAGGAGAGGAAGTATCCAATACAGCTTAAAACTAGATTTTCCGTCTGTAAGGAAACTTATGAATAAGGCCGTTACAGCAAGAATCAATAGAAATTGACTCTCACAGGCCATTACACTCTGAAACCCCGACAAAAAAAGGGCTAATCCCGATATGAGGAAACCCGGAGATTTCCAGCACAAAAGAATCAGGGTCAAAGAAAAGAGCAGGACTTCCACAACTGGGAATTCTGCATCAGGGAATAACAACCCCACCCCGTTCCATTTTTCGGATTGGGAAAACTGCCAGCTGTATTTTAAAGGAGATTGGCTGCTTGGTAAATAGAATATCTTATATATTCCTTGGTTGAAATAGTTTTGAACACCCTTCATATAGGGATCATACCGTGGATCTGAAGGATAGAGTTCATCTCCGTTCCGCAGGTCCTTAAGGGAGACCCTTTTAAAATGGTTATAACTATTATATTCAACAGTGCTGGTAGCTTCACTAATGAGTAAACCAGAGCCGAGATTCATGAGAGATTCTTCCCTTTGCGCATTCATAGACTGACTGGGAATAAGAACAGGATACCAAGCTTTCCAGAAATTCCCTTCATAAGACCAATGGCTGGAAACAACAAATAACCCTGAAAAACTAAGAAGAACCAGAATGATTCCCGCAGCTGAAAACAAGGGATTACGAGAGCGCAGATTACTCATTCAATCCACACTTATATGAGAGTCTCCATTGGTAGTAGGCCATTTGGATAATTTTCCGTTTATGTCTCTTCTTTGTCAAGAATGAATATGAATAAAACAATGGTCCATACAGTGCTTTTCCATTTACCTGACCTAAGGGATTGGTTATATTTGATAACATGAGCTTCAACACTGAAAAAATAAAAAAATCTCTTATGACAATCGTAGCCACTTTCAGCGGTATCCATGTTTATGCCCTCATTGGAAAAAGCGGAACTGGAAAGAGTTTCAGGGCCCGTCTCCTTGCAGAGAAATACAACATACCCTACATCATTGACGATGGTCTTCTTATCAACGGCAACAGAATCATTGCCGGCAAATCAGCAAAAAAAGAGAAGCTCTACATGGGGGCTATTAAAACAGCTCTTTTTGATGACCCCCAGCACAGACTCGAAATTAGAGAGACCATAAAAAAAGAAAAAGTAAGAAAGATCCTGCTCATAGGTACCTCAGAAAAAATGGTAAACAAGATGACTCAACGCCTGGGGCTTCCACCTGTCAATAAACTGATAAAGATTGAAGATATTGCCAGCAGGGAAGAAATCGAAAAAGCCATACAGGCTCGTTATTCTGAAGGGAAGCATATAATACCGGTTCCTTCCATTGAAATCAAAACAGATTACTCTCATATTCTCCAGGATTCGATCAAGATCCTCTTCAGAAGGAGTTTTGGGTTTAAAAAAGAAACACAGATTTTTGAAAAAGCCGTTGTGACCCCCGAATTTGCCACTGAAAAGAAAAGAGGGACTGTCAAGATATCAGAGGCAGCCTTGGGCCAGATGATCCTGCATTGCATAGATGAATACGATTGTGAAATCAAAGTCATTAAAATTTCTGTGAAAAAAGATCGCCGGGGATACCGCATTAAGATTTACATAGAAGCCGGTTACGGCAGTCAATTGGGTGGAAACCTCCACGATCTTCAGGCCTATGTCCTGGATAAGATAGAACGTTTTACAGGCATACTCATCGAAGAAGTGGATATTGAAATAGCCAGGGTATCGAAATGGAAAAAGAAGTCTAACGACTCGCTGGAGTAGATCGTCTTGACGAAGCTGGTTTATGACCTTGTTTCGCCTGTTTGTTTCTGGGAGAAGGAGTCCCCTTAAAAGGTGGTCGTTTCCTGGGAATCTTCCATTGATTCTGCCTAAACAAGAGCTTTACTGCTTCCATAACATCCCGGTTGGGAGCGATCATAGGTCGCAGGTACTCTTTAACGGCATTGACTGTATCGCTGTATTGAGTTTCGGTTTCTTCATGGAGGGAGGTCGTCTCCATGAGGAAGGTATGGGTCAGGAAATAGAGCATTTTCCCTCTTTTTTTATCCTTTCCTTCTTTTTTTATGTACTTATCCAACTTCTGCATATCCCGGTAAAAGCTTTTCCTATATCCCCTGCCGTCTTTACTCTTTGCCAGGGAATCATGAATCCTCGGGATAAGGAATTCCAGAATTTTCAATTCTTCTGCTCTCTTAAATATGGCTTCGGAGTACCCCGACTGGAGAATCTTAAAAATCTCTTCGGACATCCTCGAAACGGAACACTCGGCCAGTAGCGGTGCCTCTTTTTTGATTGCCTGCCTCAAACGCCAGGGAATCCTGGCTCCTGTCATTACGGAGTATTTAATTCCTCTGAGCATCCGAACCGGATCTTCCTTGAACGTAATATCCAGAGGAATGACGGAGCGGAGTTTTTTTGTTCTTATATCTTTGACTCCATCATGATAATCAATGATCTGCTCTTCCCGGGGAGAATAATACAGGGCATTGAGAGTAAAATCCCGTCTGTTGGCATCTTCGTCTATTGTACCATAAACATTATCGCCCTCCCCCCCTTCGAGAGAACGGAAGGTTGCGACTTCCAATATCTTGTTTTGTGGAAAATAGACGTGAACCAGTCGGAAGCGTTTTCCTATGATACGGGAATTTCTAAATATCTTCCTAACCTTGGAAGGGTATGCGTCGGTGGCAATATCATAATCTTTTGGAATTTTGCCTATGAGGAGGTCTCTTACAGCCCCGCCCACGACATAGGCCTGGTAACCTGCGGATCTCAGACGATCTGTGACTTTCAGAGCATCACGATCCAGGCTCCCGCGGTTTATTCCGTGTTCGTCAAGTGTATATACTTTAGCCTGCTTAATGAGGCGGCCCTTGCTATTTTTTCCATATCTTATCAGCATTGCAGTTATTCTTACCAGTAAACCATCATCCAGGGGATGACAGATTTTTTCCTATTGACTTAAAGGCCGGCATCAAATGAACAGCCTATACAAAAGATCATTTTATATCATTTCATAAACAGATTTCAAGTGCAGAAAACCAGAACCGGGATACCCCCCATCCCTGCATGACCAACGGAAGATGCAGGGACAGAACACAAAACAGAAGGGTATGGCAGTCATTATTGGAAACATGGAGCAGATTGTAAAGCAAAAGATTTCGTTCCTGCCGTATTCGCTCCTTAAAAAATCACCCGAATACACCCGGATTTGTGGAATGATGGGGTTCACTTACAATAAAATTGTAGTTTTTACAAAAAAATTAGTAATTTCTCTTTTCCTTCCGTCAGAACCTGTTACAATAGTAGAGATTTTATTTATTATAAAATAATGAGTATTAGTGGAATACAGACTGATTCGTCATTCAACAAGGAAGAAAACTCATGAAATTCAAATACCAATGCAGCGAATGCGGCAGCACATACGACCTTGACCCGGAGCTGACCACCTGCCCTTCCTGTCAAAAAAATCAAAGAGACAATGAACCACTTAGGGGAGTTCTGGAAGTGTTGGCAGAGGGAACTCTGCCCCCGTCTCCTGCCGACAGGAATGTGGCATTACTACCTGTTCCTTTAGAATTCTTTCCTCCTGTTCCCAGAATTACTGGAGAACTGTGGCACCCCCTTCGATTGTGTGAGGAAATGAAATTGCCCGAACTGTTTATCATGAACGACGGGTCAAATCCGACAGGATCTTTCAAAGACAGGGCGTCAGTCCTTGTTTCCGCCTATGCTCAACAGTGCGGAATCAATAGCATCGTTTTAGCGTCAACAGGCAATGCCGGTTCTTCCATGGCTGGCATCGGCGCTGCCGCCGGTCAAAAAATCGTGTTGTTCCTGCCTGAGACGGCTCCACCAGCCAAGATGATACAGGCTCTGCAGTACGGTGCTACAGTTTACAAGGTGGCCGGTAACTACGATATGGCCTACGACCTGTCCTTGGAGTACTCAGAAATCATGGGCGGTATGAATAGGAATACGGCCTGGAACCCCATGACCATGGAAGGTAAAAAAACGGTATCTCTTGAGATATTCAGCCAGTTGGGTGACAAAGCTCCCGACAGAGTCATTGTTCCCACCGGAGACGGATGTATATTGGGCGGTGTGTACAAAGGTTTCAAGGACCTCTTGCAGTTTGGCTTGATAAAAAAAATGCCCCGCATTACGGCGGTACAGGCCGAAGGGAGCAATGCCCTTTATAGAGCGTGGAAGTCCGGGAGCTTTGACGACAGCCCCAGCAGCACCATTGCGGACTCCATTTCTGTGGATATTCCCCGAAACGGGTATACCGCACTGCGCTATTTAAACGAGTTTCAGGGAGAGGTGATCACCGTCAGCGACGAACAGATCATCCAGGCTCAAACTCATTTGTCCAGCGGATCAGGTTTATTTACCGAACCCGCGGGAGCCGCCGCCTGGGCGGGACTAGTAAAACACAGGGATAAAATTTCAGCAGGTGAAACAGTCGTTGTCCTGGCAACAGGCAGCGGATTAAAAGATACAGCTACAGCCATGAAGGGAATTCATGTACCTGAACAAAGTATTCATACAATAAAAGACGTAAGGGGATAAGAGATGATCGATTTTACTGTAAACAAAGAAATTCAGAAGAACAATGCGGAGTACTGCAAATCTAAAGGGATTAAACTTCCGACCTATGCCATGATGAAAAACCCAGAACTGGTACCCGAAGAAGCAAAGGCCAAACTGAAGAAAACCGGATTATGGGATATTGATCCTATCAATCTCTACCGTATCAGCTGGAAAAATGAAGCCGTTGAATCAGGCGGTCTCTTCGGAAAGGTCAATCATCTGGTTCTTCCACCGGCTCTCACTGGATGCAAAGCGAATATCATTGTATTGACAGGGAAATGGTTTCCTACGGGAGCTCACAAAGTCGGAGCCACTTATGGTTGTCTTGCCCCCAGACTGATCACGGGACAGTTCAATCCCAAAACCACCAAGGCAGTATGGCCATCAACAGGAAACTACTGCCGCGGAGGAGCCTACATCTCCTCTCTATTGGCCAGTGAAGCCATCGCCATCCTTCCCGAAGAGATGAGTGAAGAACGATTTAACTGGCTTAAAAAAGTTGCCGGAGAAGTGATTGCCACTCCTGGATCAGAATCCAATGTAAAAGAAATCTTTGACAAATGCTGGGAACTCAGAGAATCCGGCCAGGATCTTCGAATCTTCAACCAGTTTGACGAAATGGGAAATCCCCTGTGGCACTACAACGTAACAGGAAGCGCCATCGAGGAAGTCCTGGGATATTACATGAAAGAAGGCGATAAAATGGCAGGATTTGTCTCTTCATCAGGCTCAGGCGGAACTCTGGCTGCCGGTTCCTACCTTAAAAAAGTATTTCCCGCTACAAAGATCATTGCCGCCGAAGCCCTCCAGTGTCCGACCCTCCTGCAAAATGGTTTTGGAGCCCATAGAATCGAAGGAATAGGCGACAAACATGTTCCTTGGGTTCACAACTGTAAAGACAGCGACTTCATCGCAGCCATTGATGACGAAGACCCCATGCGCCTCATTCGCCTTTTCAACGAAAAAATCGGTCGTGACAGCCTGAAATCTGGTGGAGTCTCTGCGGAATTAGTCGATCAGCTTGATCTTCTGGGTATTTCCGGGGTTGCCAATGTTCTGGCGGCCATTAAATTTGCCAAGTACAGCGAATTGACAGAAAAAGACTATGTCGTGACCATTGCGACAGACTCCATGGAACTCTACGGATCCAGAGTTCAGGAACTGGCCCAGGCAAGAGGCCCCTACACAAGCGCTCAGGCCGAACGGGATATCCAGCTCATTCAGGGACAGGGAATCGATCATCTGAAAGAGCTCAACTACTATGATAAAAAGTCTATTCATAACCTCAAATACTTCACCTGGATCGAACAGCAGGGACGGGAACTGAGTGAGTTGAACGATCAGTGGTATGACCATGACAACTACTGGTACGGAACTCTGGAACAGGCTGGTGAAATTGATAGCTTAATCGAAGAATTCAATTCAATTATCGATAAGAGCTAATTTAAAAATAGAGGAATAGGTATGACTGATATTATGCACCCGGTTTCCTTTGGGGAACTGGTTAAAAGAACCTTTGAAGAATATGCCCTGGAAGGTAAAATTTTCAGTTTCAACAAAGAACTCTCAGGTACAGATGGCGGAAGTCACTCACCCATGGTCCTGTTTGGGGAAACCGCCGCCACCCCCGTGGGGCCTGCGGCTGGTCCTCATACTCAATTAGCTCAGAATATTGTCACATCCTGGGCGGCGGGAGCCCGGTTCTTCGAGCTGAAAACCGTGCAGATCATGGATACTCTTGAAATTGAAAAACCTTGTATTGATGCCGAGGATGAAGGATTCAATACCGAATGGTCCACAGAATTCACCCTGGACAAGGCCTACGATGAGTACCTGAAAGGCTGGTTCCTACTTCATATGCTGGAAGCCCTCTTTGAAGATCATCCTGACAGACAGTTTATTTTCAATATGTCTGTGGGTTATGATCTGAAGGGTATTCAGAATCCGAGAATGGATCAGTTTATCAACCGCTTGATGAACAGCGCCAAGGAAGAGAAGTTTCTTCAATATAAAAAGGAACTGGAAGCCTATGCCGCAAATCCCTCCTTCTTGAAGGGGACGGGACTGGAAGGAAAAGCGGAAAAGCTCAAGGGTTTGGCCGATAGAATATCCCCCGAATTGTGCCGGTCCATGACTCTGAGTACCATGCATGGATGCCCCCCCGAAGAGATAGAGAAGATTGCGGTTTATCTGCTCACCGAGAAAAAGATCCACACCTTTGTCAAACTGAATCCGACCCTTCTGGGATACGATCGAGTCAGACAGATTCTGGATGAACTGGATTATGATTACGTCGCCTTAAATCCGGAAAGCTTTGAACACGATCTGCAGTATCCCGATGCTGTGGCAATGCTGAAAAGACTCATTGATCTGGGCAAAAAACAGGGACTCAGCTTTGGTGTTAAATTGACAAACACTCTGGGATCGGTCAACAACAAAACCGTTCTGCCCGGAGATGAAATGTATATGTCCGGGCGAGCCCTTTTCCCCATTTCCATCCAGGTAGCATTGAAATTAAGCCGAGAATTCAAGGGGACCCTCCCCATCTCTTTTTCCGGTGGAGCCAGTGTTTTCAATATGAAAGAGATCATCGAAACAGGAATACGTCCTGTAACAATGGCCACGGACCTACTCAAACCCGGTGGATACGGTCGAATGGCCAGGAGCATAGACAAATCAAAGGAAATTCAGGACTGGAACCGAGAAAATATCGATTTAAAAGCTCTGGAAGTCTTGGCTGAAAAGGCCATGACAGCCAAAGAGTATAAGAAAGGCTGGAGAGGAACGGATGTCATTTCAACAGAAGAGGAACTGCCTCTTTATGACTGTGCCGTTGCCCCCTGCAAAACGGCCTGCGCCATCCATCAGGATGTCCCGGAATACCTCCGTTTAGTCGGTCAGGGTCGCTATGCAGATGCCCTTCAGGTCATCTACGACAAGAATCCCCTCCCCTTCATCACCGGTTGGATCTGTGATCACAAGTGTCACTACAACTGTACCCGTTTAGACTATGATGGGACTGTAAAAATAAGGGAAATGAAAAAGATTGCCGCTCAGGAAGGTTTTGAGGAGTATTTGAAACGATTCTTAAAACCCGGTAAGGGAACAAGCGCTAAGGCCGCCGTCATCGGCGCTGGACCTGCCGGTCTGGCCGCCGCTTATTTCTTAAGGAGAGGGGGTATGGAGGTCTCTGTGTTCGAAAGAGCGGACGGACCCGGCGGAGTGATCCGCTACGTGCTTCCTTCCTTTAGGATGCCTCTGGATCAAATCGAGAACGACATGGATTTTATCCGCATGCATGATGTGGATTTCCATTTTGACCAGAAAGACTTAACCATTGAGGGACTGAAAGACAAGGGGTATGACAGCATCCTCATCGCCATTGGAGCGGAAAAGGACAATACTCTAGATCTCCCCGGAGGCAGGGTCATGACCTCACTGGATTTCCTTGAAAAGTTCCGCCACGACCCAGAAACATGCCAGCTTGGTGAAAATGTCGCCGTCGTGGGCGGTGGAAACACCGCCATGGATTCGGCTCGTTCTGCCGTCAGAGCGCCTGGTGTAAAAAAAGTTAGTGTTATCTACAGACGGACATTGAAAGAAATGCCCGCGGACAGAGAAGAATACTACGACGCCCTGGAAGAGGGAATCAGTTTTCACTTCTTGAGGAATCCGAAAGAGTTTATCAAGGATGGCAAACTTCGCTGCTCTGTTATGAAGTTGGGAGAACCCGATGAATCAGGCCGGAGAAGACCAGTAGTTACTGATGAGTACGAAGAGTTCCCAGTCAACACTCTGATCACCGCCATAGGTGAAACTGTCAACAAAGAGGCTCTTCGATCGATGGGGCTCCCCGTTAGCGAAAAATGGGTCCAGGTAAACAACAAAACCCATGAAACAGAAATCCCGGGTGTTTTTCTTGTAGGAGATGCCCAAACCGGTCCGGATTCCATAGTAGGAGCCATGGGAAGTGCCAGAAAAGCGGTTAACCATATTCTGGCCAAAGTGGGAGTCACCCTGGAAGCAGTTCAGGCGGAAGCTCTGGAACCAGCTGAAATGAAAGACCTTCTGCATCGGAAATCAGAAATGACAGAGAGCGCTCCCGATTCTGACACAACAGCCCATTGGGCTCAGGTGGAAGCCAGTCGCTGCCTTCAGTGTGATGTTGTTTGTGATAAATGCGTAGATGTCTGTCCCAACAGGGCCAATGTGGTCATCCGTACAGGAAAAGATGGATTCTCTCAGGAGACCCAGATCCTTCATGTAGATGCCTACTGCAACGAATGTGGCAACTGTGCCCGGTTCTGCCCCTGGGAAGGACGTCCCTACAAGGATAAAATTACTGTTTTCAGCACAAAAGATGACTTTGACGGCAGTGACAACAACGGATTCTTTGTAAAAGGGTCTGAAATTACCCTCCGCCAGAGCGGCGCTGTTATGACATTGAACTGGAACGGTTCCGAATTGAGTGGAACAATACCCGGTGGAGTGGAAGGTGAAAAAACAGCCAGGATTTTAAAAACAATCCTCACCGACTACAACTGGTATAACGGTCCAGTAGAACTCTAAAAAGGAGCAGAATATGCTGATTATTAAAAATGCGACTGTCGTCAACTTCTCACCTCCCGAAGTCCACCGGGGCTGGGATCTTGTGATTGACAACGGAATGATTGCTGCGGCTGGTCCCGGGGCCTCGGAGGGCTTAAAGGCCGATGAGGTATGGGATTTGAACGGAGATATTGTCCATCCCGGACTGGTGTGCAGTCACAACCACTTTTACTCCGGTCTTTCCAGAGGAATTTTGGCGGATATAAACCCCTCACCGGATTTTATCTCCATCCTGAAAAACCTCTGGTGGCGCCTAGATCGGGCCATAGACAAGGATATTCTGAAATCGAGTGCCCTCATCTGTTCCCTCGATGCCATACGAAACGGAACAACGGCGGTCATAGACCACCACTCCTCACCCTCCTTCATTGAAGGCTCCCTGTCTGTGATGAAGCAAAGCTTTGAACAAACCGGTTTGCGCGGGATGAGCTGCTATGAAACATCCGATCGTAACGGCATGTCAGAAATGGAAGCCGGAGTCGCTGAAAATGTGCGGATGGCCCATGAAATTGACAAAGAAAAAGAGGCTGGAAAATGGTCAGGCCTCTATGAAGCCCATATTGGGGGCCATGCTCCCTTCACCATACCGGAAAGTGGAATGAAGATGCTCAAGGATGCCATCGATGCTACGGGACGGGGAATCCATATCCATGTCGCCGAAGACAAGTATGACGCCGCCCACTCACACCACCATTACGACGAAGACCTTTTGGTGAGGATGGACAGACACGGCCTGCTCAATAGCAAGTCACTCATTGCCCACGGCCTCTACCTCTCGGAAAAGGAAAGAAATATCCTCGATGAAAGAAACAGCTTTCTGGTGGTAAACTTCCGCTCCAACATGAATAACAATGTTGGTGCCCAGCAGCACTTGGGTGGAATCAAAAATGCAGCCCTGGGAACAGATGGCATCGGCAGTGATATGTGGGAAGAGTTCAAATTTGCCTACTTTAAACACAAGGATACGGGTGGCCCTCTCTGGCCAGGTGACTTTCTAAACTTCCTTCATAATGGAAACACCCTCCTTGAAAGGAATTTTGACAGCCGTTTCGGCCGCATTGAGAAAGGGTTTAAAGCGGATCTTGTTGTGTCAGATTATAGAAACCCGACTCCTCTCAAGGGCGAAAACATAGCTGGTCACATGGCCTTTGGACAATCTGCCGGGTCTGTACGATCTGTCGTCATAGACGGAAAGGTCGTCATGAAAGACCGAAAGTTTCCTTTTGATGAAAAAGAAATCTATGCAGAAGCCAGGGAGAATGCGGCCAGACTCTGGGAAAACATGAACAAACTGGATGATTCTAAGTAATTTATATTATGCCAGGTTGTACACCTGGTTCAGAGACTAATAAATAAGATACAGGAGAAAACAATGGGTATTGAAAAAGAGATTCGCGCCAAAGCAGAAGAATACAGAGACTACACAGCAACTTTGCTTTCAGAAATGGTTAAAATAAAATCTTACAGCTCAGAGGAAGAGGCGGTCTGCCGAAAAATCAAAGAGATGTGTGAAGAAGCAGGATTTGATGAAGTCTATTTTGACGGATTGGGTTCTGTTATCGGCCGTATTGGATCAGGACCTAAGATTCTAGCCTTTGATGCACACATCGATACGGTCACCACCGGAGACCTGAGTGCCTGGAAAAAGGATCCTTTTTCCGGAGAAATCGATGATACATATGTGTGGGGACGGGGAACATCTGACCAGAAAGGGGGTGCTGCCTCCATGATCACAGCTGGAAAGATCCTCAAAGATCTGGGATATGATAAGGATTATTCTGTTTACTTCACCTTCACTGTCATGGAAGAAGACTGTGACGGAATGTGCTGGAAATATCTGATTGAAGAAGAAAAGCTCATCCCCAACTTCGCCGTCTCTACCGAACCCACAAGCTGCCGTCTCTATAGAGGCCATAGGGGAAGAATGGAAATGGTTGTGACCTTGAAAGGAATATCCAGCCATGGATCTGCTCCTGAAAGAGGCGTGAGTGCGGCCTACAAAGCCAGCCGTGCCGCTCTGGCCATGGAGAAACTGAACTCCGAATTAAAACCTGATGCAGAGAATTTCCTTGGAAAAGGAACCATCGTCGTATCAGAAATGAAGGTCAACGGCCCCTCCCAGTGTGCCGTTCCCGACCAGGCCATGCTCTACCTTGACCGCCGACTCACATGGGGTGAGGATGCGGCCCTTGCCATCAGTCAGGTCAAAGAATACATCACAGAAGCCCTGGGTGAAGAACCCGAGTCTGTCACCATGCCCGATTACAGCAAAAGGGGCTGGAAGAATACAGATTACAGCCAGGAACTCTATTTCCCCACATGGAAAATTGATGAAGACCATGAAATTGTCAAGGCTGGAGTATCCGCACACACGGATCTATTCGGCAAGGCTCCCGTTGTAGATAAATGGACCTTCTCAACAAATGGAGTTGCCATTTGCGGACGCCATAAAATCCCCATGATTGGGTTTGGACCCGGAGATGAGTCAGAAGCCCACGCTCCCAATGAGAAGAACAGAATAGAAGACCTTGTAATCTGCAGCGCTTTCTATGCCATGCTTCCCTACAAACTCTCCTAATTTTTAATCCAAAAAAAAGGCTGAAACTCTCTACTGAGTTTCAGCTTTTTTTTGAATGGAATTCTTATATGTTGGTCTCCTATCATTAGAGAGTATTCTTCACCTCTTCAATATAATTATAAATTGTATAGCGGCTGACATTGAGTTCTCCCGCCAGATTATCCGTTGATCCCTTGATAGAAAAAATATGATTTTCATTGAGGAAGCGAACAACCTCCAGATTGTCTTTCTTGTCAAAATAACAAACAGGTTTCCCTATGGTCTCGATCCCTTTCCTAATCATAATATTCAGGAACTCCTGAGTATTCTGAGGCATTTCATCATGGCCGTCAGCTCTCTCCTTCCCGCTAAACTGATCGATAAAATGCTGGAGCATATTCATGGCGCTCATATCCATGTTCAAGCTGAGTGCTCCTAAAAGTGCCTTTTTATCATGGATGAGAACCGTCGTCGATTTGAGAGGTTTTCCTGATTTTGTGGCCGATTCATAGTTTATACGCATGGTTTCGCCGGCGGCCTCCATTTCATCCACCATATCACAGAGGAGCTGAGAAGCCGGTGTTCCAGGTTGACGGCTGGTGATTCCCCCTTCTCTGGCAATTAACACTGGCGGTTCTCGCTGAAAATCATAGAGTATCACTTCTCCAACACCAATCGTTTTACCAACAGCATGAACCAGAGGAATACAGGACTTAAGAATATCAGACGAATCAGAATGAGGCATACAAACTCCCGGATTCCCGCAAAAACGGGATGAATATGCTTTCATTATATCAGAGAATACGGTCCCTGCCAAAAAAGAAGCTTCTTTTCTTACAATATTTTAATAAACCTTGCCAAATATTTGTAAATAGATCTATAATCTATCTATTAATTGTTATTTTCATAGGGGAGATTTTATGGCTGAATCATTGGCTCTCATTGCCATCGGAGGGAATTCCCTCATCGCTGATAAGGATCATATGTCTGTAGAAGATCAGTATGCCGCTGTTTGCACAACCGCCCGTCATATCGCTGATCTGGTGGAGGCAGGAATGACCATCGTAGTCACCCATGGAAATGGTCCTCAAGTAGGATTTATACTCAGAAGGTCTGAGATTGCCAGGGAAACAGCCCAGATGCATCCTGTCCCACTTGTAAACTGTGATGCCGATACTCAGGGAGCCATCGGCTACCAAATTCAACAGGCCCTTGATAATGAGTTCAGAAAGCGTAAAATAAAACAGTCCGCTGCAACCATTGTGACACAGGTTCTTGTGGACAAGAAAGATGAAGCCTTCCTGAAACCGGCCAAGCCCATTGGTCAGTTCTATACTGCCGACGAGGCGCACCTTCTCAGGGCTGCTTATCCGGAATGGACACTGGTTGAAGATGCAGGCAGGGGGTTCCGCAGGGTTGTTGCCTCACCCCTTCCTCAGGAAATCATAGAACTGGGAGCCATCAAAGCACTGATATCGAATAAGTATTGTGTCGTGGCAGCAGGAGGAGGCGGTATCCCCGTCGTTGAAAACAGCGAGGGTCAGCTGGAAGGCATTGATGCTGTTATCGATAAAGATTTTGCTTCTGCCTTCTTATCCCATGCCCTGGATGCCGATGTATTCATCATATCCACGGGTGTCAAAGAAGTATGCCTCAACTTTGGAAAACCGGATCAAATGATTCTGACCAACATAAAGGCATCAGAGGCGAGACAATACCTGAAGGAAGGACACTTTGCACCGGGAAGCATGGCTCCAAAAATCAAGGCGGCCCTGGATTTTCTGGAAAGAGGTGGCCGGGAAGTCATCATCACCAGCCCGGACAATTTGAAAGAGGCTGTACTCAAGGGTGCAGGCACACATATAACGCAGGATTAATATATTGTAACATAGGAGAAAATAATGGATAGAATTGGAATTGAAGAGAGAATCAAAGACCTTTCCTGCCTCAGAGCAGAGAATATGTACCTCAAAGATTTTCTGCTGACATGGGACAAAACAGATGATGAAATTGCAGCCGTATTCGAGGTTGCTGAAATCTTGAGGGGAATGAGAGAAAGTAATATTTCTTCCAAAGCCTTTGACAGCGGATTGGGGATTTCCCTGTTCCGCGACAACTCAACACGAACCCGTTTCAGCTATGCCAGTGCTTTGAACCTTCTTGGACTGAAAGATCAGGACCTGGATGAAGGAAAATCGCAGATTGCCCATGGTGAAACCGTCCGGGAAACAGCCAATATGATCAGCTTCATGGCCGATGTCATTGGTATCAGAGACGACATGTACATTGGTAAAGGTCATACATACATGAAGAATGTAGCCAAGGCAGTGGAAGAAGGCTACCGGGACGGCGTTCTTGAGCAGCGACCAACTCTTGTAAACCTTCAGTGTGATATAGATCATCCCACTCAGAGCATGGCAGATACCCTTCACCTGATCAATCATTTTGGTGGTGTTGAAAACTTGAAAGGCAAAAAGATTGCCATGACCTGGGCCTATTCTCCTTCTTATGGTAAACCTCTTTCTGTTCCACAGGGAATCATTGGGCTTCTCACACGCTTTGGAATGAATGTGTCTCTGGCCCATCCCGAAGGCTATGAAGTCATGCCCGAAGTCGAAGCGATTGCAGCTAAAAACTCGGCTAATTCCGGAGGAAGTTTTGTCAAAACAAACTCCATGGCAGATGCTTTCAAAGACGCAGACATCGTCTATCCCAAGAGCTGGGCACCCTTTAGTGCCATGGAAAAGAGAACAGACCTCTATGGTGCCGGTGATTTTGACGGAATTAAAACTCTGGAAAAAGAACTCCTCGCTCAGAATGCCAAGCATACAGACTGGGAATGCACAGAAGAACTTATGAAAACAACAAAGAATGCAGAAGCCCTGTACATGCACTGTCTGCCCGCGGATATCACAGATGTCAGCTGCAAACAGGGAGAAGTGGCCGCTTCGGTTTTTGACCGCTACAGAGTACCTCTTTACAAGGAAGCCAGCTTCAAACCCTATATCATAGCAGCCATGATTTTTACGAGTAAATTTAAAAATCCTTCAGAGAAACTGATGGAAATGCTAAAACGGGATAGAAACAGAATCCTATAATCCACAATAGGGATAAAAAAGAGCAGTTCATATGAACTGCTCTTTTTTTTCTGGAATCAAATCAATCGGGGATGGCAAGCCCTTTTAAAAAGTGACGAAGGAGTTGATCCCCGCACTCCCTGTAATGCTTATGCCCTTTTTTTCTGAACAGAGCAGATAATTCAGCCTTTGAAATAACAAAACCACCCTTCTTGAGGGTGCTGATCATATCCTCTTCTCTCAGTTCCATGGCAATTCTAAGCTTTTTCAATACCATATTATTATCCAATGCCTGAGGCAGTGGTGCTTTTCGATTAGGATCTGCAGGGCCTCTTTTCTGAGTGATCAGCCCATCTAGAAAATGACCGAGAACAACATCGTCAATGGCTAAAAAGCCATCCTGTTCCTCATGTTTGAGCATCAGATTGATATCGGATGAGGTCACCTTATAACCGTCTAAAGCAAAGACTTCGGTCATTTGCTGGTCTGTATAATCAAGTGCATAACGCAAGCTTCGTAGTACTGTGTTGAATTCCATCATTCATCCTTTCTTGTCAAAATCATAATTGTTGAGACAAGTTCCAATGCCTTAGGATATTATACAAAGGGAATAAAGTACAGGAAAAACCTACGTCAAAAAGCTTCCCACTCCCATCCAGCCCCTTCCCTTTTCCTAGTATTGGATTTTCGTTTTTATACTCTTTTATTGATCTGGGAAAGCGCTTTTTCAAGTTCATCCCGGCTGATTCCGAAGTGGTTGAGCCGGGCCAGGAACTGTTTTGTATTGCCGTAGCCGATCCTGAGCAGCTGACCCAGATTCTGCCGTCTTTCCTTTGAACCTGAGGCTCCGCTCAATCCGTAAGAATCCATATCTGCCAATGAGAATTCCTGAGTGTTTTCCACGAGCTTAAACCGGGCTTTTTCAAGTGCGGCAATAATCGCTTCGCTACTTGCATTTTCAACGCCGATATTGTCTTTTTTGGTCCCTTCTTTCCGGGAGATATAGGCGTGTTTGACATTGGGAACCGCTTTTTCAATAGTTTCTCTGATGGTTCTACCTGCATGATCCGGATCGGTGAGGACAATCACACCGATTCGCTCACTGGCAAAACGGATTTTATCCAACGTTTTTTTGGATTTTACGGCGAAACCATGAACAGGGAGGACTTCTGCCTGAACCGCTTTTTTAACGGCAGCCACATCATCAACCCCTTCAACCACAATTAGTTCTTGTATTATCATATCATCTACCCCGGGAGAAATCTGATTTTATCTGCCTGTTGATACAGGTATAATTCAGAGACCTGATACGATCTCCTCACTGTCGGGAGAAATCCATTCATACCAGTCTCTGATGGATAGAAAATCCGCCCAGAGATCGGTAATCTGCCGGTCGCTCTCGGGAGAATCGGATGTGATTTCCAAGGTGGCCTTCAGAAGCCTTGCAATTTTACGGCTCTGGGGCAGGACTCCCGTTCGGGATAAAAAATCGGTCCCGGCCAGTTTATCCAAAAGGTTGAGGTAGACAGAATTCATTATCAGGGACGCATCATAGATCGTTTTAGGGCTATAGATCCTGACTTCTTCCTTTTGTGCCGCCATAAAATCTAAAAACTGCCGCTCCAGAACGATTCTACGGGGTTCTTCCAGTTCAGGTATCTCTTCGAATATAGCTTTCTGTATATAAATATCCGCTGGCTGACTGATCAGCTGGTTCACAACTCCATATATCCAGGCCCGTACGATCTCATCCTCATTCAGGGCCCTCGATAAATCCGGGCGGCCTTCTGCATCCAGGGCCAGGCGCATCCGGGCATTGTTAAAATGCTCTTTTCCTGATGAAGGAATAAGCCGTTTCTCAGCCTCTTCCCGGAACATCCTGAGAATCTGGTAACACTTACAGGCTATTAGATGCTGTCCCTCGGGATCTTTAAAAAATTCAGATATATAAAAAATATGTCCCTTATCTTCTTTACCAGCAGGTTTTATTTCCACCATGCTGTTCATTCCGGGAGCCTGTACCCACAGCACAGGCTTTCCCGTTTCTTCTTCGACCCTTTTGACCAGGTCTTCTACAGAATCCAGTATTGTGAGATCCATCAATCCTCTTTCAAAACGACTTTGTGTCTCTTTATTTTCTTTGTAGTTGTCATTTCCATGGCTTCATGGAGTATATGAAATTGGCTAATTTTCTGGTAGGCCTTCAGGTTGGAATTTACCTCATCGATCACTTTTTGAAAGTGTTCACGGCTTAGATCTTTCCCATCCTGATTTGGATAAATCAGAGCTTCAATTCCCTCGGTCTTCATTTTGGCATCCAACACATAGCCGCGGATAAGAATCTGATCAATTTCATCATACAGTTGGAACTTATCCTCAATTTCTTCGGGGAACACATTCTTGCCCCCTTCTGTGACAATCATAGATTTCGCCCGACCTGTGAGATACAGATAGTTATCCTCATCCAAATAACCCACATCCCCAGTCTTAAACCAGTTGTCTTCCGTGAAGACTTCTCTGGTGGCCTCATCATTCTTGTAATATCCCCGCATGACCATTGAACCCTTGAGGGCAATTTCGCCGCATCCCCTCTCATCGGGATCAAGAATCTTAGTCTGTGTGCCGGGAATCATCTTTCCCACAGAATCTTCTTTGTAAGCTTCCTTGGGATTCAAGGCGACAATGGGTGAGGTCTCGGTCAATCCATATCCCTGGACAAAGTCAATTCCCAATTGATTGAACATCTTAAATGTGGACGCAGGAAGAGGACCTCCACCGCAAATACAAACCCTGTTGGTATCAAGGGATAATTTTGCAAGGAGTCCTTTGAACATTTTCTTCCCCGGGTTTACATGGAAGTATTTTTTAATGAGGCCGCTAATCCACATCAAAAACAGAATCAATCCATAAACAACGATTCCTTTATCACGGATTCCCTTCATCAATCCCTTGATCATCTTGTTAAAGAGCATGGGAACTCCCAAAAACATGGTGACCTGACCCTGTTTAAGGTCCTTTAGAATCTGGGCGATGGCCAGATGCTTGGCAAACACGATTTCTGAACCAACACAGAGTGATTCGATAAAAACAGCCAGCATGGAATAAGAGTGATGCAGGGGAAGAAGGGCATAAAATACATCCGTATGGAAGATGTTCATATTCGCCTGAGCCTGGTAAGCATCACTGACAAAATTGGAATGAGTCAGCATAACGCCCTTGGAAACACCTGTGGTTCCTGACGTAAACAGAATGGCAGCCAGATCATCCTCTTGGGGCATATCTATGGTTTCATCTCCATCATGACTGATGTGCAAAACATAATTTTCTTTTTTGGGTGACAGAGCTATCAAATTCTTGAGATTTTTATCTTGGAAAAAATCATACTTTTCTTCATCACAAAACAGGATGTCAACATCGGCCATTTCCATAAGTTTCTCAACTTCACCATTGCTGAGTCCATAGTCCAATGGAACAACAACACCACCGGCAAAAAGAATACCGAGGTAGGCAAGTCCCCATTCGGGGGAGTTCTTTCCGGTGACACCCACACGGTGACCCTTTCGAACACCATGGGAATGAAGATACTGTCCGATAATCTTGGATTTTTCCAATACATCCTTGTAAGTCAGTTCCAGAAGTTCTGGAGAATAAGCAGTAAAAGCCCTTCTTTCGCCATAACGCTCAACCGTAATTTCAAGGACTTCGGGAAGAGTCGGCCAGGTACCATTAAAGTACTTACCTTTGTATTTTGGTAGGAATTCCCAGGGTGTTAAATTCATAAAAATACCTCCAGAGAGAGCCGGCTCTTTCATACCGCCTCGAAAAAAATAGAGTCAATGAAATATTTTAGACTATCAATTTGGAAATTGAAAGACGAAAATTACTGAAAGAATCCCAGGATCACTCTGATATTGTACAGATTCATAAAAATACGGAACCCATCTTCATGATTGGAAGGGGTTATCTTGTCATCTTTGATACTTGGAAACTCCTGTTGCCCGGAGAATTTCTCCAAAATAGACAACATGATAATCCTTGAGAGGGTAATTCATTTCCAGTGAATCATCATAAAAGTTCTCCGGTTTGATTCGGTCTCTATACATGGTTTTACATTCTAAAATGAGTTCGGCTTCTTCAAAAGAGGGAGATCCGACCCTAAGAGATGCTAAAGGTGTCAGTCCTGATTCAGCGATTTTATCTTTGAACCGCCCGGAAATAGAACCCATAAGACTCATTGTATTTCTAAAGTCGTCAGGAAGGGCACAGAGTGTAAAGTCGGGATAGTTCTCCATAAACTCATAGGTATAGCGCCCGGGACGGACCACGACCTGAACAAAGGGCTTCTTCCACATAACCCCCAGACTCCCCCACCCCACGGTCATCGTATTGAATAGACCATCTTTGAGGTTTCCTGAGGTCAATAGAAGCCAGCTGTCTTTCCAAATGGCCGTTGGCTCCACACTCAATTCATTCACATCAATATTGGCTCTTGTCACAGATCTATTCCTTTATATTCATTTATCCGATTGAAGATTTTCTTCCAAAGGCTTATGGGTGTACTCATTTTCTCCCGTAGAAAAAGAAGCCACGGTCTGTCCACTGCCTAATAGTTTGTATTTGTAGATCATAAGACCTTCCATTCCAACTGGCCCCCGGGCATGGATCTTACTGGTACTGACACCAATTTCCGCCCCGAAGCCATAGCGAAACCCATCGCTGAAGCGGGTGGAACAATTCCAGAAAACACTCGAAGCGTCCACTCTGGCCATGAAGGCCGAGGAGCACTCTTTTGAGGCTGTCAGGATTGCATCGGTATGACCGGAACCGAAGGAATTGATGTGCTGCACCGCATCATCCAATGAATCCACGATTTTGATTGAGAGTTTATAATCAACATACTCTGTCGACCAGTCTTCCTCGCTGGCAGGGGCAACATCGATGATCTCACGGCATCGATCACAGCCAACAAGTTCTACGCTCTTCTCTTCCAAGACCTTCTGTAATCCGGGAAGGACGGAAGAAGCAATTTTTTTATGAACCAAGAGAGTCTCTACACTGTTACAGGCGGCAACATACTGAGTCTTGGAGTCTAGCACTATGGGATTAATGATCTGCAAATCCGCATCGTCATGAATATAGATATGGCAGATTCCATCAGAATGGCCGAGAACGGGAATACTGGAGTTCTCCATGATATACTTGACAAATGAGTTGGATCCCCGGGGGATAAGAAGGTCGATGTACTCATTCAACCTGAACATATCATTCACATCAGAACGGGTTTCGACTAGCTGAATCCAACCTGAAGGGAGGCCAGCCTTGACTGTCGAGTCATGTATAATCCGACTGAGGACCCGATTCGTCTCTGCCGCTTCAGACCCTCCTTTTAAGAGTAGAGCATTGCCGCTTTTCAGACAGAGCGATGAGATCTGAACCAGAGCATCCGGTCTTGATTCAAAGATGATGCCAACGACCCCGATGGGACAGCTGATACGGTAGAGATCCAATCCGGGAGAAAGTTCACGGGCCATCTGGGTCTCTCCCACAGGATCCTTCATGGAAACGAGGCTCCTGATTCCCTCAATAACCTGGGAAATTTTTTCATCTTCAAAAATGAGTCTTTTCAGAAGAGGCCCCGGCAGATCGGCCTTCTCACTCCTACGGTAATCTTCCCGATTGGCCTGAATGATTTCAGCCTTAGAGTCTTCAAGAGCGGCGGCCATGGCTTCCAGTGCTTTGTTCTTAAGATCGGAACTGACTGCAGCCAGTATTAAGGAGGCTTTTCTCGCCTCTTGCGCTCTATTCAGTATGGTCATAACCCTCTCCATTGTCTTCCTTGAATCCCCCATTTTTTTATCATAAAAAAGAGCATGTTTCAACGAGAATCAAACTCTTGTGATTCCAGTTCATCTTCAGAGGAATATCCCTTCGGCTTGACTGTCTTCACAATGAACCCCATCACAATAGTTCCTGTCAGTCCCAGAACAAGGAGTGTAAGGCGAAAGTGAAGATGGGAGATTCTGTAGGCGGACAGGCCGATCATGGACCACATCATCAGGATACTGATGAGTTTCACCCTGAGACTCATACCTTTGTCTTTGCTGTATTGGCGGAGATATTTCCCAAAGACTCTATTGGATTGGAGTTTGACATAGAGTGTTTCACTGCTCCTGAGAAAAAGCCCTGCCGATAAGAGAACAAAGGGAGTTGTGGGCAGTCCTGGTAGGATAATACCAATGCCTCCAAGGCCAAGGGATAAAAAACCAAGAAAGATGAGTAGTGGCTTTAACATAGGAACCTCCTGAAATCAGTATGGTTGGACAAATTTGTCATTTTATGTCTTTAAATGTCAGAACCGGAAAAGATCTTCCTGAAAGATTTGTCTCTATTGCTCTTGGTAAAATCGGTGAGACTATAGGCAAAATTTTCAAAATACTCCCTGTTGAGCCGTTTCCTGTCCACTTCCTCTTTAAGAATGGTTAAGGCTTCCAGGGGTTCCATGGCATTCCTATACATCCTTTCGTCGTTTGTGATGGCTTCATAAGAGTCGATGATAGCCAGGATCTGACCTATTTCTGAAATTTTTGTCAAACCATAAGGATACCCCTTGCCATCCAGCTTCTCATGATGCTCCAGAGTCCCAGGAATGGCACAGTGAACGGCAGGACTATTGGCTTGTAGGATCTCTGCCCCTAGAAGGGTATGACGCTTCATGGTTGAAAATTCCAAGTCTGTCAGCTGATTTACGGATGTCAGGATTTTCTGAGGGATTTCGGTTTTACCTATGTCATGAAACAACGCGGTTAAACCATACTCGACAGTTTTTTCAAATGTCTTTTTTGTAAAAAAACAATAACCCACTGTTAAAGCCATGACATTGATGGAATGAATGGTCGTTGTATAGTCAGAATGGGAGATCTTGGCGAGGTTCTTTATCACATCGGGCTGTTTGGAATAACTTTCAACAATGATATCGATCGTATCGGGTATGACCTCAAGACCTCCGGAACGGGGTTCGTGAAGGGTTTCATCAATGATGTTGATGAGGTTTTCCTTAACTTTATCAACGCCAACAGCCATGCTTTGGTCCAGATCCAGGCTGAATCCCTTTTGAACCTGTCTTAAGCATTTGCTCTTATCCTCCGGACGTATATAGAGATCACCCGTATAGGGTTTATCCTTGAGGCGAAGATCTGAAATCTCCATTCCCGAAGACTTGTAGAGAAGGATATTACCTGAAGATTTATTTCGGTAATAGAGATCTATGTCATCGTAGTACTTCAGATTGGATTTTCTGACCGGAATCCATTTCTCTCTTCGTATCGATATCATTTAAATATACCCTGTTAAATCCTCAAAATATTTACAATATACTAACTATAAACGAATCTTGTTAAAGGCTTCAAGAAATGCCGGAGACTCTCCTTGGGTCAATCATTGTCGGTCCCCATCGCTGGAAGAATCCCGGTATTCATGGGAGTTCTCCAAGGATTCAATAGAGGAGTGGGGATGGGTTCCTTTCGGGACCATATCCATTTCTGTTTCTCTTACATGATTGAACAAACCCGCATAAAATCCACTGCTGAGAAACATATAGTAGCCGAGCAGAAACCCAGAGAAGATGTTCAATGCATCATTTTCGACCCTGTAGAGGATTATAAAATTCAAAACCAGGGGTAAAAAACTGCAAATACCAAAAACAGCAAGAACTTTTTTCTTATTGAGCTCAAAAAGTATGCGGCTGAAAGTAACGGCTCTGAAATTACGGACATCCTTCATCAGAAAGAAATTCACAGAAGAGGAATACCGGATGAGGGAGATAAACCCTGTGATAGCGATCACAGGCAAAACAATATACAATTGAGTCAGAGGATCTATATGACTACTGCTCAAAAAGACACTGATCAGGGTGGCGGCAATGATGCCGGCGAGCATCAATGGAATCATACGCACAATCATGGCCAAGCTGGTCGTAATGTAAAAGGGAAGTTTTTTGAAGGCAGAGGCAACAAGGCTGTTATAATCATCACAGTCTTGATTCTTCACAAGCAAAATCAAGGAAATGTTCGGAACGGTGCCTAAAAGATTCAGCAATAACATCACAGGTAAAACCACAGCACTGCCACTGCTCAAGTGCCTCATCATATCTCCGGATCTTATGAGAATGAATGCATTGGTAGGAATATAAAAGATCGCCCAGATCAGCGTCATATAGGCTAAATGGGGCCTGATAATGTTCCAGGTAGAAACAAAAAGACCTTTGATATCCGAGTCTATTATAAATCCGTTCTCATATTTGAGCATCCTCTTTTATACCATATAAATCGAGTTTAGAACACTGCTACTCATCCTGAGAATTTGAGAATCCATCAAGAACCGCCCCTATTAATACTATTTTTATAATATTTATGAAACTTTCCGGTCCTAAATAGCTTATTTTATAAGAGAGTTGCTACAAAAAATAAAAATAAGTCAGGAGTATTTTATGTTCAGGATTTTCATATTGTTAATGCTATGGGGAGGATCGGCTCTCTATGCCGGGGGTCAGCAGGCGGATCAAGTTGGAGAAAGAAGCAAAGGCAGCGATGACCTTGAAAAAATTCTCTCTGACTCAAACCTTGAAGTTGCCACCTTTGCAGGAGGCTGTTTTTGGTGTACCGAATCTGATTTTGAACAAGTTCCGGGTGTCAGTGAAGTCATTTCCGGCTACTCAGGTGGTCAATTGGAGAACCCGAGCTATCAACAGGTATCTTCAGGGACAACAGGACATCTGGAAGTCATACAAATCTATTATGATCCCAAGAGAGTCAGCTTCAGCCAACTCCTGGATACACTGTGGAGGGTGATGGATCCCACCGATGGAGAAGGCTCCTTCGTAGACAGGGGCAATCAGTATACCAGCGCTGTATTCTACCATTCTGAAGAACAAAGAGCCCTCGCCGAAGCCTCCAAGAAGGCAATGAATGAGTCCGGCATTTTCAAAAAAGACTTAGTCACACCCATCAGACCCTATGTGAACTTCTATGCTGCCGAAGAATATCACCAGGACTATTACAAGAAAAATCCTATTCGCTACAAGTACTACAGGCACAACTCTGGAAGAGATCAGTTTCTAGAAGAAGTATGGGGGTTTGAGAAAGTCAGTTACAATAAGCCGGGAGACAAGGAGATCAAAGAAATTCTGACACCCCTGCAAATTGAGGTCACCCAGAATGAGGGGACAGAACCCGCCTTTGACAACGAATACTGGGAGAACAAAGATGCGGGAATTTATGTGGATATTGTGACAGGTGAACCCCTTTTTAGTTCTGTCGATAAATATAAATCCGGCACCGGCTGGCCTAG
This sequence comes from Oceanispirochaeta crateris, assembly GCF_008329965.1. GTDB lineage: Bacteria > Spirochaetota > Spirochaetia > DSM-2461 > DSM-2461 > Oceanispirochaeta > Oceanispirochaeta crateris. Next base: position 1,825,742 of record NZ_CP036150.1, read on the forward strand.
CTTCACACGTCCCCTGGTGGCAGAGAATATCACCGAACATACGGACAATAAACTGCTTTACACAAGGGTGGAAGTACGAAGTTTGTACGGCGATAGTCATCTGGGTCATGTGTTCCCCGATGGTCCGGCACCCACTGGACTGCGCTACTGTATTAATTCGGCAGCCCTCCGCTTCATCCCCCTCTCTGAATTGGAACAGGAGGGATATGGGTCCTTTTTAAGTTTCTTTCCTTAAAGACAATATGAAAAAGGCAAAAAATTATTTATCAACCGGGATGGTGAATTGATGGCTTTGAAAACGGTCGCCTCCAAACCAAAGATCAATCTTGATCCCTGAATCGGTTTGCACAACATCTGAATGTTTGACCTGCCATCCCAGAAGATCCAGACGGGCGGAACCCAGCATATCATGACCTGTCATGGCGCCGTAATATTCGGCCAGCTCAGGACGTTTGCGGCTATTTAGGGCTTTTCTCATGGAATCCAGTTCATCCTCTGTATGCTTGTTGTCATCCAGGATACAGAGGTGGAGACCGTCTTCCTCCTGATGAAGAGAGACCACAAGGCGCATGGGATTCTCGTCCAGCAGATAATTTGATATTTCACCGATCAGATTCAGAATGAGATCTTTTCTTTTCATATGTTCAAAACTCCTTACTTTTCTACTTTGTTATTCCGGTACCACTGGATGACTGCCACCGTGGCCGCGGCCGTGAGGCCTCCTGCAAAACCGTTGTTGTACAGATTCATACCTCCCTGCCAGGTTCCTGTCTGGCTGACCATGACAAAATGAATGAAACCGGCTAACAATCCAGTAAAATAACCAAACTGCCCCGCCAAGGGTGCCAGGGTGGTACTGAACAGCAGAGCCAGCACAGGCCCCGGATCAGAAAGCGGTCTTGAGAAGACAAAACAGCTTAAGGCCACTCCTGCCACTACGGACCAGGAGTTTCTGAAGTGAGTACCAAAGGCACCAAATCCCATGACAGTCAACAAACCGCCAAGGACAGGACCATTAAAATCCCCCCCTACGGCTAAAACAAGGACCGAACCTGCCAGCCCGAGGAGTCCTGCATTCAAAAAGGCTCCACCGGGACTCTCCAAGTCGGTAAAATCAGAAGGAAGCCGTCCGGACTGCTTCTGTATGGATAGGAAAGCCCGGAAAGCCTTTCCTTTTTCCCTGACTAGAGCCATCCCAATGAGGAGTATGGACAAGCCCGGGATGAGAAGTTTCAAGAACAGAATATCTGTAGTATACCAGACGAGAGCTGGTTCAAAGGGAAGACCTGCCGCCTTAAGTATAGAAGCGGCAAAGAGGCTCAGAAACCCGCAAGTCAGCCCCATATTGTACAGGCTGTATCCCTGATGCAGGTGCAGCATGGCAACCGCAAGGGACGGTAGAATAAACCCGGCGACAGTTCCCCCTAAAAATCCAAGGAAGACTCCCTGCCAGAGATCCAAACCGGTTTCCAGAAACAAGACACTAACAAGGGGTCCCATAGCTGTGCCGAACAGGGCGATGATTATATAATCCCGCAGTTTTTTGCCCACTAAACGGGCCGAAAGAGTGACCCCTAAAATGATAGGCAGAATGTTCAGGGGTGTTTTTCCAAAAAGACCAAATCCCATCATGGTCAATATGGCGGCAAAGGTCGTTCCTGAAAAAGAAATTCCCGTAGCATAAACGAGAATAACACCAATAAGACCGACGGCAGCGGCATTTAAAAGAGTGCCCCCTATGCCGGCAACGGCAAAGAAGTCATTAATCAGTCTCCCGGGATGAAGTTGAAGATTCAAGAAAGCCTGGAGAGATTCAATCACACCGTCATTGAAAAATGCGGCCATAATGAAAAGAAAAATCATTAAAAATAGATATAGAGATATAATATTCGATGAAGTTTTCAGAACCCGCTCCCCTTTTATTACAAATAGTATCTTATTCTAGATTTCTGAACACATCTGTCAACATGATACAGCAAAGATCCTCGACTAAAGGAATGGTAAAAGGATGCACATCAGTATATAATATTCTCCAACATCCTGAATTGAGGGAAGAGAGGTGCAATGCCTCCACGGTCCCGCCGCTGTAAACAGGGAAAATTCTGCCATTCAAGGACCTCGAAGGAGGGAATAGCCACTGGGTCGCCCGGGAAGGCTTGGTAGAATTTTATGATCTGTGAGTCAGAAAACCTGAATCAGATGATTTCAATCCACCCATTGGCGGCCAACAGCCGCTGATGATGTAACGAGGAGATTACATATGGATAGGAAAAGAAAGCCCCTGATATTGCTAATGCTTTCTCTCTGCCTGAACCTTTTTTCAACAGGACAGATGGATTCCCCATCGGAAATCAGCAGGCTCCCGAATGAAATAGAACCCTTCAGTTTCACAGATAGCCGCGGCGTGAGCCGGGTGTTCCAGGAATATCCCCGGAAAGTGGTCTCCCTGGGTCCTAATATGACAGAAACAATCTTTGCCCTGGATAGGGGGGATCTCTTAATTGGTCGAACCGATTTTTGTGATTTTCCAGAAGAGGTCAGCCTTATACCCAGTGTGGGGAACTTGATAGAACCCAACATGGAAACAATCGTGAATCTGGATCCCGACCTGATCATAGCTTCCACACATGTCTCATTGGAAGTGCTGGAGAAACTGGAGTCCTTTGGCATCCCTACGGTGATGATTTACGGGGAAGAAAACTTTGACGGCATGAAGAGTGTCATCTCGGGCTGTGCCACTTTGCTGAATGCCGAAGAGGAAGGAACTGCCCTACTCCAGGATATAAGCACCCGCCTTGAGGCTGTCGGCCAGAGAGTGAGCCAAATGCGGTACCATCCCAGCTGTTATTACGCTCTGGGATTCGGAGACGGAGGAGACTGGACGGCCGGTGGAAGTACCTTCATCAACGAGCTGCTGAGCCTTGCCGGTGGAAAGAATATCGCTGCAGATCAATCTGGATGGTCCTATTCAAAAGAGCTTTTAGTCTCCAAGCAGCCGGAAATCATCATTTTGAACAGAGGTTTAAAGAAGGAATTTCTTTCACTTCCAGTCTATGACGGCCTCAAGGCTTCCCTCAATGATAGAGTCTTTGAGATTGATGAAAATATCCTGGTTCGCCAGGGACCACGGCAAATCACAGCATTGGAAGAACTCACCCTCATCATGGAATCCGCCCTTGATCAACCCTGACAGAGCCACCTCTCGTATCCCGGGGCTGATCCTCCTGAGTCTCCTCTTCCTCTCCATCCCCCTGGCGTCTTCCATAGGAGCAGTGCCTCTTCCTTTTAAGGGGATTCTCAGCTTCCTGTTTACCCGGAGCCATAGCGGACTCAGCGAAGCACAGCAGATTATCCTTCTCCAAATCCGGTTACCCCGAGTAGTCCTGGCGGGCCTCTCCGGTGCGGGACTCTCCCTGTCGGGACTCGTGTTTCAGGCCATCTTCAGAAATCCCATGGCCGAGCCCTACCTGCTCGGTGTTGCCTCAGGAGCTTCCCTGGGAGCCGCCCTGTTTATGATGTTGAATGTCCCCCTGGCCTTTTTATCCGCCCTGGGACTGACGGCCTCAGCCTTTGCTGGGAGCTTGCTTTCGGTCTTCCTGATCCTGATGCTGGGAGCACGCAACCGGAACAACATGAGCTCCCTTCTCCTGGCGGGAATTGCCTTCAGCGCCATTGCCCAGGCGGGCGTTTCGGTTTTAATGATGATCAACAGAGAAAAAATAGAAAGGATCGTATTCTGGACCCTGGGCAGTTTTTCTGCGGCCACACAGGGAAAGAGCCTGATCCTCTTGATACTGCTGATACCATCTGTTCTGTTCATCCTCAGCCGCCATAGAGAGCTGGACCTATTGAGCCTCGGCCATGAAGAGGCCCATTCACTTGGAATCAACCCCGAAAGAGTCTCTTTTGTACTCCTATTGGTGAGCTGCCTTATAACCGCCACCGTGGTTTCTGTGTGTGGAATCATCGGTTTTGCCGGCCTTTTGATCCCCCACCTGATGCGCCTTATCTCGGGACCCGATCATAGGCGCCTCACAGGCCTGTCTCTCATGGGAGGAGCTCTGCTGATGATTCTCTCAGATCTCCTGGCCAGGACAGTCATTGCCCCCACGGAGATTCCTGTGGGCGTTCTTACGGCCCTCATGGGTGGTCCCTTTTTCCTTTATCTCCTGCGTATGAACATCAGAAAAGGACAATCCCAGTGAACCCAGCAGTCATGGTCGAGGATATGAACTTTTCCTATGGGAAAGATTTTCACCTGAACCTTCCTCATATTCAAATATACCCCGGAATGCTGACGGTCATATTGGGGCCGAACGGTTCGGGGAAAACCACGTTCTTCTCTCTTTTAAGGGGAAGGCTCAAACCGGATAATGGAAAAATCACCGTCTTTGGAAAAAATCTATCCGTTTTAAAAGACAGGGAAAGAGCCGCCTTGATCGGACTGGTTCCCCAGAGAACAGAAACGGCTTTTGCCTATACAGTGCAACAGATGGTTGCCATGGGATACTACCGGAAGACCAAGTCATTATGGCATGATACGGTTGATCATAAGGCTCTGGCACTCCTGATGGATCGACTCGATCTGAAATCGCTGGCTGACCGCGAAGTAAACAGCCTCAGCGGAGGAGAGTACCAAAGAGTACTGCTGGCCCGTGTCCTTGCACAGGACCCGAAGGTTCTCCTCCTGGACGAACCGGCCAACCATTTGGACCTCCACCATCAGGATGATCTCCTTTGCCTCCTCAAGGAGGAAGCGAAGAGGGGGAAAACAGTGATTGCCATCCTGCATGACATCAATCAGGCCCTACTGTACGCAGACAGGGTCATTCTACTCCATGAAGGCAACTGCGAGGACTCAGGGCTGGCCCGGGACGTCGTAACTCCGGAAAACATAAACAAAGTCTACAAAATAAACCTAGACTATTATCACCACCATCAGGAGGATACAGCTCTGTTAGGACCAATCAAATCATGAAGCAATGCGGAACGATCCCCCTGAAGGGACTAGATATTTCATACAATTGTGAAGAAGATCATGCCCGTCTTGATTTTTCCTCACCTGTCGAATCCCTGTCATCGGCCCTGTACCGGGGAGGCAGACAGACCATCTCCCATGTTCTGAACATGCAGGTTACTCATAATGTTTCCGATGAATATAAGGGGTACGAATCTCCTCAGCTTACCCTTGAAAATAAAGCCAGGTCTCTGAATATGGGAAAAGATTTTGCCGGAATGATGACCTCCGCATCCATGAAGAGTTTTCGCTTTTACAGTGAAACCGAGGGAGATGTGGGTGTTTTCTGCTGCCTGACAGCCGGATTGACCAATTCACGCGCTCCAGGAGATAAGGCCGACTTCAGAGAACTGGAAGCTCATAGAGCCGGTAAGGGCACCATCAATATCATAGCAGGAACAAATGTCCGCTTGTCCGAGGCCGCTCTTTGTGAAGCCCTTATGGTCGTCACCGAAGCCCGCAGCTGGGCTGTGATGAATAATGACGTAAAAAGCCGGGTATCCGGAATCCCCGCCTCTGGAACGGGTACGGATTCTCATCTCGTCTTCTCAGGAAACGGCCCGGAAATCCACTTTTGCGGCAAACACACCCTGTTGGGAGAGATGCTCGCCAGAGCCGTCATTACTCCCTTACAGGAGGTGATTAGACTCATTCAAGAGATGGAAAGGTTGAAAATCATCTGATTCTTATCAAGAGTCGATGTGAATTTCTGAAAAAAGCCCCCTTCCTTAACATCAGCTGACAAGTCAGGCTATACTGCAAACCATGAAATACTCCTACATCACCGACTTTGGTCATTTTACACTCAAATTTGAAACCCAGGATAAATCATTAAAGCCCTTTGATGCCGCCGATGAATATCTACTGTCACTCCTGGCAGATACAAAATATGCACATCAGAAACTTCTGCTTGTCAATGACCGCTGCGCAGCTCTATCAGTACCTCTGGCGGAACAACTGATTGGTCATGTCAACGATTCTCTCCATGAACTGGAAGAAACAGCAGAAAACATGCATGAGAACGGAAAGCCGCCGTGTCCTTCTCAATCAATCCTGAAACCCATACCGGATGCCCCGGACTGCATCGTTATGAAAATACCCAAATCATTGGACCACTTCCGGTTTCAGTTGCAGAAAATCAGAGCGGGAATCCAAAAAGAGACAGAGATTCTTGCCGCCGGCATGAGCCGTTATCTTCCGGCGAGTTATTTTGAATGCTTTCAGGCAGAAACTCAGGATGCGACCTATTCCAGAATTGAGAAAAAAGCCAGATATTACAAGGGAGTTCTGAAACCCCAAACAGAAATGTCTGTACAATCCTCATCCTATGTTTGGGAGGGTCGCAGATACATCAGTCTGCCAGGGGTTTTTTCCCACCGGGGGGTAGATCCAGGAAGCGGATTCCTATTAAAAAACATGCCCGATCTTCCTGTCCCGAAGGTGATCATAGACCCCGGCTGCGGGAATGGCATTCTGGGACTGGAAGCATTGAATATTTGGCCCGAAGCCCGGCTGACTGCGACCGATGAGAATGCTCTAGCTGTGGCCAGCACCCTCCAAAATAGTGAACGTGCAGGAGTGGCGGAACGCTGTACTGTATTGCAAACCCGGATTCTCAGAGGAATAGCGCAGGAATCTGCAGATCTGATCCTGTGCAATCCTCCCTTTCACCGGGGACACACTGTCTCATTGGAAACAGGATTCGCTTTCATACGAGAATCCTCGGCGGTCCTGCGAGAAGGAGGATATATGGCTCTGGTTGTAAACAAAACCCTGGGATATGGAAATATTTTGAAAGAGAATTTTCAGAAGGTGAACATCCTCAAACAAAACAGCAAGTACCGTCTGATCCTCTGCCGTAAATAGAGCAGTTCATCTACACCGCCCCTCAATGCTCTCCTGTCATAGTCGCCGGATCAAGGAGTCTGTCAATATCCTCTTTTTTCAAAAGCCCGGATTCATACAGAACTTCACGGACTGGACGTTTCTCCTTATAGGCCTTGTATGCCAGCTCAGCTGCCTTATCGTATCCTATTGTCAAGGCAACAGGAGTCACCATGGCAAGAGATCCTTCTATGGCCTGCAGGCAGTTTTCCTCATCGGCCTGAATGCCATCGATACAGTTTGCGGCAAAGACTCTGGACGTCTCAGCCAGTAGATTCAAAGAGGTCAGGGTCTCATGTGAGATCAGGGGCATCATCATATTCAACTGAAGGGGACCATGCTGGTTGGCAATGGAAACTGACAGGGCTTTTCCCTGAAGGAAAGCCGCCACCTGAATGACCATTTCGGGGATAACTGGATTGACCTTTCCTGGCATGATGGAACTGCCCGGCTGAAGGGTGGGAAGGATAATCTCTCCCAGACCGGAACGGGGACCGCTTGTGAGAAGCCTCAAGTCATTGGCTATCTTCATAAAATCACAGGCTATGGAATTGATCACTCCCATAAGATCCACCTGGCTGCTTCTGAAGGAGATTCCCTGGAATTTATTATCCATGGGTCTAAAAGGAATGCCCGTTTCATCGGCAATTCCCTTTATGGCCGCAGGGGCAAATCCCGGATGGGCATTCAATCCTGTTCCAATGGCCGTCCCACCCAAAGGCAAATCACACAGCAGGGTCTTCTGATGCTCAAGGTTTTTTCGACCCTGCCCAACTTGAACGGCAAAAGCCGAGAACTCCTGTCCCAGAGTCATGGGAACAGCATCCTGAAGGTGGGTACGTCCCAGTTTGATGACCTCTGAGAACTCTATGGATTTTTTTGAGAACGACTCCTCCAAGGCTTTCATCCCCGCAACGGCATCCTCCAAAAGAAGACGATTTGCCAAAGAGATGGCTGTTGGAATGACATCGTTGGAAGATTGTCCCATGTTGACATGATCATTGGGGTGTACGGGCTTACGGCTACCAACTTCGCCTCCCAAAAGAAGATTCGCCTTGTTGGAAAGGACTTCGTTGATATTCATATTCCAGGATGTTCCGGAACCGGTTTGAAATACATCAATGGGAAATTGGTCCGTACTCTTCTCTTCTATGATCGCATCCGCACTGCGGGCAATGGCCTGAGAAAGGGATTCATCCAGCAGTCCTAAAGAAGCGTTGGCTCTGGCGGCATGTTTCTTTATAAGACAAAGGGCTTTCACCATGTAGGGGTGAATCCGTAAGGGAGAGACAGCAAAATTCCCGACAGCTCTTTGAGTTTGTGCCCCCCAGAGGCAATCAGAAGGCAGGCGCATCTCTCCCATAGAATCAAATTCGGTTCTTATATCTTTGCTCATTTTATCTCTCCTGATAGTTTAAATCTTCTCACAATTTGTTTTTTAACCCTTCAATTCAAGAATGGTCAGAATATCCTGATATACTTTGTGCCGAAGGGCAGGAATTTCATTGAAAAGGCTATGTTCACCCTCATCATAATAGATTACGTCAGAGTGAGGATATTTTTCCATTAGAAAGGGAATATTATGCCTGTAATCCACAACAGTATCCTTGCGGCCCTGTAAGATATGAAAAACCAGGTCTTCCCGGGGAGGAATCTGCTCCATGCGCTTAATCCAGTTTGTGTTGGCATAAATCCAGTGAAAGGGGATTCTCTGACTCTGGAGAGGGTCGTTGTGTTCGGTAAAATATTCAAATTCCTCATTGGAGCTGGAACCACCAAAACGCCTTTTAATATCATCCATAAAGGGATCTCCCAGAAACAATCCCAGAGCTGTGAGACGCCAGGCGAAATTTTTGACCAGAGGAGAAGTCAGAATCAATGCCTTGAAGTCATTCTCATAGAGGTTTGTATATTCAAGGATCACCGAGGAACCTGTGCTGTGTCCAAGAGCGAAAAAGGGACCTTCCAGAGAGGATTCAGTGAGAGCCTTAAACCTTTTTAAACAGAAGGCATATTCACTGAAATCATCTATATCAACAGGAACTCCCTCGGACATCCCGTGTCCGGGAAGATCAAAGGCGGCAACATTGTAATTATGCTCCACAAGAAAGCGGATCACCCCAGTATTGGATAGACTGTGATCCAGATAGCCATGGAGAAGGTAAACCGTACCGGCAGCTGGTTCTCCCGGGGTGCGAAACAAATAGGCCGCAATTTTACGCTCTTCCGACAGAAACCAGCCGAACTCCAGAGGACCTGGGACCTGATCGGCACTGTAATGGGCCAGAAAGGCGAGTGTTTCCGGAAAATATTGAGTATTATGATTCTCTAAAGGTGTCATCTGCTCTTTTACTGCAGAAATATCCTGACTTCCAAAGGAGTCTTCGGTCCTACTGTCAGTTTGCCCCTTGGCTGGCAGGGAAAAACCAATCGTAAAAAAAGAGAAAAAAGGAATGAGCAGCAAAGCACGGCGTATCAGATTCATAGTTAATTCATGATATGAAATAGTTCAATCTTACTCAAGCATAGCTCCTTAGGGCTGTTGGTCATACATAAAGGGGCAGAAGGACTTTTTTAATTCCATTGTCCAAGGAGTTCTGCCAGCTCAAAATAGCCTTTGTTGTAAGCCCGGGAATAGGCCGAATCTCCATCCTTATCCAGGATTGAAGGATCTGCTCCCTTTTCAAGAAGAAATTGGCAGACCTCTCCATATCCCATGGAAGCCGCAAGAATCAGAGGCGTTTCACCCTTGATATTAAGCCCATTCACATCTGTCCCCGCCTCTATGAGCAGATCTAAAGACTCCAAATGGGGAGCAACCCAAGCGGAACAAGCAAGGTGAAGAACCGTCTCATTCCTGTATGATCTGGCTTCAGCATCCGCCCCGGCATCCAGAAGAAGTTGAATGTGCTCGGGAGAACCATGATTCCTCATGACCCACATCAGGGCTGTCCAGTTATCAAAATCACGGACATCCACATCCCATCCCTCCTCCATGAGCAGAGAGGAGATACGACTATCCGAGGACCAGGCGGCCAGATGAAAAGCCGTCCACCCAGAGGGTGTGATATCGAATACCGAGGCGCCTCTTCGGATCAAAGTGCGAACCATATCATAACTGCTGTAGGCAGAGGCTGTCATGAGAGCTGTAAAACCTTCCTCATCACTGGCATTGGGATCGGCCCCTTCTGAGATGAGGAGCTCCGCTATTGCCGGATCTTTTCCCCAGCGGATGACTTCGAGTAGAGCCTTGTTTAAATCTCCCCCCACAGGAATACTGTCTGCAGGGTAAACCCTTTTGTTCTTGATCAGCCTGTCTAACTCTACCGGTGCTTGGTAAGGACTGTTTTTTTCATATTCGGATTTGAACTCTTCCAGAGTCCTTCCAATTCCATCCCGAATCCGGCCATCTGGAGTCATTTCTGCCAGCAAGGCGACCATCTCGGGAGTGTTTCCAAAACGGAGAGCCCCCATGAGAGGAGTCCATCCATCTTTATCCCGCCAGCCGGCCTTGGCCTTGTCTTTCAGCAGAGAAGCCACAAAGCCGGTATCATCGGCATAGGCGGCAGCCCAGAAAAAACCAGGCGTACCAAAATCATCTCTTATTTCTGGATCGACACCCAGAGTGATCAATGTCTCCATGACCTTGGTATTCTGCCCGTACAAGATGGCATAAGTGAGGGCACTCCAACCTTGAGAATCCCTCGCTCCTAAGTCGGCCCCCGCCGCGGCAAGTTCTTCTAAAAGAGTCACATCATCTTCAAGATGAATGGTAAGGGCCGTCATCAAAGGACTGACCCCCTCGGGTCCAGGGAGGTTTGGATCGGCTCCTCTTTCAATTAAAAGAGAGGCCAATGGGGTGGAATGAAGGATGCTCTTTGCAAGGAGAGTCTGCCCTTTCTCATCTCGAATATTCACTGGAAGCCCCTGGTCCAACAGTAACTCCATTAGTGGAACGGCTATCATCGGCTCATAGTCTAGGGGGAAAAAGAGGATGAGATTCTGAAGTTCCCTTGGATCATTCTTAAAAGGGAATACAGCTGTGTCCCATTGGAGCAGTAAGTTCAAAAGATCCGGCCGTCCTGCGGCAACGGCATAATGACAGGGAGTGTAGCCCCCGGCATTCTTGTAGGACGGACTGGCTCCCCGATTTAGAAAGTCCAGAATCTCAAATTCTGTCAGCTCTTGTCCATGATATTCCAGGGCATCGATCATTGCCTCATTCAAAGAATAACGCAAGGTTGCCAGGAAATCGGCGCTTTTCAAATCGTCTTGTGCCAATGCTTCTTCTTCGGGAGTCCTGTTCAGGGAGTTGCGTCCTTCAAGAGAACAACCTGCATTGGACAAGGCTTCAAGAAATTGATATTTCAAAAGAGAATCCGGACGGTCCAACACAGTAAACAAGAGAGATTCCTCCCCTCTTTCTTCAGAAGGAAACAATCCGTACTCTTTGAAGACATCTATAAAATCCGGATTCTGTCCTCGGGAGATGAAAACTTCAATGGGAGTTTTACCACTATTGTCCACAAGATCAGTGCGGGCTCCTGCCCGAAGCAAAAGAGAGAGGATATCATTATCATGGGTAAATTGTAGGGCAAAATACAGAGCGGTCTGACCGTTCATATCCTTCAGGTTTGGATCGGCTCCCGAGGAAAGGAGACGCCTGACTAAATCAGTGCGTTCCTGCCAGACGGCCCGCATCAGAGCCGTTCTTCCTCTGTCATCGGGAATATCAATATCCCCCGGAGCCTCTAGATCATTTAATTCCTCTTCAAGAACCTCAATAATAAGTTCCTCATGGCTTCTGTCAGCAAAAAGGAAGGGAGTAAAAAACAGATAAGAAATTATTATAACAAAAAAAGGGATAGACTTAATCATTTTCATTCAGTAGGAAACCTCCCAGTTAATGATGATCAGTATATCCCTCTATGAAGAGATGCCTCAACTACTCTACGCTGAGAATATCCTTCATGGCCGACAAGAACGAGTCCTTGGGAAGAGCTCCCTGAGCCATCTGGGGTTTCCCCTCTTTGGGGATAAAAAGAATGGATGGAATACTTTGAACTCCAAAGGCGCCTGCCAGTTCCTGTTCGGCTTCTGTGTCTATTTTAAAGACATCCATCTTGCCTTCATATTCTGTAGAAAGTTCATCCAGGATGGGAGCTACCATTTTACAGGGACCACACCAGTCTGCATAAAAATCTATGATACAGGGACGTTCGCCCTTAAATTTCCATTCTTTTTCATTTTCAAAGTCAAAGACTTTATCCAGGAAATCCTGTTTTGTTAGATGCTGAGCCATTGAAGGCCTCCTTGATATTCAATTTTATATATATGAAAAATACTTAATAATTCAGAAAAGGTCAAATAATAAATTTTTATAAAAGAAATTTTTCATATAATCATTTTAAAACCATTGAGGGTCTGTTTGCAAATTTCTCTTTTTGTGGGAGACTTATAAGCACTTGTCGCTTCACAAAAATGAGACTGCGACATTCATCATAACAGGAGTAGGAGAAATAGAATTGAAAAAAAATGATTTACCTGCCTGGGATCTGAACATGTATCCCGGTCTTGATTCGGATGAATATAAATCCAATAGATGTGAAATGGAAAAGATACTGGCTGATCTGTCTGTACTTCTGAAAAAAGATGAACTCTGGCAGGGAAAGTCACTAAAGAGCCTGGAAGAAGTCATTCCTCTATTGAACAGGGCACATGATATATATGAGTCTCTCGAGTCTTATACATACTGTTCCTATTCTGTTCAAACAGATAATGTAACTGCCCTCAATGCCCTCAATGCACTAGAAGAATCGGCACTTCCCTTTAACGGGATTCTGGTACGTTTCAAAAACAGGTTGGCCGATTCCCAAAGTTCAGAAAAAGACTGGAAGGAATCTCCGATCTTAAAAGATTATCTCTATTTCCTGAAAGAGTCTTTAAAAGAACAGAAATTCCAGTTATCTCCCCTAGAGGAAGATCTGGCGGCGGATCTTTCACGATCTGGGGGAACCGCCTGGGGCAGACTCCAGGAAAGCATATCCTCCTCATTAAAGACTGAATGGGAGGAGGGAGAAGAAAAGACAGTTACCCAACTGAGGCTCCTCTCCACTCATGCCGACAGGGAAATTAGAAAGAAAGCCTGGAAAAAAGAACTTCAGTGCTGGGAGTCCATGGAGATACCTCTGGCAGCCGCTCTCAATGGGGTTAAGGGATTTTCCCATACGCTCAACTCCCGACGGGGGTATAAAACGACACTGGAACGATCCACCCATCAGGCCGGCATGTCACAGACAACCCTGGAAGCCATGATCGGGAGTATGAAAAAAAGCCTTCCAGATTTCAGACGGTTCATGAAAGCCAAGGCCTCAGCCATGGGGCTTGAACGTCTCTCCTGGTACGACACAGTGGCCCCTCTCTCCAACGCAAAGGATGAATGGACCTGGGACAGAGCCAGAGGATTCATTATTGAACACTTCTCCTCCCTCAGCCCCGCATATTCCGATTTTGCTCGCTTCTGTTTTGATAAAAACTGGATTGATGCCCCCCCCCGGAAGGCAAAGGTGGGCGGTGCATACTGCATCAGTTTTCCTTTAACCGAAGAAAGCCGTATCATGACCAATTTCTCAGGTTCATTCAGTGATGTCTCCACCATTGCCCACGAACTGGGACATGCCTGGCACCATGAAGTACTAAAAAAGGCCCCTGCCCTTCACCGCCACTATCCCATGACACTGGCTGAAACTGCCTCTATTTTCTCGGAAACACTGGTGTTTCAAGCCTGTTCCAAACAGGCCTCCCATCATGAGAAGGCTTCCTTGCTGGACAGCACCCTGATGGATTCCAACCAGGTAATTACGGACATCCTCTCCCGATTCCTATTTGAACAGGAACTGATGGAAAGAAGATCATCTGGAGAGGTCTCCCCGGAAGAGCTGAAGCAGATGATGCTCCAGGCTCAGGATCTGACTTATGGAGAAGCCCTGAGTGAAGATGAAAGACATCCCTGGATGTGGGCGGTCAAGGGTCATTACTACAATCAAGATCTCGGGTTCTACAACTTTCCCTATGCCTTCGGCCTGCTCTTTGCATTGGGACTGTACAGCCTTTATGAAGAGATGGGCAGTGATTTTTCTGAACTGTATACCAAGGTACTGCTGAAAACGGGACAGGCAAGCGCAGAAGATTGTGCCGCCGAAGCAGGGATAGATCTCAGGGGACAGGCGTTCTGGGACAGGAGCCTGGGAATCATAAAGAAGCAGATAGACGAATACTGCAGCCTGGTACAGCCATGATTGTATTTGCCCATAGAGGCGCGTCTGCCTATGCCCCTCAGAACACAGTTCCCTCTTTTAAAATGGCACTGGCCATGAAGGCCCAGGGCATTGAATTGGACGTCCAGCTCTCATCAGATGGAGTGCCTGTGATCATCCACGACTTCATGCTGGATAAAACCACAGACCTCAGTGGTTTTGTTCACACCCATTCCTGGCAGGAGCTCAGGAAAGCCGATGCAGGGCTCTGGTTCGGAGAGGAGTACAGAGAAACCCGGATTCCCAGCCTGGAGGAAGTATTGGCTCTGATTCCCAAGGATGTCCTTCTGAATGTTGAAATAAAATCCATCACATCATTGAATCAGCCTGTGGCCCGTATAGTTTCCCAAGTATTGAATCAGGAGAAGGACAGAAACCTCATTGTTTCGTCCTTCAACCACCCGATCCTCAAGGATTTTCAGTTACTATCACCGGAAGTGAAAATAGGCATTCTCACAGCTAATGATTTTATAAACTTTCCTGCTTATGTGGAATCCAGCGGAATTCGTCCTTACAGCATCCATCCCGAGGCATCCTACCTTTCATACCAATCCATAGAAGATTATCATAAGAGAGGGTGGAAGGTGATGACCTATACAATAAATTCCACCACCCAATCCAGGATGGTAGAATCCCTGGGTGCTGACGGAATATTCTCAGATTACCCCGATCTTAATAGCGATATTCAAGATTCAGACTGAAAGATGCTGCGGCATAGCTGACACCGGCACCTCCCGGATAATAAGCCAGGAGATTGCCGCTGTCGCTGTATACCAATGTATCCCCCTGAAGTTCCGGTACGTAATCATAATCAAAACTGAAGGCTAATGAGAAGGCTTCTGTCCAATGCCAGCGTGTAGTTGCAGAATAGCCGTAGTAAAATCCTCCAGTGAAATAATCATAAAAGTGGAGTCCCCGGAGTTTGTGAAAGTCATGGTCGTCCACACTGACCATCCAACTGTACAAAAGTGTTAAATTAAAGAATAAGGGTCCTTCTTGCAGTGAAAACCCAACTCCAAGATAGGGAATCCGGTACTCAATGTCGTAGTCTATTCCATTGGTACCTACGTAGGTGAATATATCTTCTCCGTAGTAGTTCATCTCTTTGATGCTGTCGGTCCAGCCCCACTGAATTAACTTGAAACCGCCTAATAAATCGAGGCTATTCCTCTGGGTTCTGTAAACGCGGACAGCCGTGTTGTAATCCACAAGAAGTGATTGAGTTAAATAAATAGTACTTAGAGAATAATGAGTCCAGTCTGTGTCGGTAGTGGAAAAATACTCTGAGTCCCAATCATAATCGGTCATCTCCCCGGTAGGAGAATTCAAACTACTACCGGCTGCAATATTGAAAAACAGGACATTCCCAATATTCACAGAAGCAGAAACACCGCTAATAACAGCAGGCTGAATTTCCCAATGAAGACGGCTGAGATAGGGATAAGGACCACTGCTGCTACCATATACAAGCTCATTGGAGTGCCCTGTCATATAAGAAAGAAAAGGGCTGAGAGACAACCCTGCATTGCTATTGGGACTCAAAAGAGCACCGGGCTTCGCCTGCAGGGCGCTAAGAGGAACAGAGAGCGAACAGAAGAAAAGAATATACAGCAGGTGCCTTCTCATAAGACCATTGTATATTCAGGAAGTAAATAAAACCACCTTGCCTCCATGAAATCTTCTATCCAGAAGAAGAAGGTTCCTGCTGTTCCAAGACATAGTTCCCCTGATACAATTCTCTCATTATGAAAGCAAAGCCTCTGATATCACTGATTGATCAATACCTTCCCGCTTATCCTGGAAAAGGAAAAGGTCCCCTCATCAACTGGACATGGAACGAGGGAGAATCCTGGGTCATCCTGGGAGAAAACGGTTCGGGAAAAACCAATTTTTCCGAATTGATTGCGGCTCAAATGCCTGGAAAAACAAAAAAAGTCTCTTTTGAAGATTTAGAAGACCTCCTTGAACAACAAATCCAGCAGGATGATTCTGAATATACGGGTCGCGTGGATACGGGAACAGCTCTTTATGAATTCTTAGGACTGGATCAGGGGGAAACCCTTCCTACCGGGACAATCCCTCCACCGGCTGGTCTTGAAAAGTTGATGAATTCGGGATTGAGGATTCTATCCACAGGTGAAATAAGAAAATCTCTGATTTATAAAGCTCTTCTTGAAAATCCGGATCTTCTCATACTGGATGAACCCTTCGATGGACTGGATAAAGAATCGGTTCTTCAGATGCAGGAGATGATCCAATCTCTGATCACAGAGGGGATTCCCGTTCTGATGATCCTAAACAGAAAGAGTGAGATTCTCCCCTGTCACAGCCATGTAGCGGTATTCAGGGAATTCCAAATTGTCTTCGAAGGCAGTAAAGAGGAATGGATTCAGTTTGACAAAGTGGATATTCCTCTACAACAGAACACCATGAAAATACCAGGAGCACCGGGAGGATCTCCAAAAATTAAAGAGCAAACACTCGTGGAGATTCGAAACACAACTGTCCGTTATGGGGAAAAAATAATTTTAGACCGGATCAACTGGCAGGTAAAAAAGGGAGAACACTGGAAAATTACCGGCCCCAATGGAGCCGGAAAGTCAACCCTTCTGGGTCTGATCACAGGAGACCAGCCCCAGGCCTATGCCAACGATATTCGCCTCTTTGGTAAACCCAGAGGCAGCGGTGAGTCAATCTGGGAAATCAAGGAGAAACTGGGGATAATTTCCCCTGCTCTGCAGCTCAGTTACCGTGTCAGCCTGACGGCCAGGATGTGCATAGTATCGGGTCTGTACGACAGCATTGGTATTTACAACAGTGTCCCTCCCCGTGAACGGGCCCTGGCCGATGAGTGGCTGCGCTACATAGGAATGTTCCATAAGGCAGAGACTCCCATTAAGAAACTATCCTATGGAGAACAAAGGCTACTTCTCATCGCCCGGGGTCTGATCAAACATCCGGCTCTGCTCATTTTAGATGAGCCCTGCCAAGGACTTGATGATAGAAATAGAGAGAGGATATTGGATGTTCTTGGTAATTTTGCAGGAGAATCGGAAACGACACTGCTTTATGTGACTCACCACGAAGAGGATAAAATCAGACATATCGACAGACATCTCCGCTTTTGTCCTCAAGATGGTGGTTTTACATTGACCTCAGACGCTGTTCCACTTCCGCAATGATGCTGTCGGGAGTGGAGGCTCCGGCACTGAGTCCGATGGTATCGTACAAAGAGGCTTCAGATGGAATTTCTGAGGCATCCTGGATATGCCAGCAAGGGATACCCGTTTCCTGGGCTGTATAAAACAGACGCTGCGTATTGGCACTGCCTTTGCCGCCGATGATAAGACAGGCATCGACTCTGGAGCAGAGATGAATCAAGGCTTCCTGGCGTTTACTTGTGGCCGAACAGATACTCTCCACAATCTTGAGGGGCTTGCATTTTTCCCGTAATACAGCACAGACTCTATCATACTCATCCTGCTTGATCGTTGTCTGACTAATGACCATGACAGGCCCATCCAGCGTTAAGCGGCCGGCCTCTTCAGGGCTGCTGATAACGATGGGATGGTTCGCATATCCGGCCAGGCCCTGAATTTCTCCATGATCGGGATCTCCCACAATGACAGTATGATACCCTAAGGAAGCATACTTTCTCACCGTTTTCTGGGAGGCAATGACCTTGGGACAGGTTCCATCCATGACAAGACTCCCTCTCTTATTCAACGCCTCCTGAGTGAGAGGCGGTATACCATGAGCCCGGATGATAACCCGGCAGTCTGCGGGGACGTCTTCGGGAGATTCAACAGATTTAACTCCTCTGGAAGCAAAATCACTGATAACCCGGGGATTATGAATGATAGGCCCCAGAGTATAGACGGGGCTGTCATTTGAACGGACTGCATTTTCCAGAGTACCTATGGCACGACGGACTCCCAAACAGAATCCCATTTCATCGGCTCGTATGATTGTTTTTTTATTTTTCATTGTTCTGCCTTATTATGGAATATACACATACACTGTGTCATCCCCGCCCAGATTCAGATTATAGTCCTCCAGACTAATAGCCTTACCTGTGGAATATATAAGAATGGTCCGATGACTCAAATAGGTATTATTGGAAGATAAACGCGCCAAAAGAGGTTCAAAACTCTTATTTTCCACAGAATACCTGGAAATGTTCCAAGAACGGAACGACGGACTCCAGGGGGGATCGGAGAACCGTCCGTCCAGGTCATAAGCCGTCTTAGGAAACTCCCCTCTTTCAATAGACGAAAGTAGATCCGACTCTTCTTTTTCTGTAAAATTCCCAGATCCGTAGGGATAAGCCAATGTCGGCAAAGCGATTTTCTGTCCCACATAGTCTGAAAGGATTCTATTGCTTTCACGGATCTCCCAAAGGAAGGCATCATGGGTCAGATTCTCCCGGAAGGTATGAGTCAGGCTATGATACCCCAGATGAAACTCTCTCATTGCATAACGGATTTTATCCCTGACAACAGGAGTTCCTTCGTAGGGGAACCCCGGATTTGCCAATCCGCCTAGCTGCCTGAAAGGCACGGCATCAAAAGAAATATAAAAAGTCAGGTTGTAATGACCTCTAGTCTTTTGAAAGTACCGGGTGAAGATAGATGCCAAACAGTCAGGATCCAATTCCCAGCGATTGGGATTCCCCCTCCCATAGGCCGCAAGAGTGTTTTCATCCCATAAAAGCTGAGTAGCCCCAGCATCATCCGCTCCCAAAACCACGGGACGCATCCCCGAAGGAACAGAAGAAAAATCACCATTGGCAAACTCATGGTCTGAAATGGGATAATACTTATACTTTATCAGAGAAGCCATGAGGTGATGCACTCTGGGAAGAGACAATTCATACAATTCTTCATCACCAATTCGGTGAAAACAAAGGACAGGGATTTGCCCTTCGGATTTCCTGGGAAACAGAATTGTAACACCCTCATTACGTACAACCTGAGGAGATTTATAATCTAGATTTTCAAGGAGAAAAGATTCAGGTTCCTTCTCTTTCAGGGAACGGACAAAGACAAGTCGGACGGGATTCCCCTCCCGATCCATCTGAATCCGATAAAGATTACCGCCGGTCCTTGCACTCAGGGACAGCGAGCTCATGAGGAGAAAAAAAATGAAAAAAACAGAGAAGAGACAGGTTCTTGAGATCAAGTGCTGACAAATCTCCTAAAGAGAAGAGAGTGCCTGAGCAGCCTGTTGGCCCACAGAAGATGAAGGTATCAGTTTTTGAGCCTCTTGAAAAGCTGTTTTGGCATCCTGCTTTTGACCGCTACCCAGATAAGCGGTTCCTTTCAAAAAAAGAATCTGCTGTTTTTCATCCGCATTCAATGACTCTTCCTGCCCTTCAAATCCATGGATAAGATTGAGAGCATCCGTATACGCCAGAGAACGAATGAAAAGATCACTCATCCTGATCACATAGGCTCCCTGAAATTCCATCTCCAGATCCTTCATTTCTATATCCTGAAGGCTGCGGGCATAGGAGCGTTTCTGGCCTAGTGCGTCGTAGCAGACGGCACTGAAAAACAGGCAGTTTTGATCTTCAAAAAAATCCCACCCCTCTTCAAAGTTAATGAGGGCTTCATCTAAGTCACCCTGATTTAAAGAATCCAAACCGGCATTGAGATAAGTAAAAGCATCTTCCATACCCGTAGAATCTGAGACTGAGGCCTGGGCACCGCGGACACCCATGGTTGCCTCATGCTGCCATTTCTCATTCCCAGAACTGAGGGTCAGTTTCTTTTTGAGATCCAGAGATGTTGTGGCCACAGAGGCACTCCCCCTCATCAGTTCTTTGACCTCATAGGTTCCATCACGGGTAAGAGAAACGACTGAATCACCGATAAGAAGCTCGGCATATCCGTCTTCGGAAAGTTTGAGTCTGGCAGTATCGGAAATATCATCACCAATCCAGACCTCCTCCCAGCCACCGGCACTCTGCACTTCGAGTATGCCCTCAAGATAATCAACAGAAGTCTCGGCAAAGGTTGTATATGAAAGGCAAAGAAATGCAATTGATAAGAGTAATATACTTCTAAACATAGAATAGCCTCCTTAAGGCATAAAGTATGATACGACTCCATTATACCTTCATTTTAGGAATTTTACATTTCACAAGGACGGACAAACAAGAATATACTGGATTTTATGATCTGGATTGGATGGGGCGAACAGTCTATAATGCCGAGAAACTGAATATAAAAATTGATGTGAGGGTTTTGGATGGCAGACGATAAAAAAGTTATTTACTCCATGGTGGGAGTCAGTAAGAGTCACAACCAGAAAGTGGTTCTCAAAGATATATATCTCTCTTATTTTTACGGAGCGAAAATAGGGGTCCTGGGTTTGAACGGCTCTGGAAAAAGTACCTTACTCCGTATCCTGGCAGGAGTCGATCAGGACTTTACAGGCGAAACGGTCCTATCCGATGGCTTTACAATAGGATACCTGGAACAGGAACCCCAACTCGATCCCGACAAGACTGTCCGTCAAGTCGTTGAAGAAGGGGCCCAGGAAACGGTGGATCTCCTCAAGGAATATGACGACATTAACGCCCGCTTCGGTGAAGAGATGAGCGATGAAGAAATGAATGCACTCCTTGAAAAGCAGGGAAAAGTACAGGACAGACTGGAGGCTCTGGATGGGTGGGAACTGGATTCCCGTCTGGAATTAGCCATGGATGCCCTGCGATGCCCTCCCGAAGATCAACTGACAGCCGTTCTATCAGGTGGAGAAAAACGAAGAGTGGCCTTGTGCCGCCTTCTTTTGAAAAAACCGGATATTCTTCTTTTGGACGAGCCGACCAACCATCTGGATGCCGAATCCGTCGCCTGGCTGGAACACCACCTCCAGCGATATGAAGGCACGATCATAGCGGTCACCCATGACCGTTATTTCCTGGATAATGTAGCCGGGTGGATTCTGGAACTCGACAGAGGACAGGGAATTCCCTGGAAAGGAAACTACTCATCCTGGTTGGATCAGAAACAGAAACGCATGCTTCTTGAAGAGAAAAAGGAATCAGAGCGGCAAAAAACACTTAAAAGAGAGCTGGAATGGATACAGATGAGTCCTAAGGGCCGGCATGCCAAATCTAAAGCCCGTATCAGCTCCTATGAATCTCTTTTAAATCAGGAAGCCAGCAGCTCAGGGAATGAATTGCAGCTCTTTATCCCACCCGGTCCACGTCTGGGAAATGTAGTCATTGAGGCAGATAACATAAGCAAGGGCTTTGGAGACCGTATACTCTATGAGAATCTAAGCTTCAAACTCCCACCTGGCGGTATTGTAGGAATCATCGGTGCCAATGGTGCGGGTAAAACAACCCTCTTCAGAATGATTACGGGAGAAGAAACACCGGATCAGGGAAGTATTAAAGTGGGAGAAACTGTCAGACTGGCCTATGTGGAACAGACAAGACAGAATCTGGATCCTGAAAAATCCGTTTGGGAACAGATCTCAGATGGACTGGATATCATTAAACTTGGAAAAAGAGAGATGAACTCCCGGGCTTTTGTATCTCAATTTAATTTCTTGGGAGCAGACCAGCAGAAAAAAGTGGGAGTCCTCTCCGGAGGTGAACGGAACAGAATAAACTTGGCCATGATGCTCAAAGAAGAAGCGAATGTTCTCCTCTTGGACGAACCGACAAACGACCTTGATGTGAACACGATTCGGGCACTAGAAGACGGTCTTTTAAACTTTGCAGGATGCGCCGTTGTGATCAGCCATGACAGGTGGTTCCTGGATAGAGTAGCCACCCATATTCTGGCTTTTGAAGGAGACAGTGCGGCATTCTGGTTTGAAGGTAACTTCAGCGAGTATGAAGAAAACAAGAAAAAGCGACTGGGAATCGATGCGGATCAGCCCCACAGAATAAAATATAGAAATCTGACAAGAGACTGATTCTTTTTCATTCCCTGGATAAGCAAGTTGAAAATAAAAACCTCCCAGATGGGAGGTTTTTTCATGCAGGTGGAAAAAGCTGAATATTTAGAGACTAACTTTTTAAACTTCCTGCCTGCCGTGAACGGTTTACTTTCTCCATGGTCTTAAAGTATTCAGCGTTCTTTTTGACTTCCCGAATATCTTCGATGAAGAATTTATTATCTACAATCTTAAATTTCTTATTATCCATCAATTTCCGTAATGCCTGAGCACCGGCTTCTTTTGTAAGACCCACAATATTCACCAGCTCTTTAGGACCATAAGGATAGGAGTAAGATCGTTTGGCCTCAGGGTCGATACGGTTCTTTTCCAGTTCCAAAAGGAGAGTGTCATACATTCGCCCCGTGGGATCTCCGATCATAGTATTTTCAAGCTGTTTGTAAATGGACCAGATGCGTTCGGCCAATAAAACGGTCAGCCTGGAGATAATCTTGGGTTGTTCAACGACCATGCTTTTGAAGTTGGATCTGTTCACAGCCATTAGAACCGCAGTCTCATGGGCAATAGCCGATGCTGACCGGGGTTTATTCTCCAAGAGAGCCATTTCACCGAAGATATCCCCCGGTTTAAGGAGGGCCAGCATAACCTCATTGTTATCAACAATTTTGGTGATTCTGATACTACCCTTTTGAATGATGTACAACTCCGGCCCAAACTCGGCTTCACTAAAGACCATGGTATCCTTGGGATATTGGCGTATGAACTCATTGGACTTTTCAACATCCAAATAAGCCACAGTGGCATAGGGTTTGATTTTTTCCATTTTGATGCGGGCTTCTTTGACATGATCACCCTGGGGACAGTGTTTCAAGTATTGATAATAAGAGTAGTAGGCCTGATTATACTGATTCTGTTTGATGTAGTACTCAGCAACATTGAACAGATGGGGCGGTTCAATCTCGGCAGAACTTTTGAATGTCATCCGGGTCAGTGCTTCATCCAGCATACGGACCTTCTTGGAAAATCCATTGATGATCTTCATGGCGACCGGAGTATTCCGTTCTATCAACAGGGAGTATTGGTCTTTTCGGACAGAAATGAGAGTCACATCCGTCAGCGCCCGGGCCGTTTCGAGGTGATTATGAGAAGCCATTGTTGAAACTACACCGAAAAAATCACCGGGTTTGAAGATTTCACCCCCAGATTCTTCCTCGATCTCAAATTCCTTTCCACAATGAACATGACCGGTTCTTATGATGTAAAACTGCTCGGTCTGTTTCCCTTCGACTGTGATATAGGCGCCTTTCTTAAAACTGACTAGACCTAACTGCAGTGGGTTATTCATCCCTACTCCCGTAAACACTATTGGCTGAAACAGGCGGGAATACATTCCCGCCGTGAATTTTCTGATTCTAGATTATTTATATATCGGAAAATCCTCACATAAAGATTGAACCTTTTTACCGATTTCGTCAATTTTATTTTTTTCGCCGCCACTTTTTAGAATGGCACAGACATAGTCTGCGATCATTTCCATTTCTTTTTCCTTCATGCCCCTGGAGGTTACTGCCGGAGATCCGATCCGTACTCCTGAAGTAATAAAGGGACTCTTCTGATCAAATGGAATGGCATTTTTATTCACTGTGATTTGTGCCAGATCCAGCCAGGCTTCTGCTTCCTTGCCGCTGACACCAAGGGGAGTCAAATCGACAAGCATGAGATGATTATCAGTTCCACCGGAGACGATTCTCACACCACCGGCTTCCAATGCTTTGGCTAGAGCAGCCGCATTTTTAACAACTTGCTGCTGGTATACTTTAAAATCTGGCTGAAGGGCTTCTTTGAATGCAACTGCTTTTGCTGCAATGATATGCATCAAAGGTCCACCCTGCATTCCTGGAAAGATCGCCCCATTTACAATCTCAGACCAGTTCTTAACTCGACCGGATTTAGCTGCCACAATACCAAGATCATTTTCACCGTCTTTTCCCATGAGGATCATTCCACCCCGGGGGCCCCTCAGTGTCTTATGAGTTGTGGTGGTTGTAAAGTGGGAGTCCTTCAGAGGTGAAGGATGGCAGTCTGCGGCGACAAGTCCGGCAATATGAGCCATGTCTGTCATCAAATAGGCACCGACTTCATCCGCAATGGATCTGAATTTTTTAAAATCAAGAACTCTAGGATAGGCAGAGGCTCCTGCAACAATCATTTTGGGTTTGCACTCTTTTGCCGTCTTGAGAAGCTCATCATAATCAATTGTTTCTGTTTCTTTATCCACACCATAACTTACAATATTGTAGAGTTGGCCCGAAAAATTGACTGGAGAACCATGGGTGAGATGCCCTCCATGTGACAAATTCATTCCCAGGACAGTGTCTCCAGGCTTACATACAGAAAAGTAGACTCCCATATTTGCCTGGCTTCCCGAATGGGGCTGTACATTGACATATTCACAGTCGAAGAGTTCTTTTGCTCTGGCTACCGCCAGATTTTCAGCTTCATCAACAAACTCACATCCACCGTAATATCTTTTTCCGGAATATCCTTCAGCATACTTGTTTGTCAAAACAGACCCTGCAGCTTCCAATACAGCCTTGGAAACAATATTTTCCGAAGCAATAAGCTCCAGATTACCCTTCTGTCTGTTCAGTTCACGACCCATGGCTGCAAACAGCTCCGGATCAAAGTTCTGTAATTCAGTCATCCACCCAACTCCTCATTTAATATACTCTCGAGAACAATATCCCGTTCATTGGCTTTCAATAACATGGCCCTGGTGATTATTCAATTAAGGCCTAAGGAATTAAGTTCCTCTTGCCCTACCAGCGCCAAAACATGGCCCTGGTGATTATTCAATTAAGGCCTAAGGAATTAAGTTCCTCTTGCCCTACCAGCGCCAAAACATGGCCCTGGTGATTATTCAATTAAGGCCTAAGGGTATTATAGCAATATCCTTGTAGATTATGGAACAGCTATCCAGGTTTCCCAGCCATTCTGCATAAAGACTTTGACGACTGTAATCACAAAGAGCATTAAGGCGGCTTTTATCATAGAGAGGCATGTACTCCTGTTTGCCCTTTGAAAAGGCAATATGACCCGCATCAAGGGCTCCCCAGCCCGCTAATGACTCTTCTTCCCCCAGCCAGGGGGCCAGAACACCATCAGCCGCAGCGGGATCGGCAGGAAACCAGCCAAACTCCGGTAGATAGACTTCCACCCAGTGGTGAGTAATGCCGGTTGATCCATCTGGCGGCAGCCAGATCCCCGAGACAATCCGGGAAGGAATCTCAACAGACCGGCTCAAAGAAACCAAAAGAGACGCATACCCAAGAGAATCTGTTTTCCTCGTCTGAAGCCATTGATCAGGGTCCCTTGCAGGGTTTTCAAGATCCGGTTCCATTTTCCAGACAACATAATCAAACAGAAGCTCTGCCTTTTTGTAGGGATTCACCTCTCTTTTAATGACAGCTAATGCGGTCCTTCTGAAATCTGAGGAAGGAAGTTCTGCTGTGTCTTCCAGCCAGGGTTCAAGCATGGACTGGTTCTTGTACCCATGAGGAATCTCATTCCCATCCAGTTCATAACGAAGATCCCTGAGTTCCAGCTCATAAACACGCCGCAGCTGCCGTTTTTCGCCGCTTTCTAGCTCGTTGAGAATGAGAAGAGAATCATCCGTGCCATAGCTGGAATCAAGGGCCAGAATCTGTTGCCCCGGATTCAGCTGTATCTCAGGAATTCTAAGAGCCAAGGCATTCCCTGGAAAAGCAGCGATGTGAGAGATGTCCACGTCCTGTTGAATTTTAATATTTTGAGATTCACCCAGCACAAGTTCCGCTTTTGATAGAACATCAATCCTCACTGGATTGCTGTAGCCCGAAGCCGTATGGAGGTAAAGTGGCCCGCTTTGGGCCTGTTCCGGAAGAAAAAACGATACAACATCATCTTCCCAGCTGTAGATATGACTCTCAGGAACCCCTAGAAAATGTTCTTCATCGGGAAGATCAAGTACACTCTCAGGAGCTTCTCCAGAAAGACTCACAAGAATACGGCTATTTTTTTTCCGCATTCCCATCTTATCCCCTTTTAGGATAACAAGATCTCCGGGGAAAAAGCTTCTGTCATTGATACCGGCCAGGTAGGGCTTTCCCGGAAGGAATGCACCGGAAGAGAGGTCCGGAACCCTTTCGGAAAGGATGAACAGGGCTCCATTACTTCTGCCTCCTGTTGTTTCAACAGAAATGAGTCCGGAGCTATTTATGGGAGGGACTCTGACTTTCAGAGTATCTTCTGACCAGGACTCGATGAAGGAGGCGGTGAGAGGACTTTTATCCAGAAAAACTCTAGATTTCCCTCTGTTCGCACCAAAATGCTGTCCATTGAGAACAATAAGATCTCCGGGACTGACCCTGGATGGCTCTATAGAAAAAATAACCGGCTGTGTTCTGGAAACAGACAGGCTTGCCGCATAGAGTAATACAATCAGAGCAAAAAGTGCCCCCGGTATGAAATGATTTATGAGAATTTTTTTATTCATGAATTATCCTTGAGGAGCCATCAGTTCCCTTTATTTTCTACATCGGGAACGGTCTCTCCTGCAAGAGTCTTTTCTATCAGATAGGGATAGATCTTCAAGATCATCTCGATATGAATCTGGTTTGGATTTTTCAGATCTTCAAGTTTCCCAAGGGGGTAAAAATAGATCGTTTCATCGTAATCCAAAGGTATACTTTTCATGCTGGTAAAATACCTGAGATTCTCAGGACTCGTCTCCGTGGCGGCTTCTTTTAGCCATATTTCACTCTGAGCCACCAGGATCAGACCGCCAGGTGTCTTTCTGTAGGGAGTAAAGTGGACTGAAAGTCTAGCCTGATCATTCTGCATGTGTATGGTTACAGGACGGCCGGGAATGGTTAGTTTTTCCAACTCGGATTGCCACATAACGTTTTGAACATCATGAAACAGTTTGGCTTGAATATGTACGGTTAAAGCCTCTTTGAGGAGCTCTTCCATATTGGCATCAGAAGGAGCAGAATCCTTCTCCTCCTGAGCCATCATTCCATTCACGAAGAACAATGAAAGAATGAGTCCGATTGTCAGTGTTTTACGCATCAACGGGATGAGCCCCCGGCAAAGCTGGCAGTGCGGATAAGCTGAGAATCCCCATGAAGTGCCAGATTCAGGTCCCCAGGCAGACTCAGACTGGATTCCTGGCTGAATAGACTGCTATCAGATTGATTGATCAGTGAAAGCATGGCTTCTATATCTTCCCCTGGAATCATCATGTCTCCAGGAGGAACTGACCATCCATCGGAGACAGCAAGAGGCATATCCATATAGCTGGCAGAAGGTCCGGGAGAACCGGACATAGAGAAACCTAAAAAGAAAGCCAAAACCGCTGCCGCCGCAGCAGCCATTGAAAAAATCGGTTTTTTTACTGCTGGTAGAAAAGAATGGACTTCTACATTTTCTTTATGCCGGATGAGCCTCTGTAGATCTTCATAACTTGTAGAGACATCAGGTTCCGTTTCAGAAAGAAGAAGATCCGACTGAGCTCTGAAGCTCTCAAGAACGGCATGACATTCTTTACAGACATGAATGTGTTCTTCAATTTTCTCTTTCCAGGGACTGGAAACCTCACCATCATAATAGGCAGACAACAATTTGTCGTCAGGGCACATAGACTTCCCCCTTATCAAGGATTTCACTCAGTTTCTGTCTGGCACGAAAGACACGTATTTTAACATTTCCTTCAGATATTTTCAGAATTTCTCCAATCTGCTTGTAGTTGAGGTTGGCGTATTCCTTTAAGGTCAGCACCACCCGCATCTTATATGGCAGCTTCATAAGCGCTTCCTGAATGAGTTTTTTTGACTCATCCTCCATAAGCCCCTTCTCACCCTGATTGATCACCTCGGGTTTGGGCTCATGATAATGTTTCTGATAAGCGTTCCTCTCCCGGCCCTTCCTCTTTTCATGATTGTAAGCCAGGTTTTTTACAACACGGATCATCCAGTACTTCGCTTGTTCTCCAGGTGGAATCTTATCCATCCGTTCATAGTAACGGACAAATGCCTCCTGGCAAAGGTCTTCACTAACTTCCGTACTGCCCGTAATCCTGTAAGCAACACGTATCAAAACAGGGTAAAAATCTTTATATGCTAGCTCAAAGTCGTCAGACACCAAGATCTACCCTCTCATCATTAAAACATGTAATCAGAAATGCTGTTACATGAAATTTCATTTTTTTTTCCATTTTGGACCGTCAGGAGAATCGATGATCTGAATTCCCTGTTCCAACAGCTGATCGCGGATTTCGTCAGACCTCTTAAAGTCTTTATTTTTACGCGCTTCCTGCCGCTCAAGAATGAGTGCTTCGATATCCTTATCAAGATTATCGGACTGATCATTGTCTTCTGGAACTTCGTCCAGTTTCAGTCCAAGGATTCTATCCATATCCATGATGAGAGTCAGTTTCTCAGCGGTAGTAAGTTCTTTATTCTTCAAAAGGCTCCAGAGATCGGCCAGGGCTCTGGGAGTATTGAGATCGGCGGCCATATGGTCCTGAAAATCCTTTAGAACAGCCTTTCCCGCCTCTGACAGAGTAGAAAGTTCTCCGGGAGTAGCCTCTTTTTTCATAATCGCAATTTTTCGAACAAGTGACTCTCTGGCGGAACGGGAGGCATCCAGGGATTCCCAAGAAAAGATCAGTTGCGAACGATAATGGCCTCCTAAAAGGAAATACCGGTAATCCAGAGGATCATAGCCCTTGTCAATTAGATCCTGTAAAGTGATAAATCCACCCTTGGATTTTGACATTTTTCCGTTTTTCATGAGAAGAAACTCATTATGAAGCCATACATTGACCCATTTGCAGCCATTGGCGGCTTCTGACTGGGCGATTTCGTTTGTATGGTGAATGGGAATATGGTCCACACCGCCGCAGTGTATATCAAAATGGGGTCCCAGGTATTTGCAGCTCATAGCCGAACACTCTATATGCCATCCGGGATAACCCTTTCCCCAGGGAGAATCCCAGGTCATGGCCTGATCCTCAAACTTGCTGTTGGTAAACCAGAGAACAAAATCGGTGTAATTCTTTTTATTTTCGTCGACAGCCACACGGGCGCCATGCTGAAGATCCTGGTTTTCAAGATTTGCCATACGGCCGTATTCTGGAAATTTTGCCGTATTAAAGTAAACATTCCCTCCAGCGACATAGGTGTATCCCTTGTCTTCCAGGGTTTTAACCATATCGATCATATCCTGGATGTGCTCGGTAGCCTTGCACACTTGAAGGGGTGTCTTAATATTCAGTCTCTGGGAATCTTTAAAAAAAGCGTCCGTAAAATGCTTGGCAATATCCCAAACCGTCATGCCCTGCTCCCGGGCACTCTTGATCATCTTATCTTCGCCATCGTCGCCGTCACCTGTAAGATGCCCCACATCTGTCACGTTCATGACATGATTGACCTTGTAGCCGGCATATTCCAGAGTCCTACGAAGAACGTCTTCATATGTATAGGCCCGCATATTACCAATATGGGCATAATTGTAAACTGTGGGTCCACAGCAATACAGTCCAACTTGTCCCTCAACAAGGGGGCGAAAGTCCTGCAGGAGCCGTCCATCCGAATTCATCAGTTTCAATTTCACAAATATACCTCACTGTGTTGCCATGTACGGGCAGTCCATTTATCATTGTAGATGTGTACAAATTAATCGATTTGAAGAGAAAAATCAACATCAGAGGTTCCTTGAGAGAACAGGAATCACTAAAAAACCTCACAAGCTTCCGCCTTGGCGGAAAGGCTGATCTATATGCCGAGCCTTCTGATGAAGAAGATCTTCTGCATCTGCTTCGAGCCCTGAAAGAGATGGAAATTCCCTGGTTTATCCTGGGAGGAGGAGCCAATATCCTCATATCTGACAGGGGAATCAGAGGCATGGTCATCTCTATGACCCGACTGGATTCGATAAGTAAAAAAGAAAGCTCTTTGACGCTCGGTGCGGGACTCCCCGTATCGGATGGTGCAGCCTATGCCGCCGACAAGGGGCTCAAAGGCCTGGAGTTCATCTATGCCATGCCCGGTTCCGTAGGAGGAGCCCTCTGGATGAATGCCCGCTGTTATGGCGGTGAGATAGCCGGGATACTGAAAGGTGCCACCATCATCAATGAAAATTTGGAAAGAGAGTATGTCCCATTCAAAACAAATGAGTGGAACTATAAAAAATCCCCATTCCAGAACAGGAATTGTATTATACTATCTGCCGAGTTCTCTTTGGAAAGAGCTGTCCCTTCCGATCTCTGGATAGAGATGAAAAGAATACGGAAAGACCGGGAAGACAAGGGACATTTTCGTGCCCCCTGCGCTGGTTCAACCTTTAAAAATAACAGGGCCTTTGGTGCACCTTCTGGACAGATCATCGAAGATGCCGGACTGAAGGGATATAGAATAGGCGGTGCAGCCGTATCAGATTGGCATGGAAATATCCTTATCAATGAGAAAGATGCAACGGCGGAAGAGTTGGACAAACTGATCAAGTTTGTTCAAGAGAGAGTTCAGGAGAAGACTGGGTTTCTTCTGGAACCTGAGGTAATCAGGGTTGGTGACTGGAGGTCAATTGATGCAGAATCTGATTGAAAACCTGAAAGAGTATCTGGATCCTGTCAATGACGGTCAGCTCCGGTCGGTTCTGGATGAACTGAGTGCCGCTGAAATCGCCGAAATCTGGGACAATTTTTCCAATGAAGAGAGTCTTAGAATATTCGCCCTCATCCAACAGGACAAAAGAAGTGACCTCATATCCGAGCTCCACATCTATGAACAGGAACATCTCATCAGAGAGCTCTCGGAGGGAATCACAAAGACTCTTTTAAATGGAATGGAACCGGATAATCTTGTAGACCTGATTCAGTCGGTCAGCCCGGAGCTACGCTCTGCCGTTTGGGAACAGCTGAGCGAAGAGACACGGAGAGAGACAACGTTTCTACTACGCTTTGACGAAGATGATGCTGCAGGTATCATGACTCCCAGGTATGCGGCCATCCTTGGGGGAATCACAGTCGCCCAGGCTCTGAAATTCATCCGGAAAACGATGGATGAAATGGAAACCATTTACTACTTGTATGTGGTTGATAAATTAAAGAGGCTCAATGGGGTCGTCTCCCTCAAGGACATACTCAGAGCCAATGATTCGGACCGGATTGAAGATATCATGATCCGCAAGGTCATATATGTTCACGATGATACAGACCAGGAAGAGTCTGCCAGAGTTCTTGAAAATCACGGTTTACTGGCTCTTCCCGTAGTGGACCGATTTAACAGACTCCTGGGAATCATTACCTTTGATGATGTAATTGATGTCATCAGGGAAGAGCAGACAGAAGATATCTATAAGATGGGAGCCATGGGTGGAAACACAAATAGTTATCTGGAAACCAGCTCATGGGGTCTGGTAAAAAAGCGTATTCCCTGGCTGATCATCCTCCTCGTGGCAGGAACTATCACGACAAATGTACTCCATCTCTATCAAGACTTACTTCTGGCAGCCGCATTTTTGACACTTTTTATACCGGTTATAACGCAGACAGGGGGAAACTCGGGAACTCAGTCATCCACTTTGATGATTAGAGGACTGGCAACAGGAGAGCTTCACTTCAGGGATATTGGGAAGGTCATGCTCAAAGAGATCATCGTGGGCCTGTTTTTGGGAATAACCACGGGAGTTGTCATTTTAACCAGAGCCTACTTCACCCCTCCGGGAATAGAATTTCTACCAGCTATAGCCATTGCCATATCCTTGTGCAGTGTTGTAATTTTTGCCACAGTTTTGGGCGCCTTTGTCCCCATGCTGATCCACAAGATTGGATTTGACCCGACAGTAGCTGCTGGCCCCCTGATGTCGACAGTCATTGATGTGTGCGGACTAACCATTTTCTTCGAAGTATCCAAGAGGATTCTCACCCTGTGAAACAGCGTTCTTCAGAAACGGAGATTGAGTTCTACAAGAATCATGTTTCCCGGGTTGAAGTGGATGCAACGACAATAGAAATCAACCCCTCGAGCCGGCTGTATTTTGCCGGTTCCTGTTTTGCAGAGAACCTTTTTTCCTACTGGCAGGAACACTTTCTCTCGGGAGCCCTATCTCCTTTTGGCAGTACCTATAACCCTGTTTCTCTGCGAGACAGCCTCTGCCTGATTTGTGAATATCAGGAAGTAAAAGAAGAGGATCTTTTTCTACATAATGAACTCTGGCGGCATCCCCTGTTTAATACTCTTATGGCCGATAAGACAGCATCGGTAGTAACGAGCAGAATCAATAAAAGCCTCATGAATCATAGGCTTCTCTTGCAACAAAGTGACTTTCTTATTCTGACCCTGGGAACAGCCTATGTGTATGAAGAGATTAAAACACATAACATTGTAAATAACTGCCATAGACGACCATCTACTGAGTTTCGAAGGTACGCTCTAACAGTCGAAATGATAGTAGAAGCTCTGGAAAGCCTGATGAAGGCTGTGAGAAAAATAAATCCGGGAATAAAACTGATTCTGACCCTGAGTCCAGTCCGGCACCTGAGGGATAAAGCCTCTGAGAACTCCCTGAGCAAGGCTCTTCTGCGCTGCGGCATAGAGGAGTTTTTAAACCGGGACCATGATTCTGAATACTTCCCGTCCTATGAAATTCTGCTAGATGAGCTACGGGATTACCGTTGGTACACAGAGGATCTGGTACACCCCTCTGATGCGGCATTGAAGTATATTATGTCCCGTTTTTGTGAGTCCCGGGGAAATGATGCCCTAAAATTATATTTAAAAGACTCAGAAGCTCTGAGCCGGATGAATCGCCACAAGGTTCTTCATCCGGACACAGAAGAGGGAAGAAATTTTATGGCGTTGAAAGAAGCAAAAAAACAGGATTTTTTAAAAAAATATCCCTTTACCACTTTAAAAGATTTCTAAAGACGTCTTCTCAACACCCATTTTAAGAATTGAGTATGAATCTCCCAGGATGAGGCCCCATATCCTCCGGCGGCTACCCAGGCAGAAGGAATCTGTCGGTCTTCCAAGTAATGATAGAGGGTCTGGTCCCGTTCCAGCATCTGCTCTTTGGTCATGGATATAAGATTTGTCGAAGGAAGTTCATCCTTTTCGTAGGGATCCACACCGCCGACGACAAGGACCAAATCCGGACGGCCCTTGTGTTCCAGTTCGTCCAGGGCTTTCATCAGCCGAGGGATGTACTCGCCCTCTTCTCCTGCTTCAATAGGAATATCCACATCCCCGGGAAACCAGGAGGGGTTAAGACTGCCGTCTTCCATCATCTTTGGTGAATCCAGCGGCCAGCCTTTGGCCATATGAATGCTCAAAGTGGTTATATCATCATGAGAGGCCATGACTTCGGCTGTCCCGTCTCCCCGATGAGCATCCATATCTACAATCCAGGCGGTCTTAAACAGCCCCTCAGAATGGGCCCTTAAAATAGCCACAGCAATATCATTAAGAAGGCAGAATCCATGACCGAAGTCTGGATGCCCATGATGCATACCTCCCCCCAGGAAGTAACAAAACCCGGTCTCCAAAGCCTTGGAAATGGACGCGTAAGTCCCCGAAATAATGGTCATTACATCCTCAATGATTCCTCCCAACTCCGCAGAAGCATCTTCAGGATCATACCTGTTAAAGTTGCCCTGCTCATCTAAAAGTTCATAGGCTTTGATGAGAGTCTGAGTCTGTTCCTCGCCGAAAAGGCGGTCCAGATATCCACGATTATGAGCCCTCTCCAGATCCTCCCTGTTAATGACAGAGGGAATATCATGAATGTACCACTCCTTGGATCTTGAGCCCAGAATCGGATCTTCAAGAAGAGCTTTGATTGTATTTGTTTTCCGGCTGTCCAGGGATGGTATTTGAATTCCGTATTTTGGAAATGTGATTTTGGCATCAGGATTATAAATTAGCATTGTTCAACTCCCGGTTAATATTTTTCCTCTGCTAGAGGTTTTTCAATTTATCAGAAAAGTATAAGCTCCCGGAAGCCTCCGGACCAGTACTCTTCTCCATAATCTACTGAAAACTGGGAACCTGAGCGAATATATTGTTGTACCACAAAAAAGATAACCCACCGGTTGTCTACAAGGGTGTGTTCCACAACCAGGTTCGGATCAAAACTGTGATTGACATAACGCAGCTCATTTCCCATTTTCAGAGCATTGACCTCGTAAAGAACATCTTCATACCAGGCATCGGGGTAATCCCAGGTATAATCCGTATCATACCTCACCGGCTCCTCTATGCTCTCAGGATCGAGGATTAGATCCTCTCCGGACTGAACAAGACCGGCATACTCAGATAGAAAATCTCCGGGTTTCATATCGACTGCGGCAAATAAGCCGTATCCAACATCCTCCGAAACCTTCTGTATTGAAACAGGAGCCATAAAAGCCTCCTCGATCTTACCATGATAATCTGCGTGAAGAGTCTCAAACTCCTCTTGATTATCCAGATAATAGGGCGACTCTTTCTGGTCTCTTGAAAAAACAGGAACATCCTTGTAAACAGACCTTGAAATATAGTCTAATCCCTGGGATTCCATAAACCGGCGACGAGAATCGGGAGTTTCATATTTTTCCGACATTCACAGCTCCTAAAAAAAGCATTGACCTTGGGGATCACCATCACGACAGGATTCATAGGATATGCCTTTTGAATAGCATCCCGTTGGCAGATCCAACCGACAATACAGCCAATCACTGGATTGCGTAGTGTCCTGGGCCAATAAAGACCTGATGACAACATTATTAAAGTAACTAAATGCCAGACTCAAAGCAACAGACAGCAGAAAAAACAGAACGTTGACAGGACGGGATAAGGATTTTTTAATTTATTTTGTCTTTCATATGAGAATTTAAGGACATATTATACAATTTTTTGGTATTTTAGTTTGAGCTTTTAGAACCTTTCTCATCAATTGATTTATCCCTCTATATTCCCTATTCTGTTAATAGTTATGATGAGAACTGGAAGACAACGCAGGCACAGGAAAAGACTAAAGCCGACTCTTTCCCTGGATCAGCTGCTGAGAAAACAGCCCAAGTCCCTACAAAAGAACCCTCTTTACTCCCTGATGGAAAATCATTTTAGACTCTCCCAACCATTGCAGAGCT
The DNA here is from genome assembly GCF_008329965.1 of Oceanispirochaeta crateris. GTDB lineage: Bacteria > Spirochaetota > Spirochaetia > DSM-2461 > DSM-2461 > Oceanispirochaeta > Oceanispirochaeta crateris. The sequence goes on from NZ_CP036150.1 coordinate 1,861,044, forward strand.
TAAGGATAAACCGTCGTTGTTACCGCCTCATGGACAAAGCTGTTATTGATCCAGAAAATCTGGTTCATTTCTATAGAACCTACGGATTACCTCAAGATCCATTCTTCCCTCTATTTTTCAACATTAAAAGGGATTATTTAAAAAAAAGAGAAGAAGCAGCACTAAGAAAAGAAGAGTATATTCTAAAGAAAATGCAGCAATTACCAATGGAAAAACGAAAGATCCTCCGCTTCTTGGCTGAATGGGAGGAAGAGGTGAACTCAAATAAAAACCGTCCTCTCTGGGAGCGGAATATCTACCCTAGAAGCAAGAAACGGGTCCATGAGCTCCTGCAATATCGAGAGTCTGAATGGATAGAGCTCTTTGACAACCATTTAGATTTAATGCTGCAACGGTATTCTGTCATTTCTGAATCCAGGTTGATGACAGTAAAGGCCTGTCTTACCCTGGACCTCCCTCCCAAAGTGAAACCCTTCAGGCTTCCTTTTCAAAAGGACATACAGAAGGCCTTCTTAAAACGATGTCCCATATGTCACCCTGATACGGGAGGTGATGGTAAACTGTTTACCCTCCTACAAGAAAGAAGAACACTACTGAGGGACAGAATCAGGGAATAAGAGCTCTCCCCCTTTTGAATACCGCCCTCTTATACTAGACTGGCGATGACTTCTAAAAGAGTTTTTCTATCAAAGGGTTTTTGCATAAAGGCATCGATTCCCGGAGGGAGTTCATTCTGGTTTAGATTTTCATTAAATCCGGAAAATAGAATAATAGGCAAATCCGGCCTCAGTTCTTTCAGTTCCCGGGCCACTAAATCTCCTCTCTTTTCCGGCATAGTCATATCCAGGATTGCCAAGCCATAGGCCTCTGGATTCTCATGAAAATTCTTGACCCCTTCCAAGGCACTACTGAAACTATGAACCACAAAGCCTTCCTTCTCCAGATAGAGTGTAAGAAGGTCCAGAATCAATGACTCATCATCTATGGCGATAATGTGCAATTTTCCGGGTATTTTATAGATCTGTTTTTGTTCTTCCGAAGGGTCAATATTGTAATCAAGGATGGGCAGATACAAAATGATGGATGTTCCCTTACCGGGGAGACTCTCCACACTGATCTGTCCATTCCATTCGCTGATCAAACCATGAACAACGCTGAGGCCCATTCCGGTTCCTTCTCCAGATTTACGGGTGGTGTAGAAGGGATCAAAGATACGGCTCTTCACTTCCTCGGTCATTCCGACTCCCGTATCATGGAAACTAAGTTCCATCCAGCGTGTTCCATCACAGGAAGAGATTTTTCTAAGGATTTCCTCTTTTTCCAACTCTCTTAAACTCACGGTCAGACAGCCACCATCGGGCATAGCCAGCCTGGCATTGGTACAAATATTCATGATGACTCTATGGACCTGCCCTTCATCGGCCATGATATAGGAATGGTTGTCAATAATTTGTTTGATCTTGATTGAGCTGGGAAAAGAAGGGGTGACCAGAGTAAAAACCTCCTTGACCATGCTGGAAATCTGAACAGGAATCATTTTAGTTTTTTTATTGCTGGAGAAATCTAAAATTTTTCCTATTAGAGCTTCACCACGATTTGAGGCCTTATGGATCGTTTCAAAAAGGGATGAGATCTCTTGATTTTCTGAGAATCGGGTCATGCCAATATCTGAATATCCTTTGATGACCGTGAGAACATTGTTAAAGTCATGGGCAATGCCCCCCGCCAGAATTCCCAGAGATTCCAATCGCTGTTTTCTAGACAGTTGTTCTTCCATCTCCTTGCGTTCGGAAATATCCCGAAAGTTCCCACGTAAACCAAGGTCTATCCCGTCTTTACTCCTGATATGCCAACAATCATGTTGAAGCCAACGGAGGCTTCCGTCTTTGTGGAGGATGCGGATTTGAGTGTCAGATTCTTTATGATCTCCAATATTCTGATGGGAAAAATGTGAATCCCATAACTCCCGATCCTCAGGGTATATGATTTGTAACAGAAGTTCAGAGTTCTCCAGAAATTCAGAAGCCGCATATCCTGATATTCTCTCGCAGGAGGGTGAGACATAGATAAATTGTCCTTGATCATCCATCCAGAACTCCCAATTATAATTGTAATCGGCGATGGTGGAATATTTCTGCTGAATAGCAGACAAGGCAGAGTCAAATTCATCTCTGAAACTCAGATCTCGACTGATAGAGAGTAAAAATTGTCTGCCCCTGGATTCAAAAAGCTGGGATGAAGTTTCTACGGGAAAAGAGCCGCCTTCCTTGATTGGGAGAGTGGTTTCTGTAATATGAAATCCCTTCCTTCTTAATTCTTGAGTCATCTCCTCTCTCCAAGGAGTAGTTTCATTCTTCAAGAACTCATCGGCTTTCATCAGATACATCTCTTTTTGTGAATATCCAGTTTTTTCACAGAAGGACTCATTTACATCCAAAAACAGCCCATTTTCATCGTCTGTTAAACCGACCACAGAGATCAAGTCTTTGGCCCCATTGAAAAGGCGCTTATAATTTTCTTCACTGTCCTGAAGTCTGACACTGACCTGTGCCACCTTAAGCCTCAAAAGAAATACAAAAAGCATCACGAATATGAAGACCAGGACCGCCGCGGCAGTGAGATAGAAAATCCACTGTGGTATGACTTCCACTGTGTCTACAAAACGTAGACTGTTCAACTCTCTGTTATATACGGAGTTTTCATCATTTCTCATTTCTACAAGAGCCGTGTCAATGATTTCCAACAGGAATTCCGGTCCCCCCTTACGCAAGGCGATATAGGATTTGCTGGGTGAAAAAAGGATATTTGAACTCTTGATTCTGCTCTCATACCAGGCAAGACTGTTGTAAGAGACGAGGCCGTCAACGTCTCCTCCCAGAAGCTTTTGGGTCATAATCTGGTTATCCGGGTAGTAAACCGGCACAAATGGAATATTAAAATCCTTCATCATTTGAATGAAATTCTTCCCATTCTGACCGCCCTCCATCAGGGCTATCCTTTTATCATGAAGGTCGAGAACACTCTCTATGGGACTATCGGGTGGAACAAAAAGCTGGCTCCAGCTTACAATAAATGGCTCTTTATTGAAGGTAAAGAGCTCTTTTCTTTCTTCTGTCATCAAAAATGCAGGTAGAATATCAATCTCACCGGAGAGGACCTTCTCATAGGCATCTTGAAAGGTTAATCCTGTGACAAACTGGACCGTATACCCCTCTTCTTCCAGGATAGAACGGAGGACTTCGGGAAAAAGACCGGCCACCTGCCCCTGATCATTAACATAACAGACCGGCTTCACACCATCAAAGACGGCAACCGTCACGATTTCTGCATAAAGTGTACAATTAACAACAATAAGAAGAGAAATCAGAAGAACTTTCCGCCATCTAAACCACATAAATTATCCTCATTCTGACTTTCGGAACCTATACTCATTTACTTTATTTGTAATAAAAGGATTATAATATTAATCCTGCTAGGATTTGAACCTAACATATAAAGCCATAAGGAAACAGGATGGGTGATACAGGAACACTTGAAGAACAACTACAGCGCTTTTTCGGATTCACAGCCTTTAGGGGAAAACAACGGAGGGTAATTGAATCTGCCTTGTCGGGCCATAGTACCCTGGCTGTCTTTCCTACAGGAAGCGGCAAGAGCCTCTGCTATCAGCTCCCGGCACTCTTGCAGGAAGGGCTCACACTGGTCATAAGCCCCCTTATAGCCCTGATGAAAGATCAGGTGGATTTTCTAGAAAAACACAACATACCAGCAGCCCGATACGATACATCTCTCACCAGAGAGGAGTGGGAAGAGGTCAATCAACAGATGAGATCCAATAAACTGAAGATTCTCTTTGTTTCTCCCGAACGCCTGGGAAATGAAAAGTTTATTGCCTTGATGACCCGGATCAAGATTCAAACCCTGGTGATTGATGAAATCCACTCCATTTCCGAATGGGGTCATAACTTCCGGCCGGATTATCTGAAGCTGGCCCGCTATTACAAGGAACTAAAGATTCCCAAGATGATTGGTTTAACCGCAACAGCCAATAAAAAGGTCATAAAAGATATTTGCCGGGTCTTCTCAATCGAAGAGGAACATTGCATTGTCAGCGGATTTCACCGCCCCAATCTGTATATCAGGATTCACCCTGTGTCAGAGACAAACCGGAATCAGAAGTTGCTAGAAACCCTTAAAATAAGAGAGTCCGGTCCAGCGATCGTCTATGTGAGCCAGCAAAAAACAAGCAATGAGGTTCAGAAATACCTGGAAGCCCATGGCATTTCCGCCAGGGCCTACCATGCAGGGATGGGAGCTGAGGCAAGAAAGGACGTCCAGAATTGGTTTATGCCCAGTGAGAAGGCAGTGATTGTAGCTACTATTGCCTTTGGTATGGGTATTGATAAGGCAAATGTCCGTCAGGTGATCCATTACAATCTACCCAAGAGCCTTGAAAACTATATGCAGGAAATCGGTCGGGCCGGCAGAGACGGCCAAGCAGCAGACTGCACACTCCTGTATTGTCCATCAGACAGGATAGTCCTTGAAAATTACAGTTATGGAGACACACCCGCGAGGGAAAACATTCACAAATTACTGCAGATGCTTTCCCATCTTGATCATGAATTTTCAATTAGTCCCTATCACTGCTCCAGAGACTTTGATATCAGAGATCTTGTTTGCCGGACTCTTTTCACCTATTTAGAATTGGACTCATTTATAGAGAGTACAGGTAGTTTTGCCAATGAATACAGCATCCGGTTTATAAGACCCGAAAAAGAGAGAACTCTTCAAATTGGTCCCGAAAGAGCCGCTTTTCTGGAATCAGTCTTTTCCACAGGTAAAATGGGACGGCTTTTACTGAAACTAGATCTTCTCCAGGCCGCACAAACTACCGGAGAAGATCTTTCCAGAATACAGAGAGCCCTCATCTGGCTCGAAAATGAGGGCTGGATTGAGACGAAAGTTAAAAATATGCGTCACAGTTATAGAAAGATAAAAACTGACTGGAATGTGGATGAGATGACGGAAACACTTGTAAAGCGTTTTACCGAGAGAGAAGATACAGATATCCGGAGAATCGATCTCATCGAACAGCTCTGCTTATCACAACATTGCAGAACTGCAGTCCTGCTAAAATACTTTGGTGAAGAACTAAAAAATGACAGCTGCGGCCACTGCGATTTCTGCGATAACACGGCAGAAATGACGGTAGAAAATCAAGAGAATCCGGGACTCAGTCCCTCCCAAAAGACAGAACTGAAGTCTCTCCTGAAAACAATTGAAAATGAAAACCTCACCATATCCCAGACGACCCGGTTCCTTTGCGGACTCTCTACGCCGGGATTAAGCCGGAAAAAGATGACAAAAGCGAAAGGATTCGGAAACTTCCAAAACTCCCCTTACAAGGTTGTTCAATCAGAAGTAAATTCGATAAAACGCCAAAGTGAAACATCATAATGGGATTCTATTGACTCTTCCAGATCGTCGGGTAAAAGAGGATAAAAGTTCAGTCCCGTCAGGCCTTCAACCTCATCAATGGACACAGCATAATCCTGAAGGCGTCCTTCCCCCTTTCGGTTGGGTAGCACAAAGCCTATCCCCTTATAGTCAGGTTCTTTGTAATCCAGAATTACTTTGAAATAATACTCTGGAACTGCCACCTCATTCTTGCCGATAACAGGATAATTCTCTTTTGTGAGGATTGGCCCCGTGACGACGTAAATAGACTCGTTCTCAGAGGCCCAGGTTCGAACACAGGACTCCAGAAAAGCCCAGATACCCCGGTTGAATCCCGGAACCTGTGGGCTCATATTGCTCATGAGAAATGACTCATCCATAGACTCTGAACTCATTTTCATATCAGCTGCCGGAGCCAGATGACCCCGGTCATACCCCGAATATTTATAATCTGAAAGAGCTACGGAGCCGCTAAGAATCTCTCGGTCTTCCCGGAAGCGGTTGGAACGTTTTGCAAGTCCCACCACTTCCTCCTGGGTCAATTCATAGGCCACCCAGTCCGGCTGTTCAAACTTTTCATTGTACTGCAGAGTATAAAAGGAGCGTTCATAAATGGAACTGTCTGCTGAAACCTGCGGGATCTCCAGCCCCTGAGGAAAAAGAGCACTCAAGGGACATAAAGATATGATAATTGACAGGATCAGGATTCTCTTTATTTTCATTTCTCTTGATCCTACCTTCATCAACAAATAGAGTCAAACCGGCGAAATGAAAAGTTTTTTGATTCATCTTGAATCGAGGAAAAATTCAAACTACAGAATATAGACATATTTATATATTCGTTTTATATTTTCAAGCAACCCTTCATTAAGGAAGAAAACCGTGGATTACCCTGTTGCAGAAAGAGCTCTAATAAAATGGACTAAAGAACGCCTTAAGGTGATTGAAGTCTCAGAGAAGTTTTGTCATTACAGATTTGAAATGGACGGTTCCACCTGTAGCAATGGAGGAGTAGAGTTTAAGGCCTTCCTTCATGCCAACATAAGCCCTCCTCCTCAATCATTGATAGAGAAAGCCTGGATTGAAATACCCGAAGAGGAACAAGCCTCGGCCACTCATATGTGCTGCTGTTTCAAAAGCGGACCCAAAGAGAGGCAGACCTACTTTGAATCCTTAAAAAAGGACGCATCCTTTACCGGTGAGTCCCTTGAAAATGAGATTCTCAAAGAGCTTCCTCTAAACCATGCTGGTTGTCTTTGTTATCAGCCCATGATAAATCAGAAATGGAAAATGGCATTATCGACGATCCATTACGCCCGATCAACCTCTCCATCGGGAATATAACTCTTCTTTTTAAGGGATCTTTATCCTGAAGAGAACAGGATAAGAAGACCTCGTAAAATCATCGAACCTCTTTGTTCTCCATTGAAAACCGGAGGCTTTGTCCATCAGGCTGTTCCAAAACAGTTGTAGTTGTGGGAAAGGCAAATTCAATACCGGCTTCTGAAAACTCCTTCATGATTCTGAAGTTAACCCTTTCTGAAAACTCCATAAACTTCCAGTAGTCCGGCGGGAAGTACCAGAACAGCATCAAAATATTCAGAGAATCCGGATTGTACTCGTTAAAATAGACTCTCGGGGGATAGTCTTCATGCATTCCTTCATGGTTATCCAGAATATTCTTGATGATATCCAGAGCCTGCTCCATTTTTTCCAAGGTCGTTCCATAGGTGACAGTAATATTAGTGAGTCTCCGAATGTGAGGGCGTCTTCCGATATTTTCGATAGAGCTGGATGCCATCTGTTCATTGGGGATAATGACCTGGTGGCCCACAAGAGTTCTGATTCTGGTGCTTCTAAATCCTATGGCCTCGATGGTGCCATCATACTCATTGACATGAACTCTCTCTCCGATCTTGAACGGTTTATCCGTCATAATCATAATACTGCCGAAAAAATTCTTAAGTGTATCCTGAGCAGCCAAAGCAACAGCCAAACCACCAATTCCAAGACCAGCCAGTAGGGCCGTCAGAGGTTTTCCTGTTATGATTTGTACGGCACTGAAAACACCTGCAAGGATGATGGAGATGCGGATAATCATTCGGAGTAGTTCGACAAAAGTCTTATCAACATTGTTTGTGTCCTGGTCGGAATAGGAACTCAGGCGCATTCCCAAGATTTCTACAAACTGGAAAATAAAAAGGATCACCGCAGCCAGGAAAAACAGGTTTATCATCTTATCTAAAACATTGGCATACCCGGGGATTTCGAGGACCATCTGCTTAAACCAGATAAGAATACAGGCCAGAGTTATGAACTGAACGGGTTTGGACAAGGATCGAACAATAATAATGATCCGTTCGGTCTCCTCGGCTCCCTCTAAAACTGCCAAGGTCGTTTTAAAAATCTTCTGAACCACCATTAGAATGAGACAGGAGATAACAAGCCCATTGAGAAGTAGTCCAGTACGGACAATTTCGGAAGTCTCAAGTTCTACAGGAAGTAAACCTAGAATATTCCACATGACAATTGAAAAAGACAGAAAGAACAGGGTGAACTTGAGGCCACGATTATGGGCTAACCCCGCCTTAAGGGTCTGTTCACCCTCTTCGGACTGATCCGGTATAAATGGATCAGAATCCTGGGATTTTTCAGTTTCAGATTGGGCTGCTTTTGAATTGAGGAATACCAGCCCCAGATTCAGAAGCATATAGACTGGAATGAAAATTCCCGATGTCAAAATAATGGAGGAAACTGCCCCGTAAACCAGACTCCAAGGAAATTGCGGTCCCGGGCTGTGCTTCACAATTCTGAGGAAGAGATAGAGGAGTTCAAAGCGGACAAAAACTCTGAAAATACAAAGAAGATGAAAATAGAAGAAGTGCAGAACTTTCTTTACTTCCGGTTTTTGTGAACGGTTTTTCTTGATCAAAGAATGAAAGATCAATTCCTGAATCAGAAAAATCGTAAAGAACCCTCCGGCACCATAGACAAGAGAGCCTATGGACCAGTCCGAAAAAAGTCTTAAAAGCCTATCTAAGTTATACATACTCCACCCTATTCGTGTCTGTGATCATAAACCTTATTTTTTCCATCTTAGAAAATCTGAAATGATTTGACTCATTTCAGGGCATCTCAAATATCCATAGGACTTATGATGATTCTCATTTCCATTGGATTCATAGTCATTGTGAATAAAAAAATCTTCAGGTTGAACACCCAGCCGATTTGGAAGAAAATCATTCTTCAGGTCTGCGTTAAAAGCCACAAGATCCTTAAAGTCGGCAAGATTTTTCCATGCCCCCCTGATATTTTCGGGAGTTCTCAGTTCCTTTGAAGCATCCCCGGACGCTTTCAGATCCGCAACAAGATGATTCTTTACCACTGGGATTCCCAGGGGTGAGCCAATGGTAACAAAGGTATCTATTTCAACCTCAGGAACATACCGGGTAAGAACATCCCAGGCAATGATGGACCCCATGGAATGGGCTATGAGGAGGATCTTTTTTCTTTTGTGTTTGCGAAGAATGTCTGCCAGTTGCCGGCAGATCTCGTCCCGGATAGACAGAGAATCACCTGAAGGATCTCCATAATAGACCGCGAGGTCTTTGACAAAATGACGAAGTACGAAATCTGTAAGACTGTTAAAATGAGAAAATCCATCTCCGTCATACAGAATTTTTTCCAATTGGTCATTGATATGCTTTCTGATCCTTTTCTTGATTTTGTTGTCTCTGTTTTTAAGGACCACATTGCTGCTTTTAATATAGGGTTCTTTGAGATAACTCGGATCATCCTTGTCTATGCATTGGGGATTGAAGGGTGTGCGATGTACGATTGAGGCCCAATAAACCATTTTAAACCGTAAAAATAAGAATTTCCCCTTATTGCTGAGCCCTTCCCGAATGGCAGCCTTCCACCAAACAGAGAGTTGTTTACGAGGCGGTTTATTACCCATTCCGTGAATGGCTATGATGATTTTGCTCATACGATTTTAACTATATCATAACTCATGTTTTTTTCAGTATATAAAAAGAAATACTCCACCAAGATCCAAAAATATTATAACCGGCTTTGCAAACTGCCGCCACAGGTAGGAAAAGGGCCCGGATGAAACTGTATGTCCTCTTCGTAAAGATACCTTATGGACAAAGTTGTGGTCAAATGGTCTATAAAAATAAGCAGCCTGAAGGAGGCTGCTTATTGTGATATTTGCCCATAACGGATCTTATACGTAACCCTGGGCTATCATAGAATTGGCGATTTTAATAAATCCACCGATATTGGCCCCCACAACATAGTTCACAAAACCGGTTTCGTCTTTTCCATACTTGACGCAGGTTTCATGAATATTCTTCATAATGACCTGAAGTTTCGCATCCACCTCTTCTCTGCTCCAGGTTAAGTGCAAAGCGTTTTGGGTCATTTCAAGCCCCGAGACAGCCACTCCTCCTGCATTAGCGGCTTTTCCCGGACCGTACAGAATTTTAGATTCCAGAAAAACTTCCACCGCTTCGGGAGTCGAGGGCATGTTGGCCCCTTCACTGATTACATAACAACCGTTCTTAACGAGGGTTCTTGCATCATCAACATCAATCTCATTTTGTGTGGCACAAGGCAGGGCAATGTCACACTCAATACTCCAGGGACGTTGGCCTTCAAGGTAGCTTACCGAATACTTTTCTGCATATTCAGAGATACGACCGCGACGAATGTTTTTCAATTCCATAACATACTGCAGCTTTTCTTCATCAATGCCATCAGGATCATATATGGTTCCATTTGAATCTGAAAGTGTGACAACTTTACCACCCATCTCTATGATTTTTTCAACAGAATACTGTGCCACATTTCCAGAACCTGAAATGGCGACAGTCTTCCCTTTAATACTGTCATTCCTTGTTTGCATCATTTCGTTTGCAAAATATACGGCACCATAACCAGTGGCTTCAGGCCTGATCAGGCTTCCGCCCCACTCCAGGCCTTTCCCTGTCAGGATACCCGAGAACTCATTACGGATTCTCTTGTATTGTCCAAACATATATCCAATTTCGCGGCCACCCACACCAATATCTCCGGCAGGAACATCCGTGTTTGGTCCGATATGCCGTTGGAGTTCTGTCATAAAAGATTGACAAAAGCGCATAACCTCATTGTCCGATTTACCCTTAGGATCAAAATCTGATCCACCTTTCCCTCCCCCCATGGGCAGAGTTGTCAGGCTGTTTTTAAAAGACTGTTCAAAAGCAAGGAATTTTAGAATTCCAAGATTCACCGTGGGGTGAAATCGAAGTCCTCCCTTGTAAGGACCGATAGCACTGTTCATTTCAATCCTGTAGCCGCGATTGATTTGAATCTCACCTTTATCATCAATCCAGGAAACACGGAACATGATGACCCGTTCCGGTTCTGTCATCCGTTCCAGCACCTTAGAAAATTTATATTCAGGATTTTCTTCTATAAAAGGCATCAACGATTCTACGACTTCTTTTACAGCCTGATGGAATTCAGTTTCACCCTGATTTCTGGCTATCACCTTTGCCATGAACTCATTTACTTTCACATCTAGAATATTTGTCATTTTGACTCCCCGTACCCGTTTATTAAAATTTGTTTGATTTATTTATTAATAAAACATATCTCATTGAGCTGTACGGATTAGAGATAAAATTAAGTGAAACACTGAGAAAATTCAGTAATTCTCTTAGGATTTATATTTTGATGATGTTATTGCGAATGCCGAATTTCACAAGATCTACGGCCGTTTTCAGATTCAATTTCTGCATGATATGATTTTTATGAGACTCAACAGTTCTAACACTGATATACAGTTTTTCAGAAATTTCATTATTGGTAAGGCTATCACCCCAGAGTTGAAGGATTTCCAGTTCTCTGGAACTCAGACTGCTGACCCGGGAATTCTCAACAGAAACCTCCTCAGTTTGGAGATTGGAAATATATTTTTGCAACAACAGCTGGGTAATAGACTTGCTAAAATAATCATGACCATTTCGCAGAGTATATACAGCCTCAATGAGGTCATTCTTTTCACAATCCTTGGATAGAAAACCCTTAGCGCCAGTTTTTATGGTTTTTAATATTGTGCTCTCATTATCAGTTTCAGAAAGAATGAGAATCCGTATCCTTGGATAGAGTTTATTGAGTTTCTCAGAAAGCTTTAAGACAGGGATATTCAACTCAGGCAAGTAGAGGATAAGAATGTTGATCTGCCTCAATCCAAAACAGTTCAATATATTGTCTAGAGAATTTTCCTTGAGGGAAATTTGAATATCCTCTACATCCTCCATCAATTGACAGAGGCCCAGAAGGATTAATTTATGTTCACAAAATATCCCGACTTTGATTGTATCCATGCCTACCCGTTTACCAGTACTACCGATTCTTTTATTTTACCATCCATCAATATCCGAAGTGATTGCTCAAACCGGACATGTCTGAAGTACTGAGTTCTATGAATTTCTTCCTGCTTGTTTAAAGACTCCCAATTCACAAACTCAGAAACAGTTGTTTGATTCACCGAAAAATATCCAATATTCATAGAAGTAACATTATGAAAAAAATGGGAACCTAATGAAGAATCAAGTGGAAAATTCTCCAGACTGATTTCGACAATGATCTTAGCATTGGAAATTTGAGCCCAATTGACAGGAATACCCAAAAAAGGATCCCGGGTTCCCCATCTTCCGGGACCAATCAGGATATACTGTTTATTCTGTTCTACCATTACCCGGTTCAGATATTCAATCTCACCAGCCATTTCCAGTGTTTTCATATTGTTGAAGTGTTCATTGTCTATATAAATCACATCGTAAATATCCTGAATCTCTCCGTTTCCCAAACTGGTCTTTGTATACAAGAGGGTCTTTGACTTATCAAACTGATCTATATCAAATTTTATACGGGCCTGACTGTCTACAATGGGTTTAGTCTGTAACAGGTAAAATGTGGGAAGCCCGTTATCAGCCTTGTGCAGATCAAGAGCATATTCAATTTCTATAGGAGCTCCCAATGCCTCTTTGATAATATTGAGGATGACCTCAATTGTTTTGGCCAGGGGAACATAGTCATACTTCAAAATATTGGCGAAATTCAGGATTCTGGGTCCGCCGATAGAGAGCCCCGGAACAACTCGATCATTCTGCTGATCATAAACAGAAGCACAGTGCTTCAAAGTTCCATGCTTTTCGGCCTCACTGATATCCAGAAGCGCCAGTGATGCCAGCTCTCCCTCCCGAGCATAATCACGATTATTTTTCCGGCAATCCAGAGCATAAAATTTGACCTGGGAACCGTGAATCAGGTCTTTTACGGAATACATATCAACATTGGGATAAACGGGTGAAAAACGGTAGGAGTTCATGCCATCCACAACATACGAACCCAGCCCCAGTGCCGCCATGGCAAAACCCTCCTCCGGTTTCATATGGGCCACGGGATAATAGTTGTAAGAACAGGCAGTCCCGCTGATATGCGGATAGTAATAATCGCCATGCTGCTGGCCCACAAGCTCCTGCAGAACAACCGCCATTTTTTCATCTTCCGCCTTATGGTGGGTGACCTTGAAATAAGACTTTGCTTCAGAAGAATAAACGGAGGCAAAAACAAGTTTGATGCCCTGCCTGAGGTTTTCCAGTGTCTGCTCCCTGTTTTCCTCACAATTGGGTATGATATAGGTATGAAAGACCCCGGCAAAGGGCTGAGTGAAGGAGTCTTCCGACAGGCTGGATGACCTAATGGCGATCGGTTTCTGAACATGTTCCAGGAAGAAAACAAGCTTTTCTTCCAGCGACGGAGACAGTTGGCCCAATAAGAATCGCTCCTTGATAACATCAAAATGAACTCTGTCACCAATAATCAATTCATAGAGCTTATTATGACGAATAAAGTGATCAAACTCATCTGTTCCGATGATGACAGTCTTAGGAGTTCTGATATTAATCAGTCCCGAGAGTGAAGCAAAATCGAAGTTATAAATCAGTGTGTTGATGAAAGCCAGCCCCCGCCCCTTGCCTCCGAGAGAACCATCGGCAAAGGTGATTATATTTTTTTCTTCAATATTCAAGGCCTCATCAAAACGAAGGATTTTCCCTCTTTTCTTTGTTTCCCGATATTCTTTGATCATTTCAAGAATGGTGGATCTATGGGACAGGACATCTTCCATGCTCCCAATCCTGAGGGGATTGATGGCCTTGGCCAGCTGTATTTCCCCTCTGGCCATAAGCCAGATAGAATACTGATTTTCACAGGCATGAAGATAAAATGTCTCATCTGGAACAACTGCCAGCTGTTCTTCAAACTCCTTGAGAGTTCTGGCTCTGCCAATCTGATTCCCGGCCTTGTCCCTGAAAATGAAATCTCCGAACCCGAGATAATCATTCAGATACTTCGTTAGATCATTCAACAGGGATTCTGAGTTTTTGTTGATAAAATAGACCCCCAGATCATCCGCTTTTTGTATGTTTTTATTTTCCGAAGATTGAAGGATAATGGGAACATTCAACATATGGGACTTTACATATTTTATAAATTTGAGACCTGCCGTTTTATCGAGGGTTCCCCCTTTTTCATACTCAATATCAGAAATGACACACAGAAGATAATCTTTGTACTGATTGTATAGATGCATGGCATCTTCATAGTTTCTGGCCAGAAGGATTTTTGGCCTGGATCTCATCTTGCAAATCTTATCCAGCTCATTTTTTTCAACTTCGGGCAAAAGCTTCTGCACCTGTCCAAACACGATGGCATACAAAATCTGAAGGTATTTGGAGTAGTACAAAGAAGAGTCTTCCACCAAAAGGATAACCCTAACCAGCCCGACCTTGGTATCATTGGCAACGTTAGCCTTATCTTCAATCGATTTCACGATGGCAAAGATGATTTGTGAGTCTCCGTTCCAGAAAAATAGCTTGTCCAGAGTCTTGGAACTGTCCACCATTTCTTCAAAATATTTAATATTCCGTTTTTGATTGAGCAACAGGTAAACAGGAAGAAAAGGAGCCTTTTCCTTGATTCGTTCACTCAAAGCAAGGGGAGCATCCCGGTCAATTCCGACCATAATCACCACGAGGTCAAAAGACTTCGTTTCCATCATTTCCAAGGCTTCTGAAGCAGTGGTCACTCCGGTTATCCTAGGCAAAGAAAACAGACTGTACTGGTAAATTTCACCCATGAACCGTTCGAAAAATCCGTCTTCACTTTCAAGTATGAAGGCATCGTAGAGGGTGGCCACAAAAAGGATCTCTTTCACCTTGTACTTCATCATATCCAAATAGATATATTTATCGAGAACCTGTTGATTGAAAAACAATTGCAGGGGCTGCTTATTGGTAACAAGAGACTTCTTGTACTCCTCCTGCTTTTCAATTTCGACCTTTTTATGAATATTTCTCCTGTAGATATCACGGCCCTTGCTGTTATTCAGATATCCAGTGACCAATTTCCCGATATTTGCCAGAAGTTCCCGTTCTTCCTTGAGAAACGGCCCCTCATAGGCCTTTGGGAATTCCTTTAAATAGACAACTTGAATATACCCTTTTTTATTGTCGATGGTGACGAAGTTTTCTTTCTGGCTCCATGAAGTTTCTCGGAACCCAGCTGTCTTGTAATCCATGCCTTCATAATGAATATTGATTCTAGTCTGTCTTGGATATTGCCAGGAGCGGCAAAGATGATGGGCAATACTTTGTAGTGTTTCTTCTACAGGTCTAGATTCCGCTATCAGCTGGGATGTCTTGTTGATCCCCCGGAGCTCCTTTAGCCGTTCTTTGTTTTCAGACAACAATCTGTTGAAGATATCTGCCCCAGCAGAACCGGATATGAGATTGGAAAGGTTAATAAGTAAATCTCTCTCTTCCTTCAAGAAGGGTCCATCATCCTCTTTGGGGCACTCTTTGAGAAGGAAAACTTCAATGAGACCTTTTTTGCCTCCCGGAGATTCAAAATCCTGACTTTGTTTCCATTCTGTTGCTTTAAATCCGGGGCTAGTATACTCCTTGTTGTCAAACTTGATCCTGATCACCGTGTGTTCAGGATACTTCCACGACTCAGGAAGGATATTGCAAAGCTTCTGCAAAGAGTCTTCAAAGCTGGAACTCTCCTTTAAGACTTCCGAGGTTCTGTTTATACCCCTCAATTCCTTTAACCGTTCTGTATTTAAAACAAGGAGTTCCCGAAGAGATCGGTTGGAAGAAGTTCCGGAAATAATGGATCCCAAAATATTCAGGAGAGTCCTTTCTTCCTTTAAAAAAGGCCCTTCAAAGGCGGGAGGGAATTCTTTGAGATAAAAGATCTCTATCCTCCCCTCTTTGTGATCAGGAGTCTCAAATAATTGATTCATTCTCCAGGGGGTTTCTTTAAAGCCCCGGCTTTCGAATATCTGATCATTAAAAGAAATCCTCACAACTGTGTCTTCCGGATACTGCCAGGCTTCGGGAAGTAAGGAGCAGATCTCCTGCAGGGCCTCTTCCAGGGTGCTGTGTTTTTGCAGAATCAGGTTTGTCAAACTGATGCTCTTCAGTTCTTTGATGCGTTCATTGTTATCATGAAACAGACGTTTGAGCCTAAACTCAGAAATATATCCGGTTATGAGATGACCCAAGAGATGAATAAAATCATGAGAAAACAATGACTCATGAGGATCCGTATCATGAGAATAAAAAATATCTAGAAAGCCGTGGTTCTCATCCGGAAGCTTCAGAGGGAGTCTCTCAAACCAGGGAGTTTCTTTAAAACCAGGGCTAAGAGATTCAACCTCGTCTACCTTGACTCTCACAAAAACCCTTTGATTAGGATGTGCGGAAACAGAAATCAAAGCCACTATTTCGCCAAGGATAAGCTCACAGGGTTGATTCAGATCGATTGCACCGTAAAGACGGCGGATAAGATCCATTTGCAGAGTATGAACGGCTTCTATTGGAATCATAATGGTACTCCCGGGATAATCAGGCCTGTGGATAAGGGTAAGACTCCATTATGACCATGCCTAGCTTTTCAAGTCAATCATGAATTTTTTGAAGCAGCAGATACAATTATTAGCCCCCCCCCGAAAGAACAGGCCAGATTATTTTCTATTTCAGAGACAATCATTGAAATACCGCTACAACAGGAGTATCATGATTCATGACTAACAACGTTGGGAGAGTTTATGAAAAACAATAAGGCAGATATGCGGTGGATTCTAAACGGGAAAAAAGATCTTACTTCGGTCATTAAGCAATTTCCCCTTGAAGTCGTACACGAAGTACGGAATTTCCATTCTCAGATTCCTGGATATAAAATATCGCCCCTTAAAAACCTGAACAACCTGGCACGCATGTTCGGTGTCCGCGGCATCTGGATCAAAGATGAAGCAGAACGACTTGAGTTGAATTCTTTCAAGGTTCTGGGCGGATCCTTTGCACTCTATAAATTCATACAAAAAAAACTGGGTCTTGAAGGACAGCCTCTCACATACGATTACCTGATATCCAAAGAAGTCAGAGAGAAATTGGGAGAAATCACTTTTGCCTCGGCAACCGACGGAAATCATGGACGTGGCATTGCCTGGGCGGCGGGAAAGTTGGGCCATAAATGTGTAATTTACGTACACTCCGAGACCTCTGCACCTAGAATACAAGCCATCCGTGATTATGGAGCCACAGTAAAAATTATAGAGGGAAATTATGATAATGCCGTAAGGCAGATTGTGGTAGACTCGGCCAAAAATGGCTGGAATGTGATATCCGACACATCCTGGGACGGATATGAAACTGTCCCCACTTGGATCATGCAGGGTTATACCACCATGTTTCTTGAAGCCCAGGAACAATTCAGCGGTCAGGGAATCATTAAACCCAGTCATATTTTCGTTCAGGCCGGAGTGGGTGCCCTGGCGGCCTCCGTTATAGGTTTCTACCACAGCCTCTTTGGTGAAAAGGCTCCGATTTGTGTCGTAGTTGAACCTGAAAATGCGGACTGCCTCTATGCCTCGATGAAGCAGAATGACGGGAAACCCCATAGCATCACGGGGTCATTGGATACAATCATGGCCGGACTGGCCTGCGGAGAGCCAAGTCCCCTGGCCTGGAATATCCTGAAAGAAAAAACAGATGCCTTCATATCCTGCCCAGACTACATTGCGGCCAAGGGGATGAGAATATATGCAACACCTCTAAAGGGTGATCCATTTATTGTATCGGGTGAATCCGGTGCGGTAACCCTGGGAGCTCTCATCGGTATTCTGACCGAAGAAGGCTTGAAGGATCTCAAGGAGTCATTAAAACTGGACAGCCAGTCACAAATTCTCCTCATTAATACCGAAGGTAATACAGACCCTGATCATTTCAGACAGATCATCTGGGAAGGAGCCAATCCCGTCCCAAAAGAGTTCTGGACTAAAAAGAACGGAAAGGCCTGACTTTTCTTTTATAAATATTTATTCCGTATTAAGCTGGATTAGACCATGAAATGAAACGGAAAACAATAACAGGAATGAGCAGTTAAATCCTTAGCTGCTCATTCCTGATGTCCTAAAGAAATCAAAGTTTTTCGCTTATACACAAGGACCAATACGTAATAACTCAACTAAACCAAAAGCTCTGGGATATACTTGATATCAGAGCCTGACTCATCATCTTTTCCGGGAGGATTCTGATGGAGGTTTTCTTCCTCGTCTAAACGCTGATCCTTATATAGATTATGAATATAATTCTGAACAATAGTCTTAGCCTGACCGCTGCTGTCTTCAAAGACAGAGATAACCGCAGTTGAAAAAATTGACTCCCGAGAACAACCCAAAAGATCACCAAAATGATTTGATTTGACATAACTGTCAATATTTTCCGAAGCGAGAATGGAGCGGAGAATCATCTCATCGGAAGGATTAAAAACCTTTACCAGATCTATGACGGTTCTCCCTTCAACATGTTTTAAAAAGGTCTCATTCAAATCGGCAAGGTTGGTCTCCTCATCTTTCCCTTCTTCATGCACTTTCGTACTCCGCTTCATCAAAAAAAGCAGGATACCAAGGATCAATAGACCCAGGATGATCATATATAGATAGTTCATTTGTACTCCCTAAAATTTAAGTATAATAGATTTTTTACAGAAACAAAAATAGAGCCAGATACAAGAACTTCTCCAGGAGATCCAGCGGAACCCCAGTCCAATCGTCTTTTAGTCGGAGACTCATTCGAATCTGTTCTATGAGGCATAGGTTTTATCAAAACTC
The DNA here is from genome assembly GCF_008329965.1 of Oceanispirochaeta crateris. Taxonomy (GTDB): domain Bacteria; phylum Spirochaetota; class Spirochaetia; order DSM-2461; family DSM-2461; genus Oceanispirochaeta; species Oceanispirochaeta crateris. Next base: position 1,879,735 of record NZ_CP036150.1, read on the forward strand.
AACCCTATAATTGCAAATGACACTTCATTAACTACAAGAATATGAGTATCATATAAGATACTATGAAATTAAAAAATGTTTATAAATCTTCCGAATATGAGATCCAACTGAAGGCTCCAATTTTACAAATTGTATTGTATGTCCTCATCTCCGCGGCATCTTTAACCGTGGTGAGTTCTTTTCTAAATGGTCTTTATATTGGTTCTGCCCTCCTGGGTGTTCTGGATGGATTTCTACTATACAGTCTGTTTATGAACAGGCGTGGCCAATATAAAAGAGCCGCCATCAGTGCAATCTATTCACTGACAGTCATTATCATAGCAGCCCGCTTTGCCAATGGGTATGATGGAGAGCACAGCATAGCCAATGCCGCTCTCACGGGCTCCATTATAATCCTTCTGGCAACAATATTTTCTCCTCAGAAGATTCATCTCTATATTATAACAGGCATAGCGTCTCTCTACTTTGTTGTTTTCATTGCCTGGGTCTATATAGGGAAAATGTTTTCAGAATTCTCTGCAGGATTTTTTCAGCAATTGACCTCTTCAGTGGCTATCTTTCCGGTAATTGCCGTTCTGGCAGTACTTCTTAGAAAGATTATGGACAAGGTCCTCAATGAAGCCCTGCTTCGAATAGATGAAAGTGACCGGGTAGCCAATAAAATGACAGACCTAGCTGGTGAAGCCTCAGAAAAGCTGCATCTGGCTCAGAGTATGGATGATCAGGCAAAGGAAACCGTATCAGTGGTTAAGGAAATTGAAACCTATGCTGAGGATGTAACTCATCAGATGCAAAACCTGACATCCCGCTATGAATCGTCTACTTCATCTTTAAAAACTATTGCAAAGAATATGCAGTCCCTTGATAGAATTGCCCTGGATCAGTCTGATAAGATTTCTGAGACAGGGGCCGCTCTGGAAGAAATGGTCGCATCCATCAAGAGTGTGCTAAATGTCATACAGGTAAAATCTGCCTCGGTTCAGCAGCTTAGAGATTCTGCTGAGCAGGGTGTTTTGGTCATTAACAGCACAGCGAACTCTTTTAATCAGGTACGCGGTCATATCGATAATGTGAGGGAAATGGTATCCATTATCGCAGGTATATCAAGACAGACAAATCTACTTTCCATGAATGCAGCCATTGAAGCCGCTCACGCTGGTGATGCTGGTAAAGGTTTTGCAGTGGTAGCAGATGAAGTCAGAAAATTGGCTGAATCAAGCTCTCTTAACTCAAAAAAAGTCAATGAGACATTGAATCAGCTTATTGCATCCATTGAAGACACAGGAACAAATGTAGTCAACAGTGGTGAAACATTTTCATCAATTGGTTCTGAAATAGAACAAGTGAGTCTCGCCATTGATGAAATCAGGGAAAGTATCATCGAATTATCCTCCGGAAGCGATGAGATACTGTCTACCACGTCTGTATTGAATGAGCTCACCACAGAGGTCATTGACGCAGTCAAGGTTGTAAAAGAAAACGAAAGCAATACCTCAGTTGATGTTGCCAGCCTTGGAGAGTTTATGAATTCCCTGGCAGCAAGCATGTCCAAAATAAGCAAAGGAAGTTCTGTGATTCATAAGACCTCACTGGGATTAAGTGAAAAATGTAATATTATCAACGATTATGTGCAGGATTTCAGTGGCAAACTAGAAATATAGAAAACTCCCTGTATTATCTAATACAGAAGATATTTAATGAATGAGCCAGAGATCAGGAGAGATCCCTTATGGTCAGACAATCATTCGAGAGGATGATTCTGTTTACAAAGAACCATGAGCTGAGGGCTCAGACAAGGTCCAGATGATGCATTCACTGCTTAGATTCCAGTACAGGTTGTCCTGGTTCTATTCTTTAATCAGAATCTGAATATTTTATTTTTAAAGCCAGCTTTTTGTATATTTGCATTGGTTCAGAGACCAGTGTAAAAAAGTGCCTCGGGGTCTGCCAGAGAATTGGGCTGCTAGCCTCTCGGACTATTGTGATCCTCCAACGTTAATACCCTGCTAAAAATGAATACTAAATACATGTTTGCTCATAAAAATGACAGTTACTACAGAATCAAACTACGATTATTTGTGAATTCCAGACTTGTTATTACTCTTATTATGCATTATTAAAGTCCCTATTCTACTATTGAAAGCTAAAAGACCTATCCTCTAAAGACTGAAGATCTATATAAACTGTCTAAAGCTGAGACGGAGTATCAGTTTGAAATAACCTTTGATAGCATCTTTCAAATATCACAAATAAAAGAACCTTATCTAATGATATGTGTTATACACCAAAAATATTAAATTTCCCTAGTCACAAGTATTAACATAAAAAATGTCATAACATTTACATCTACCATAAATACAAATAGTTGAATAGAATTTCAACTATTTTCATATTGAGAAGGAATATATTTTATTTGGAAAAAACTACAACAATGTAAACGCTTACTTAAATAGATAACAATTTGCTAGAAAAGTAGCAAATTATTACACCTAAAAGAATTTATCCTTGACTATACAACCGATACAGGCCTACACTCATGTAAACGCTTACATTAATTTTGGAGGATTTATGATTTCAGGAAAAATACGTTGGGGCATCCTTGGTACAGGGTACATTGCTGAAAAGTTTGCCGAAGCACTCTCATTTATACCGGATGCAGAATTAGTTGCCGTTGGTTCTAGAAGTAAAAACACAGCAGAAAAATTTGCTTCGAAATATAAAATCCCGAATCCTCATGGCAGTTACAAAGGGTTAATCGAAGATCCTGAAGTTGATGTTGTCTATGTCGGAACATTGAATAATGTCCATAAAGACAATTGTATTATGGCTATTAATGCTGGCAAGCCGATTCTTTGTGAAAAACCATTCATGGTTAATTCTAAAGACGCAATAGAAGTAATTACCTTAGCTCGTGAAAAAAAGGTGTTCCTAATGGAAGCCCTATGGACCCGTTTCATTCCTGCTTTTACAGAAGCTCGCAAAATGTGGGAATCTGGTGTCATTGGAGATGTCAGGATGGTATCTTCAGATTTTGGATTTTTGTGTGAACGGTCAACAACAAATCCTTTGTTTGTTTCTGAGTTAGCTGGTGGAGCCTTCATGGATGTTGGTCCCTACTCTGTCTCCATGGCTCATATACTCTTTGGTGAGCCGGATGAAATTACAGCCCTTGCTGATATGGGTCCAACAGGTGTTGATGAACAAATTGGAATGCTTTTCAAATATAAGGGAGGAGAAATAGTACTGGGATATTCCAGTTTCAATGTAGAATCTCCTAAGGAAGCAACAATTTCCGGAACAAAGGGTTATATCCGCATACATGAACCCTTCTTCTGTCCCACCGGATTTACATTGCACTTGAATGGTCAAAAGCCGCAAGTATTCGAAAGTCCCCTAGAAGGAAATGGCTGGAATTATGAAGCAGTTGAAGTGATGGAATGCCTTCGTGCCGGTAAACTGGAATGTGACTTGGTTCCCCATGAAGAAACCCTGGCACTAGGAAGAACTATGGATCGTTTTCGGGCTCATATAGGTCTGAAATATAAGGGAATTGAGTAAAGATTTATCTTAAGATTAAGTCTCTATTTTAATGGTATAGGAAAATTAAGGAGTAGTATATGAAGAAGAAATTATTCTGGTTGTCCGTCCTGATAACGAGCCTCTTTCTAGTTGTATCCTGTGGAAAAGAGAAAAAAGAAGCTAATCAGGTTTCAAGTGTTAAGGAGAAGACAAAAGTCGTTATTTTTGTTGGTTTTGGTACAGGCACAAATCCTGATCAAATAGCGAAACAGGAGGCTGTACAGGAAGCCTATAATTCAACTCATGACAATATTGAAATTGAATTTCTAATCGTTCCTCATGATGAAGCGAACGACAGGTATCTGGCCATGCTCTCAGGAGGAAATGCTCCACAACTTGTTGGCCCCAACGGTATTGCCGGTTTAGCTCAGCAACATGGTAGCTGGAGCGATATCTCTCAGTTCATAGAAGATGACAACTTCGATATGAGTGATTTTTATCCTGAATCGATAAATCTTTTTTCTGATTCCGATAAATTGCTGGGATTACCCATTGGTGTCTTTCCTTCCATGATTTTCTATAATAAAGATATTTTTGATTCAGCAGGTATTGATTATCCAACCCATGATTATAGTGATAGATCATGGAATTATGAAAAACTCAGAGAAATTGCTATTGAATTAACAATGGATAAGAATGGAAATAATCCAACCTCTCCCCAATTTGATCAAAAGAATATGCAACACTGGGGTTATGATGATTCCTGGATTGCAGCACGGGGTTATCTTGCAAAATGGGGTGCTGAATTTGTAGGAAGACCGACAACTCCGGACTATAAAACAGCAACAACAAATAATGAAGAATGGGTTTACGGCCTGCAATGGCTCAGCGATGGAATATGGAAAGACAGATTTATTCCTGATGCTGCAGGACAATCTACCTACTATGGTGCTGGTGCAGATCCATTTGGGGGAGGCATGGTTGCTATGTTTGAAAGCCATACCTGGTTCTTTGCTGAAGGATTAGGAAGCCTTTCTTTTGAACACGATATTGCTCCCATACCCTTTAATCAGAAGGGAGAGCGGATAGCTAGAATCCATGCTAATATTTTTGCCATTCCTGAAGCAGCCAAAAACAAAAAAGAAGCATGGGAAGTTATGAAATGGCTGACAGCTCCTGAACAAGCTGTCGAGATGGCTCTGATTTATGGTTGTATTCCAGCCAGAGTCTCCTTGTCAGATGACTTCCAGACAGTTCTGGAAAAAGAATATCCAGGTTTGGATTATTCGGTTATGTATGAAGGGATTCAGTATTTAGATGATCCACACCATGAATCATGGGTTCCTGAGTGGTCCCGTGTTGAAGAAATAATGGGAAATAGCGCTTCTCTGGTCTATTCAGGAGAAGAAAAGGATGCCCGAATCATTTTAGATACAGCGAATAAAGAAATTCAGGATCTACTGGATAACTATTGGGAATCACATTAATAGTTAAATAGCAATTGAGGCAGAGACAGATGTGTTTCTGCCTCTCAATTCAACTTTGTTGAGGAATATTTCAGATCAAATGGAAGTATTTAAATTGAAAAAATTATCTAGAAATCGACAAGAAGAGATTGAGGCTTATCTCTATACTATTCCTTGGATTATCGGTTTTATTGCTTTCATAATAGGGCCTATGATTTTATCTCTATATTATTCATTTACGGAATTTAATATAGTAAATCCTCCTGTCTGGGTAGGTTTGAAGAACTATGCAAACCTATTCAAAAACCCGATGTTTCATCAATCTCTTAAAGTCACCTTTTACTATGCCGGCCTGGCACTTCCTTTAACCCTGATTATTGGATTTTCTCTCGCAGTATTGTTAAACCAGGACATTATGGGTCAGAAAATATGGCGGACTATATATTTTTTCCCGTCTGTTATTGCAGGAGTGGCTGTTGCTTTAGTTTGGCTTCGATTATTTGACCCGAACATTGGTCTCATTAATAAAATATTAGGCTTTTTCGGGATTAACGGACCTAAATGGCTTCTCGACCCCGATTGGGCCATTCCTTCTTTTGTAATGATGAGTCTCTGGGGTGTCGGTCGCAGTATGATCATATATCTTGCTTCACTACAAAGTATACCAACATCTTTGTATGAAGCCGCTGAAATTGATGGAGCCAATGTTATTCAGCGTTTTTTTAATATCACAATCCCTATGATGACTCCTGTTATTTTTTATAATCTGATTTTAGGTCTCATAAGCACATTTCAGCTTTTTACTGAAGTATATGTGGTTACAGGAACAGGTGGAATCAACAAAGCGGGCAGTCTGGGTGGTCCGGCGAGATCCACGATGGTTTACAACCTTTATCTTTATCTTACAGCTTTCCGCTATTTTGATATGGGGACAGCCTCTGCTATGGCTTGGCTTCTCTTTATTTTTATTCTAGTAATCACAGTCATTTTATTCAAAACATCAAAATACTGGGTTTTTTATCAGGGTCAGCTGGGAAATCAGGAGAATAAGAAAAATGGAAAATAAAAGAAAATCTGGAAACTTGTTCACAAAGACCCTGGCAATCCTTCTTCTTGCAGCTGGATCATCGGCAATTATTATTCCATTTATCTATATGGTAGGAACATCTCTAAAAAGTGTGGATCAAATTCGCCGAGATCCCATTGGTCTAATTCCTATGTCTGTTACCAAAGTGGACATTGACGGTAAGGAGAAACCCTTATACAAGGTAAGTATTGACGGTAAAATTGTAGAATGGGCCTTGATAAAGAAACAACCAGATCAGATGGGCCTTTTTGCTGCTCCCGGAGATGAAGACGATATCAGATTACTCCCTCTTAATAATGACAACATAGTGGAATATTTGGATGTTCATTGGGAAAATTATCCTCTTGCTTTGACCACTGTTCCTTTCTTTAAATACCTAGCTAATACTTTACTCGTAACGTTCATTGGGATGGCGGGGATGCTTTTTTCCTGTTCACTGGTAGCTTATGGTCTTTCCCGTTTTAAAGCGAGGGGACTTAACATACTGTTCCTGGTACTACTATCCACCATTATGCTTCCGCGACAAGTCACGCTGATACCTCTTTATGTATTTTTTCAACGTATCGGTTGGGTTGATACATTACTGCCCCTTATTGTACCTCAATTTTTTGCCAATGCTTATAATGTTTTTCTCCTGCGACAGTTCTTTATGACCATTCCTCTTGCTATGGATGATGCTGGAAAGATTGATGGTGCAAATTCACTACAACGACTTTGGTATATTATCCTTCCCCAGTCACGTCATGCTTTAGTAGCAGTCTCAATATTTCATTTCCTTTATGCCTGGAATGATTTCTATGAACCTCTGATATTCCTTCATACAAGAACAAAATGGACAATGGCTGTTGGTCTTCAGACCTTCAATGCAATGTACAGTGTCAATACACACCTCATTATGGCAGCTTCACTTATGATGGTACTACCGACACTGATCTTGTTCTTTCTGAGCCAAAAAGTATTTACCCAGGGGATTGTTATGAGTGGGGTAAAGGAATGATCACAAAAAAAATAAAAGAATGGAAAATACATCCTTCGATATCTGTGAAGGAGAAAGGTCAAAAACTGAGTTCTGAATATACCGATAAGAGCCAATGGATAGATGTTTCTGTTCCTTCAACAGTCCTTGGAGCACTTGTAAAATCCGGTCTTTATAAAGACATATACAAAGATAAGAATCTTCTTGATATCGACACAAACCAGTTTAAGACCTCATGGTTGTATTTCAGTGAATTTGACTTAAAGCCATTAGAACTTGATTACACAGCAATATTATCTTTTAAAGGAATCAATTATAGAGCCAACATTTGGTTAAATGGGACATTAATTGCTGATAAATCTCAAATCTTCGGAACCTATAGGCATTGGAACTTTCAAATTGAAGAATATCTTAAAGAAAAAAATAACAAACTAGCTGTTGAAATTTTCCCACCTGAGAAAGGAGATTTTTCAATTGGATTTGTAGATTGGAATCCGGGACCTCCTGACAAGAATATGGGCCTCTTCCGAGATGTGTCCCTTGAGTTTAATAAAGGTATTTCAATCTCTTCACCCTGTGTTACAAGCCATCTCAATACCCCTGATTATAGCCAGGCTGAATTAACTGTTGCAGCCATACTTCAAAATCATTCTTCTGAATCAATTATGGGTCTCTTGAAGGCATCTATCGGCTCCATTTCTTTATCCAAACAAATGAACCTCGATCCTCATCAGAGCATAGATGTAGACTTTACTTCTGATGACTACAAAGATTTGATTATAGAAAATCCTAAACTTTGGCAGCCCAACAATGTTGGTGATCCGCATCTCTACAGATTAGAATTAGAATTTTATATAAATGATGCTCTGTCTGATAGTACAGTTACAAACTTTGGTATCCGTTCCGTATCCGATTATCTCACTGATGAAGGTCACCGGGGCTATATTATCAATGGCAAAAAGCTTCTAATAAAGGGAGCCGGCTGGACTGATGATCTCCTTCTTGAGGATACTTATGATTCAATAGAAACCCAGGTAAGATATGCCAGGGATATGAATTTGAACTGTATTCGCCTGGAAGGTTTTTGGGGGAAGGATCAGACAATTTACGACCTCTGTGATCAATATGGAATGCTGGTTATGGTTGGTTGGAGTTGTCATTGGGAGCATGAATGTCACATGGGTGTGCCTGTTGACCCCCTCTATGGTGCCGTATCAACTCCCGAAGCAATAGAACTTATTGCTGAATCCTGGAAAGATCAGCTCCTCTCTATAAGGCATCATCCTTCTATATTCGTCTGGACAGTTGCAAGTGATATGGTCCCACACCCGGACCTGGAACGGCGGTATATTGAGATATTCAAGAAATGGGATTCTTCCCGTCCTTATCTAAACTCAACCGGAGGGGTGGGAAGTGAACAATCAATAATCACAAACGCCGTAATTGAGAGTACTATCAGTGGTTCTTCCGGAGTAAAGATGCTTGGCCCCTATGATCACACCCCACCCGTTTATTGGTATACCAATACAAATCTGGGAGGAGCCTATGGTTTTAACACTGAAACTTGTCCCGGTGCAAATGTTCCTCCTTTGGATAGTTTGAAAAAGATGTTCTCATCAGAACTGTTATGGCCTATTAATGATACATGGAATTTTCATTGCGGTCTCTATGAGTTTGCTAGTATCAGTCGCTTTAAAGAAGCCTTAGATGAACGATATGGGGTTTCAAATACAATTAAAGAGTTTGCGATGAAATCGCAAGTCATGAATTATGAATTGATGAGACCGATGTTCGAAGCTTTTCAAAATAATAAGGGTAAATCGACAGGTATTATACAATGGATGCTTAATTCTGCATTCCCAAGCCTTTATTGGCAACTCTTTGATTCATATCTGATGCCGAATGGTGCTTATTATGGAGTGAAGAAAGCATGTGAGCCTCTACATCTTCTTTACAATTATGGAAGCAATCAAGTTATTCTAATCAATGATTTTGATAAGAGACAGCAAGTTGACATTCAAATCAGAATCTTTGATATCAATTCGAAGGAGATTTTCTATCAAAAAACACAATCTATATCAGAACCTGATTCTTCATTTCCAGTGTTAGAAATACCAGGAAATCTGCCGCTGAGCTCTGTTTATTTTCTTGATTTACGCCTCTTAGACAAAAATGAAGAAATCAGTTCTAACTTCTATTGGTTGTCTCAACAGAAAGATGTATTGGATTATGAAGCAGTAGTAGGTGATTTTGGTTTTTACACACCAAGTAAAGAGCACGCGGACTACACTGAGTTAATGTCACTGCCATTTCCTCAAATTGATTCAACTCTAACAATAAACGACCTTGAAGATGAACAAATTTACCAGATTACTTTAAAAAACACGAGTAACAAAATAGCCTTCTTTCTTGTTTTGGACTTGATAAACACGGAAGTGGATAATCCTATTTTACCTGTTTTCTGGAGTGAGAATTACTTCAGTTTACTTCCCCATGAGATAAAATCAGTATCAGCGAGGGTAAAGAGAAGAGATGTCCCTAGCAAATCTACAGAACTGAGAATAAAAGGATGGAATAAAGATGAAAAAAATTAGAATTGCCATGATTGGAGCAGGTTTTATAGCAGATTATCATATGAGAGCTCTTTCCAGTTTGAAAAATGTAGAAGTAACGACTATCTGTGCACATTCCTTATCATCCGCACAGTTATTTGCAGATAAATATAATATTAAGAATACATCAGATGATGCTTTAACCCTATCATCGAGTCCGGATCTTGATGGTGTTATACTAGCTATTCCCAATCGACTTCATGCCGAGTATGCAATCGAATTTCTCAAAAGAGGTAAAGATGTCTTTATCGAAAAACCACTAGCAATGGATTTTAAAGAAGGCGAGCTTATCCGCAAGGCATCTGAAAAATCTGGAAGTATTATAATGACTGGTCATATGTGGCGTTTTGATGATGATGTAAACTATATGAGGCAATTGATAAAAGATGGTACTTTCGGTGACATCATAAAGACAAAAGGATACGGCATTCATGAAGACTGGGGACCAGAGGGATGGTTTGTAAAAAAAGGACTTTCCGGTGGAGGTGCTCTTATAGATATGGGTGTTCATGCCATTGATACAGTTCGCTTTCTTTTAGGAGATCCTGAACCAATTTCTGTCTATGCCCGATTGGGAACATTTTTCGGCAATTATGATGTAGACGATTCAGGTATCATTATTATAAATTGGAGTAATGGTACTTCTTCCATTATTGAATCTGGCTGGTGGCAACCACATTCAGATGGACCAGAGGCTGCCACACGTTTATTTGGTGTCAAAGGCTATGCCAGTATATTTCCAACTTGTTATAAGCTTAAATCAGATAGATTTAAGGAAACCGTTCCGGATCTTCCTGCTCGTGAGGATCATTGTGCACAAAGAATATATGATAGTGAGATGACCCATTTTATAAATTGCATTCGGGATCGTTCAACACCCCGGTCCGGAATAGAAGAAGGTCAGGTCGTCATGAGAATCACTGATGCGGCCTATAGGTCTTCAGAGACTAATTGTGTGATTACCATGTAAATCTTCGTTGAAGATAAAACTGTATTAGGAAGGAATCTTTTGAAGAAAAAAGTAGGGATTGTGGATGTAGCCGCCAAAGCAGGACTATCCTGCGCTACTGTAAGCAGATATATCAATAAAACAGCATTTGTATCGGATAAAAATTCGAAGCTCATTCAAGATGCAATTGATTCTCTTGAATATATACCTAATACTGCGGCACGTATACTCGCAAACAAAAGAATGATGACACTGGGACTTGCCTGTTCCGCCTTATCAGATCCCTATTTTTCTTCGTTAATACGAGGAATAGAGAAAAGATCTCGACAGCTAGGTTACGCCTTACTGATTCATTCCATTGAGGAAGTTGAGGAAGTTGAGGAAGTTAAAAAGAAACCTAACTTTGTTTTTGGAGAACACAATACTGATGGTGTTATTGTGTTTGCGGATTCACTCAATGATGAGGATCTTAAAAGATTAACTGATTCCAATTTTCCAGTTGTACTGATATTTCGTTCATCACCCCCATTCATGGATATTCCTTTTATAAATATAGAAAATAAGGAAGGTGCTTATAGACTGGTTTCTCACTTAATCAAAGCACACCAATATAAAAGGATTGTTTTTCAAAGAGGGCCTGCAACACATGAAAATGGGCAATGGCGTGAAGCTGGGTATCGAAAAGCACTTAGAGAGAATGGAATCTATTTTGATCCTGAATTGATTGAATATGGTGGATTCAACCATGAAATGGCAAGAAAATCGATTTTTAGACTACTAGAAAAAAAAGTTCAGTTTGATGCCGTATTTTCTGGAGATGACGATGCCGCGTCTGGATCAATCTCAGCCCTACTTGAATCTGGATATAAAGTTCCAGAAGATATAGCTGTTGTAGGTTTTGATGATCAGATAATTGCATCCTATGTTTATCCTTCTCTTACGACCGTAGGCTCTCATATAGAAGAAGTCTGCTTTAAAGCTGTTGATAAATTAGTGGATATTATTAATGGAAAACCTGTAGAAATAGAGACCTTCGTTCCAACCGAACTGATTATTCGCAATTCATGTGGGTGCGAATAGATTTAATATAAGACATAAAATTCATTTGAACTCTAATATTCTTTTATTCTTCTGAGCTCATCTACCAAAACAGGTCCGTAGACCAAAGTTTTTCCAGATGAGCCTAAATTATTATAAAAATCTAATTATATAATTTGAGCTGACTTTCAAAAAAATGCACACAGTTCTGATGATAGCAGAGATGGCCGAAGTTTGTATTATATATTTTAATACCTACTTATTTTTTAGGAAGAATCATGATCTTCATCGCCGGTTCACTATGAGTCTCCAGAATTTTCAACCCTCTTTCAAAATCTTCCAATGAAAGGCGATGAGAAATTAATTCCTTCACTCTGATTCTCCCACTTTGAAGAAGACTCAGAGCCTGCCATGAATTTCTACAGGATGTATAGGTCGAAAATATTGAAATTTCTTTGGCAAACATTTCAAAAGGAGAAATAGAAACCTTCGCATCCACATGGGGAACTGCAAACCAGAGAATCCGTCCGGCAGGACGTACATAGTTGAGAGTCGCTTCCATAAGAGATGTCACTCCTGTAGCATCGCATACGATATGATAAGACTCTTTTTCAAGAGAGCTCAAATCCTGACTCACATAAGAGGCTCCCATCTCTTTAGCTATTTTCAGCCGCTCCTCATCCCGATCAACAATATGAATACTGGAACATCCTTTGACTAGGAAACTTTGTAGGAGTAATAAGCCAATGGGACCGGCGCCTATGAGTAAAACCGTATCAGCAAGATGAGGATTGACCTGTTCAACTCCATGAAGGACACAGGACAGAGGTTCCATAAAAGCAGCTTCTTCAAAGCTCAGATCAACAATAGGAAAAACAGCTTGTTCTGGAGCACAGACAAACTGAGCCATACCACCAGGAAGAGTGACTCCAATAGCTTCAATATTTTCACAAAAGTGCTGACGGTTATTCAAACAGTTATAACAGACTCCACAGGAAATATTGGGCTCAAGAGCAACCCTGTCACCAACTTTGATAGTACGGATTTTTTTTCCAGCTTTACGTACAATACCTGATAATTCATGACCGGGAACAATGGGATATGTCCCCTTGTAATCGCCCTTGAAAATATGTAGATCCGTTCCACATATACCGCTGGCAAAGACCTCAATTAAAAGTTCATTTTCTTTTGGTACAGGGATCTCAGTCTCTATAATTTTAAGCGAATCCTTCTTTTCAATTTGTGCAGCCTTCATAATCTCATGTTCCCTCTCTTTTTATATAAATCACCCTTTCATGAATCTACTAATGGACCCATTCAATACATTTGAGTTAATTATACCTATTTAATCGATTACGTAAACCATTAACTGATCAAATACGGTGATATCTCTTTCATCGATTTTTCATAAAGCAGAGGGAAAGAGTTGCCAGGTGAAGCATAGATAAAGATAATGAAAATCTACACCGGATTTTCTATATTCAAATTCAGCATTATCTTGTCCGGCAGTATAAAGAGGTAAAAACATGACAGATAAAAAAATTGTATTCTTTACCGGTGCCGGAATATCTGCGGAAAGCAATATCCCGACCTTTAGAGATTACATGGGAAAGGCCCATGAAGAGAATTTTGAAAAACTCCTATCATTATCCTATTTTGTCAAACATCCTGAGAAAACCTGGGAATGGTTGGATGGTTTTATCCAATTGATCAATGAATCAGAGCCCAATGAAGCCCATAAACTGATTGCATCACTGAGAGCCTCTGTTATTACTCAAAATATTGACAACTTTCATACCCTGGCCGGCAGTGAGGATGTTGTAGAACTACATGGTTCTATTGGAACCTGTATCTGTATGAAATGTCATAAAAGACAAGGTCTCATATCGAAATGCTCCTGTGGGTCCTGGACAAAACCGGATTTTACATTCTATGAAGAGAACCTTAATGAAGAAGCAATTTACAAAGCTGAAGAACTGGCAAAAGAAGCTGATATCTTTGTGATCGTCGGCACTTCGGGGATTGTATACCCTGCGGCCAATATCCCGACCATTGCAAAGCATGCGGGAGCAAGGGTATATGAAATCAATCCCGGTATAAATGCCTTTCCTCCTACAATAGTAGACAGGTATATCAAAAAGGGAGCTAGCGAAGGAATAAAACTACTAATAGATTTGATAAAGGAATAAATGGTCTGATCAGAACCATAACACATCATCCTCTGCGAGTCTGCTGCATCATCAAATGAATTTTAAAGCACCCTGTTTTTAAAGAATATCCGCTTCATTTTTCAATACAATTATAAATAAAAACAGGACAGTAAAAACTGTCCTGTTTTGCTATATAGTGGCGAAGGGACTTGAACCCCTGACAGATCGGATATGAGCCGATTACTCTACCAACTGAGTTACGCCACCGTAATGCCTGCGTAATATACCCTATTCCTGGAAAATTTGTCAACATTAAGTGAAACTTTTTTTTCATCAATTTATTCAGATAAGGTTCAACTCCTGAGCCTTGAGAACAATTTCATTATTCCAGTAGTTTTTCCTAAAAAAGTTATGCTTCATCTGCTGACTGTCAAAGCGCCCGGCCCTAGTCTGTAAGAGCTTGAAAGCATGACTGACCAAAGATTGATGAGTCTCACTCACAACTATTCCCGTCTGTTCGATGATCTCTGCGGCATAGAGAAAGAAATAATACCCAAAAGGCTGCTGGTTATACGCCCGGTCCATACGGCACAAAGGAGCCAGTCCCTCCCAGGCTTTTTCGGGCTCTCCATTAAGACCGATAAGGAGATAATAGAAACCTCTAGCCTGATCTAAAAGAACATCCTCATAAAAATCTTTATCGGAAAGACGGCCTTCTATCACACGGTATCCGTCAAGCCAGCTATCCATCTCATGAATGTACAGGGGATTCTGATCGTACTCTCTAAAAGCCTCTTCCAAATAGCTAATCCCGATCTTCTTATCACCCGACATGTAGGCGGCTTCGGCTCTAAAATAGGCCGTCTCTAGGTTAGAACTCTGTCTGGACAGGAGTTCATCGGCAATTTTCTCGTTATGTCCAAAACACAGAGACCTGGCCATCCAGGAAGTAATAACATGGGACTCTTTTGTTAAGAAGTAGCGTTTGGACAAACGTCGCCCCAGTTTGAGAGTTTTAAAAGCTTCGGAATACCGTCCCAACTCAAAGAGAATTCTTCCCTTGAGAAAAAGCTGAAAGATCTGGGTCTCACGGTTCCTTTCTTTCTGTGCCAGGGGAATATGCCTTTCAAGAGAGCGCAGTGCCAGTGAAAGGTTACCATAGAGGTAAGAGGACAGGACCATTAACTTACCGCTGATAAGAGCAGCTTCTTTATCTCTCAGCTGTTCACTGATCCGCAGAGCTATTTCAAAATAGTCTAAGGATGCTGAAAGCTTTCTCTGGCTTAGCATTGTAAGCGCCAGGGCAGTATTGGCTCTGATTTCACCGTAGTGGTCGCTATTTTTCTGAAAAGCAAAGAGGCTGGCCTTCACCGTTGTCTGAGCCAGCTCAGAATCTCCGTTTAAGGCGTGATAATGAGCCTGCTGGAGGAGAAATTCCTCACTGCAGGCCCCCTGAGCTTCCATCAGAGAAAGGTATCCTGCATCCAGTTTCACAGATATTTCTTCCTTGGAATTCCGCAAAAGAGCACTTCTGAGCCTGCCGGCATATTGAATATTATGCAGCCCTTCCTGCTGACTAAAAGTCAGTGTACGATTTTCAAATAGGGGAGAATTCAATAAATCTTCTGCCAGATCGTTCTCTCTGATCTTTAACAGGTGATGAATAATACGATTTAAAATATCCAGACCAAAATCAATGCTTCCTTTCTGGTTCAGATAGTAAAATAGCCCGCTTAATGAACCAATCTTTCCATCTTCCATTTCACGGCTGAGAAAGCGGATAAAGTCCTCAGTTAATTCTTCACCGTCAAAACCGGGAGTTTCTTCAAGAACGGCCAGCTCTAAAGGACGGCACCACAGCCCGCCGGTTGTACCAAGAAAACGGAGATATCCTAAATTTTCAAATCTCTTGAGCCTTTCTTCTATCTCTGGCAGAGAGATTCCCCTGGAATGGAAGAACTCAATGACCTGAGATCTTGTGAGGCAGTAACGCCCTGGGAAACAAAGAGATAGGATCTCTATGGAACATTTATCCCTACCAAAGAGATAGGCTCCGGGGGAGGAAAGATCTGTCCTGGTATGCTGTATTGCCTCCAGACGATTTTGAAGAAAATAAAAGAGACTCATGAGCCGACGGCCTTCGGCTTTATAAGCTTTGATTAATTCATCCGGACTGAGCTTCAATTCCGGAAAAACATCTGCGGCCTTCAGTCTGACATCCTCATCGGCCATGGGAGGAATACTTCTCTTACGGAAGTTATCATCCAAGCCCTCAGGAAGAGGCCCGTCAGAGTCTCCGGTGAGAAGAAGAAATTTCTGCCGCGGAAAGGACTCTTTGAGAAGAGCTACAAAATGGCTGATCAGGATTTTTGAATTTTCTGAAAAAAGACCGGGATTCCTGATGATCAAAACAGGAGGAGTTGGATATGTATCTAATTTTTTAAGACAGCCACGCCAGTAGAGGACAACAGCCTTTAAAAAATCAATTTCTATTTGATCATAATAATGAAGATACCAATCACCACGGCTTATGTTCTCAAGAAATATTTTGTCTTCCTTCCAGACAAGCTTATCATCGCCACTCAGATACTGCTCAACATGAGGCAGAAAATCCTTATTGATAAAATGGCAGAGAGGATACCAGGGGTCCCAGAAATCTTCAGCCGGTTCAATAAGAAGAAAATTTTCAATTAAATGATGACTGTCATCCAGGATTGTACGTAAAATGTTCAGCGTCTCTTCCTGACTGTTTGAGGTCATGACCATCCCTGGAGATTCATCCTGGCGGTACAACCACTGATTAATATCATTTTGAAGGGATGGAATCAGGTCTTCCCTCTTTATGAAACGCCGGTACCGTTCTTCAATAGAGAGCAATTTATCAACTTTGATCTGTACAGGAAAAAGCTGCGAATACTCCTCCCTCTTGGCCGGCTCAAGGTAATCGGAGAACTTATCCCTCACAGAATCTTCCATCCAGATGCAGTTCTCTTCGGAGGTTGTCAAAGAAAGATTGTGAAAATGCTGCACAAGGTCATCTTGCTCATGACCGGAAGAGATAATAATAGAAAATCCGCACAGATATTGTCTGTACTCATCCAGCAGAGATTTGAGTGATTCAGCACATTCCATCACATAGATGGCCGTCTCCCTGTATAAGGCCGCAAATTGAAAGATGTCTCCTTCATCGACCAAACGGGACCCTCCGCAGCTATGAATCAATTCGGCAGCTCTTTTTTCGAGCTCCTCCAGGGGAGTGGGATAGAGTTGAATCAGCTGTTTTTTATTTTCCAGTTTAAAAAAGATGTAAAACATTATTTCCTGTCAGTGCAACGATATTAGTTTATTATATAATAAACCATGGGATATATAAAACATAATGGAAAAAAATATAAATCTATAAGGCTCCGGATTTCCCGTTTCACCGACTTCTCACAGATCCTTGAAGAGTTTCACCATATTGTTATAAACGGCGTAAATGATAAAAAACTGGAGAATATCCGTTATGCCTTACTGGAGATTATAAACAATTCAGTGAGAGCCCATAAAGAAAAAAACGAGAATAAAGAGATAATCCTGAAGATGATGTTAGAAGAAGAAGAGCTCATAATAAAGATTTCTGACCATGGTGGAGGCTTTGATAAAAAGATGCTGCCCTATGATCTGGATCAAAACATTAAAGATATTGATATCAATAACCAGGATTTTTTAAAATATCGTGAACGATATGGATTCAACAGGTTCGGCATGGGTTTATTTATGACCAAAAAGACATTTGATGCCTTTATTCTAAAGTTTATTGAATCAGATGGTTCTCTGAATGATGAATTCAAAGAAGGCAGGACCATAGGAACCTGCATTGAACTCAGGAGCAATATAAAAAATGAAAACGAATAGAAAGACACAGAGAAGCCAGAGCTATGCGAAGGTTCTACTAGATAACAGCCTTCCCGCCTATATCCGGGACATCAGTGTCGATGGATTCAGAGTCTATTCACCAGTACCTCTTCCCTATCAGGAAGGGAACAGTGTCAGTTGTCGCATTTTCCCTACGAATGACAGTGGTGATTCTTTCAAAATCAAGGGCCTCATCCGTTGGAACAAACAGGACGTGGAAGGTGAAGATTTAATGGGCATCCTCATCAGCTCTTTTGAATCCACCGAGGGTAAAATTCTCTATAAATCCTTAAATCAACGTTTTTTTAAGGCTCCCTGAATCGCCACTTCAGAGCATAGAAGATTTTCTTTACTTGACGTATATTCCTCCTTCCCCGTAAAATAGCAATGCACACCGGAGGGAACTCTGTAAATTGTTGTGATTTTAGAGGTTTAAGCCCCCAAAGGCAGCCCCCTTAAGGAGAGACTGATTGGAACTGAAAGTCAGAAAAAGCGGAAGTGTTTATATCATAGATATTGAAGGCGAAATGGACCTATACAATGCCTTCAAACTGAAAGAACTTGTGGGTAAGATGCTTGAAAAAAGAATTACCCTCTTCGTTCTGAACATGGAGAAAGTGGAATATATTGATTCCAGCGGCATAGGCGCCTTGATCTATGTCAGCTCTGCTCTCAAGAAAAGGAGTGCCCGTTTAATCATCACAAATGTACACGGTTCTGTTAAAAAAGTAATAGAATTGACAAAGCTAACTGGTTACTTTCCCATGCGGGATACCTTGAAAGAGGGGATTCTTGAACTTCAGAGGGGTCAATAAATATGGAAATGAAAAAAATAGAAATCAATGACAATCATCCTCTGATGGAAAAGGAAAACCTATTTTACAAGGAATTTCCAAGCGATTTCAGGCAGATTAGATATTTCACACTGCTTATAGTGCAAAAGGCACCTCCCGAGATAAGAGAAATAAACCTGCTGGAACAACAAATTTCCGAATTGATCAAGAACGCTGTCAAACATGGAAACCATAGCGATCCGGAAAAACTCGTAAAGGTTTGGTATACCTTCTCTGAGGATTATGCACGCATCATCATTGAAGATGAGGGTGATGGATTCAAGGCCATTCAGGAATGGAATGAATTTAATGCGAAACGGAATGACTGTCTCGTCAACGAAGATTATGAAACTCTCTCTGAATTTGTCTCATACAGAACAGAAAAGAGTGATGATAATGATGGCGGAAATGCCATGTTTGCAGCTCTGGAATATTGGGATAACGGTGTTGTTTTCACGGAGAAAGCAAATTGTGTTGCCGTTGGAAAGTCCTTCCATCGAAAGAAGACAGGAATTCAGATGGATTAATAGACTGTCCCGATCTGAACTTCGTCCCCTTCTAGCGGGACGGGTTCGCCGGGCCAGTTCTTAAAAGGAATTTCCCAGTCCTGAAGACTCCACAAACCATTTTCCTTTTTCAAATACATAACCCCCTCCAGGTAAGTTACACCAAAAAACAAAGCCACCCTCACCTGGGACTGGTCTCCATAGACTCTAAAGGTCCCCATGTAGAAATCTGTAATTTCAAGACCGACATCCTGATATAGAGCCAGTTCTTCAAGAAAGAGAGGATGAGCCTCTAGGGATAACAACTCCCTTGGGACTCTACCCATTTTAAAATTATTCAGAAAATCCCTAACAATATAATCGGTTTCCCTCTCAGCCAAATCTGTCGAAAGAGGGTCAGTCTGGCGTCCAATGAGCAGACTATCTGGCAGGATATATCCTCTAGATTTTACTCTTTGAAGATGTACTGGACCCGTAAATTCCTCATTGAGCTGTTCTGCGTCCTGACTCTCAGATTCTCCATCTTCTAATTCGTCCTGATCTGTCCGTTTCATTGTTAAACCAGTACCAGTTGAATCATCGAGAGAGAGGTCTTGGTTCATCAGGTCCTGATCTTTAAGTATGTTCTCTTTTTTGGGAGTACAGGAGAAAATAAGGAGGAGGACAAGCCAAAGGGAAAAGATTCTCATACACACCGTTTTAACAGAAATCCCCCCTGCCGTCAAAGACCTTTTTGTGTATACTCAGCAGTATGAGAGCAGAAATCATCCGTCATTTGAGCGAAGACTACACAGTTCCGGTGAGAGACCCTCTGTGGAAACATATTTATTTATCACCGGGACTCCTAAAAATCATGCATCATCCTGAATTTCAAAAGCTGGGCCGGATTAGGCAGCTGGGACCGGCATCTCTTGTATACCCTGGCGCCAGTCATACGAGACTCTCTCACTCTCTGGGTGTATTCTACCTGGCCAGACGCATTTTAAAGACGATTCTCTTTTCTGAGACATGCCCTGGTCACCTGACGCTGAGAGGAGTCAAATCCTTCCTTTGTGCCGCTTTTCTCCATGATATAGGTCATTTTCCCCACGCTCATTCCTTTATGGAGCTCCCGTTGATGGATCATGAAATTCTCTCGGCAGAAATTATCAGGAATTCAGGGATTGCTGACATCATCAAAAATGAAATTGGAGGAGACCCCGGTTTGACAGCCGCTATCATCGATAGCTCCCAGCCGGATAAGGGAAACAGAGAACTCACCTTTTTCAGGAATATCCTCAGCGGGGTTCTCGATCCGGATAAACTGGACTATCTGAATCGCGATGCCTACTTCTGCGGAGTCCCCTACGGAATGCAGGATATCGACTTTGCCATATCCCAGATACGTCCCACTCAAACAGGCATAGCCCTGACACTCAAAGGAGTCTCGGCCGTGGAAAATATCCTTTTTTCCAAATACCTGATGTATAAGACTGTGTACTGGCACAGCGATGTGAGGATCTCTACGGCTCTGGTGAAAAAAGCCGTTTACCTGGGCCTCTCTGGCCATCACATCAAAGCAGAAGAGCTCTATACCATGGATGATCATGAGTTTTTCACAAAAATGACGGCCCTGCCTGAAGAATTGGCTTCCCTCGTCAGAGAGTCGGAAACCCCCAGCAACTACACCACCATCTCACAGACTCCCTTTGATGAATCCAATGGTCTCCACCGGGATCTCATGGACCTTGAGTTTAGAAATGATCATGAAAACAGACTGGCAAAACTCATCGAGAGCCAGTATCCCGGAACTCTCCCCCAAAATCATTTGGTGATAGACATCCCATCCCGGATCTCCTTTGAGGTGAACCTCCCCATCCTGGACAAGGGTGGAAAAAAGCCCTATATAGGGTCTCCGACGGTGTTCAGCAAACCTGTTGTACAGGGATTTACAGAAACATTGCGTCATATAAAAGTGATTGTTCCGGAACAAACGGCCTTAAAAGTTCCTCACCTTGAAATAGATCCTTTCTCCATACCCTGACGACTGCCATGCGATTTATTTCGGAAAATCTTATTTGAAAAGGTCGTCAAAGTTGTCTACCTTGAGAGCCAGAGTCCTCCCCTGCTGATGGTCACTGTTCCGCGCCTTCAGGGGGAGATACTCTTCATTATACTGCTGGGCAAGGCGATACACTCCGTCGCTTTCATATTCGGGTGGAATCAAAACTTCAAGATTATAGGAATTGTCCGACATCCCCCGGAGCATGATGTTCACAGGATCTGTGACTGTCAGGGCAAAATGAGGGCTGTAGGTCACCATAAGAATAATCAGGACGAGAAGAATGGAAACAAAGATAAGAAGGTTATCTCCGGCTCCTCCCGCATGGAGAGGTTTTAAATTATAGAAGAGTTCAATATCACCAGATTGGACATAACCATAATCGGATGGACCAAACCATTTTTTATATTGATCATTATTATACCGTGTGTAGAGAGTCCCCTCTTTTGATCTGAGCATGAGCACTGTCTCATACTCTTCAAATTCCAAAATTGCCCGAAAATCACCAGCCGAGGCCAAACTGTCTGCCCTTTGAGCCATGAGTCTGTGTTTCTCGACAAAATCCTCTTCAACACCCTTCACAGGAATGAGAGTCAGAGCAAAGGAAACAACGATCATGGACAAAACAAAACCGGAGACAACCGTAGTAATGATCCTGGTAACATGCCTCTGAGCCATGGGTGAATCTACAAATTTGATCTTCTTAAAGACCTTGAGGAGCCTCAGAAGTCTTAAGATTCTGGCAATTCTGACAGTTTTTACAACCTTCAAAATATTCAACATGCCTACGGCACTAGCAAAAGCCGCACCCTGCATTAAGGCAATGACAGCCGGACCGGAACTGAGGATCAGAAGAGGCAGTGAGGCAACGAGGTCTATCCATCCCCGTTCTCTGACCAAATAATGCATGGCCCTGCCTTTCTTGAGAGAATTAAAATAGCGCACAATAAATTCCACAGAGAAAAAGAGGTCAAAGGCAAACCCTGTATAGATCAGCGTCCGGCGGATATCCCAGGACCATCCCATAAGGACGGCAAGATCTTCTGCAAAGGTTTGGATAAGAACGAGAAAAATCACGAAGAGAATGAAATTTTCTATAGAATTCTTGAGCTTCATAAGGGTCACCATCCGTTTTCTGCGGATATGTTATAAAACTCTGTGAGCATATCAAAATCATATCCATAATATTTGTAATTGCGCCTGGCCACATTGAACCAGCTCTGATCTGAAGCGGCAGCTCCTCTGTCAATGGTCATTCCCTCTTTCATCTGGGAACAGCGAGAAGAAAAAATGGATGAAATCCTGGCTGTCGTCTCCAGCTTTGGATTATCCTGAAACGGAAGCTGGCCATTGATTCCTCCCCGAATGATAGGTTCAGGCAGACCGGGGATCTGTTTACCTAAGCGTTTTGTGATTTTTTCTGCATAAGCGGGTGAGAGATTCTGATTCCCTCTTTGTTTTGAGACCCCTTCAGGAGTGTACAGAATAGCCAGAGAGTTGATGAACATGGTTGTTTTCATCAGATGATAGATCTCCTCCAATGGCATGCGCAGCCTCTGAACCTTGGTGATTTCAAAGTGGATGTATTTTTGTCTTTCATATCCAAGCATTACATAACGTTTCAAGATTCCCGAACGCAATGCTGTTAGGGTGCCGGCCAGGCTCTGCCTTCCCGCGGGAACGGTCAGTAATTTTCTAAGAGCTTCATAAAGCTGCTTTTTTACATCCTTTGTTAAGGGGGGATATTTCATAAAATTAACATAGGCATAATTAGTCCGATCGAAGATTTCTGACTCTAACTGCGGTAGAATCTCCCTGTTTGTGATATCATAAAGTGTATCGGTCATAATTTGATAAATATCCGTCCAGGACCAACCGTTAAAGTAAGCAGGAGAAGATAGTGTGGGTTTCAGTTTGTCTTCATTGATAATGAAGAATTGCAGTAGTTGATCCTCTCTCTGGAGAGCAGAAAATCCATTTAGACTGGGATTCTGCATGAGTCTATTAAGGAACTGCTGAGCTTTCGCTTTGTCGTTTTCCATGTTTTGCCAGCCAAATTTTTGGTTTTGCTTAATAATCGGTAAGATGAGGCTTATTCTTGAAAACCCTCTTTGTATGTTAATCATAGTACACAAATGAAACAGAAAACATTTCTTTTTATTATAACAGCTTATTTCTTCCTCCTCGTCTTCTCCCCTCTACTGATTGGAGCCCAGGAAACAGAGGATATTACCAAAGAAGAAAATGAGACTTATCCCCTGGATTCGGAAGAGGGAGAAGAGGCACCGGAACATATATTTGATTTGGATTTAGGCGGTGTAAATACAGATATTTTCTGGGAAGGGTTCTGGCGTTACAGCCTGAGCTACGGAACAGGGTATGAAATAGACAGTGGTGAATTTATTTTTCCACAAGCCTATCCCGGCCTCCAGCAGGGACTTGAGTTCTCCCAGGAACCAGATTTTTTCCTCTCCGTCTTATTGATGAATCACTACTTTCTAGAAACCTCATTTACTCAGGGTTATGATAAAAACACCTATGCCATGGGCTATGTGGGAGATGAGTCAACCTCACTCAAGGAAGTCAGAATAGGAAATGCAGGGATCGGAATCGGTGAATACGAAGGCATAGATGTTTCCAGTCCAAAATACAATACTCCCGGAATCATGGCCTCCTTTGAGACCACCAGGTCACGCCATGAGATCATGGTACGCTATGACCCGACAGAAATGGAAACCAAGGAGTTTCTGGGAGAGTATGAGATTGATGGAGAGACATTGGAACTCTCCTCTTTCCAGGATGGCCAGAATTTCATCCTGCCCAATACAAATATTTCCAATCTAACGGTATATCAACAAAGCAGTACTGGTGAATACACAGGATCAGACGGCCGGCGCTACACCAGCCGCGACATTGCCTACACAGCCGACCTGACCGAGGGATTTGTAAACCTACAGGAAGCCTCTTCCGGGCGTGTTCTTGTCTATTATACCCAGGGAGGGAGTCCTGTAGGATCCTCCGGAATATCGAAAGACTTTATCATGGCTCCAGACGCCAGAGGCAGGCCCGACCCCACAGAAGACTTACTGCCCTTTGGCTGGGATGAGGAGAATCCCTATGACCTGGATGGGCGAGACTTCAGGGATAGCTCATTGGTGACAATTGACGGACATGATGCCCTGATGGTTCATAATCCAGGGGAGTTCAGCAACTTCCAAATGTATAATCGCTACCTCTTTTATACCAACCTTCCCTCCGAATCCTGGAGGACCATCGTATCCCTTGTCGATTCCGACGGCCTTTCAGAAGATGACCTCCCCTATGTCTACCTCAGAGAAACAGATGATCTGGACAGGCGGATTCTCCGGGTGGTATTGGAGAACACTGAAAACAGGAGTCCCGACAACAGAGTGCCTTTTGCTCCGGGGAACCCCGAGGTTTACGGCCCGGGACGGGTCAGCGACGGCGATGAAATCTCCAGGGAACTGCTCATTGCGGTGAAAAAAGACAGCAGCAACTACTATTTGGGAACCAACCTGATTGAGGGCTCTGTCAAGGTCTATGTGAACGGCATAGAAGACAAGACTGCCGAAGTGAATTATGAGACGGGTGAAGTTTTTTTCGCACGATATATTTTTCCGGAAGATAGTATTGAGATTGACTACAGAACCGAATCGGTCGGCCTGACTGGAGGCGATCTCTTCCTGGCTCAGGGGAACAGACTTTTCCTGAATGATAACATGACAGTGGAACTGGCAGAGTCTCTCCGCTGGACTCTGCCCGAAGATCAGGTGACCGACGAAGCCGGTGAGAGTCCGGGTCTGATAGAACTGGCAGGAACCTGGTTCTACGACACGGAGAACCTGGATATGATGGTCAATACCAGCCTGAATATTTCCACATCCGACACGGCGGGAAACCTCAGGCTTTTGGGTATGGATGAGAGTGGGTTTTCATTCTCCCTCACCGCTGATCAGCTGGTTCCTTCCGAGTTGTCCCTAACACCAAGTCTGACAGATACCCCTGATTCTCAAGATAGAAAGGCCCTGATTTACAAAGACTTCACCTCTTCAAATAACACCGGACAAACCTACCTCAATGACTACTCCTGGGCTGGAGTCTCCATAGACACAAGTGAAGAGGGGCCATCCATAGCCGCATCATCATCGGATGATCCTTTTTCATCCAGGGTCATGGTCATGTCCTATGATCTGGGTAAAGAAGAGTGGTCCGCCGGAGATTTTCTGCCGGTGGACTCGGATATGATTGATCTATCAAGCTATTCAGAGCTTAGCTTTTACCTCTATAGGCAGAATTTGGGCGAGGATAACCTGAAACTCAAAGTCAGAATAGGTGAAAATGGCGAGTATGACGATCTGGATGAAGACGGAAGTACTGATTCCGGAGACTCTCAATATGTGATTGAGAGGGACCTGACAGACCAGATACCCGCCGATGCCCAAACCTGGGAGCAGGTGAGCATCCTTCTCACCGAAGAAGAACAGAAAAAACTATCCAGGGTGCGGTCTTTCCGCTTTATTTTGGAATCAACAGACTCAGGAAGGTCTGAAGGAGAACTCCTTGTGGGAGGCTTCAGAGGAGAAGGCTCTCCCCTGCAAATGTCAGTGATCGATGCAACAGACACCCAGAGAGATGCAGAAGATCTGGATGTCCGGGAGCGAAGCGACACAGTTCTATCCCAGAAATTTCCGGAAGTTCTCTCCATATTTCACCCCGATGATGAAGATCAGAAGGTCCTTGAACTCTCTTGGGGAGCCGAGAGCACCGGCGGTGAAGCTCTTGATTCTGAAGATACCATCAGCGGGACGGCCTGGTTCAACGCTGTTCCTGTGACCGACTATGGAAGTTTCAGCCTCTATGTCAAAAATGACAGCACCCAGGGAGCCGGAAGCTTCTCTGTGACAGACAGCAGCGGAAAAGGTGTCATAGTGGAATATGAACCCGGATCGACTCAGTGGGAAAAGCTGACTGTGGACTTACAGAACGGAAGTGCCGGATTCTCCGGAGCCAGCCGTGTCACGGCCTTAACCATGGATAAGGATGCACGAGACTTCTCACGGTTCAATATGACCCGCAGCGGAGTTCCTTCCGCTTCCATGGAGATAGATGAAGTCCATTTTTCCGATCCCACCTTTTCTACGGGTACATCCATCGAAACACAAGTGGAATACAGTAAACCCGGCGTGATTTATACCTCTGCAGGAGGCTTCCCTCTTATGGCAGACTTCGATGTCATGAGCCGGTTCAACTATACCAACAATACGTCAGATTCCTATTTTAATACAGATGAGAATCGTCTTGAGAGTCAGCTATCCAGTGGAATAGATCTTTTAAATATCCGTCTTCAAGGTGATGTCGAAATGGTATGGACTGAAGATGAAACCCTCTATTCGGGAGGTCATCTTGTGAGGATTCCCTCCCAGTCCCGCTTTGGCTGGGTTTCGGACAGCTACTCCCGCACTTTTTATCCGGGTGATGACACAATGGCCCGGTCCAATGTGATCCATTTAAGCCCCCTGCCCTCTCTCACCCTGGAAGCCGAAGGATCCAGCACCGCCTCAGAGGATGAGATCATACAGGGATGGGGAGGGTTGCTAGACATCAGTCCCAAATCCAAGAGCAGCATGGATTTCAGTTTTGATCTGTATCAGACATCAGATTGGGTTTCCGATTCCACAGACTACTTCACTGAGTGGTCCCGTGATTTTCAATACCTAAAACCTCTTAAGGAGGATATTAGCAGCAGAGAAGGCCTGAGTGCCCTCAATGTCCAGCGTCAATCCCAAGCTCTAGGCTTCAGCTGGGAAACAAGGTTGGAATATGATGCCCTCCAACAGGTGGAATGGCAGCAGGAAAACCGCTGGTATTCCGACCTATCTTTTCCAATGGAAATTTCATCATCAACGCGCCCGTGGACAATCACTCCGGGTTACCGGCGTGAACTTGTGCAGAAAGTCTACCCGGAGCAGAACAACAGCTTTGGAGATGACTTGGACACCCTGTTCTCAGTGACGGCAAGTCAGTTTCCTTTGGTAAACTTCATTCCATTTTATGAAATTTTCGGACATGACAATATGGGAGACTTTGAACGAACTCTGACAATGACAGATGATTCGGAATACACACCTGAGGCCTATATTGGATTTACACGTTTTTCAGGATCTCACTACAGTGATCTTTTTATCCCGTCAAGCATGGATTTTGCAGTTCAGAGAGAGTACTACAAGAAGGATGATACCCTATATCTGGAGAATAACTGGTCTGTTCAAGTCCTCCAGACGGCATTGAATCTCTTTGGTGAATGGGGACGTTATCCCCATTTTGACTTCTATGCTACGGACGAGATCTCCAGTTCACTCCAACTCGTTATGGGTGGGCGTGATCTATGGACACCAGAGCCTGAAGAGATTATCTATCAGAATTATCTGACCCTTAAGGGTGAATCCGATTGGGAAATTGTCCTGGATAACAGGTACACCCAAAAATGGCTGAGCGAATATATACAGGACGACTTCCAGCTCATCTTCAGGTGGTTTGAGCAAGAACAGCCCTATTTCAATTTCCCCTTCATGGATTACCTTGTGATGAAGCCTTCACGGATGCAGCATGAAGAGAAACTGATCTTCACGGGATACTTTGACCAGGACGACAGTACAGAGACCAGCTTCGACACGACCCTCAGACATGAATCCAAACTGGTCATTACTGGTCTGGGGTCAATCACAGGCTGGATGGCTCTGGGCCTGGGAGGACAAGAAGAAGTCTTCCGCAACGGCTTTGAGTTGGGGCTGGAGCTGGAAATGAGTTTCTGATATCTTATAACTCATGAATTCACAGGTCAAAGTTTTAAAAGAGTCAGTTGCTCGTAAAATTGCCGCAGGAGAAGTCATTGATCGTCCAAACTCCATTGTTCGGGAATTGATGGACAACGCCATTGATGCCGGTTCAAGCAGAATTGAATTGAGTCTGGAAGGAGGCGGCATTGACCGTATCCGACTGGTAGACAATGGTTTGGGCATGAGCAGGGAAGATCTGAAGCTCTGCTGTCTGCCCCATGCCACCAGCAAAATCATGACAGAAGATGATCTTATGACCATCCGCAGCTTGGGATTCAGAGGGGAAGCCCTCTCCAGCATTGCCGCCAGCAGCCGCCTTGAAATCACGACATCCAGGGATGCCGAAAGCTGGAGACTCAGTATTCTGGATGGAAAAATAACAGAACCCATGCCCTGGAGAGGAGACAAAGGAACCATAGTAGATGCTCAGGATCTATTCTATTCCATACCAGCCAGGAGAAAATTTCTTAAAAACCCCGGTTCAGAGGGGACTCTCTGCCGAAAGACTTTTTTAGAGAAGTCTCTTCCCTTTCCGGACATCCATTTTCAATTGACAATGAATCAGAAAATCAGAACAGTTCTCCCTCCCTCCAGTCTAAGAGACAGAGTGAGCAGCGCCTTTGGTGATGCCTGCCCGGCGGGTATGATGGATGAACGAAGCACTGAAATGGAAGGAGCCAAGATCAGAATCATAGCCGGTCGCCCCGAATGGAACCGCTCTGACCGCCGGTATATGCAGGTCTATGCCAACAATAGGAGGATTGATGAATACGCCTTCATCCAGGCTATGCAATATGGCTATGATGAACTTCTCCCCGGTGGAGTCTTCCCCGTCTGTTTTGCCTTTCTGGATGTTGATCCGGCACTTGTCGATTTCAATATCCATCCTGCAAAAAGAGAAGCCCGTTTCCGAAATCAGGGGGCACTCCATCATGAACTTGTCAATCTTATCAAGGATTTTTTAAGAGAATTCCGGCCCGTTTTTCAGGGTTCGACCCTTCCCGAAGCGTCTCAGCAGGAATTGGCTGGGCATCCTCAACCCAACAACAGTGTAGCCAAAGCCAAGACAGAGTGGCCTACTTCCCATCAATCCTATCCTGCAACACCCGAGGCACAGACCCGACGTTTCACCGAACTTGTGAGAGAGACAGCACCTCTTCGCAGTCATCTCCATCCCAAAGAGACAGATCATAAACCAACATATCAGGACTCCCCTCTAACAGCCTCAGAGCCTATAGGAGAAGGAGAGATTCGTTATATGGGGCAAATTATGGGGGTCTTCTTATTAGCGGAACTGGGTGATTCACTATTTATAGTGGATCAGCATGCGGCTCATGAAAAAATGCTTTTTGAAAAGTATAAAACAGAGCTTCCCCCCCGACAGGATCTTCTCATTCCCTTTGAATTCGAGGCCTCCCAGGAAGAAATACGCTTCATGGAAGCTCATAGAGGGCTCTTTGAAAGTCTGGGGATATCCTTTGGTCCAGGACAGGCAGGAATGTGGGAAATCACATCCCTACCCCGTGCTGCATTGAATATGGAACAGGCGATTGCCGATTTCCTGAAATGCCGCAAGGGCAGCCCTGCGGAACTCCAAAAAGAGCTTTACGCCACCATGAGTTGCCGAAACGCCATCAAGGAAGGCGATCCCATAGACCCAGGCGCGGCGGAAACACTCCTCCGTAATGCCTTAACATTGGAAAACCCCCGTTGTCCCCATGGCCGCTTGCTCTGGTTCAGGCTGTCCAGGGATGAACTTTATGGTCTGGTTGGACGCCTAGTATAAAGGAAATCATCGGATCATCTGTTCCAGCTCATCCTTGGCTTCATAGCTGGGATTCTTCTTCAGCAATTCATTTACAGTAGCTGTGGCATCCTCTTTCCGTCCCAGTGAAAACTGTACGTGAGCCAATTTATCCCAGGCATCCCAATTGACAGGATTGAGCTTGATCACCTGCTTCAAGGCACTCTCAGCCTTCTCATTCTGAAGGTCATTCAGATATGCCTTTGCCAGGTTAAACTGTATTTCTTCATCCTGGGGGGCCAGTTTGAGCCCCTTCTGATAGCTGTTCACGGCCTGAACATAGTCTTCCATATGTAAAAAGACATTTCCCAGATTATTATATACCACAGAAGAACCTGGATCGAGACGCTCCGCTTCTTTGAGGTAAGTCAGGGCCATTGTATAATCTTTCTGACTGTCATAGATCACCCCGAGATTGATCCTGGGTTTGACATAGGAGGGATCTGCCGCAATGGCTTGTTTGTAAGACAGAATAGCCTGATCAGTCAGCTCTAGAGCCTCGGAGATTTCACCCATTGTATAGATATAACGACTATTGGAGGGGTCAATTCTAATTGCCTGGGCTGCCGAGTTCAAGGCCGAAGAAGGATCACCCTTGGCCTGATAGATCAGAGCGATGTTCTGATAGATATCACCATCAGTAGGATTCAGCTTCGCGGCCTTTTCATAGGCAGCAATGGCAGCATCGTATTCAGAATTGATGTAATAGGCGGCACCGAGGCTCCTTAGATACTTGCCTTCCTCCGGTTTAAGGTCTGAAGCCTTTTTAAAGTAACTGATACCACCGGTGACGATCCCCTGGGAGAGAGAAAGTTTTCCGGCTTCCCAGTAGGAAGCAGCATGATCGGGCCTGAACTTTATGCTGAGTTTCATTGTTGCCAGGGCGTCCGCATCCCTTCCGAGCTTGAGGTAGGTGAGTCCCATGGCAAAATAATTCCCCACAACAGAGGGGTCAATGGCTTCACTCTTCTTGAAGGATACCAGGGCTTCCGAATACTGCTTAGCTCTGTATTGGAGTTTACCCATTTCATAATATAAATTGGCATCCCGGCTGTTCAGCCCTGTGGCTTTCTTGTAATAATCAATTCCTTCTGCCAGCTCTCCGTCTTTTGCGGCAATATCACCCAGGGTCACAAGATTTTCCCAGTTGGAAGGGTCCAGCTGTATTGATTTTTTCAGATTGTCCCGGGCCTCACTTCGGACAGCCGATGAATCAGGGTTCCCCTTGTATTGGGCTTGTCCCAACAGGGTATACCCCCGCGCATCCTGACTCTCTAGAGAGATGATTTCCTTTCCTTTGCCTTCGGCCTCGGACCAGGAACCACGTCTTAAGGCCGAACTGCCCTCTTCATAAAGGGTGCTAATTTTCTTTTCTTTGGCTTCCCTAGCCTGTTTTTCGGCCTCGGATTCAGCATCCTTACGTGCCTGTTCCGCCTCACGTTTCAAAGTGGAAGCTCTTGCAGATGTAGGATCCAGTAGCAGAGCCTGCCGTGCCAGATCTATAGCCCTATCATATTCTTTATCTTCGAGGGCTGATTCACCCTGTTGAACCAGGGATTCTACTTTTCTTTGTAGTTCCTGCTCTTTTCTCTGCTCTTCTTCCCTGCGGGCTTCCTCCTGCTCTCTTTGAAGCCGCAGCTCCTGTTCCCGGGCCAGGATTTCGGCAGTTCGATCTGAACCACCCTCCTGATTCTGGAGTGAATTTCCCAGATCATCCAGACTATCACGGAGTTTACGGTTCTGTTCTTCCAGCTGCTGAAGATCGGCCTGCTTCTTCTGCTCATCGTAATCTTTTTTTGCCTGGATAATTTTATCCCTAAGTGCCCGGGCTTCCTCATCGGAGGCATCTTCGATGAGCAATCCATCCAGAAGATCAAGGGCCCTCTGAAACTCCCTCTGATCCAGATAATCCTGAGCCAAAATCATAATATTGCTTCGCTTTGATGAACCTTCTGCCACCGGATGTGTCTGAGACCCTCCGGGACTTTTGAGGATAAACCAGGTGAGTAATCCCATGAGTATGAGTAGAAGGATTGCCCCGCCTATGATGAAAGCTCTGCGTCTATTATCAAACATTATATCTCCTTGTGGTCATCAGTCGTCCAGACCTGATTCTTCAAATTCTTCTTTTAACTGTTCACTTTCAGCCGTGATGCTCCGGGTTTCTTTCCCGGAATTACTCAGGCTATTGAGGATATCCTCCAGAAGGGCCTTCTGTTTAGCCTCTTCTTCCAGCCGTTTCTGCTCTGCGAGCAGTTTCTGTCTGGCTTCTTCTTCCAGCCTCTGTTTTTCTTCCAGTTCCTTCTGTTCTGCCAGCTCCCGTTCCTGCTGAATCCGCTGTTCCTCTGCCAGTTTCCGAGCTTCTCGCTCATCCAGGGTTTTTCTGAGTAAAGAGATCATTTTTTCTATGTTCTCCCTCTGATTTGTTTCAGGATCTTCCATAAGATAGTCCAGATACAAATCTATGGCAGCATCATAGGATGCGGTGGCAACAGACAGATTGGCTAGATTCAAAAGAGACGCTGTCCGTTGTTCTCCAGGAGACTGGAGAAGCATCTCATAAAGAGAAGACGCCTGATCATAACGTTTTCCATTAAAATACAGATTGGCCAGATTGAATGTCAGATTTTCATACTGAGATCCTCTGATATCACGTCCCCTGGAGTAGTAACTCTCCGCACGGGAAAGATCGCCTTTATTCTGATAAAGGATACCCAGATAGAGGCAGGCGCTGTCATTAACAGGATCATTCTGGAGGGCTTTCTCAAGATTCAGGACAGCCTGATCTGTGCGCCCCTCCCTGAAATCATTCAGACCTGTTTCATAAAAATCAGCACCCTGAAGGAACGTACTGAGCAAAAGAAAAACAATTGTAAGAAATCCCTTGTTTACCATACAGCCCGGGCCTCCCTTTGGTTTGACAGATTCATTGAAACTGTTTAGATTATTAACATACAGAAAAAAACCTTCCTTATCCATAGTGAAGTACTAGATCTATCGATGAGTTCTACTAACAGAGGGCTTGATTTTTTTTCGGGGAGTACATGAATATTATCATCATCCTTATAATAATTTTCGGCACTGCGCTGGCCGTTTTTACCTTTTTTATCATCAAATCTGTAATGGCTCCAAAAAAAGTGGCGTCCCTGGCTGATCTTGTTAAACAAAATAAAAATGCTCAGGCCATACGTATCGCCAAACACATACTCATCAAGGAGCCAAGGAACAGTGAGGCGCACTACCTCCTGGCCAAGGCTCTTGAACAGGATGGGAAAGCCGAGCTGGCTCTGATGGAACTGAAGACAGTCAGCAATCTCAACGATTTTAAGGGATACTGCAAAGAAAATGAATTTCGCCCAAGAATAGCGGCTCTCTATGACCAGTTTAACTTTCCAGAGGAAGCTCTTAAGGAGTACCTTCTGTTGATCAAAATGGAGCCCTATAACCCCGATTATTACTTCCGGGCTGGTGCTCTTTTCGAAAAACGGAAAAAAAATCCCCAGGCTGCCCAGTATTATAAAAAGGCAATTGACATGGACCCCCGCAATTCAGAGGCTCATTTCAGCCTGGGAATTCTGCTCTATAAGGGAAAGAGGTACAACGATGCCAAGATTATATTGACCAAGGCACTGAAACTGAAACCAGACAACTACAAGGCTCATTTTTTCCTGGGCCGTATGCATAAAGAAGCTCAAAACTATACGAGTGCAATCCAGTCTTTTGAACAGGCCCAAAAAGATAGCGAATTCAAGATAAAAGCACTCATAGAGAGAGGAATCTGCTTCATAGCCATCAAGAATTTTGACAAGGGAGCCACCGAATTGGAACGGGCAGTAAAACTGTCTCAGGATAAACCCGATGATTCAACCCTCTTTGCCCGCTACTATTTGGCCATGTGTCATGAAAAACGCCGGGATATTGAAAAAGCCATTGAACAGTGGGAGGCAATTTACAGCAAGAAGCAATCCTTCAAGGATGTAGCCGAGAAATTGAGCCAATTCCAGGAACTCAGGGAAAATGACAGGATGAAGGATTATCTAACCTCATCCAACCAGGAGTTTCTAAATCTGTGTTCCAAATTGATGGAAGTCATGAAGTTCAGCATTTCTGATCAGAATCTTACATCCCTCGGCTGCCAGATCATAGCCACCGAAAAATCGATAGGACAGTGGCGGAATACAAAAAAAATGCCGCACCTCATCCATTTTTACAGAATTACTGATAATATAGATCAACCTCAGGTTCGGGAATTCCATGAGGATTTGCAGAAACTGAAGGCATCGCGAGGTATTATGATCACAAGCTCCCAATTTACAAGAGCTGCCAAAGATTTTACCGAGTCCAGGCCAATTGAACTTATCGATAAGGGAAAATTGCAGGATCTTCTTGAAAAAGCCGATAAAGTCATACTGCGGAAATGAAAATACTCATTGTTGCCGACCATAAAGACCCTCTTGTATATTCACCAAACATTAAAAAGCGATTCGGAGAGGTCGAAATTGTCCTGGGAGCGGGTGACTTACCTCTGGAATACTACGGATTCATTGTCAGCAGCCTGAATAGACCTCTGTTTTTTGTCTTTGGGAACCATAACCTCAAGCGGTATAATACATTTAAGAAAGGGGAAAAATCATCACCCTTCAACAGTGAAGGGCCCGACCCTTCTGCCGTTAAAAATATCTACAATGACAGCTTCGGAGCTACCTACATAGGGGATAGAGTCTTGCGTCTCAAATCCAAAAACCTTCTCATTGCCGGACTGGGAGGCAGTCTCCGTTACAACAAGGGAGTCAATCAGTACAGTGAGTTTCAAATGCGGATCAAAATGCTGAAAATGGCCCCCCGGTTGATCTGGAACAAATGGCGTCATGGGAGGTATCTGGATATTCTGCTCACCCATGCCTCTCCCCGGGGAATCCATGACAAGGAAGACCCCTGTCACCTAGGATTCAAGAGTTTTCTCTGGTTTATGGACAAATACAAACCCCGTTATCTCCTCCACGGCCATATTCACCTTTACTCTCTCAACGACAAACGGGTCACCCTTTATAATGAAACAACTGTCATCAATACATATGACCATTACCTACTGGATTATGAGGAAAATGATGGATAAAAACTTAATGAATTCCCAGGCTTCATCTGATTTTAACAGAGCTAAAAGCAGAGCTCTGTTCAATACAATCATGAACATCCTCAAGCCTGAGAGAAGACAGCTGTTGTCATTCTATGATGTAAAATCCCTGATTAAGACAAGCTCTGAAAGCTATAGAGGAATGCAGGCTGTTAATATTGACCAGATTGCGGGTAGCGAAGGACGTTACAGTGATTTCAACAAGGCCTTTTTCCCCAAAAAGGAACATCTGAGAAAACGTTGGGAAAGCATAGATAAAGCCTATATGGGAGATGTAAACCTCCCGCCTATCATGCTGTATAAAATTGGAGATCTTTACTTTGTCCGAGATGGCAATCACAGGGTCTCCGTGGCTAAGGCACAGGGTGTATATTCTATTGATGCCGAAGTAACAGAGCTTTCCACTGAGATGGAACTCACTTCAAAGATGGATATGATGGATCTGAAAAGGACTGTCATAGAGTATGAACGGAATCTCATTCTGAAGCAAACTGATCTGGATGGGATCATTGAAGAGGGGGAGATCTTTTTCACGGCTCCCGGTCGATACGAGGAGATGTTACAGCATATCCTGGGACACAAGTACTTTATAAATATGAATCAGGAAGAGGAGATACTCCTACCCGTAGCGGCACGATCCTGGTATGAAAACCTCTATACTCCCATAGTGAAGGTGATCCGAGACTCCAATTTGCTCTCCCGATTCCCCGGACGAACCGAAGCGGACCTTTATATCTGGATCGTAAAACAGTGGCATTATATGAAAGAAAAATACGGTCCCGAATACCCCCTGGAGGCGGCGGCGGCCAAATATACCCAGGAATTCGGCTATAGTTTTTTTAAAAACCCACTAAAATGGCTGCAGCAGAAGTTTAATCCTGTGGAGTAGAAGACTCAAAAAGGGGCTTGTCCCGCTATCGTTGGTACTTTGAGCAGATATGGCCCTGATTTTAGACCGAATCCACCCTCCTCATCCTGAAAATACAACATAAACCAGTTAACAATCTGCAGCTCTTCCTGTTCCAGCAGTTGATCCAGGGAATACAAACCTGCAGAGACATACTTTTCGCTTACAAAATCACCCTTTTCATTATAGAACCAAAGGGCGAGTGGATCATGACCTGCTGAATCCAGTCTTATGAAATCACCCTGCAGCTGGGCCCGTGGAAATTCATGAATGCCCGAGGGTTTGTTCGACACATCCAGCCTAAAAAGAGACTCTTCCCTTTGACCGCTGCGGTCGACAATCAGAAGCCGGTACTCCCCTCCAGGCAGATCACTGCCCCGGGTCATTCCATTAGCACCAATCCAGTTTTCTCCATCTCGTGAAGAACTAACCCAGCTCTCTGGATTCAACTTCCAGAACCACCCCTGGTCATCCTTGAGAATCAACATTTCATCAAGATCCTCCAGCCCATCCTCATCAGAGAGCTGGGCAAAGAAGTTGAGTTCTGTATAGATTCCCCCCCGTTCCTGGTCATAGGTATGAACCACCATCCAATCCTTGTTGAGAATCTCAGGTGGACTTCCTGAACAGGAAAGGATCAGAAGCATAAAAGCTGCCGGAAAAAGAAAGGGTTTCAAGGTTCTGAAGGCTCCCTCTCGGGTTCAGCAACATAGCGTTGATGATCTTCATTGCAGATGACTTTGCCCTCTTTTTCCAGGGCATCCAGAAACAGTAGGAGTCGACTCCGGCTTAAATCTGTGAGTCCCTTCAAATTGGAGAGTTCAAAGACGGCTCCCCGCGGAAGTTTGGCCAGCAAAGAGTCGGCTTGTTTTCTAAAGGCTTGTTCTTCAACCACAAAGGTATCAAAGACGCGGATTAGCCCCCTTTTCTCCATGGCTTCCAGCCGGCTGCCCATCTTGAAGGTCTCCTTCAGAGGAAGACCCTCGCTACCAGCCTCTTCAAGGCTGTCCAGCCACATACGGCTCATGGGAGACAAAAAGGCCCTATGGTCATCACAATGATTGAAGAGGTATCCCTTTTTTCTGATAATTTTACCTTCACTTATGAGGAGGTCACAGACCTCGCGGCAGAGTCTGGCAGGCAGATTCAAGAGACCGGGCAGGTCCTCTTCACAGAGGCCTTCCTCTGCCCTGCAGCGTTTATCCACAGTCGCCACCGCCTTGTCATAGACCCTTGACATCAAAACCCATCCAGCCAGTTTGACAGACCCATCAAACTCTTTATCGAGCAAATGGGGTGGCAAGGCTACAGCACCACGAACTCGAAGATTCATGGAAATAACAGCCTCTTCACCGGGGAAGTTACTGATTTTGCTGATTCTGGCTTTCATTTTTTTCAACTCATCCATAGTCCATGGTTCGCTCATCAACAGGAGGCACTCTCCAGTCTTTCCATTCCCTTCCAATGTATAAATCTGCCCTGGAATTTGCAAGAATGGAACTCGGGAACTCAAAATGACGGCCTTGTCCCCTTCCCGACAGTTCACCGAATCGGGACTGATGAGGTTTGCTGTGTCCCTCAACTTGAGGCTCATTGAATCGACAGAGGAGATCTTTTTTTTCCAGAGGACAAGAGCTTTTCGACCCTCTGTAGCCCCCGTTTCTTCAGGGATAAGCACGTTTCCTCTGTTCAATTTGGCTCTGGACAGGCCCTTTAATTCCAAAATGACTTCATCTGAACCGGGCAGAGGTAGAAGCTGTTTTATTCGCAAAGACAGTCTGCCTGGGAAAAGGAGAAATCGGCCCGATTCGGGTGGTTGACCATGAACGGATGCCTTCAAGGAGACCCCTTTTCCTTCCGATTCAGGAATAGTAAGGACTGTATAATGACTAATGTGTGACAATGACTGTCTCCAGAATGATTTTTTTATTTTTTTTTGCCGGAAACAAGACAGAGAGTGGACAGGTCGGGCTATAATTAAGTCCTTGGAAATTTGATCCGGCAAAACTAATTATACCATAATCTGTCGGTATACGTGAATACGTCCATGACATCAGAAGGAATTATGAATCTCCAGGAAAAAGCAGAGACCCTGAACATAAGCACCCACACACTGAGGAACTGGAACAAACGCAGGGAATCTGCCGAAAAAGCCTCCACAACTCTTGTGAGCCGGGCCAACAAGCTCAATTCATCCCGCCATATCCTGCCGGTGGAACTGCTTCAATTTAAGGAAAACAAAGAGTCCCTCCAGAACATCCTCGATGTGCTCCTCCTTCAGCCTCTGAATCTGGAAGGAAAAATTCTTCTCTTCTCCCTGCATTTTCTTGTATTAAAAGGTCTCCTCCAGCTCAGGTCTAACTCCACGACTCAGTGGAACCTGCTTGGCCTAATCAGGGAGTCTTCCTGTGCTCCTGTGATGCAAAGAGAACTCAAGATGCGCCTGAGCCGCCTTCCCCAAGACGAAAAGCACCGGTCTTTAAACATGCCTCGTGATTTTTTCTCTTACCAAAATCAGAACCTTCAACGTGAAACCGACCTGCCCGGTCTTATATACCAGACCCTCAGGAATGAGGGTACCAAGTCCAGAAAGGGAGCCTGGTTTACCCCTGCAAGCATTATTGATTCAATGATAGCTCCCTATGTGAAGCAGACAAATGGTCTCTATGATCCTTGTTGCGGTTCCGGACTATTTCTTTGCCGTTTTGCCGAAAAGAAAGGGAATCCAGATTGCGTCAGAGGCATGGACAGTGATCCAACATCCGTATTCCTGAGCAGGATCAATTTGTTTTCAAGGTTTCCCCAATGGGAAAACTTTAATAATATCAGAGAAGGAAACAGCCTTAAAGTTTCCACCTGGCAGCTAAACAGCGACGACCTAGTTGCCACGAATCCTCCCTGGGGCGCCCATCTCAGTGCAGAAGAAAAAAAAGAGATGCTCCAAACCTACCCTGAAATCAGCTCTTCAGAATCAGCCTCTTTATTTTTGCTACGCAGCACCCATGAAATGCATCCCGGTGGAGTTGCTACCTTTCTGCTTCCTGAATCACTATTTTATGTTAAGACCCACAAAGACATCAGAACCTGGATACTTCATAAGGCTCCTCCCCTGAAAATCATGGCAAGGGGGGCACTCTTCAAGGGGGTTCTCACAGCCGTGGTCTCCTGTGATTTCCGAAAAGAGGGAAAGCAGAGAAAGGCAACAGTCTTCACAACCCGTAAAGAGAAAATAAAGGGCTCTGAAACACTGTATAAGAAAGAAACTCAGCCTTTGAACCGTTTTGTACAGAATCCGGATAAGATCATCAATTTCCACTGCTCCCTGGAAGCCCAGGAGCTCATCAAAAAAATACGGAATTCAGAGGTGAAACAGCTCCCGAAGGGCTGTCTGTGGTTATTGGGGGTTGTTACTGGAGACAACAAGCGTTTCATCTGTGAATCCCGAGAAGAAGGAACCCGCCCTCTACTCACCGGAAAAGACCTCTATCCCTTCGGACACCATCCTGTTTGCCACTACCTTAAGATCGATGACGGTCCGCTGCAGCAAAACCGCCCACTTGAAGAGTACGCACGCCCTAAACTTGCCTATCGTTTTATAGGTTATAAACCCGTCTTTTCAATAGACAGGAAGGGATTTATCACATTGAACTCGGCCAATGGATTCGTGCCTCCCCGAGTAGAGGATTTGGAAGAGTTTGCCTTCTGGTATAACTCCTCTCTCTTTCGCTTTCTGTGGTTCAATCAATACCGCTCGGTCAAGATGCTCCGCCGACATCTGGAAGAACTTCCACTCCCCCTTTGGGACAAACATGAATTGAAAGAGGTTTCGAACCTTGCCAAAAGAGCAGAAAAACGGCAGGATGTTCAATCTCTTATGGATGAAATGATTTTCAGACATTTTAAACTGACAAAAGAGGAAATAAGCATTGTCTTCAACCAAAGCTGACATAAAACTCCTTGTATTTACGGGAAACCCTGGGTTGCAGTATAAAGAAACAAGACACAATGCCGCTTGGCTGTGCCTTGAATCCTTTGACAAAAAGTACTCCCCCGGATGGACTGAGAAATTTATCAGCCGTATGGTGGACATCCGCATAGAGGGGAAACAGATTCGACTTCAGCAACCCCTGTGTTTCATGAATAAGACAGGAGAATCTGTACGGAAAGCCATGGATTTCTTCCATCTGGCTCCAGAGGAAATCCTTGTCATACATGATGAACTAGAACTGCCTTTCGGAACCATCCAGTTGAGATTCGGAGGAGGATTGGGAGGGCATAACGGATTGAGGTCTCTTAAACAGCATTTGGGAACAGAGGAGTTCTACAGACTGCGTTTTGGGATTTCCAGACCATCAAGGGGAGATGTTGCCTCCTGGGTGCTCTCCCGATTTTCTGCAGAAGAGATGCCTCTGATGGAAATTTTATCAGATAGGTGCCTCAGAGTTCTTGAAGAATTCATCAAGGGAAACCAAAATAAACTAATAGGCAAAAAAATGAATATCCAGGAAGGACTTTTCCTATGAA
Organism: Oceanispirochaeta crateris; assembly: GCF_008329965.1. Classification (GTDB taxonomy): domain Bacteria; phylum Spirochaetota; class Spirochaetia; order DSM-2461; family DSM-2461; genus Oceanispirochaeta; species Oceanispirochaeta crateris. The sequence continues at coordinate 1,920,035 of NZ_CP036150.1, forward strand.
CAAAATAAAGATCGGAATTATTGCTGCTATGGAAGAAGAGGCGGCGGGGCTCATCCAAAAAATGACCAAACGAACCGAAGAAAAAATAGGAGCCTTTACCTATCATGCAGGATTGATTGAAGGACAGTCGGTCTGTCTGCTCCAGTGTGGTATCGGCAAGGTGAATGCTGCTGTAGGAACCGCTGTCATGATCAACAAATGGTCCCCTTCATATATCCTCAACACAGGATCTGCCGGAGGATTTCACTCAAACCTGACCATTGGAGACATCGTCCTCTCAGATGAGGTAGTCCATCATGATGTGGATGTCAGCGTCTTTGGTTATGAGTCGGGTCAGGTCCCGGGTATGCCGGTGACCTACAAGGGAGACCGAAAACTCCTCAGTTGTGCTTTAAACCAGAAATCCGAGGACCCTACAGTTCACTTGATCAGCGGCGTGATCGCCTCGGGGGACTCATTCATTTCAAAAGAGGATCAGATATCCAGAATACAGACGGTTTTTCCACAGGTCGCAGCCTGTGAAATGGAAGCCGCGGCTGTGGCCCAGACATGCCATCTCTTCGGAACAGCTTTTCTCATCATCAGATCGATCTCCGATGTAGTCGGAGATACAGACAATCATATCTCCTTTGATGAATTTCTGCCCATTGCGGCGCGCAATTCCATTGATATTGTGCTGAAAATCATCAAGACTCTGAGTCAGTAATTCTTAAAAATATCACAAGGGAAGGTCCTATGGAAAAAATACCAAGTTTTAATATCGATCACAATAAGCTCCTCAGGGGAATTTATGTCTCCAGGAAAGACCAAGTAGGCGGTGATACAGTCACAACCTTCGATATCAGAATAAAAGAACCCAACAGAGAGCCTGTGATGGACAACGCAGCTCTCCATACTCTGGAACATCTGGGAGCCACTTACCTCAGAAATGATCTTCAGTGGAAAGACAAAATCATCTATTTTGGCCCAATGGGCTGCCGGACGGGATGTTACCTCCTCCTCAAGGGAGACCTGGAATCCAGCGAGATCGTGGAACTTATGAAAAATATGTTCCGCTTTATTGTCGATTACAAGGGTGAAATACCAGGAGCAGCGGCCAAGGATTGCGGAAACTATCTGGATCAAAATCTGGATATGGCAGCATGGGAATCTCGAAAGTTTCTCTCAGAAGTCTTGGATGTTATTCAAGACAGTAATCTGATTTATCCATAACCCAAAGAAAAACAGGAGCTAATAAACATGGCTGGAGCCTTGATATTTAACGACTACAATGATTTCTGCCGGCAGGCAGCCAAGCATATACTAACAATCTTAAACTTATCCCTCGTTCATGGAAAACGCTGTTCCATGGTCCTTTCTGGAGGAAGTACACCCGAAGGAATTTACAAATACTTAGCAGAGAATTCCGATGGATTTGATTGGAAGCATGTCGATTTTTTCATCGGAGACGAACGCTGCGTACCCGATGATCATATTGATAGCAATTATCGAATGATCAAAAAGAGTTTTCTCGATAAAATTGAGCACAAGCCCAGTCAGGTTTTTACGATTAATCAGAATTTGACTCCCCAGGAAGGTGCCCGGGACTACCATTTGAGAATCAGGGAATACCTTGAAAATAACAGTGTCTTTGATATTGTACTCCTGGGAATGGGACCCGATGGACACACAGCCTCCCTGTTTCCCGGATACCCCGAACAGAACGAGCTCACCAGATTGGCCGTAGCCACAGATATTGAGGCTCCCTTGGCCCCTTATCACCGCAGAATAACAATGACTCTCCCTGCCCTGAACAGAAGTAATCATACGGTTCTGCTCCTGCGGGGAGGAAATGAAAAAGTCGAGATAATGAACAGGGTTCTCCATCCCCAAATCGGAAAACACCCGGATTATCCTGTGAGCCGGATTCAGCCAGAAAGAGGCAGAACCTACTGGTATTTCTCACAATGAAACAGGATGCCAGAATTCAGATTATCCGCAGGACCTCCTGGATTGGTATCATAGGCAATGGATTTCTGGCACTGCTTAAGATTATCCTCGGTTTATTCTCCGGTTCCATCGCCGTAGTTGCAGACGGAATTGATTCATCCGCGGATATTGTGACCTCTTTGATTACACTGTTCACAGCCAATATCATCAATGAACCTCCCGACAAGGAGCATCCCTGGGGACATGCCAGAGCCGAAACAATTGCAACGAAGGCACTTTCCTTTTTCATATTCTTTGCTGGAGCCCAGCTGTTTATTTCAACTATCCAGAATCTGCTGACAAATGAGCTTAGACAGCTTCCAGGAAAATGGGCTCTTGTGGCAGCAGGCATATCCATTATAGGGAAAATCCTTCTGGCTCTGAACAAATACAATGCAGGAAAAATTACAAAAAGCTCTATGCTCATTGCGGATGCAAAGAATATGCAGAATGATATCATTCTTTCCCTGACAGTTCTCATAGGCCTGGGGTGTACCTATTATTTTAACCTGCCCCTCATAGACATGCTCACAGGGCTCTTCATCAGCCTCTGGATCATGAAAACAGCCTATTCCCTTTTTATGGAAACCAGCATTGAGCTCATGGATAGTGTCTCGGATGACACTCTATACTCTACGGTATTCAAGGCTGCAACAGAAACACCGGGAGTTATAAATCCTCATAGAGCCAGAATCCGAAAGCTCAATAATCTTTATGACATAGACTTGGATATTGAAGTTTGCGGTACCATATCTGTCAGAGAAGCACACGGGATTGCCGTCAAGGTAGAAGAAAATATAAAAAAGGCCCTCCCTGAGATTTTTGACATCATGGTTCATGTAGAACCAGAGGGTAACATTGAGTCCGGCGAACAATTTGGCCTGACCCCCGAGGATTTCTAGTCCATTGATCCTTCACAAAAAAGCAGGATTTACCCTGCATACCTGGCAGACCCTGGATCATTTGGGTGTGCAAGCCGGAACTGTGTCCGGTATGAATACGGCTCTCCATGCCCCGGAAGGCGTGAATCGAAAGAAAATTCTCAAAAACAGAGCCCTCCTGGCAGAAGAACTCGGCAGAACTGCTGATCAATGGATTTATGCCGATCAGGTTCACGGGAACAGATCTTTTGTAGCAGGACCCGATCACAGGGGCCTCGGAGCTCTGGACAGAACCACGGCGATTCCCGCTACAGATGCCATCATACTCGGGCATCCGGGGCTTCAGGCCATGATCTTTACGGCGGACTGCCTACCGCTGATTCTCTTTGATACAGAAAAAAAATATGCGGCTCTGATACACGCCGGCTGGAGAGGGATTGCAGGAGGAATAGTCCCTCAGGTACTGGAACGGATGTGCAGTGAACTGTACAGTCATGTTGAGAATATACGAGCAGTAGCAGGACCTGCCATTGACAGCTGCTGCTATCAAATCGACAGCCCCGTCTATGATGCTCTGACAGGGTCTTATCCGGAAACTCTCAATGCTTTTAAAAAAGACGGCAAAAATCACTGGCGGCTGAGCCTTGAAAAAGCCGTATTTCATCAATTGATAGCAAAGGGGATAAAAGAAACACAAATGGAGGGCAGCAATCTTTGCAGCTGTTGCCAGACTGATCTGTATTCCTGGCGCCGAGAGGGGGCCGGATGCGGCCGGATGGCAAGCTATATCTGCACATAAAAAAAGGACTGCCGGGCAGTCCTTTTTTATGTTCGAAAGAAACCGTTTATTTTTTTCCAAACAGTCTGGAAAGAAGTCCTTTCTTTTGAACTGGAGCCTTTTCTTTCACCTGATTTACAGGGCGGGCACTCTTTGGGTTCTGAGATGTTTTAGAGGAACTGTTCTTATTCGTTGCCCCTTTGTTTGCATGGCTATTATTGACTGGTCCCTTATTTCCGGAACGCTGAGCAACCGGGCGGCCGGATCTCTTCCTGTTGCCGCCGTTTCCGGACTTTGATCCGCCTTTGAAAGATTTGATAGTCCCTTTATCTGCCTGAAAATCCTCACCGTATTTGGCTTTGTAATAGGCTAGTCTATCTTCAATGCTGTTCTTACTGCTGACCCGTTCCATGGGAAGACTGGCGGGAGCCTTGTTCTCTCCACGGTTGCGGGATCGATTATCCGTAGGCTTTTGTCCCTTGTATGAGTTTTTACGTTTCCTGTTTCGGCTTATGCTCTGTTTTTCACTGCCATTGTGGGTATTGCTCTTTTTGATTTCTTCATCAACGGAATCCATGGTTCCCGACACGGCCAAAACAGCAGACTGAACACGGGCGGCTCTGGCATCCAGAGGACGTTTGTTTCCTCCGCTGTATTTCCGGCTGACACCACCACCGTTTCTAGGACGGCCTCGTCCATCACGGCGTCCTTGATGATCTCCGGAAGCTCCCGCCCTTTTATCAAAGTGAAAACGCATTCCTTCACTCTTGTCTTCAACCATCAGATCTTCATCGGCCCAGGATACGGGTATTTTCTGTCCCGTAAGTTTTTCAATGGCAGGTAGTCCGTATACGAACTTTTCACAGGCCAGAGTGATGGCTTTACCAGTCTTTCCTGCACGGGCAGTTCTACCAATTCGATGGACATAACTCTCTGCGTCTGTAGGCACATCATAATTGACTACCAGAGAAAGATCGTTGATATGGAGTCCTCTGGCAGCGACATCTGTCGCCACAAGAAAGGGTGTTTTTCCCTCTTTGGCTTCTTCAACAATTTTGAGTCTCTTTTTCTGGGGAAGATCGCCCATAAGGCACTTCGCATGATATCCGTTATGCTCCAGCCGTTTAGCGACCTCATAGGTTGTATGTTTCGTATTGGCAAAGATAATAGCTGTATCGGGTTTATCCCGCTTCATTACGCCCAGAAGAAGCTTCATTTTTTCTTCAGCACTGACATGGTAGAGTTCCTGAGTGATGGCCTCTACGGCAAGCTGCTCGGGTTCAATCACAATTTCACCGGGATTGTTCATATACTCCCAGGCAAGATTCCCCACCTTGGCATTCAAGGTAGCACTAAAAAGCATGGTCCGCCTCATGTCCGCAGCGGGCATTTTACTCAAAATCTTCCTGAGGTCGGGTAGGAATCCCATATCAAAAAGTCTATCAGCCTCATCAATGACAAGAATTCCCATCTCTGAAAATCGAATTTTCCCTGATTTACTAAAGTCGATCAGCCTTCCAGGGGTGCCAATAAGGATATCGCATCCATCGGCCAGGGATTGTTCCTGTTCGTTGTATCCCACACCTCCGTAAAAACTTCCAATTCTAAAATCAAGGTGCTGCCCCAGAACCTTAGCTTCTTCTTCGATTTGAACGACCAGTTCTCTTGTGGGGCAAATGATGAGGGCTTTCTGCCCCTTAAAGTGTTTATCTTCGCCTAATAATTGAAAAATTGAAATTAGAAACGCTGCGGTCTTTCCTGTCCCGGTCTGAGACTGGGCAAATACATCTTTGTTTTCTAAAATAGTCTGGAACGTCTGTTCCTGTACTGGCATGCACTCTTTAAAGCCTGCCGATTCTATACCCTTCTGGATATTCTCATTAAAATTAAATTCGGTAAATTTCATCTAAATTGTATCTCACACATTTGTAGCATATTTTTTAGTCCGGTCGGAATTATTCATATCATTGCTTAGTTGTCTGCCTGAAAATCATTTATTCTTCAAAATCAGAAACCATTGATTCAGTAAATTCATACGGGTACTGAGAACTCCACACCGGGAGACTCCTGTTAAATGTAACCTATTTTCATTACTTTTCAGGTTACGATCCCAATAAGTATATATTTTTTACATATAATTGTCGATATAGTAGACATCCCCTGAAGGTCATAATCTAAAAGAGAATGAAAAAAAAAATAAAACTGCTTCTGTCCACTCTGATAATCCCTCTTTTCTCAGCCTGTCGCGTCCAGACTCCCGTTGAATATGAGGGTTTCATAAGTTCAACTCCATTGCCACAGTTACTCAATCTGAGACTGTCAGATATTCTCATGGATAATAGGTTTCTCTATCTGGTTTCACCAATCAGCGGGACCTTACTATTTTGTCTGGGAATCATTCTGCTGTTTCTTCGTAAAAAGGATAAATCATCCCTCTACCTAGCTTTATCGTCCCTCATAGCAGCCCTTGTGTACACCCTGCCCTTCTGGGTAGACATGGTGAACCTTCCTCGCGAATTTTGGTCAGCTCAAATGATTAGGACCGTGTTCCTCCTTCTCTTTTACAAAACCTATAGATCCTGGTGCCGTAAGGCCCTGTATCACAGAACGAAGGTATGGTCTTTCCTGCTGTCATCCATGCTTCTCTCAATAGCCCTCATAGGAACTCTCTTATCGGGCCACTTCCCGCAGATTCTGAACCTTCAATGGCCCGTTCCGATACTCGCTTCAGTACTGATCCTGGATTCAGTTATAAACAGCATCTTATCATTTCAAAGGAAGGATGACCGTTCAGGAATTGCAGGAGTGCTGACTCTGGTTCCTCTCATTGGACTCTCCCTCTGGTTATACTATACAAGACGGTATACAGGTTTGTTCCCATTCCTGAACAACCTCTACTTTGCCCTCCCTTCTCTTTTGATTTTGTGGCAGTTTGCATTGACTGTCAGCCTCATCCAGAGACGGTACAACAAGGAAGAGCAACGAAATAACATACTCAGAAAAATGGTAGAAGACGAGGAGATTCAAAAAGACAAGCTAGAAGAGATGATTGAAAATCTCGAAACCCGATATGAGGAAGAAACAAGGATTCCAGACTATAGTCTGGAATGCTCGCGGAGACTCCTGGAACAGAAGGGAGACCCGGCTTTGAGTCTTCCCGAATCATGGTCGGGAGCCCATCGCCTGATTGCGGATAGTCACCAATGGCCCATGCTGGGAGTTTGGAACAGTGGAAAAGCCCTCCTTTTTGCCGAGAACTTGGGAAAAGAATCTCTCGTGCCCTTACTATACCTTCAGGAAATCTTTAAGAACATGAAGATTGAAAAGCCGGCACAGATGATGAAGTTACTGAATGACAGGATGTGCTCTCTCCATCAGAATATGGAAACAGGCCTCTCTGCGGTATACCTCTATTATTTAGATGATGAGCTGATCTGTGGTACTGCCGGCAGAGTCAGGATTTATATGCAGAAGAATGACGGTAAAATTGTTCCTGTCCAGACTCAGAACAAACCGGTAACCTTTAAAGAAGGATTAGGAGTAAGAGCCCAAACGAGAGAAGACGGAAAACCATACCGAATCCCTCTTGAGAAAGGGGATAGAATCATTTTGGTATCCTCCAGTCTTACAGACAGGGAACTGGGAGTTTCGGGAGAGCTTTACGGACAGAAATCACTGTACAGGGTGCTCAGGAGCCATGAATCAGCCAGTCCTGAAAATACAGTGCTGGCCATCCTAAAGGATTTTGATGATTTTGATCTGGGAAATACTCTGGATAGGCAGATTTATGCGGCGGTTTTCCAGAAAACCTGAATTTGAATCAGATATTATGGGGACTCCATTTATCATTCTTGACCATATCCACTACCTTACTGAAACGTAGTTCTGATTGAATCTGTTCCACCCTGGCAACAATGGATTCATGGTCAAGCTTACATTGTTTGATCAATTGATCCCGTGTAGCCTGAGCCAGGAATTCCGATGGAACACCAATATGGTCGTAGAGAATATCCGAATGCTTTTCTGAAAGAATCATGGCAATTTCTTCACCCATTCCGCCAGAGCCAATTCCTTCTTCAACGAAAAGAATCTGTTCATAATTTTGCAACAGCCCCAGGAGGGCCGGTTTATTCAGAGGTCGGATAAACCTCATTTGATACACATCACACTTCAGTCCCTTTTCATCCAGAATATCCGAAGCGCTTACAACCTCTTTCAGGAGTCCTCCTAAGGAGATGAGCAGGATTGTAGAATGTTCTCTTTTTTTGACAAGGACACCCTTCCCTTCTTCCAATGGCGTATCCTGAACTTCTCCACAGGAGTAAGTAGCTCCCTTAGGATAACGGATCAGTACGGGTTGATTTGCCCCTAAAGCCCATTCAAGGGACATTTCAATCTCTCTCGCACTCTGAGGAGCCAGGAAGGCTAAACCGGGAATATTCCGGAACATGACCATATCAAAGATCCCCTGATGCGTTTCGCCATCATCACCCACAAGACCGGAGCGGTCCATGCAGATAACAACGGGCAGACCTGGCAGAGCGATATCATGGATGAGTTGATCCACGGCTCTCTGCATAAATGTGGAATAGATCGCCACAACAGGCTGCATTCCGGAGGCTGCCAGGCCAGCGGCAAAAGTCAGTGCATGCTGTTCAGCTATGCCCACATCAAAAAAACGCTGCGGAAATTCTTCTTTGAAGGGAAGTAAACCAGTACCTGATGACATGGCTGCCGTAATAGCCGCAACCTTATCATTCTTCTTAGCCTCAGTGAGGATAGCACAGCCAAAGGCTGCTGTGGTGGTGACCGTTTTCGGATCTGCCTTAAGAGAAGGATCGACCTTCCCCGTTTCTATGGCAAAGGGACCGACACCGTGGAAAGAAGAGGGATCACCTTCGGCATGTGCATAGCCTTTGCCTTTGGTTGTGAGGACATGAAGGAGTACAGGCCCCTCAATTTCACGGACATGTTCAAGAACATCTGTCAGTTTCTCAATACTATGACCTTTCACGGGACCAACATATTTAAAACCCAGGTCAGTGAAGAGATTTTCCTTATAGACAATCCCCTTCACTCCCCGCTTCAATCGGTAAACCCATCTAAGAAGTGATTTTCCTACGAAGGGAATATGAGAAATGGTAAAGTCAACAACAGTCCTGAAGCGTTTATAACTGACGGTCAATGCCAACTGAGAGAGGTAGGAAGACAAAGCCCCCACATTCCGGCTAATAGACATGGTGTTGTCGTTTAGTATGACAATAAGATCCTGTTGAAGATGACCGGCAAAATTCAGGGCTTCAAGGGCTTGTCCCCCTGTCAGAGCACCGTCTCCGATGACACAGAGAACCTTGTTGGTTCTTTTTTGAATATGATCACCTGCCAGAACACCCATTCCTGCAGAGATCGATGTTGAGGCGTGTCCGGTATTAAAAATATCATGTGGATTTTCATCCCGCTTGGGAAAGCCGCTGAGACCTCCCTGCTGCCGTATTGTATGAAACAAATCGGCCCGTCCGGTGAGAAGTTTATGGGTGTAGCACTGATGGCCTACATCCCATATGAATTTATCACGAGGCGAGGAGAAGACTTTATGCATGGCAAGGGTCAGCTCAACCACACCCAGATTGGATGCCAGATGACCACCATTCTGACTGACTGTATTGATAATACAGTCCCGGATCTCTTGAGCCAGGTCATCAAGCTGTTTTGAAGTCAGGGATCTTAACTGTTCCGGATGGTTAATGCCGGCTAGAATTGGATATTCTTTCACACATCACCTCAGGCTGAAATAAGCACCAAAGGGGCGCCAAAATAAAAGGCGGTATTAAAAATACCGCCCTGTCTCACAAGAAATTCAAACTATTTATGTTTATGTCTGTTCTTTCTCAGTTTCTTTTTTCTTTTGTGAGTTGCGATTTTCTTTCTTTTACGTTTTCTACCACAGGGCATTGTTCGTAATCTCCTTACTACTTATGGTTCATCCTGTCGGTTCATGCCCTACAGGTAATCTAAATTCTCATCTCCGGCTGTACAGAGCTTAAATATTATGCCGTTTTCATCCATGGAGGTCAAGTCCCGGACCTATGAAAAGCATCAATCCTCTCCCGGATTTCCTGACTCCTGTCGGGGTTAAACCACGAGACTCCCGGAAGAGAACGGAAAAATGTCATCTGCCTTTTGGCATATCGCCTGGAATTCTGCTGGATTCGGTCTTTTACATCCGATAAAGTAAGACAGCCTTCCCTCAGAAAAGGAAAAAACTCACTATATCCGATGCCCTTCATTCCAGGGTCATCTTCCCTGGCTCCCTGGCTGATCAGAAATTGGATTTCATCATAGAGCCCTCTTTCAAACATGAGGTTCACCCGTTCATTAATCCTTTCATACAACTCTTTCCTTGGACGCTCCAGTCCTAAGAGCAGACAGGAAAGATCATTTCTGGGCTGACGGCTTATCTGAAAGGATGAAAGAGGCTTCCCGGTCCCTTCAAAGACTTCCAGAGCCCGGACGATACGGGATCGATCCATCGGCATCAGCCTGGCGGCTGTCTCTGGATCGACCCTGGTCAGCCTTTCATGGAGGACTCGGGGCCCTTTTTCATCTAGTTCTGCATTCAAAGCATTCCTGATTTCTCCTGAAACAGGAGGGATTCTAGGAAGTCCAAAGAGAAAATTTCTAAAATAAAATGCTGTCCCCCCAGAGATAACCGGGAGTTTTCCCCTCTTATGGATACTCAGAACCCGCTCTTCTGCGAGACGGACAAAATCACCTGTATTGAACTGTTCTGTATAGTCTAGTATATCGATGAGATGGTGAGGCATCCGTTGTAAATAGGAAGGATCTGGTTTGGCACTTCCAATATTCAGCAGACGGTAGACTTGCATAGAGTCTGCACTTATGATCTCACCGCTGTCACTAAAGAGCTCTTCCAGAAGATCTGTCTTTCCTACTGCAGTCGGTCCAAAGAGACAGACAACAGGAGGAAGAGGAGAATTACTTCTGGTATTCGTACTCAACTTTTTTAGAGATGATTTCTTCCAGGGCGGTAGAGACGATTTTGCCTCTATTCTTATCAAGATCATCACTACCAGCTACACTGATCTGTTCAGCTCTATGAATAGCGGCATTGGTTAATTCATACATATTGCCTTCATGATTTACAAGGTCTCCCAGAGGGATAATTAACTCGCGATTAATGGGCATGGACAGTCCTTATCATCAGATTTGAGATATTCAGCAGAAGTATACTGATGCCGAGTCTCTTTGTAAAGACAGACAATGGGCAGAACTGATATATTAATGATGAACACTGAAACGGAGGGACCATTGCTGCGGCATTTCCGATTTTTCTACAAACTCTTCATTGCCTTCTTCTTGACAGGAGTCATCCCTGTGGCCCTCCTCAGCTCTTCCTTTGCCCTTTTTTCTGGTGGCATTGTAACAGGATCTTACAAACAGCAGGGCCTCATTGCCATCAAAGGGATGTCGGAAGATCTGAATACGCTTTTGGAACGGTATCGCCACACAGTCTATTCCCTCAGCAGTGATGATGAAATTATTGCAGCTATCCTCAAGGACGCTGATCCTGAACGGTCAGAACTTCTGGCTCTCTATCAGAAAATCTATAGGGCTCTTAGCGGCCACATTGATCATGCCTCCCTGCATGTTATCAGCCGCACAGGATTTCCCTCTTTTTCTACACAGCAGATACCTAAATCCTATCTCAATATGGACGATGAGGCGGCAGGTGGTTTATTTGCCCTGGCCCGCAAGCATCCCGAGAAAAGCTGGGCAGTTTCTAACCATTTCATAAATGAAAGAGGGAATATAGTGATGATGAGTCTATGCCGGGCCGTACGGGATTTTGACGGAACCATCATCGCGTATGTTGTCCTGGATATCAATAAACCCTATATCGCCCAAATAAGTGAAGAAAAGAACCAGGATGTGTTTTCCCAAATTCTGATTGTAAATACTAGTCAGAATCTCGTCAGCGACCTAAGACACAGCGAGAATGACGGCAATTTCAGTCGTCTGCCTTTCCTTTCTGATATTCCAGACAAACTTTCCGGCTCTTTTACAAAAGAGGATCTTTTAATCATCTACACCCCCTTGGCAGTGGAACCCTTTGTCCTAGTCGGAGCCCTGCCCCTCAACATAGTCCTATCCAATCTCAGTTATCTTATTCGGGCAACTCTGTGGCTGCTCCTTTTGTGTATAATTCTGGCGGTTTTACTGGCTCTCCTCGTCTCTCGTTCCATCTCTAGACCGGTTCACAGCCTCACACTGGCCATGGGTCAGGTAGAAGAAGGAGATTTGTCCGTACGAGTTTCAGAGAACAGAGAGGATGAGATAGGACTCCTGCTCAAACGTTTTAATATCATGACCGGTCAAATAGAAACCCTCGTTAAGGAAACCAGAGAGGAACAGGAAAAACTGAGGGTAGCTGAACGAAAAGCTTTGCAGGCTCAAATTAATCCTCACTTCCTCTACAACACCCTGAATACCATCAAATCCATTGCAAAATTGGAAGGTATAGATCAAATTACAACGATTGTAACACAGATGGGAAAGCTCCTGCGCCATACTATTGATAATGAAAAGGAAATTGTGACTCTTGCTGAAAGCTTGGTTCTGGTGGAAAGTTATCTTTCTATTCAAAAAATACGGTTCGGGACAAGGCTCAGTTACAGCATTAGAATTCCTGAGGAATATTCAGATCAACCCATTCCCAAACTTATGCTTCAACCACTGGTTGAAAATGCTGTAATCCATGGATTGGAACAGAAAATGGGTCCGGGGATAATTACCCTCCGTGGTTGGAACCAAGAGAAGGATCTCATCCTCGAAGTTCAGGATAACGGGAAGGGGATTCCTCCGGGACAAGAGCAAATTGGAAGCAGCAACTCTCATGGGGTGGGTCTCTCCAATGTTCACAGACGTCTCCAATTGCTCTATGGTGCACCCTATGGATTGACCATTGAGAGCCAAGCGGATAAAGGAACCACCATTCGTATCAGAGTTCCTTTAAAAGAGGAAGAATAAATGATTAATATCATCCTTGTTGAAGATGAAGAATACCTCTTAAAAGAACTAGCCCTGACCACTCCCTGGCAGGAATTGGGATGCACACTCCTAGGAGAAGCTCGCAATGGCCTGGAAGGCTTATCTATGATAGAAAAGATCAGGCCACACCTTGTTATTACAGATATAAGGATGCCTGGAATGGACGGACTCACCATGCTCAGAGAAGCAGAACGGATTCTGGGGAACAAGGCCCCATGGGCGATCATCCTCACGGGTCATTCTGATTTTGAATATGCCAGACAGGCAGTACGCCTGGGTGTAAAGGATTACCTTCTTAAGCCCATTGATGATGAAGAATTCCATAGTCTTTTGTCCACCATTGCAAAGAAGATTGAGACAAGTCTGCAAAAACAGAAAAGAAGAAAAAAGCTGGAGATGATGAAAGAGAGCCGCCTTGCCCTCTTCCAAGAGTATGGCAGCCCAGTAAACGGAGATGGAAAAGATGAGTATATTCGTCAATCTGTTGCGTATATCAGAAAAAACTACCACCGGGATATTTCTCTTATGGATACAGCGGAAAACCTGGGAATAACCCGGGGGTATCTTTCCCGTTTGTTCAAAGAGAAAACAGGATACACCTTCCTGGAGTACCTGACATTCTACAGATTAAGAAAAGCATTAAAACTCCTGCAAAAGAGCTCTCTCAAAATCAGCGAGATAGCCCATCAAACGGGATTTCCCGATGATGGATATTTTATCCAGCTCTTCCGCCGTCAGATAGGAGTAACCCCTGGCCAATATAGAAGTGGGAAATTTAAGGAGCCTTAAAACACTTAAGAGTACTCAATTCCTGCCCTGGCAAGATCCTTTTCAAACACATCTGCCTCTGTGAAAAGAAAGGAATGAATCCCTAAAGTTCGGGCTGCTTCAATATTTTCAGGCAAATCGTCTGCAAAAACCACCTCTTCGGGATTCACCTTCTCCCTGTCAAGAATCCATTGATAGAAGGCGGGCTTCGGCTTGGCAACTCCCATTAAATGAGAGGCATAAACGGTATCAAAGACCTGATAATCCCCTTTTTTCAAATGATACTCATAATGTTCACTTATAGTATTTGTACCACAGACAACGGGACAGAACCTTTTTATACGGCGAATCAATTTTTCAGTATTACCATCTAGAAACGGCTCATATAGATCAATCATCAAATTCATTTTTTCAGGGGGTATGATCCCGCTCTTATGAGTGAATCTCTTCCAGAAATCAAAACTTGAGAGTTTCCCTTCCATTAAGGGTATTAAATCATCGGAGATATTTGAAACAAGAGATTCCAGTTCCAACCCCATCAAAGAGGCAATGCTAGGAAGGATATCAAACCGACGGACGAGGACTCCCCCCATATCAAAAATAAAGAGTTTGGTCATGCTTCACTATCCTTTCCTGGACGAAAAGACTGAGGCACCGGAAACAAAGTAATTGCTCATTGTAAAAAATAGAACCAACATGGGGATGCTAGCTAAAACCGCCACAGCCATCATAGCCCCCTCATCGGTATACTTTTCGGCGGCAAATTTGACAATATACAAAGGGAGAGTCTTCATTTTTTCACTCTGTGCTATCAATAGAGGCCATAACAGATTATCCCACTGACTTCTGAAGGTTAGTATGGATAAAGTGGCTATGGCCGGAGCGCAGTTGGGAAGAACAACATGCCAAAAAATCCTAATTTCTCCCGCTCCGTCAATTCGGGTGGCATCAAGAAATTCATCGGGAAAAGGAAGCAGATACTGCCGCATCATGAAAACTCCAAAAGCATTGACCAAAAAGGGCAGTGTCAGCCCTCCATAGGAGTTTTGAAGATGAAGTTTTGTGGTCACCAGATAAAGGGGAATCATGATGGCTTCAAAAGGAATCATCATGGTTGCCATGATGGCCAAAAAGACAAAATTCCGACCTTTAAATTTAAATTTAGCCAGTCCATACCCTGTGAGACTAGCAAGAAGGACCGTAGAAAAGGTGACGATCCCGGATACGAGGATCGAATTTATATAATTGCGGATAAAGATGAAGCTTCCGTCATTTCCGGCGATCGCTTTGATAAAATTCTGAACCTCAAACCCCTGGGGAATCCAACGATAAGGCATTTTTAAAATATCCTTCCGAGGCATCATTGAGGCTGTGAACATAAAGAGAATCGGAATAAGGGTGAAGATCAACGCTCCCAGCAGGAGCAAATGGATAAGAATGCTGATAGGAGAGAGGGTTGATTTTCCGGGACTGTCTAATCTTGTTCGTATCATAGCTATTTTCCTTTTACTCTGGATGCTGGAGAGCCTAATAGCTCACGCTGTCTGCCTTGGATGCCTTGAATTGGAACCAGGTAAAGAAGAGCATGATCAAAAAGAGGATGATGCTCATAGCACTGGACCTACCGATTTGATGATCTCTGATTCCGGTGTTATAAATATTCAGCGTAATCACGTTGATGGGGGCCTGAGGAGATCCGGACTGTACAAAAAGGTATTGTGTGCTGAATGTTTTTAAACACTGGAGCATGGACATGACAGAAACCAAAACCACTGTGGGCTGGAGAAGTGGGAAGGTGATCCTCCAGAAGCTCTGCCAGTTATCAGCTCCATCGATCCGGGCGGCTTCATATAGAGATCCAGGAATGGCCGACAGTCCCGCAATGAAAATGACCACAAAATAACCGATATATTTCCAGAAATAGACCAATATGGTGGAGAATTGAACCATAAATGAATTGGCAAGCCACTGATGGTCTATTCCGGGGGTATTCATAAAAAAATTGAGCCACTGATTCCCCAACCCCCTGGGATTGAAAATGGACAGCCAGATTACAGCGGCCACTACCGAAGAGAGCACCGCCGGAGCGTAATAGGCCAGCTGAAGATATTTCTGACTCTTCTTATTGACCAGAAGGATCATAACAGCCAGGAGCAAACTGAACACTACCAGGGGAATAAAGGTCCCGAGGGTAAAGACAAAGGTTGCCCTGATGGAGTTCCAAAAATCGGGAGACTTTAAGAGATAAATATAGTTTTTCAAGCCTGTGAAGGTGGGCGGCTTCAGAGACAGGATGTTTTTCCTAAAAAAGCTAGTATAGGCAGCATTCAATATGGGGTAAAAGCTGAATAATGAAAAAAACAGCAATGAGGGAGTTATGAATATCCATCCCCAGCGTGCGAGCTTCTTGTCTATTCCGATATAGGCCTTCTTCATTCCGATTCCTTTTAAATAAGAGCTGGCCTGAACACAATTTTAAAATCGCTTCAAACCAGCTCTATGATCAATATAAATAACTTACAAGATAAAATTATTCCTGATCCAAAACTTCCTGAGCTTTCACTTTTAGGGAAGCCAGGGCTTTTTCAGGAGCTATACCGCTGAGCATAACACCTTCCACAGCCTCTTTGATCAGTTCCTGAATTTTGGCACTGTTTTCGGCATAATACACAATATTTCCCTTGGCCATATCTGCAGCAAAAACATCGGCATAGGGAATATTGGCATAGGTTTCGGAGGCCATCAACTGTTTAGTAGGCTGAACCAAACCGACCTCTGTTAGATATTCTTCCGAATGTGACAGCATATAAGCGATGAATTCCCAGGCAATTTTCTGTTCTCTTTCAGATTTTTGACCATTTACCATATAAAAGTGACCATAATAGGCGGATGCGACTTCTTTTACAGCGTCTTTAAACTGAGGATAGGGAATGACCATCCAGTCACCGCTGTCATAAAACTCGGGGTTATCCGCCCGGATACGTCCAGCCTGATAAAGACCGCTCATGGCCATACCCATATCATTGTTGTCAGCGTTAAAGAGTTTTCGGGCATTCTGGTAGGTAGGTGAACCAAGATTAAGACCATTGGGTCCCCAATCTGCCATAAACTGAAGGAATTTCAACCAGGCTTGATCACCGACTATCGCTGTTTTGCCATCATCACTTACAAGTTGTCCACCCAGCTGCTCAACCATGGGAACCATAGAAACCAGATAGTAGGGATACCTGAAGTCGAACCCCCGGCGTGTGATAATCTCACCTTCCCTTAGAACCATTCTCTGAGAAACCGCAACCATGTCTTCCCAGGTCTTGGGTATATCTTTTTCAGGGTCCAGTCCGGCATCACGGAATATTCTTTTGTTTAGATAGGGTGCCCAGTTTGTCAGCTCCAGAGGGAGTCCGTAAACCTGACCATCTTCACTGACCGCATTTAAAACGCCATCTACATAGGATTCTGTTAAAGCCTCGGTGGATTGAAAACCGACTGCCTCGGGATTAACCGGTGCGACTCGGCCGTTGGCAATATAGGCGTAGCCGTCTTCTATCTGTGTATTGAAAATGTGGGGACCTTCGTTTGCAGCAAAGGCGGTTAAGAGCAGCTCGGGCATTTTAGAGCTAGAGTTGGTCACACGATTGATGGTGACATCAGGATGACTTGCCTCGAATTCGCTGATATAGCGGTCTTCAAGAGCCGTTCTGTTGGGGTCCTCATGGGTCCAGAACGTAATGGTAACGGGCCCGGTCTCTTCCTGAACTCCTGTGGCAAACACAGGAAGTCCAAGAGCCAGGAGAGATAGTAAAACTATCAAGGTCTTTTTCATCACATTAATCCTCCTTATGGATCATCTATCCATGATAAATCAGGATATAAAAGTGGACAATGTGATATTATTGGACTAAATGTTGTAAATCATACATTTACAGCCCTCCGGTAAAGAAGAGCTGTAAACGCAGTGTGTAGGATTAACCTAGTTTGTCGCTGGCAATATGCCAGTGCTTCAGATCTTCATATACCAGAACATCGACCAGATCGGCAGCCGTTTCCAGCAACTGGGCACATTCAGGGCTAAGATCAATGAGGTGTAGAGTCTTTCCTAGCCTTGTATATCGCTCGGAGAGAGTATTGATGGCCTCTATTCCTGACTGATCATGCACCCTGGCATCATGAAAATCAATGATCACATCTGCAGGGTCTTCTGATGGATTAAAGAGATCGGCAAAGTTCCTGGCCGAACCAAAAAAGAGTTGTCCTCTCAGATGGTATATTTTAGATCCTTTTTGATCTGTTTCGGAGTGAATCTCGATCTGGCTCCCTTTTTTCCAGGCAAATACCAGGGCCGAGACAATCACTCCCACAAGAACGGCAGTGGCCAGGTCTTCCAAGACTGTTATGACAGATACCAGAACAATGATGAATGTGTCAGATTTGGGAATCTTATTGATAAGCCTCAGGCTGGACCATTCAAAGGTACTGATAACAACCATGAACATGACACCCACAAGAGCTGCCACAGGAATAATTTGAATAAAATCAGAACCAATCATGACAAAAGCCATGAGGGCCAGCGCCGCAGTGATTCCAGACAAGCGTCCCCGTCCACCGGATTTTATATTAATCATGCTTTGTCCGATCATAGCACAACCACCCATGGCTCCAAAAAACCCGCAAATCAAATTGGCAGCTCCCTGTCCCAGACATTCCCGATTTCCATGCCCCCGGGTCTCGGTGATCTCATCTACCAGAGTCAGAGTCAATAAGGACTCAATCAACCCCACAGCCGCGGCTAAAATGGAATAAGGAAGGATAATCAGAAGAGTATCCAAATCAAAAGGAACATGAGGTATGTGAAAAGATGGGAGTCCCCCTTTTAATGAACTGATATCAGGATCAAGCATCGTAACAAAATCCATGACAGTGCGGACATGAAAAATATCATAGGTTGATAACGCCATGCCCAAAAGAGTCACCGTAATGATGGCAAACAGTGAAGCAGGGATGGCCTTCGTCAGGAGAGGCAGGAGAAAACTGAGAACCATTGTCAGCAGCACCAGGGTCAGCATAATCCATAAATCGGCTCCCTGCAGCCACTGAGCCTGGTCACCCGTTCCGGTTTTGAATTGAGCGAGTTGGGCCAGAAATATGACGATGGCCAATCCATTAACAAAGCCCAGCATCACAGGATGGGGGATGAGTCGGACGTATTTTCCCAATTTTAAAAGTCCGGCAGCCAATTGCAAAATCCCCATAAGGGCCACTGCTGCAAAAAGATATTCCACACCATGGCTCACGACGAGAGACGCAAGGACGACAGCGACTGCACCGGTCGCACCGGAGATCATCCCCGGTCGTCCTCCCAGAACAGAACTAACCAAACCGACAATGAAGGCGGCATAGAGGCCGATCATGGGTGAAATATGACAGACAAAAGCAAAGGCGATGGCCTCGGGAACCAGCGCCAGAGCAACCGTCAGACCGGAAAGGGTATCATTTTTGATACCTGTGAGATTGAGATTCGTAAGTGTAAAATGCAATAGAGAGACTCCTGATTAGATATGAAACCCTTCTGAAAACAGATTTGATCAAAAGGAATGCTTTGAATTGAAAGGGTTTCCAAACGACTGATAGCTGAACCCTGTACAAAATTTCCTTGCATATTACTCGCGAAGTCCAAAAAAGACTAGTCTATTCTCTAATTTTTTATGTATATCCCATGGAGTTCTGCCTAAAAATTCGATCTGCCATAATCCTGAAACAATGGATTTCACTTACAGAAAGGTGTTTCTAAGAAAGTTACCTTTGACTCTATTGTAAATCATGTTAAAATGTTCAGCTTAATTAAGGATTAATAATGAAAGATTATAATTGCTCTCTTAGAATTCACAGCAGACGTCACCTAGAACTCAAATCGGACTACCCCTTGATGAGAAACGCCAAACGGACAGATTATGAAATGAATTTTTATTTTTTCTTTCCGAATCAGCTGAATATCACAGAAAAAAGGATTGGTGTAGAACGGTTCATTAATAATATAAAAATTTATACCCGTTTCTCAACTCCAGGTTTGTCCTTGAAACTAATCGTTGATAAAGAATGTGAGCTCAGTCCCCTTTACAGGATTCGGCACTTTATGGAGATGGCAGAAATAGAACAAAGCCGCAAAGACGGTCTCATCCTTTATGAACTACAGGTTCTGACAAACATTTACCGTGCAGAAGTCGATAATACTGTGTTCCTCTTGGCAAGTGAGATACAGAAGCAAACAAGGGATAGTATGTGCAGCCGGAAAATGGGATTATTTCTGGATGAAATGCAGACATTCTTGAAAGATTTCCGGAAACTTCATGCTCTTTTCATCAATCCCAGGATCAATGATATTCAAAGAGAAGCTCTCGCCTGGGCTGATGAATCTATCAGTATCATAACAGAACGAGCTTTGAACAGACTTTTTACCTCGACCCAGGAGATGGAGTCTTCTGAAACCCATCTGAAAGCCTACGAAAAAATAACCAAAAGCGAGACGGAATACCGGCGTTCTATGGGATATCAATATCTCATTATTGAGGATGATTCCCGTTCGGGGGAAAGGATGGCCTACCGGGAAAGTATGCTTAAAAAATGGTCTCAATCGGCTATGTATATGACAAATGAAGATAGCAGAACACCTCATCGTGTAGGTCATATTTTGGCTGGAATTGCCGCGGGAATAGCCATGATATTTGCCGTTTTTATGACGATCTTCGCAGGTAAGCTTTTTACGCCCAATAGTACACCATGGATTCTCATCATAGTCATGGCCTATATATTCAAAGACAGAATCAAGGAAGTGTTGAGAGAGATATTAAAAAACGTCCTTCCACAGCTGACTTCTGACCAGCGCACCATACTGTTTGAACCCTCACTCAAAAAACGGGTGGGCATCAGTAGAGGTACGGCTAGATTTAACAAGATTTCTGAGATTCCCGATAATATCAGAGAGATTCGCTTTCACAAACCAAATCCATTCCATTCTATTTTACCTGAACAGGATGTGATTCTCTACAAGCGTCACATCAGTTTAAACTCAAAAAAACTGATCACCAACCATTCCCGTCTCAATAGTGTGACTGAAATCATACGACTGAATATAGATGACTGGCTTAAAGAGATGGATGACCCAAAAGATTTTTTCTATAAATTGGAAAATATGAAAAAAATTAAAATTAAGGGAAATCGTGTCTACAGAATCCATCTTGTCATGAATCTTAAAAATCATGACCATCCGGAAATTGAAGAGTTGAGCCATTACTGCCTTGTTATTAATAAAACAGGCATCATACGTCTTGAAGATTTGAATGAGGTATCATGACCGGGAGAGTTCTGTATCATCTGTAATCAAATAAACATTTTTGCTGATAAACAGATCTACAATTTCCGAATCGAACTGAGTTCCCCTCCCCCTTTTCAACTCTTCTAGGGCGAATTCCTCTGCTAAGGCCGACCTATAGGGTCTATTAGATGTCATGGCATCATATGCATCTGTGATCTGAACAATTCTGGTGATGACCTCAGTCTCCTGCCCCTTGATCTTATCGGGATATCCCGTTCCGTCATACCACTCGTGATGATGCCTGACAATTCCAAGACAAGGAGTAAAAAAATCAACCAGCTTCAGTATATTTTCTCCGATGATAGGATGTTCTTCAAAAACTGAAATCTCATGAGCATCCAAGGCCATTTGTTTATGCAGCAGAGATTCTGGAATGCCAATTTTACCTATATCATGCAGGAGAGCCCCATATTCTAATATTTCAATGGTTTCGGAATCCAAGCCCAAATGCAGAGCCGTCTCTCTTGAAAACATCCTGACCCGATTACAATGCCCCCGTGTATAAGGGTCTTTGGCTTCAATGGTCTCTGCCAAAACACGCACTGTTGCCAGGTTTGTGTCTTTCAGTCTTTGATAGGCTTTGAACAATTCCTGGGTTCTATCCTTAACCCTTTGCTCCAGAGTCTCCTGATACTTCAGACTCTCTCTAGTTAATCTTTCATTTTCAAAAAGCACAGCCCGGTAATCCAGAGCTTTATGAATGTTGGCCAGAAGATCCTGCCGCCTCATTGGTTTTGTCATATAATCATAGGCTCCCAGCCGCATGGCAGAGAGACCTGTATCAAGATCGGTATGGGCAGTGAGCATGATAACAGGAACAAGAGGCAGTCGATCTTTGAGTATGGGCAGAAGTTCTAGACCGCTGATTCCGGGCATCCTGATATCTGTAAAGATACAGTCTGGTTTGAAGGCTCCCTGATTCAGGATCTCAAGGGCATCTTCACCCGAAATGGCAAGACCAACTGAGAACCCGGAGTTTTCCAGCTGAATCTGGAGCACCTTCCTGATGGCCGAGTCATCATCAATTATAAAAACTCTATTAAACATGACTTTGTGCATTGTGTATCCTTTCTATTTTTAAATGGATGTTCTCCCTGGAACAAGAAAAGGAACGCTCTTTTTATACTGATTGTAGTTGGCAAATATTCTAGGAAAAAGAAATTTATCTTCTATTAAAATCAGCAGAAAATTCAAGAGGATCAGATAGGTAGAAAGTAAAATAAATTCTTTACCCCAGGCCAGGAAAGACAAAGAAATCAAGATTAAGGCAAAGGGATAAAACGCTGGGTGTCTCACAAGAGAATAGCTTCCGGTACTGACAACCAGCCTCTCCCTTGTCTTTGTAATTTGCGGAGTGAAAGAAATTTCAATAAACAGAACATAAACAAGAGCCCCCAGGCTGAAAAGTACAAAGAAGCATTTTACAACAAGAAAGAAAACTGAAAGTGTGGGGACCCAGTACTGGATTGTCATAGTCATGATAACAACAAAGATGCCTCCATACCCGGCAATTGAAAAAGGAAGGATAATGAAATGCTTTTGTGATATTTGAAAATAATCGGCAATTAGAAGACACAGAAATGCCAATGTTGAAAATAAAATGTATAACATAATATTCGTATAATGATATAATTCCACTCAATTAGTCCACAACAGAAAAGATTACTGTCAACAAATTGTGCATATAGATGAAAGGAACCCAAAAAAATGATATTGAATATCTCCACCCTGATTCCTGCAATGAGCTGTATTCTTTATATAGTCTTTACAGCATTTGGTCTTTATCAGGCTAGGAAAGATCAATTCCTGCACTCCTTCAATCTCTATATGCTGATGATGACAGTATGGAGCTTCAGTTCCTTTATGATGCACGCCAATACGGGGATATACACCCCTTTGGTATGGAATAAAATCATGATGATTGGGATGCTGGGTGTTCCCATCACCATATTTCACGCCCTCCTTGATTTGACAAAATCCGGCAAGAAAAAGATTCATATATCTCTTTATCTGGGGTATGCAATCTATCTTATCCTGCTCTACTTAAATATCACAGGAAGAATTGTTGAGAGGGCTTGGTTTGAAGGAAGCAGTTTCAATTACAAACTGGCAGACGGAGCCATTCTGGCCTACTCTCTTAGTTATCTATTTCTTATTTTTGCTCTGATTCATCTCACTAAAGAAATACGAAAGGCAGAAAGCAAATCCCTCCAACTCAAACTGATGTATCCCATCTTCGGGGTCATCATTCTACTGGTAAGTGTTCTTGTCAACCTATATGAGCCTATTGGAAAGTATCCCATTGATATTCTGGGAACAACGGTCAATGCCATTCTTATTTTTTATTCCATCTACAACTACAAACTCATGAATTACTCATATTATGTTTTAAACGGCATTCTCTATTTCATCTTAGCCATGGCCAGCAGCGCCATTTTCTATACAGTATTGTGGATTCTAACAATTTCACAGGAAATCTTCAAAATTCAATCGACTCTATCCATCTCTGTCATTCTGGGTGTATTGGCAGCTCTTATTTTTCAACCTGTTCGAAAAGGCTCTCTCTCCATCATCGAAAAACTCTACTTTGGGGATCGGTTTAGATCTTTTCAAGACTTAAAAAGCTTTTCAGACAGCCTAAACTCAATCGTCGACTTAAATACCCTGGGAGAGCTGACAACGAAGAAAATCAGTGACTCCTACCAGTTGAACTGGTCGGCCATGCTCGTATTGGATTACAGCTCCAGAAACTTTCAGATATTCGGCTGGCAAGGCCTGGGTATCACCCTAAAGCAGAGCATACCTTTCAAACCTGAAGGAAAGCTTCCCATGGAAGAACTCATGTCAGAGAGAAGTCATAGTCTGATCGAACAGAAAATCTATCCTCCCTTGAGTTTCAAGATTTTCGACAAGTCCCTAACCCTCACCCCCAGCCTCATACTCCCACTCAAATTCAATACGAGAACCAACGGCTATTTACTCCTGGGAGAAAGTGAAGAGAGAGGGTTCTACAATCAAATGGAACTGGAGACCTTAGAAATCCTAAGCGGTCACTGCTCAGTATCCCTGGAGAATGCCATCACCTTTGAAAGGCTTAAAAATCAACAGCTCAGACTGCAGGACCTGAACCGAGAACTCACAGTAAGCCGGAATAAACTGGAAGCCTTCTTCGATGGAATCACCACACCCATTTCCATTCAGGATATAAATTACAACATTGTCATGGTGAATTTTGCAGCCACCAAATACTTCCAGACCAGTTATGACGAGCTGGTGGGAAAGAAATGCTATAGAGTTTTCTTTCAAAGAGAAAAGCCCTGTGAAAAATGTATGGCCCAGGACTGCCTTCACACCCAGCTGCCCTTTGCGGTCGAACAAAGGCGCGAACAGAACAATCAGATTTTTGATGTGCATTTTTATCCCATTGCTGTTCCGTCCGGAGAAGACAAACTGTTCCTCGAGTTCTTTTTAGATATAACCCAGCAGAAAAAGCTGCAGGCGGAGCTCATCCAATCTGAAAAACTGGCGGGAATAGGAACTCTAGCCTCGGGCATCGCCCATGAAATAAACAATCCCCTGGGCGGAATATTAGGAACTGCCGAAATCATGAAGGAACTGCTGAAACCTGACACACAGCTTTATGAATACACATCAGATATCATTCAGTATTCCGAAACAGCTGCATCGGTGATTAAAGACTTAACAAGCTATTCCAGAAAAGAGAAAGGAGAAATTGGGCCAGTTGATATCAATATGATCCTAGACAGTGCGCTGCGTCTAGCTCAAAGGGGGATGGACTTTTCCAGGGTCATCATTGAGAAGGATATGGAAGAACTCCCTGAAATTGAAGTAAACCAAAACGGTTTGCAACAGGTTTTTATGAACCTTATAGTCAATGCTGTTCAGTCCATGCCATCCGGTGGGACCCTCAGCATCACAAGTAAAAAAACGTCCTACAGTGCCATGATCAGCATCAAAGATACGGGTATAGGAATAGAGAAAGAACATATGGATGATATTTTCGACCCCTTTTATACAACAAAGGAACCGGGTAGAGGAACCGGACTGGGCTTGAGCATCACTCATCAGATCGTCACAGAAATGGGAGGAAGGATTCATATAAACAGCGAATACAAACATGGAACTGAAATCCTGGTTTCTCTTCCCATGGAATCCAGTGATAAATCAAAGATTCGTTTTGTCAATGTGAAAGACCCCTCAGAGCGTGAAGATGTCTTTTTTATTCAACGTAAGATTCTAGTTGGCGAAATGGGCTACAGAGAAGAAACGATCAGAAGAGAAATTGATGAGAAAGCCTACCATATTCTGGCCTATAAGGGACTACAGCCTGTGGGAACTGTTTCCTGTATAACGACGCAAATGATAGATCACCTGCCCATAGAAGATCATTTTGAAATTAACCATTTGGTAGAAGGTAAAAGATGCGCCGAAATCGACAGACTAGCCGTTTTGAAAGAAGAGAGAGGCAGTATTATTCCCATGGGCCTCATGACTCTGGCCTACCTTTATGCCAGAATTGAAAAAACAGAGAGTCTCTTTCTGGATGTCTTTGCGGATGATCAGAAACAGGTTGGAATGTATTACAAATTAGGGTTCCAGAGAATCGGGCAATATTCGGACCCTTCTCCCGTGGAAGTCATGATCCTGGATCATAAAACTGAGTATGAGAGAAAGAAGCAGAGGATGGAACAATTTGTTAAACCATTGATGTCCAGGCTCGTTAAACTCCTTGATTTTGATAAAACAGCAGAAGAGAAGTTCTTGATAGCCGTAGATGAGCTTGTGACAACAGCTGGGGAAGAGGGAGGGCTGAAGAGCCCTCCGAAATGAATTAAATATCAACCCCTATGAATTTCTTAATCAGGACTCCAATGACAAATGAAAGGCCGGCGACTCCGAGAGAAATTGCGGCCATCTCAAGAAACCGGATCTTAAAATTATATCCCTTGGCTACGGCAATATAGAAGTTAAATCCTAATATGATTAAAACGGCGATGCACAAGGTGACCCCCAGGGCAACAAATGGGTTAGAGACAATGGAGAATGGCAGTATCAAAAAGATGACCGTAAAAACATAGGCCAGCCCCGTATAGAGTGATGATTTAACGGCATCATCACCTCCCTCATGTCGGGTTGCCAGATATTCACTGGCGGCCATTGAAAAGGAAGCACTGATACCGGTAATCAGACCGGTAAGACCAATCAGTTTTGTATCCTGAAAGGCAATGGTAAAACCGGCCAAGGCACCAGTAAGCTCAACCAAAGCATCATTGAGACCTAAAACAACTGCACCAACATATTTAAGGCGTTCTTCATCCAGCATCTCGATGAGTTCCGTCTCATGACGTTCCTCATCCTCTATAATTTCATCCATGTATTTCAATGAACGATCCAGCTCCGAATAACTCTTAATTCCCTTGCTCTCAACACTCTCAAGCAACTTGATACCGAAGGTCAGGCCAAAGATCTGGATAAACCAAAAGTGGATAGTAACCCGAAATGAACGGGCCTTGATGTCTCGACCGGTTAACTCTTTCAGCCTGGTATAGTGCTTATATTCATCCTTGGCGATGAGCTCCATAGTTTTTTTATTCTTCTCATCCTTAATCAGAACGGCTACTTTTTTATACAGAGCACAAGCATCAATTTCGTTCTGCTGTTCATTCAAAAGCTTATTAATAGTTGTTTTAGTCATGAAGGTCTCCCCATACCACCAGATGATCTTCTCTTTTTCAATGTTCCTGATGATATAGTTCTATTAAATGATTATATCGTTCTCTATTCAAGCCCATATCAGAGTATCCAACCCGAGATGCAGAACGAAAATGAACAAGTTTCTCCTTTTCATCAAAATAGAATTCCAAATCATCATGGTATTTCATTTTTTCAGTGGTAGAGACGGCATGAATGTAGTCATTTGACTCGGTTTTAATTTCTATGCCGCCATGGGCGTGAAGCACGCTTTTAATCCCTGCCCTCGTTTCTTCCACTCCTCCAATAAATGGAAAAGCTGAGACTCTACGGTCGGCGTCAGCGCTCTGGGTAGACACAGCATTGGGAGACTTTGGAAGAGCAGCCAATTGTCCATCCTTGACTCCCAGATTTGCCGGAACACTCCGATTCTTAACAACCATAATCACTGCCATCAACAGCAGCAGTAAAACTATCAAAGCGGCTATAGTAAGAAATATTTTCATCTCAATTCCTTTTCCTTCTGTTTTGTTTCTGCATTTTTGAGAAGATCGACCAACTCATCCAGGAGAAAGGCGTATCGCTCATACTGCTCCTGATCCATATTGATGAAGTGATTCAGCGATTCGGGGATACTCTGAGCCCGGGATTTCAGTTCTTTTCCGGTTTCTGTAATTTTCACCCAGATTTTTCTCTTGTCTTCTCGGTTTTGTTCTCTCTGGACATAGCCCAGTTGTTCCAGATTCTTCACAATGGGAGTGAGTGTACCAGTCTTAAGATCCAACCGCCGTCCAAGATCTTTAAAATCAATAACATTATCCTCCCATAAAACTAGCATAGTGATGTACTGGGGATAGGTGATATTCAAGGTGTCAAGAATCGGCTGATAGAGTCTTATAATACTTCTAGAGGCCCTATAAAGCCTGAAACAGATCTGTCTGTCCAGTCTCAATTCACTCTCATTCATTTGGATTCTTCTTCCTGAAAATTTTGACCAGAGGATGATTCAGCAGATTATCCACCATGACCCTTTTGCCAATTTTTGTGAAAACCTCACTGTATGTAGGATAGGGATGGATGACCGAAGCCATCCGTGAAAAATTTAGATTCTGCGATCGAAGCAGCTGTGCTTCTCCAATCATCTCTCCCGCACGATGGGCCATAACAGAGAGACCTAACACCCGTCCTCTGCGGTCTAGAATCACCTTCATCTTCTCTCTGGTTTCTCCACCGGTCATGGCCCTATCAAGCTGATTAAAATCGTACTCATAAACCCGGATATTATCAGATCTGGACTCTCTGGCTTCTGCTTCTGTCATTCCGGCCCTGGCAATCTCTGGGGATGTGAATGTGACCCAGGCAATATTGTTGTATTTGATTTTCCTCTTCAATGGCAGGATTGCATTCTGTGTTGCCAGTATTCCCTGAACATTAGCCATATGGGAAAACTGATAAGGGCCAACCACGTCGCCGATGGCATAAATATGAGACTGCGACGTTTGTAGCTTAGCGTTAATCTGTATGCCTTTTTTCCCGTATTGAATACCCGCATTCACGAGTCCAAGCCCTTCGGTATTTGCCTTCCTGCCAATAGCAATCAGCAATGTGTCGGCCTCGACCAGAGATTCACGACCCTCTTTTTCATAGGCAAGAACAACCTTCTCTCCCCGGGTTGTAACCCTGGTGGCCCTGGCTCCCAGATGTAACGAAACTCCTTCTTCCGTCAACAATTCAGCTATGGCCTTGGAAAACTCAGCTTCCTCCCGGAAGATCAGAGTCTCCATCATCTCCACAACATGAACCTTGCTTCCCAATCGGGAAACCGCCTGGGCCAATTCTATGCCAATGGGACCTCCTCCCAGAATGATGAGATTCTCAGGAAGTCTTTCCAATTCAAAAATACTTTCATTTGTGAGATAAGGAACTGAATCCAGCCCTTCAATGGGAGGCACAAATGGAGATGAACCTGTGGAAATGATTATTTTTTTCCCCCTGATTTCTCTCTCCCCCACCATGATAGTGTGTGAATCTTTGAAGCTGGCTTCTCCTTGCAGATATTCAATTCCTAATTTAGACAGGGCTTCGGGATTTTCATGGGAATAGATGGTCTCCCTGACATTGTGGACATGATCCATAGCCTCTTT
Organism: Oceanispirochaeta crateris; assembly: GCF_008329965.1. Taxonomy (GTDB): domain Bacteria; phylum Spirochaetota; class Spirochaetia; order DSM-2461; family DSM-2461; genus Oceanispirochaeta; species Oceanispirochaeta crateris. The sequence goes on from NZ_CP036150.1 coordinate 1,948,724, forward strand.
GCTATCGTAGGCAAAATCCTTTATGAAACTTCTGGCGTTGTGAATCTTTGCGGCCTCATGAATGAGGGCTTTGCTGGGAACACATCCCGACCAGGTGCATTCTCCTCCGGGTTTATTCTTATCTATGAGCAGGACTTTCTTCCCGAATCCTACGGCTGTTACAGCCGAAGTGATCCCACCAGACCCCGCTCCAATAACGACGATATCATATAGTTCCATTAACGACCTACCTTTTGATCCCACCTTTAATCTTGTGCGATCAATCTAATTAGATCATTATGGTTCCTCAGAGCCGGATTGTCAAGAGTCAGCAGTTATCACAGTTCCGGCAACGGCCCTGGCTCACGACTCCAAAGTATTCTTCTATAAATATGAACCGGCAGGAATCAGTTCTGAAATAGTTGACGATGCCGATCAACTTCTGACGCTGATGATTGATCTGCTCTTCATGACATTGTTCATCCACCAGGACGTTGGGAAGGTCTAAATGGAGCTTTAAATTTTTGTTCTGAATAGATCCCGAAATGACAGCAAATCGTTCCAACATTCCCAGTGCTGTTTCAAGGCGAAAATCATACCGGTTCTTATAGACAAGCTGTTCCCTCAAATACTCCATGCCGAAGATATTCACTTTATCAAGATCTTTTAACAGGAACTGATACAATTTTTTATAAAAGGCGGGTTCAGGATTTGACCATTTTATAAAATCCATATGGATCATAAGATCATCCTGATTATAGAGCATGGAACACAGAGAGTCTTTTCCATCCCTACCGGCACGACCAATCTCCTGGTAGTAGGATTCTATGCTGCCTGGGATTTCCGCATGTATGATAAAACGAATGTCCTTCTTATCAATGCCCATGCCAAAGGCATTTGTCGCCAGAACAAGCTCGGGTCCGGCCATAAAGGAATTCTGAACTTTCTTACGCTCCGACTGTTCCAGTTTCCCATGATAAACCAGATGTGAAATACCCATTCTATCCAAAAGCGCGGAAAACATTTCAAGGGTCTTAATCAACGAGAAATAGATGATTCCACTCCCGGGATTTTTGGCTATGATTCTGATCATCCTCTCCAGCTTCATCTCATCATCCATGACCTCTTCAGCTTCCAGATGAAGATTGGGACGCTGTATACCCTGATGAAATTTCTGAACTGAAGATTCATCTAGATCGAGTGAGCGGATGATATCCTGCTGCACCTGAACAGTAGCCGTTGCGGTCAGAGCTATAGTCAAGGGCTGTCCCAAAGTTCGCCGAAACTCTCCGATACGGCTGTAATCGGGTCTAAAATCATGTCCCCAAGATGAAATACAGTGTGCCTCATCCACCGCAAGAAGTGAGATATCCGCTCTTTTCAGCCTGTCCATGAAATCAGAGTTTTTTAGACGTTCCGGGGTCAAATATAAGAGCTTTGACTCACCGTATACAAAATCTTCCAGACGTTTCTCTCTATCACTTTTAGACACTGTGGAATTGATATAGGAAGCCCGGATTCCCCTCTTCCTGAGAACATCAACCTGATCTTTCATAAGGGAGATAAGAGGGCTAATAACAAGGGTCTTTCCAGGAAGACCGAGGGCGGGAAGCTGATAACAGAGTGATTTCCCAGCCCCAGTGGGCATTATGACAAGACAATGACCGTCTTTTACAGTAAGCAGCCGATTGATGATCTTTTCCTGATCTCCCTGGAATTCTGTATAGTTAAAGGTTTTTTTCAAAATTTCCAGAGGATTTATCTGAGTATTTAAAGACATTTATTTAATTCCTGTGTTGGCACTTATTGTTTTTTGACTCGGAGAAACATATCTTATTTTCAAATCAGTCACAATACAGGTAACTGCCCCTACAGGCTTTAATCTTATTTTATTCAGTCGAACCATCAACGGATTCAACAGTATCCTCAAATGTTTCTATGTACTGAACGATTCCTTCCATGGCTTCTGGATTTGATTCCATGAATTTGACAGACTGTTCAAGGACCTTCTCCTGATCATCTTCTGACAGGCTCAACCAGAGATCAATATAGCTTGTTGCAATGAAGAATACACCCGAGAGGGGATTTAAACTGTCAGATTGGGAACTGGTGATTCGGAGCATGACAGTTTCGCATGATTTCAAGATTGGTCCAGACTCTGCAGGAAGAACGGGCAGCAAGCTGGCATGAAATGAAGGCATATACCCGCCCAGATTGGTGCAGAGTTTTTTTAAAGTGTTCTGCTCCTCTTCCGGCAGTATAAAATGCAACCTGATTTTTTCGGGATGAAGACTCAATTCGCTCCAAAGAGCCCCGGGAATCCATTCATCGGCGACATCATTCAAATTGATCAGAGCAGTGGCATTCTTAAGATCAACCCGCGATGTTCCCGGTAGAAAGGAGAGGCTGTTGGTCAGAGAATCCTTCAGGAATTGAAGTTTCATCAATGCAGCCACAGGTATTCCCAGTTTGCCTATTTTGATTTTCTTTAATTGAACACTTAAGAGTGAGGGCTCTGTATTTATCACTTCAAAAAAGACTTCTCCCGCAAAAGGAGTCAGTTTGAGTTCGTCTTTTTTCTTATTCCACGGCAGAACAGAAGTCACAGCAAAAAGCAGGCTCAAGTGGTCTTCATCAACAACGAGATCAATGCCTGCAAAGTGAATGTCTTGTGCCTCCTCCATAAAGGCGGAGACCCCCTTGTTCATGAGGACTTCAAGATCAGATTCTTCTAAAAGAATATAATCATCCGGAGGAATGGGACTTAATGAACTTTCATACTGTTGATGAAATGACGCATCCAGCCGTTTCATCTGGGATGACGAGGGCAAAAGAAGCCAGACAAAGAGAAGCGGCAGCCCTACAACAAGAAATATGATAATACCGATGATAATAAGGGCGTTTCTAGAAGCATGTGATTTGTTTTGTTGGTTATTCATGAATGGAATTGTACACTAAAATTCCTTAATAGAGAACAATTATTCTCTATATAGCAAATGCTTTCTCCATAGCCTGCCCCCTGAAAGGCCCCTTAAAAGACAGGAATACATTACAACCTTCTTTATTTTTACGGTCAAAAGAATTATAATGGTACAAACGCTTAGTTTAGAAAGCATGAATGGGACATAAATGGCCAAGAAGTTAGCCTTTACAAAACCAGTTCTACTAAAGCAGTCTGGTATTTTCACCTCACTTTTAACCCATGAATTGAGAATCATTGCCAAAAACAGCGAATACAGGAATTACAGGGATGGAGAGCCGGTTTTTTTGACAGGTGAATCAGGAAACGCCCTCTATATTGTTGAATCCGGAGAAGTTGTCATACAAAAACAGGACGAATACGGACCTGTTATTGATTTTGCCAGATTCATTGAAGGAAACTGCTTTGGTGAACTGGATATGTTTACAGAAACAAAAAGAGAGGCTTCCGCTTATGCTTCAAGAGACACCCGGCTACTTGTCTTTCCCAAAGCAGGGACTCAATTTTCTGATCTTCTAAAGGAGCATCCCGAAATATCCGCACGGATACTTCATAAGATCCTCGTCAATATTGCCGTAAGAATCCGGGGAGCCAACTCGCTGATCAAAGAGAACTCACCTCTCATGCAGGAGCTGAAAAAGCAGGTCTATAGAGACAAACTAACGGGAATTAATAACCACACATATTTAATGGAAAGGATAAGAAAACTCATCGGTGACCGAAAAGGCTTTGCTCTCATCATTGTAAAACCTGATAATTTCAAGGAATTAAATGATAATTTCGGCCATGAAGCGGGTGATTCGGCCATAAAGGTCATGGCCAGAGGGCTGCGCGATTTCATTGGGGATGACAGCAGGACAGTTCGTTTCAAAGGCAATGCCATGGCGGTTCTCTGCGTCGGGTACAACAGGGAAGAAGCCTATAAAGTGGCTTTGGAAATTCGATTTTTTTTCAATCGTCTTGATGTGAAAGATGCTACGGGCGGGAAAGAGTTCACTCTGACCGCCAGCGTTGGTATATCACTTTATCCAGAACATGAAATTGAACCCGAAGCCCTTGTATTCACCACCCATGAACTGCCTCTATTAGGGCGTAGACGGGGGGGAATCTCATATTATTCCCCGAAGACAATCAGGAATGCCAATGAAAGAAACCTCTGCCTTTCATTCCCACCAGGCGACGATTAAACTGTTGCAATCCATTAAGATTCTCTCGAAACTTTCTCCAAAGGATCTTCAAAACCTTTACTCCCATATGAACGAGGAGACCTTCCTAGAGGGGCAGCCTCTGTTTAATGAAGGAGATAAGGGAGAAGTCATGTACATTGTACTCGCCGGTTCGGTGTCGATTTTGGTCAATACACCCAGTGGAGATCCCATAGAAATAGCGGAAATCAAGGAAGGGAACTTTCTGGGTGAAATGTCCATATTCGATAGCTCCGAAAGATCAGCCACCTGCACACCAAAGAGTGATACACGGGTTCTCAGCCTGAAATCTACAGATTTTTATGATTTCATCAAAACCAATCCGAAGGCAGGAATCTCCATCATGCATCGGATGCTTCATACGGTCACCCTCCGGTTAAAGCATACAGGAGCCTTTATTTCCGATATGGTCACCTGGGGTGAGCAGGCTCGTGTGAGAGCCATTACAGATGATTTTACAGGTCTTTATAACAGACGCTTTCTGGATGAGGCCATAGAGGAAAGGCTGAACGAAGCCGGTGCATCGGGACAGCCCCTCTGTTTGGTTATGATAGATCTTGATCATTTTGGCACACTTAACAATCTTTATGGGCAGGAAACAGGAGATGAAGTCCTTCTGGAAGTCATAACCATCTTTAGGAAACTTTTCAGAAAAGAAGATATTCTCTCTCGGTACGGCGGGGATGAGTTTACATTTCTACTCCCGGGAACAAAGGGAGAAGAAGCACTGAAAATTTGTAAGGCTCTCAACGAGGAACTCAGAACAATAGAAACCCTCAGAGAGAAAGAAGGAAACCTTAAAACAGTCACGGCTAGCATAGGAATTGCCTGTTATCCAGACCATGGGCAGAACGCCGAGGACTTAAAGGAACATGCTGACAAGGCTCTATACAGGGCAAAAGAAGCAGGTAGGGATACAGTAAGGCTCTGGAATGATAAGGAGAGAAAGGTTTTGGCAAAAACAAAAATTACCAGAATCAAAGAGAGAAATCAGATCGTCAATAATATCTTAGACGCGATTGTCCAAAGAGATTCATTTCTAATAATGGGTCATCAAACCCCGGATGAAGACTGTATTTCATCTATGATAGCCATGGGTCTTTTAATCAACAAATTTGCAAAACCTGTCTATCTGCTGATACCCGGAAAAATCAATGAGAATTTTCAGTACCTGCTCAATATTTGTCGCTACAATGCCATTCAGATCCTTCCAAACACTGAGGCTCTGAAGGTCAACGTATCCACGGTCATACTCATGGATACTCCCAAACCTGATATGAGAGAGCTCTTCCCTGGTATGGAAGAGCTATACAGCGATACCAATATACTAAAAATTGAAATAGACCATCATTTAGAAGCCGACAGTGCTTATAGTGGTGACAAGGGGTACTGCTTTGTGGATGAAGCCTCATCGGCTAGTGAACTTGTCGGCATGATAGCCTTTAAACTGAGCAACCGGGAAGACATCTTCAACGACTTTAATATTCAGGAACTCTTTTCGCGAAACTTTGTTCTTGCCGTATTGACTGGTATCATTGGCGATTCAAAGATGGGAAAATACCTGAAAACAAGACGGGAAAAGTGGTTCTACAAACTCTTTAGTACCATGTTCAGTGAGATATTAGGTTCAATTACCCACAAAAACTCTAGCAATTTTTCCTCCATGGACGAAGTGTTTAACGGTTTACAGCAGCTCTCCAAACAGGAAGATGAATGTTTTAATCTGATGATGAAACAGAAGGTTGAAATCTCACCCAAAATTGGGTCAGTAATCATAACAGAAGATGCCATAAAAAAAATGAGGGATAAGTACGACCACGAAACCATTGTTACTGTGGCGAGGTACACTGCCGATTCTCTTGCAGAAACCAGTCGACTGCTGAGCCTGGTTGTCTATTATGACGATAAGAAAGATTCCGACCTTATACAATTTCGAATCAGACGCAGTAAATCCTACAAGGATCTGGATTTGAGAAAGATTCTTGAAGAGAAGGAAATCAAAAATGGAGGCGGCCATCCTGGAGCCATTGGCTTCCGATTTCCAGCCTCCGAGGTCTCAGATTTAACTCAGTACGTCAAATCCCTGATTACCCTAATAGAAGAATTGATGGAAAATGCCGCCCCCTGAGACCCGCAAATAAAAATAATTACAAATAAAATTTGCAATTATAAGTTTAGAGGTATTATATTATTAATATGTTCATAAGAACAAAATCTTCATTCAAGGAGTTTTAAAATTATGACAAATGAGGGTGAACCACCTTACATGAAAATTGATTTATAGTATGAATAGGACTTCTATCCAATGGATAGAAAGTAGCATTTATTGAAATATAAAGCACAGATGAGACATCATCTGTGCTTTTTTTTTTGATTCATCCCTCCAACGTCCATTGGTTTTAAGACAGATGATCTATATACCTCTGGCTCAGAGTATTCACAGGACAAATGACACACCAGGTTGCCGGCTTAAAAAGGACAGCCAGGATTGTTCCCAGAATGACAGAGGATAGCATAAGTGAATAGAAACGGTAAGACAGATGAAGGAAAACAGGATTGACTGTCTGAAAACTAAAGAGCTGAGGCATTTCCAATGGAATTTGAAAAAATATAAAGAGTCGAACCCTGTCGATGGGGCTCATTTGTCCTTGACTAACAAAGACAGTAGATAGACCTATAAGCATCAGATTGAAACAAAAATAAGTAAATAAGATATTTTTCATCTTAAAACTAACGAGCCAACGGGGAACTTTCAACCCGACATTCATAAATTTGAACAAAGAAAAATAATCTCTCCTGGGACAAATGCCCCGGCACCAGAGGTTCTTCTTATTCCTCACAAGCAGAACAAAAGGAGTCCCCATACACAGAAGGGCCAACCCGGCAAAATGAATATTCACAAAGCCTGCTAAAAAATAGAACACAGTGAAGGAAGAAAATAGAAACTTATCCCTGGCCATTGAATCCTCTTTTTATATATTTGTTTTTCAATATATATGAATCAATATTTTTTGGCAAGTCAACACAGGAGAGCTGTTCCCATACTCCAGGGTTGAAACAACAATTAGGAAATACATTCTAAAATAGAGATTAATTACTGTTTTGATATTATATTATGCACATAGTAATTTAATAAGAACGATTAGGAGATTTAAGATGAAGAATTTTTTTATTATTTTTTTCACTGTCATGATGACAATATCTTTGAGCGCATATGACCTGGCTGATGTAGAAGACAGTTTTAAGAGCTTTGCAGATGAAACAGTCCAAGCTCTTCCCCTGGCAGCCAACATGGGTCTGAACTGGAATGATGCCTACTCCGGTAGTTTTCCACACTTCGGCGTCGGTCTTACTGCAGGGGCTGTGTTTCTGCCCTCTGAAGCCTTTGAACAATTTTCTTCACTAACAGGGGAATCGGGGCTTGAAGATTTCTCAAGCTTGGGTGTACCCCTACCCATGTACTCCCTGGACGCGCGATTGGGCATTCCCCTCCTCCCCATGGACATTGGTGTTAAATTCGGGGCTCTCAACCCGGAGACCATTCCTTTAGATTCAATATCCGTAGGATTTCAAATGGTTGGAATAGATGCAAGATGGGCGGTAATGGAAGGCAAAGGCCCCCTACCGGAAATATCCCTAGGAGTGGGATATACCTGGTTAAGCGGAGACATCATTTCTCCCATAGACTCTCAAACAGTCGATATTTCAGGAACCGGAATAGGAGCATCAAATCTGGTTCTCAGTGACTCTGACATGTACTACAAATGGAGTTCCAATATACTGGATTTCAAGGCACAGGTCAGCAAAAAACTCCTGATCATGAACCTCTCCGCCGGTGCAGGATACTCCTATGGAATATCTGAGGCAGGAGGAGGAATATCTGCCGCCACAGTAACAGTGGATGGTCATGAAATCACTCAAAGTGAAATAAGCCAGCTGGAGGATGCAACAGGGGTATCCATCGATGATGGCGGCCTGAACGTCATATCTAAAATCAACGGTGGATCTTTCAGGGTCTTCGGGGGTGTGGGTTTTAACCTATTTGTCCTGAAACTGGATGTGGGCTTACTTTACGGAGTGACCTCTCAGACTATGGGCATGACTACAAATGTGAGAATTCAATACTGAGTTGTTTCAGCTTATTTAAATAAAACCCCCATGATCGGGAGGAACATCCTGATCATGGGGGTTTTTTAATTTATAAATGATTTTTATGTCTCCGGTAAATCCCGACTCTCTGCGGTGCAGGATCAACCTTGAAGTCTATTCCAAATGTTTCTCGGTTATCTCTTCACCCAAAAAGCGTTCAACATCCTGAGAAGATGCTGAAAGAGGCCCGCTGACCAAAACAGGAGGTGATTTTAATTTTTCACCATTGAGCATGGTGACTAGACGCTGTAGAGAAGAAAGAATCATATTCTTTTCCCAATCTGCCAATTTTTCAAACTCTTCTGTGAATTCTTCCTGAAACAAGGATGGATTTGTATCCAAGATTTTCTGGGACTTCTCGGTCAGCAAAATATTCACTTTCCTTTTATCCTGAGAACTCCTTTGTCTGTGGGCAAAGCCCTGCTGTTCAAGACGGTCAAGAATGCTGGTGACCGTAGCCTGAGAGAGACTGACCTCTCTGGCTATGGTAGATATGGGCCTGTCTGCTCCCTTATAGATCTCTTTCAAAACAATCAGCTGAGGACCGGTGATGCCATAGCGTTTTGTCAATTTTTTTGACTGCAGGTCAATGACCCGAATAATTTGTCTCAGTGTAGAAACAACAGTATCTGCATTATTCAGCTGATCCATTTTCTCCCCTCATTCCTGTGTTAGGCATCACAATATCACTCAAAATGATACCCTGTAAAGTATCCACATAGTTATTCCACTAATGTTTTGAATCATAAACAATATTTGTATTAATTTGCCTTAATATTCCCTTAAGTTACTGTTTTCAACTCTTAAATTGACATAAAAATGAATTAATTACTTACTAAGCACTATTATTTTCTAATATACGTTTGACTAAAATAAATATATCACTTAGAGTACTAATGAAATTACAACTACAAAGAGGTTACTATGAAAAAGAGTATTTTAATAATTCAGGTGTTACTCCTGATGTTTTCGTTCTCCCTGACTGCTGAAGGTCAGAAGGACAACGATACCACAACCATCGTATTTGGAGATGTATCCTGGGACAGTGTCCAGGTTCATAACAGAATTGTAGCATTCATCATCGAAAACGGATACACAGGCTATAAAGCAGATTTTATTCCTGGAGATACCATGCCTGTCATCAACGGAGTTATCCGAGGTGACATTGATGTAGATATGGAATCCTGGCATAACAATGTTTATGAGATCTATGAAAAGGGAATCAATTCCGGTGACATGGTGGATCTTGGTAAAAATATGCCCGATGCACCTCAGGGCTGGTGGGTTCCCCGCTACCTTGTTGAAGGTCCAGATGCACAGGCACCTAACCTAAAATCAATTGACGACCTTCCCCAGTATGCTGATCTTTTTACAGATCCCGAAGATTCTTCCAAAGGAATCATCTACGGTGGTGTTGCAGGATGGGGTCAGTTAGCCATTTCTGAAGACTTCTATGAAGAACATAACCTGTCTGAAACATTTAACCTGGGAGTTGCCGGATCCGGAACAGCCCTTGCAGGTACCATGGTTGGGGCTTATGCCAAAAAAGAACCCTGGGTTGGATACTACTGGGCACCAACAGCCGTCCTTGGAAAACTGGATATGATCCGTCTTCCTGGAACTGAATACCCTGCAGCAGCAGTCAATATCCTCGTGAACAAATCCATGCTTGAAAAAGCACCTGATGTTGTAGAGATGTTGAAAAAATATTCTACCACTGTTGATCAGAACAACCAGTTCCTGGCGAAAATGGATGCAGAAGGTTGGGACACACAACAGACTGCCGAATGGTTCTTGAAGAACAACGAAGAAGTTTGGACCAAGTGGGTCTCTTCTGAAGTTGCCGAAAAAGTAAAAGCGGCTCTTTAAGGAAAATCAATGACAGATACGACTCTTGAGGCTGAACATTCAAATGTTCAACCCGGGGGGAGTGATTCCCCTCAAATCATCATCAAGGATTTATGGAAGATCTACGGCAGAGACCCTAAAAGGATTCTGAAGAAAGACATTCGCAATAAATCAAAAGAAGAAATACAGAAAAAAACCGGTTGTATTGTCGGTATGCGCAATATCAACCTGAATATCGAAAAAGGTCAGTTTTACATTCTGATGGGCTTATCCGGAAGCGGTAAATCAACCCTTGTCAGAAATCTCATCCGCCTCGTAAATCCCACTAGTGGCTCTATCACAATCAATGGTAAAAATGTGACGAAAATGAATCTGGAACAACTCCTCCAGTTCAGACGAAATACCTTTGGAATGGTCTTTCAGCATTACGGCCTCCTGCCGCATCTGACTGTCCTGGACAATGCAGCCTATGGCCTGAAGGTCAAAGGCATGTCAAAAGGCGAGCGTTACGCCAAAGCCATGAGAACTCTTGAGACAGTTGGACTCAAAGGCTGGGAAGATTACTATCCAGGCTCCTTGAGCGGAGGAATGCAGCAGCGCGTAGGCCTTGCCAGAGCTCTTGCCAACGAGCCGGACATTCTCCTTATGGATGAACCTTTTAGCGGCCTCGACCCACTCATCCGCAGACAGATGCAGGATGAACTGGTAGAACTCCAGGAAACTCTGAAAAAGACGATTATCTTTGTGACTCACGACCTTCACGAAGCCCTCAAGCTGGGTGATAAAATTGCCATTATGAGAAATGGCGAGGTCGTTCAAGAAGGAACACCCGAAGATATTGTGACACACCCTGCCAATGATTATGTTCAGGAATTTGTACGGGACGCTTCACCTGCCAAGGTTTTAACCGCCGGAAGCATCATGGAAGAACCCAAGATCATCCTTTATGACTGGGAAGGTGCCAAAACAGCACAGACTCTCCTGCTCTCCAACAACCGTCGTTCGGCCTTTGTTGTAAATAAGGCCAGAAAATTCTTGGGGATAACAACAGAAGTAAAACTAAACGATTTACTTGAAAACAAAGATTATAAGGGCGGGATACCCGATTCCATTATTCGGAAGGTACCCACCGTGACAGAAGATACAATTTTGGAAGACATGTTTTCCATAGTCAATGAAAACCCCTACCCCATTCCTGTCGTGGATGAACTGGGGAGATTCAAGGGAAAAGTGACAACTGACCAGATCTTCGAATCTATCACTCCCTACAATGAAGGAGACAGCAATGATTGAATTCCCTGATATTGTAGGAATCCCCCTGGCTAAATGGATAGACCAAGGCATGACCTGGCTGTTAGAAAACCTGAGTGGTTTTTTTGATGCCATTGGATTTATCATACTTCAGGTTGTAGCAGGAATTGAACGTCTTTTCCTCTTTATCCCCTGGTTTATCATTATCCTTCTTGTAGGACTGGCTGGATGGAAACTTGTGGGTAAATTGAAAACTGGGATTGTTTTCATGATCCTAATGTTTATGATCGGTACTTTCGGATACTGGGAACTGGCTATGAGAACACTCAGCCTTGTTATAGCATCGGTCTTTTTCTCACTCCTTATTGGAATCCCTCTGGGAATTCATATGGCTCGGAGCGATAGAGGAGAATCCATCCTGAAACCACTTCTGGACGGAATGCAGACCATGCCCAGTTTTGTCTACCTTATTCCAGCCCTCATGTTCTTTGGAATGGGAAAAGTTCCAGCCATGTTTGCCACCATTATTTATGCGGTGCCTCCGGTCATCCGATTGACCAATGTCGGTATCAGAACCGTAGATAAAGAAGCCGTGGAAGCCTCAAAAGCCTTTGGAGCGACCCCGATGCAGGTTTTATTTGATGTGCAGCTCCCGCTGGCCAAACCATCTATCATGGTTGGAATCAACCAGACGACAATGATGGCCCTGGCCATGGTTGTTATTGGTTCCATGATCGGAGCCAAGGGTCTGGGGATGGAAGTCCTTTTGGCCATCAACCGGATTGAAGTCGGTAGAGGTTTTGAAGCCGGAATCTCCATTGTATTTCTGGCGATCATCATCGACAGAATTACCCATTCCTTTTCTGAATCTAAGAAATAAACAAACGGCAGATATATGTAAATCATATATCTGCCTTTTTATTTCCAACAGCATATATGCCCCCACTTCCCGACTGTTAGCTTTAGAGCCTCCATACATTACATATTTACTACTATTTTTGCTTTTTCTAGATTATAATCTTTTTAATGCCTCTGACGGTGAATACTTAAAGCCTAACTATCCTGATAACTTCGGTACAGTTAGCTTCGGTATAGTAAGGAGATAATTTATGAAATGGTACCCAAGACTCTTATTGATAGTGTTATTTATATCCAGCCCTTTGAATATCAGCGCAGAGAATCTTCTGGAATATCTGGAAGGTGATGTTGTCATTCTCAGAGACAACGATCGCCTGGAGGGAGATTTTGGCATGGAACTGGAACAGGGTGATATCGTTCTGACTCAGAATGACTCTCTTGCCATTCTGGACCTGGAAGGCGGAAGGATTCTTAAAATGAAGGAAAACAGCAGTCTGAAACTGGAAAACTTGAGCCACAATACAAGGCTGGAACTGAAGAAAGGCGGTGTTTTCTCAAGAGTGGACCATATTGTCAATGGGAGATTTGAAATTAGAACCGAATCAGTCGTGGCAGGAGTTAGAGGCACTGAATTTTTTGTAGCCTTTGGAAAGACAGAGAATGAGGCTTCCGATATCTGGCTCTGTGTGAATGACGGAACTGTTGAGGTTGCCATAGCCGGAAGTAAGGATTCAGTCCTGGTGAATGAAGGCGAAGGGATTAATATTCTTGGTGGAAAGGAGCTTACTCCTCCCGAAGCCTATGAGTGGACAAAAGACCTGAACTGGAACACAGACCCTGAGGCAGGGAATGTCAGAGACGAATTGGATCTTCTGGACGCTTATTCGGACTCCCGGAACCGGAATTTTTTCTAGAGGCAATTACTCCGTCTTCAACACCACAGGAACAAGGCTGTGATTTAAAACATCGACTAATCCCAGATCTGTCAAACCTAACTGAGGGACCGTGGGAAGGGAGATGAAAGACAGCGACATGAAGGGAGCTGACATGGGGCAACCCAATCCTCGGACAGCTTCATTGACTCTGTTCATCTGTTCCATAACCTCCCCGGCAGAATCGGGACTCATAAGTCCTCCAATAGGCAGAGCTATAGAATCCAGAATCTCTCCATTCCAGGCTGCGGCAAACCCGCCCTGTGTCCTCTCAAGCTCCCGGGCGGCCAGAAGCATATCCTCGAGATTTGTTCCCACAACAACAATATTATGATGGTCGTGGGAAACCGACGAAGCCAGGGCTCCTTTCTCCAGCTGAAAGCCTCGAACAAAGCCCTTACCGATCTGTCCATTCTTCCCATAACGCTCAACCACAGCGAGCATGAGAATATCCTGTAAAACATCAGGGCAGACACTCCCCCCGTCAATCTTGAGCCAGTGACGGCTCTGTGTATTGATGATTTGATCGGGAATCATATCGATGACCCGGACAAGGGCCTTATGTCCCTCGGCCTTCAGGGCAAAATCATCGGCAGTTAAATCACTCTGGAGAGTCACTGTATGATTCAGGTATGCAGGATAGAGGCCCTTCTGCTCTTCTAGGATGTTTCCTTTTTCGGCAACAAGACGGCCTCCCTTAAAAACGGCTTGAGGTTTCATCGTTTTCATATCCGGAACTAGCAGAATATCCGCAAATCGTCCCGGGGTAAGAGAACCCAGTTCATGATCCAGGCGGAAATGTCGTGCGGCGTTGATGGTTGCTATTTTAACGGCTTTGATGGGATTCATTCCCAGATCGATGGAACGTTGAACATTATAGCTAATATGCCCCTCACGGACGATATCATTCACATGCTTGTCATCCGTACAAAAGAGCAGGTCCTCCGTTGGAAGATCATGATCCAAAACGCCTGTGATAAGGGCGTCCAGATTCCTCTCACTGCTTCCCTCCCTAATCAAGGCCCGGATTCCCAGAGACAGACGATCTTTCAGCTCTTGAAACTCCACAGACTCATGGTCATCGGAAAGACCTGCCGCCGCATAGGTATTCAGATCGTCCCATTCCAAACCGATGGCATGGCCATTACAGATCCGGCCCTGCTCTCTGGCACTCAGAATTTTCCTGAGGTAATCATCCATAACATTTAGAACCTTGGGAGGGTCCAATTCTCCCAGGCTGACCGCATTGGATTCCTTTAAGAGATGTGAAACTTCTTCAACTCCCAGAACTCCGCCAGTGGTCTCGAGTCCGGGTGCAGTGGGCACCCTTGAGGGAACCTCCATAAAGAGACGGAAAGGAAGCTCTTCTTTCTCCCTGAGAAGGTCATTAAGCCCCCTAATCCCGGCAACATTGGCAATCTCCATGGCGTCTACAAACAAGGTCGTAGTACCCCAGGGCACAATGACTGTTGCAAGAGCTTCCGGTGTCAGCAGGGTGGTTTCAATATGAATATGGCTATCCATAAAACCGGGAATAGCCGTCATGCCTTGTCCATCATATCTCTGTTTTGCCTTGACCTCCCATCCTGGAGAAAGAGCCACAATCCTGCCATTTTTGATTACAAGTGAGCCTTCCTTGATCTCTTCAGTGAAGACATTCAGGATACGGATATTATGAATATAGAGATCGGCCTCTTCTTTTCCCGATGATGCCCATAATTCTTGCTTTAAATGCTCCAGTCTTGTATTCATAACACTCTTTTCTCCCTTAGGTCAGCACAATTTTCTATCTTGTTAAGCCAGAGAAATCATATCATATTCAGTGAAGATCCTCATAGGACCTCAAGTAAAGAGATTCCGCCAGATGCTCGGCTCCCTTGAGAAGACGGACCATCAGAGGGATAAGAAAAATATGAAAATAGAAGACTCTTCTCATCCCATGGGGTATTTCGATCCCTCTGAGACGCTGTGCATCCTGAATTTCATCGATAACTGGTTTTATAAATAAAGTATAATTGAGAGCGCCATAGAGAATAAAGGCAATTTTTTTAGGAAAGCCCGTCTCCACGAGAAGGTCATAAAGAGACAGATCCTTGTAGAATGAGAGGTAAACTTGAAGGCTGAGACTGATGGAAGCGAGGAGTATTACAGTATGGATACCATCCTTAAAATGCCCGAATAAGAAGTATAAAATCAAAAGGAAAAGGGATGTGGGAACTAAAAAACGAAGGTATGATACCAGAGCCTTCCTGTTCCTCACAATCAGACCAGCGATAATAAAGGGAATGAGCAGGAACCCACTTTTGGGGATGATAAGCTGAAGCCCCATAAGAACTATGGATAGAAGAAATAAGAGTTTAAATTTCAACAGAAGCTCCCTTAAGGCAGTAATCGGCGACGGAATGGGAAGAGTCCTTTAAAAATTCAACAAAGTCCCCGTTGTGACTGGTAAAGAGTATCCCCGTCCCTCTGTCCAGAAGCTTCTCAAAAACCTTCACTAATATTTTCACACCCTGTTCATCCAGATGTGCATCCGCTTCATCCAGAATCAGAACCTCCGGTTTTAACAATAGGGCAGCCACAAGCTGACATTTTTTCTTTTCTCCATGACTCAATGAAAATGGACTCTGATGCAGGGTATGCCCCAGTTCAAATATGTCACACAGAAACTGCAAATACTCATCATCTTTTATCTTCAGAATTGAAGCAGAATAGGAAAGCTCTTCTTCTACGGTATTGCAGAAAAACTGGCTGTCTGGAGACTGAAGGACCACAGAAATCCTCTTGCAGAACTCCCGCCTCTTCAAGGACCGAAGATCTATGGTTCCAAGACGGAGATCTCCCCGGCTGGGTTGCAGGCAGGTGATGGCCCGGATCAACGTGCTTTTTCCAGAACCAACGGGCCCTCTCAGATGAATGAGCCCCCCGGGGGGTAGAAATAAATCTTCAAAACAGAACCTGGGTCCCTGGGGGAGATCCACAACCAAGCTCTGTATGGAGAGGAGGGAAGAGACTTCACTGGAAGGACCATTGTGTCCTTCGGGCATGGGAGGGAACTTGATCCCCTTGTTTCGTTTTTTTTCAGGATTCAGCACAAAGGAACGGACATATCCTGCCAGGGATGCAGGGAGGCTGTGTTCCACCATAAGGATGGTTTTTCCAAGTCTGTGTTTTTCAAGAAGAAGATCAGCCAATAACTCTCCCTTATCTGCGGATAAGGGAGCAAAGGATTCATCCAGAAGGATCAGATCAGGATCTGAGCTGAGGTAGGCACAGATCAGGACAAGCTGCTGCTCCCCTCCTGAGAGGCTCTGCGGGTTGCGGTCTTTCAGATGCTCAATCTCAAAATACTTCAATAAAGATTCAGCTCTTTCGCTCGAGGCGGAAGGAGAAAAACAAACCTCCTCCCATACGGTTCTGCAAAAGAGTCGGGCCGCTGCCCAGGGACCTGTAAGACAGAGATTCTTTCCACCTCCTTTAAGAGGTTCATTTTGATACAGAAGGGTTCCTTCAACGATACCCGGATATACTGATGGAACAAGCCCGGCTATGATCCGGAGTAAACTGGTTTTCCCCGCACCATTAGGTCCTCCCAGATAGAGGAAATCTCCCCGCTTGACTGTAAGATTCAGCCCAGTAAAGATTTCCCTCCTATTCTTAAATGACAGGTTCTGTATGGATAACATGCGCTTTTTCCAATCTGAGAAGAACAATAAAAGCCAATAAACTACCGGAGATAGAACTGAGCAGGAAGCCAGGGAGCAGAGCCATAAACCCGATTTCCTTCCCCATGATTCCAGGGGCTATGAGGAAGCTGCTTAAAAGTGGAGCAATCAGTCCTGTCCCAATGATTTCTCCTAGGACCGCTGCAGAGATTTTTCTGGTCATTCGAAAGGCCAAACCAGACAAGAAGGCACCGATCATACTGCCCGGAAAAGCCAAAAGGGTTCCCAGACCCAGGGCATTGCGGATGAGAGAGACTCCTGCGGCAGCGGCCACATTCATTCGTGTCGTAACCAAAACAGCCAGAAAAACATTTACAAAATGCTGGGTCGGATTGATTTTGGCTATACCGATGGGAAGACTTGTGAAAGGAGACAGGGCAATAGCCAGTGCCATAAAGACGATCACATGAGCGATTTGCTTAATATTTTTTTTGCTCATCCTTCCTCCAGTTTTTTCAGGTACTCCTGAATCCGTAACTCCGGCTCATCCCTGCCCATGATATCGGAAATAACGCAGATGTAGGATGCTCCGGCCTGCATGACCTCATCCAGATTTTCGAGTGTAATACCACCGATGGCACTGACCGGAACAGAAACACTGCGGCAGATCTCTTTAAGAAGGGGAACTCCCATATGGGGTGCCTCCGGTTTTGTCAATGAACCGAAAACGGCTCCAGCCCCAATGGAATGAGCGCCCGCTTGTTCGGCTTCTATCGCCTCCTGGACAGTATCAACAGAAACACCAATCATGAGTTTTTGTGCATATTGTTTACAAATACTCTTATAATCACCATCATCCTGTCCCAGATGAACCCCATGGGCCGCCGATTCCAGAGCCGCCTCCAGACTGTCATTCACAATAATTTGGACATGAGGATAACTATGGGAGTGGGTCATGATTTTTTTCACTGTGGAAACCAGGCTGTCATGATCCTGACCTTTATTTCGATATTGAATGACCGAGACACCTGCGGCCATCAGCATTTGAGCTTCTTCCAGATTTGATGCAAAACCGTATAATTCAGCCATTTTTATTTTTCCTTAATCCTGCAAAAACAGAGATGATGGCGGCACTTGAAAGAGCCAGAAGAAATGAAATAAACATATCCGCTGGCAAACCGGACCAGGAACTGAAATCGGGTCCAGGGAAAAATGGGGCTCCCAGAATGATAGCCGTAAAACCGGCCAGCATGGACTGTCCTCCACTTATATTCTTATTGAAAAGGCCGTATAAAAGCGGAAAGGCAAAGGCGGAGCAGATCAAGTCGGCCAGCAGGAATAAGTAGAGAACCGACCCTCCCCGGCTACCGAAAAAGACAGCGATGCTGCCAATAAGAACTGTCAAAAATTGGGCTCTGAGCAACTGATGAGGACTTTCTTTTTCAATCCCCTTCCAGGAAACAATGGTACTGACAATACCATTTAAGAGGGTATCGATGCTGCTGAGAACAAGCAGAAAGGCCAAAAGTACTAAGATGACCGTAAAAAGAGGAGAAAGCAGGGAGAGCAGGCTGAACACGGCCAAAGAGGGTTCTGCAGGATTCAATGTCCCAGCGCTACGGGCAAAGATTCCAAAAAATCCTGCTAGAAGAACGAGGGGGATGATGATAATTCCACCCAGCAAAAAGGCATTTTTCTGAGATTGGTTCTCTTTTACCGTATAGATCCTCTGCCAGAATCCCTGATGAAAGAGATTGCTGCAGGTGACTCCTAGAAACAGAACAATTCCGAATTTCCATCCGGGGATAAAGGTAAAGGAGAGAAGCTCCGGCGCAGCCGCATGAATCTGATCTCCCAGAGACCCGTTCTTCATAGAAAGTTCGTATACTACAGCTGTAGCAAGAGCTAAAAGAAGTGGCACCAGCACATAAAGCTGGATTTTGTCTGTTTTTATAGAAGCACCCAACCCACCTCTAAACACATAGGCAAAGACCAGAAGCATAATGAGACTGCAGCTGATCAAAAGAGGAATACGAAAGGCGAATTCCATGACCTGTCCGATGGCTGTCAGTTCGGCACTTAAAAAAGTCCCCATGTAGAACAGCATGATAATGCTGGCCATAAAGGCTGTTTTTCTTCCATACCGAGAGGCAATATAGTCACTAAATCCATACCCCCGGGGGAGGAGATTAAGCAGGACCGGACCGAAAAAAGCCAGTAAGAAAAGCGGCATGGCCTGCCCGAAGGCATACCCGATCAGTCCACTGATTCCCGCCCAGGTTCCGGTCTCCGCCGGACTGAACAGAATCCATCCACCCAGCACCGAAGCTGCCAGACTAAAACCCGCCACAAGGGAGCTGCTCTTACCTCTATGGGTAATATAGTCATCCAGAGTCTCCGGTTTCCCCTTAAAACCCATGATCACAAATAAAGAACTCAGGAGGGCCATCCCCCCCAGGCTTGCTGTTAAAATCATTGTCTATCTCCTTATACTTTTTTTAAGATTCCACATGTGATTGACCGGCCCGCGTCCCTGCCCCCAGGACTGATTTTTGCCATGTTCCAACGCGGCACTGATATACTTTTTAGACAGAGAAACGGCTTCATCCAGGGAGTATCCCAGTGCAAGATGAGATGCGACAGCAGAGCTCAGAGTACAGCCAGTGCCATGGGTATTCCTTGTCTCGACTCTCTCCGATTCAAACCACAGCAAACGATCTGATCCGGGAACAGCCAAGACATCCGAAGAGGTCCCGCAACCCTGAAGATCCCCACCCTTCACGAGAAAGGGAGAGCCCCATTTGTGGGCCATTGCCAGGGCGGATTCTCCCATTGTCTCTTTCGAGCTGTTCTTCTTTCCGCTGATAAGATCGATTTCATGAATATTGGGGGTGATCAGGGAAGCCAGAGGAAAAAGGAGTGTTTGCAACGATTGTAGAGAATCGGGTTCCAAAAGAACATCACCGCTTGTTGCAACCATTACGGGATCCAAGACAATCCTGACATTTCTGTCTTTTAAAAAGTGATAAAGCCCCTCGATAAGAGCTTGATCGTGGAGCATGCCGATCTTGACCGTTACAGGAGGAATATCCTCAAAAACAGCATTCAACTGCGCCAGAACTACCTCGGTCGACACTGGATACACTCCCTGAACACCCTGAGTATTCTGTGCGGTCAAAGCCGTAATAACTGTCATGCCGTAACAGCCAAGGGAAGTCATCGTTTTTAGATCTGCCTGAACTCCTGCCCCACCGGAGGAGTCGCTTCCCGCAATAGTCAGAACAGCGGGATGGAGAAAATGAGTCAAAATAGAACCTCCTGATCATTTGATTCTTCTGTGATGTTATATATTTGATCGATGAATTTTAATTTGAAATCCGCCGGCCCATTAATCTCTGTGATGCGACTGGAGCATTCGGACATGAAAGAACAAACTCCGGCGGCGGCATCTGCCGAAAAGTCATGAGTATGGAACTCAGAACAGCAGGATAGAAAGGCCGCCATCAGGGCCGAACTGACACATCCGAATCCGCTGATCCGGGACATGAGGGCATGCCCTCCCCGGAGGATAGAACTGGACTGTCCTAGGATGTAATTTTCTGGACCGCTGATACACAGGGCGGATGCAAATGAGCGAAGTCCCCGGGTTATACCGGCAACGTCTTCTGCGTTATGGATGCTGTCGATGCTACCGCCATGGCTTTTTCCGTCGGCTAAACAGTATATCTCCGAAGCGTTGCCCCTGATGATTCTGGGGACAAGATTATCAGGATCTTCTTCTTTGAGAATTGATAAAAGTTGGAAGGCAATATCCTGCCTTAACGGGGAGCTTCCCACACCGGGAAAGTCCAGGACCAGGGGGATTTTATTCCTTAAAGCACTCCTCAAAGAAAGGTTGTAACTCTCCTGGATATGCCTGTGAGGCGTCCCGGTATTGATGCACAACCCGTCAGACTGGATGGTCACGCCAGCGGTTTCCCGGGCATCAAAGGCCATAATCGGTTTACAGCCCAGTGCCAGCAGAGCATCAGCAACGAAAAGGTTGGTCACATTATTCATCAAAACATGAATAATTGGTCTAGACTGGTTAATCGCTTTTAAAAAGGTTTTATACACCATGGTCTCCAGTCATCAGGAGGAGTTTACCGGCGTATGTTCAGACACGTTCTTCCCGAAAGCGGGAAATCACAGACTTGAAAAGAAGGGTTCCGACGCATACTTCCTTCGCTGTTATTACACAGATCAGGTTCAAAGGGTTTGATCTCAGCCTGTATTTTACAAGCACCCCTGATGAATGATTAATTGATACCACAGGAATCATTTTATTGTCAAAGGGTGTCCATATGTTTTAATGGTTTAAAACATTTATTCATTATCACCAGTCCTTATTTCATCAAAATCAATCAATAAAAGGCTGCATTTAAATTCTATTATATTCTTACATATGAATATTTTATGTAGATTTAAAATATCTTGTTGATCCCAATTTCGAACAGGACGAAAATCTCTTTTTACACTTTACAAAATAATATTTTTATCAACAGAGCCATTTTAAATTTGAAGGATACTCCGGTAACTTTAAATAATATCCCCTTGCTAAACCCCGGAAAAGATTGAGACAAAACCTACCTAAACCCTTGAGATTCTCCCAAAGAATAGATTTTCACACCCCTTATGTACCCGTAAAAACAAGGGCATGGACTGGATGAAAACAGGCAAACCCTCCAACTGGTGATAAAGCATATAATTTGTTCATTTAAGGTCCCAATAATTTGACAATTTAATCTCCATTGCTTAGAGTTGCATGCAACAACACAAGAAAAAAATGGAGTAACGGATTATGATTAAGATCACACAGGAGAAAGATCTAAAAGGATTCATTCTCCCCTTGAACAGATTCTTTGATCTGGCAGTTCAAAAGGTAGAACTGATCCAAAAAAATTGGGATGAAGATCAGGGAGCTCCCGTATTCACAATCAATGGAAAATACAGTTCCAGAGGCTGGACAGAATGGACTCAGGGCTTCATGTATGGCAATGCCCTCCTCGCTTTTGAAGCGACAGGGAACCAGGAATGCCTCCATTGGGGACGGGAAAAAACAGTGGAGAAAATGGCCCCTCACCTCTCCCATTTTGGAGTTCATGACCATGGGTTTAACAACATAAGCAGCTATGGCAACTTACTGCGTTTCATGAAAAATGGAGAGATTGAAGCCAATGAGTGGGAAAAGAATTATTACATACTGGCATTGAAACTGAGCGGAGCTGTTCAGGCAAAACGGTTTACATATTTACCGGGTCAGTTGGGCTATGTGACCTCATTCAACGGGGCTCACAGCCTTTTTGCCGATACAATCCGCTCCATGCGCATACTGGCATTATCCCATCAGCTGGGTCATTTTTTATGGTCCGAACAGGATGAGAAAACGAGCCTCCTCAAGCTGCTTTTAAGTCATGCAGAAACAACAGCCCGGTACAATGTCTATTTTGGAGAAGGAAGAGATACCTGGGATGAAAGAGGAAGAGTGGCTCATGAGAGTATCTTCAATGTGAATAGTGGCTCCTACCGTTGTCCTGCTTCCCAGCAGGGATACTCACCCTTTACGACATGGACCAGGGGACAGGCCTGGATTCTCACAGGGTTCGCTGAGCAGCTGGAGTTTATATCCACCCTGGATGAAAGTGAAATAAGCAATTTAAACCTGCCCTATTACCCTGATAAAAAGACAGTTCTCCGACGATTTAAGGAAGTGGCCGAGGCCGTGGCTGATCATATCATAGAAAACAGTCCCACTGACGGAATCCCCTACTGGGATACAGGGGCGCCGCAGCTCCATAAAATAAAGAACTATAAAGAAAAACCAGCCGATCCTTACAATGGGTATGAACCTGTAGACTCATCGTCGGCGGCTATTTCGGTCCAGGGACTCTTTCGCTTAGCCTCCTATTTGAAAGAAACAGATCCAGAGAAATCACTTCGCTACAGCGGTGCTGCAACGACCATGATGAAAACTCTATTGAGTGATGAATATCTCAGCCTGAAAAAAGATCATCAGGGACTCCTCTTGCACAGCATCTATCATCAACCCAACGGATGGGATCATGTGGCACAAGGACAGGCTATCTCCAACGGAGAAAGCTGTATGTGGGGTGATTACCACCTCCTGGAAGCTGCAGTTTATCTCCAGAAAATGGCAATTGGAAAGGCCGTTCCTGAATTCTTTAATATTTAATTGAGGATAGACAATGAATGATTTAACAGATTTAGAAAAATTATGCATTCACACGATAACAACCAAACCCTGGACCATTGAGGAGTCAATTGAACACTATGCCAGGGCGGGAGTTCAGGGCATCACACTCTGGCGGGATGCCCTTGAAAATCGTAACAGACAGACCATTAGAAAAAGAATACAAGATGCCGGACTGAACATAGTCAGCATGTGCCGCGGCGGATTCTTCCCTGGAGATACAGCAGAGAAAAGAGAGCTTGCCATTGAAGATAATCTGAGGCTCATAGATGAAGCGGCTGATGTGGGTGCACCTCATATCGTCCTTGTATGCGGATCAGAACCAAATATCTCCCTTGAAGAATCAAGGCAGCAAATCATGGAGGGGATATCCCGCATCTATGGTCATGCCCGGGAGAAAGGGGTGAAGCTGGCGATTGAACCCCTGCACCCCATGTATGCCGACAGCAGATCGGCGGTGAACACTATGGAACAAGCCAATGATATGTGCGAAACCCTCTGCCTGAAGAATGTAGGAATTGCCGTGGATATATACCATCTCTGGTGGGACCCCCATCTTCAGGAAGAGATAAAGAGGGCCGGAAAATCGGACAATATAATGGCCTTTCATACCTGTGACTGGAAAAACCCTACAACTGACTTCCTATTGGACAGAGGGCTCATGGGAGAAGGAATTGCTCCCATCAGAGAAATACGGTCCTGGGTAGAAAATGGGGGATTCAAGGGATATGTAGAGGTAGAAATTTTTTCTGAACTCCACTGGAAAAAAGATCAGAAAACTTTTTTAGAAGAAATCATACAAGCATACAAAGACTTTGCCTGAACCTTTGGCGAGAGAAGACTCTAGCCGAAGAAAGAATGCAGAAAGACAGGAAGGAGAAGCATATGAACAAAATTGGTATTATTATGAACGGTGTAACAGGAAGGATGGGAACCAACCAGCATTTGATCAGATCTATAAAAGCCATCAGGGATGAAGGAGGGATTCTCTTAAAAGACGGGTCCACCCTGATCCCCGACCCCATCTTAATCGGCCGCAACGAAAACAAATTAAAGCGTCTTGCCGACGAGCATAATATCCCCCGTTACAGCACAGACCTTGATGCCGCCTTGGAGGACTCTTATAACCAGATTTATTTTGACAGTACCCTGACGGAACTAAGAGCCGGAGGAGTTCGCAAAGCCATAGCGGCAGGGAAAGCGATCTATTGCGAAAAACCCACCTCTGTATCCACAGTAGAAGCAATGGCTCTGTACAACGAAGCCACAGAGGCAGGCTTAAAAAATGGTGTGGTCCAGGATAAACTCTGGCTACCCGGATTAATGAAGCTGCAATATCTGATCAATACGGGATTCTTCGGCAAGATCCACTCCGTCAAAGGCGATTTTGGCTATTGGGTGTTCGATGGCAAAGATCAGCCGGCTCAAAGACCAAGCTGGAACTACAGAAAGGAAGACGGTGGCGGAATGATGATCGATATGTTCTGCCACTGGCGTTATGTCATCGATAATCTGTTTGGAGAAATTGAGAGCCTTTCATCCACAGGGGCTATTCACATCCCCGAAAGAGTGGATGAACAGGGCAGGACCTACAAAACAACCGCCGACGATGCGGCTTATGCGACGTTCAAACTAAAAAACGGTACGATTTGCCAGTTTAATTCCAGTTGGTGTACACGGGTTCGCAGGGATGATCTGCTGACCATTCAGGTCGATGGTTCCAGAGGATCTGCTGTGGCAGGACTGAGGGACTGTGTCGTACAACATGATGCAGAGACTCCCAAACCCGTTTGGAATCCCGATATAGACAGTCCCGTCGATTTTCAAAAGGGATGGACAAAAATGCCCACCAGGGATTCCTATGAAAATGCCTTTAAAGTCCAGTGGGAAATGTTCTTAAGGCATGTAGTCGAAGACGAACCCTTTAAATGGAGCCTGAAAGAGGGAGCCAAGGGCGTCCAGCTTGCAGAATTGGGCATTCAATCCTGGGAAGAAAGAAGATGGGTGGATGTGCCCAGCTTAGCCTAAGGGAAATAATGCATCCATTTTTTTCATATCCCCCGGCTCAATTTTAACCCCGGAAGCCTTCACATTGCTCTCCAGCTGTTCCACAGAAGAGGCGCCAACGATCAGTGATGAAATCCCTGGATTCTGCAATATCCACGCCAGAGAGAGCTGCCCTACTGTTAGGTCGTACTGACTGGCTATGGGAGCCAGGCGGTCAACCCGGGATAGGAGTTCTTTATCCGAAATAAGATTCTGCATCGTGCTGTTCAGGCTTTCATCAGCAGCACGGCTTCCGGGGGGAAGGGTTCCTCCCGAGTACTTTCCCGTTAGGATTCCCTGTGCCAGGGGTGAAAAATTGGCCGTACCCATGCCGTTTTCAAGGCAGGCAGGCAGAATTTCCTTCTCTATATTTCTTTTAACGAGACTGTAATTCGGCTGATTAATCGAAGGCCTGGACCAGCCCTTCTCAATGCAGAGCCGATTGGCTTCATTGATCTGCTCAGCTGTCCATTCGCTGGTTCCCCAATACAGAATTTTGCCCTGGCGTATTAAGTCATTAATGGCTTCGAGTGTCTCACTCAGGGGGGATTCAGGATCATAACGGTGACAATAAAAGATATCCAGATAAGAGAGCCTTAACCTTGCTAGGCTGGCATGAACAGAATCCGTTATATGCTTGCGACTCAACCCTCGGTCTGTGGGAGCGTCGCTCATGGGCCAATAGGCCTTGGATGCAACAATGTACCGGCTGCGACTGTAATGATGCAGAATTTCTCCCAAAAGAACTTCTGCTTCACCTCTATTATAGGCATCGGCCGTATCAAAATAATTGATACCCAATTCAAAGGCACGATTGATAATTGTTTTTCCATTCTCCAGTTCCACCTGATGGGCAAAGGTCAACCAGGAACCATAGGCTATTTCACTCACCTTGAGACCCGTGTTACCAATTCTTCTATATTCCATATGAACTCCTTGATTGCATTCTTCTATTTAAGTTTAGGAGATGGTGTTAACTCCAGGTCAAGAAGAATTTGTATTTATTAAACGGTTCTCATAATGCATAATGAAATAAGGTTCATAAAAATATTTGTTGAAATTAAAGGATGGTCACAATGAAATTCTGCTGGACAACGATACAGGTTTCCAATATGGAAAAATCTCTTGCATTTTACACAGAGGTCCTGGGTTTGAAGATCGTTAGAAAAATGAGCCCAAATCCGGATATGGAAATAGCTTTCTTAGCTGAGGGTGAAACCCAGGTAGAACTGATGTTCAACCGGAAAAATCAGGACATACATTTTGGCAAGGACATATCCATGGGATTCATAGTGGACTCCATCGACGGTTTTATGGATGCCATGAAGGATAAGGGTATAGATCTTCTTGAGGGACCTTTCCAGCCAAATCCCTTTATCAAATTTATATACATTCAGGATCCCGATGGAATGAAGATTCAGTTAGTTGAGAATATTGAGCCTGCGAGTTAATACCATTGGGATTCTTCTATAAAGCAGAGATTCGTTCAAGTCTTTTTACTGATAATACTGCCGCCCTGATGGTGTGATAGTTGACTTTCCAGGAATGGCTCATATGTTCCCACACAACTGTCCCTTCCCGGGTCAACAGAGGCCACCACTCACCCACTTCATGTTTTATCATGTGTTTCATGACAAATTTGTGGATATTTTCATAAGCTTCTAGGTATTTCTCATCACCATAAAGGAGATAGGCATCAAGCATCCCGGTTAAGAATTCAGCCTGTTGCCAAAACTCTTTAGCTTTATCATAAACCTCTTTACCATCATGAGACCCTTCCACATAGACTCCTCCAAATTCAAAATCAACTCCTGCTGATAACGCATGATTCAAAATTTTAGTAAAGAGTTCATCATATTTGTGAGGATTAATACCTAAGGCTTTCAAAGCATCTGCCATCAACCAAAAAAACTCAACGTTATGACCATAGGAAGTATTGTCCAGAGTATTGCTTTTTTCCTGCATCTCCCCTTCAAACCTGTCCCAACCCCAAATAATATCAAACTTGATCTGTGGTGCGACAGACCAATCCTGAAAGAATTGAGGAATTCCCGTACCATACTTTGGATGCATGATTCTGGCTACAATAAGATCAATGAGCTCCTGCAGCTTCCTCTTATGCACATCCTTTCCACTACAAAGATAAAGAGCCGTAAGAGCCTCCATCAAATGCATATGAACATCCAGAGTTTTTCTGTCCCCTCCCGCGCTGCCGGGTCCGCAGAGAGTCCAATCTCGTTCAAACATCTCCCAGTAACCACCATGACTAGTCTCAACGGCATAGATCTGTATCAGATCAAAACACTTTTGCGCATAATCCAATCCTAGGGAGTCTCCCGATGCTAGAGTGTATGTAGCAAGGGCATAAATAGCAAAACTATGTCCATAGACGATTTTTTGATCAATCAAGATTTCATTATTTCTGTTAAAAAGCCAGTAGAATCCACCGAATTCACTGTCCCAATAGTGATCAACAGCAAAATGAACACCTTCCCTAGCTAGACTTAAAAACCGACCTTCGGGATCAAAACCCTGTAGATGAACCAAAGAAAAAGCATAAATACTCCGCATATGAGCCAGTAGGGATTTCTCATCTGTACCTGCATCTTCTCCATTTGTATCGAATTGGGTAAGAAATCCACCTTGGACTTCATCGAGGATACGACTTTGCCAGAAAGGGAGCAATTCCTTGATCAGATGGTGAGTCATCTCTTCTTTCCATTCTTTAATTTTTAATTGATCCATGGCGTATCCCCTCTTTAAATGTTATCGGTTTCATATTATGTCCTGTAATACAGCTTGTCAATAAATTTAATTTTATACTCTGTATATCCATGTTATTTCATTTTATATCATACATTTCTAAGAATATTAACTTCTTAAACAGCCCTACAATCATGGTGATTGACAAGCCAGAATGATCGCATTATCATAAATTCAATGTATCCGGTTACATTATTTATTCAAAAATAGAGAAGATTAGGATCAATCATGAAGAACTTGAACAATATCGTAAAGGATTTCCCAGATATTTCCATCGCTGTCATCGGAGATATCTGTGTAGATATGTATTACTTCCTCAGTGATGAAAAGTGTGAAGTGTCACTCGAAACAGGACAGAGAACAAAGTCAGTTGAAGATTTTAAACATGAAGCAGGCGGTGCCGGCAATGTGGCCATAAACTTAAAGAGTCTAGGAGCTGGTTCTGTAGATATTTATGGAGTTATCGGTTCTGATCCTTTTGGAGAAACTCTTAAATCCATTCTAACGGATTCAGATGTCTCCTGTACACATATTCAAACACAAAAAGAAAACTGGCAAACCCATGTATATCATAAATTCTACAAGGACTCCGTAGAAGAATCACGTTGTGATATAGGAAACTTCAACAGAGTAAGTCCTGAGGTAGTATCCTTACTCTTAGAGGATATTGAATCAAACATCAAAAACTATGAAGTCATCATTATCAATGAGCAAGTATTACACGGCTACCATAATAGTCAGTTTCAAAAAGGCCTGGCCGATTTAATACTCAAATACAAAGATGACAGCCTTTGGATCAGTGACTGCCGCCACCTGAATCTGGTTTACAACCAGAGCATCCGTAAATTAAACAAGAGTGAAGCCGAAGCAATTTTTAGTATGAAAGAACCTCAGAAATCACTTCCTGAAAAAAGAGAGTTAATCCAATGGCTCTCCTCCTACTGGGAAAAGCCCGTCATAATCACCTTGGGAGAAGACGGGGCCATTGGCATAGACTCTGAAGGGAAAATTGAAGAAACACCGGGCATCAGTCTGACAGGCCCCAAGGATACTGTTGGCGCAGGTGACGCCTTTTTGGCGGCTTTAGCTCTCACAATGGCTTCAGGGCATACCCTAAAAGAGGCTTTATTCACTGGAAACTGTACTGCCAGTGTTTCTGTAACAAAACTTTTTGAAACAGGACATCCGAATAAAGACGAGCTGATAAGAATGGGAACATCCCCGGATTACCGTTACAATCCTGAAGTTGCATCTGACAATAGAACGGCTAAATTCCTCAAAGACACTCCCATTGAGATCATCGGCCTCAAACCATCAGGGAATCCCGTGGCTGTTATCTTTGATCATGACGGAACAATATCCACCCTTCGCCAGGGCTGGGAACCCATCATGAAGGAAGTCGTACTCCAGTCCATATTGGGAGAATCACTAAAACTGGTCTCTCAAGAGGAAATAGAATGCATCTCTGCAACTGCAGATGAAATGATCGAAAAAACAACCGGTGTCCAAACAATCATTCAGATGCATCACTTGCAAAGCCTGGTAAAATCCCATTCTTATGTCCCGCGACATAAGGTATTGACCCCCCTGGAATATAAAAAAATATACAACGACAGGCTCATGAATATGGTTTCTGCCCGGATCAGCCTATTCCGTAGAGGTATGCTGGATCTGAGAGACGTAACCATGAAAGGAGCCATACCCTTCCTACAAAGCCTTAAAGATGCGGGGATACCCCTCTACCTTGCTAGTGGAACAGACCAGGAAGACGTTCGTAAGGAAGCAAAGACACTAGGGTATGCCGAGTTGTTCACTGGAGGTATTTTCGGATCCGTCGGCAATATTGACCAGGATCCCAAGAAGTTGGTCATGGAAAGGATAAGCAGAGAACTTCCTGAAAACGTGAAGCCTCAAAATTGCTATGTTTTTGGAGACGGACCTGTGGAAATGCGAGAAGCTGCTAAACGCGACTTTACCGGAATAGGACTACTAAGTGATGAAAAACAGCGTTTTGGCGTGAATCCTGATAAAAGACAGCGTCTGATTCTGGGAGGAGCCAAGGCATTGATTCCTGATTTTTCCTGGAGATCATTTTTGACTGAATACTTAGAATGGAATCTTGATACAAAAAGGAAAAAATAAGTATGAAATGTTTCGACCGTGAAAAAATGGAGTACTACCCACTCAGAAGCAGAGACAGCAAGGTAAATATCTCAACGACAGCTCTGAAACCGGAGACATCTGCACCTCCAATCGGAAAATCTGAAAGCGAAAAGATAGACAGTATAGCCGGGGAGATCAGAGAATCCAGAAAAAACAAGAAACCTGTCATACTGGCATTTGGCGCTCATGCCATAAAAAATGGATTATCCCTGATTCTTTCCGCTTTGATTGAAGAGGGGTGGGTGACTCATCTAGCCACAAACGGTGCCGGAGTCATCCATGACTGGGAGTTTGCATATCAGGGATTAAGCTCTGAAGATGTGCGCAGCAATGTCAAACAAGGAAAGTTCGGCACCTGGGAAGAGACAGGGCTGTACATCAACCTAGCCCTGGCTGCGGGAGCCTACAACGGCCTAGGTTACGGAGAATCCCTAGGGGCCATGATTAGCACTGGTGAACTTGTCATTCCCTCACAGAAAGATCTGATGTCTCTGATCCAGGGAGACAATCCAGCCACGGAGCTCTGGCAAAGGGCGGCAGCAGCCGACTTTCTTGAACTAATCCTTTCTGAAAAATTATCCCCAGGTCCCCTGAAAATCAACCACCCTTTTGCAGACTACAGCATCCAGGCCAGAGCTTTTACTGCGGGGATACCTTTCACAAGTCATCCCATGTTTGGTCATGACATCATCTATACACACAGGGCCAACAGAGGTGCTGCCTTAGGTCGCTGTGCTCAAAAGGACTTCCTTGCTTTTACCGATTCAGTGTCCCGCCTTGAAGGCGGAGTATACCTCTCTGTAGGATCGGCGGTGATGTCCCCTATGATATTTGAAAAGGCACTCTCAATGGCGCGCAATGCCGCTCAAAAAGAGGGTCGTATAATCAAAAACTGCCCAATCCATGTGGTTGACCTTCAGAAACAAACCTGGGATTGGAGCCAGGGAGAACCACCGGCAGACAATCCTGCCTATTACCTCCGTTTTATGAAAACCTTCAACCGTATGGGCTGTCCCGCCGATTACAGCTCTATGGACAACAGAACATTCCTCCATCATCTATATAAGAGACTGAGTCTATGAAAAAAAAGACCGTAACTATATCGGACATAGCAACTGAAGCCGGTGTCTCTAAAGCCACCGTTTCCAGAGTCCTGTCCAACTCTCCTAAAGTAAAAAAGGAATCGAAAGAAAAAATTCTTAAAATCATGGAAAAGTATTCCTATGTGCCAAACAATATGGCCCAGAGTCTGGCCGGAACCCCGCGTATGACCATCGGAATCGTCATCGATGAACTAGCCAACTTCTTTTTTATCGAAGTAGCCGACGGCATCGATAAGGTCATCAGTCATTCAGGATACTCCATGCAAATTTCAAGCTCCAGATGGGACGAAGAAAATGAATTGCGCCTTGTTCGCCAGCTCATCAGCAGCCGTGTTGACGGTATCATCCTGGCTCCTGTTTCTGAAACATCCCGCTCCATAGCACTTTTAAAATCCTCGGGGATACCCTTCCTTCTCATCAATGTGATCCCCAAGCAGGAAGACTTAGCCTTTGTCAGCTGCGATAATAGCGCAGGAGGAAGGTTGGCAGGACAATTTTTCAACAGGATGCACAGGCCTTGTCAAATCCTGATTACGGGATATCCCCACCAATCCATAAGCTACAGGATTCAGGGATTCAAAGAGACTTTAGAGAAACCGGAAGAATTGATTCATTATGAAAATATAAACACCTATGAACAGGGGTATGAAATAGCTTCGGTTCTGTTGATTAAGAACCGGCTTGCCAGCATTAAGACTGCTCTTTTTGTGACGAATGATAACGTAGCCATCGGAATCATTACGCGTCTTCTGGAACTGGGTATTTCTATACCGGAGCAAGTTTCAGTTATCGGGTATGATGATATAAAACTGTCCACTTTCTGCAGAATACCTTTGACAACGGTTTCTCAAGGGATAAAAGACATAGGCAAGATTGCCGCCATGGAACTACTTGAAATGATCGAAGGAAGCGCGGAAGAACTCCCTCAGCACCTCATTGAACCGCAGATTGTCATGAGGCAATCTGCGGTTATTCTATAATTCAAAGGGATCTAAGGGGTGTCCATTTTTCCATGTCTTCATTGTTTTTAATAATAGCCTCAATGAACGAGAGGCCAAGAACACCCTGAGAGGCATTTGGAAAATCACGCCCGGGAAGGACAGACTCGCCTCTTATATAGCGAAAGCCACTATTATAGATGTTAGCAAATGCTGAAATAAGGCCTTCTGGATGACCAGCAGGTAAACGCGCGGCCATTTTGGCATCTCCACATAAAGCCGGCGTACCCTTCTTATAAATCGTGCTGGTTCCATCTCCGTTCATTAACTCCAGAGTCTCTGGATATTCCTGATCCCAGGACAAACCAGCCCTGCTTCCATAGACTCTGATCCTCAGGGCATTCCCCTCTCCCGAAGAGACCTGGGAAGCATGAAGGATACCTCGTGCTTGATCCTCAAAATGAATAAGAACTGTGCCCTGGTCATCTAGGGCGTTCCCTTGAATAGTACTCCCAAGATCCGCGCAGACCTCATGGGGAACAAGGCCCGTAATGGTCTGAATGAGATTTAGAGCATGGATACCCACATCCATCATTGTGCAGGAAGGACCTGAAATTTCCGGATTCAAATGCCAGGTATTAAAAAGCTCTGGATTTTCGACTAATGGAGATAACCATCCTTGAGTATACTCCACAACGATTCTGATAATTTTACCAAGTGCACCTGATTCTACCAGAAACCGAGCCTGTTTCGTCATAGCATAACCCGTATAACCATGGGTAAGAGCATAAAGGAGACCTGTCTCCTCTGTCTTTTTCTTAATTTTTGATGCTTGTTCCATTGAAATTGCCATGGGTTTATCTGAAAAAACATGGATACCGGCCTCAAGGAAAGCCATTGTCAAATCATAATGGCTGCTATTAGGGGAGGCAATTATAACGAAGTCGATGCGGTCTGAAGCAGGTCTGGACAATTCTCCACGAATCATATCTTTGTAATCTGAATAGACTCTTTCTGGATTTAGTCCAAGTTCCTTTCCCCTATCTTTACTCTTCTGAGGATTACTGGAGAAAACACCAGCCTTGATTTCAGACTCACCCATCAGACAAGCACCAGCTCTATGCACAAAACCGATGAAGGAGTCTTTTCCGGCACCAACTATTCCACCTTGTAATACTCTCATTGAATCACTCCCAGTATTCGATTAATCGTCTCCCGATTGATAGATGTTCCTGCAAAATCATCAAAAGCTTTTCCAGCAGGATCAATAATCATAGACTGTATAAAGGGAGCTCCTTCGGCTGCCCCCTGAACCGAACTCTTAATACAGCACTCCCATTCAAGAACAGCCCAGGAATCGTATCCTACTTCTGTCAACTTCGTAAAAACCTGCTTAAAATCAACCTGCCCATCCCCTAAACTCCGAAACCGTCCCGCTCTATTCTGCCAAGATGAATACCCTCCGTATACACCCTGGCGACCCGTTGGATGGAACTCAGCATCCTTCACATGGAATGCCTTGATCCTGTCTCCATATATATCAATAAACTGAAGATAATCCAGACATTGGAGTATAAAATGGGATGGGTCATACAAGATATTGACACGAGGATGATTTCCAGTGGCTTCTAAAAAAGCTTCAAAACTTAAACCGTCATGCAAATCTTCACCGGGATGAATCTCAAATGCAATATCCACTCCGTATTCATCAGCTACATCCAAAATTGGCTTCCATAGCTTGGAAAGAGACCGAAAACCTTGCTCAACAAGGCCTTCAGGCCGTTGAGGCCACGGGTAGAAGAGAGGCCACATAAGAGCACCGCTAAAACTGGGCATCACCTTCAAACCGAGATTTGCAGAGGCTTTCACCGCATTGATCATCTTTTGTACTGCCCAGCTCTGCCTCTCCTGAGGCTTACCCCTCAAAGATGGTTCGGTGAATCCATCAAAAAGTTCATCATATGCCGGATTGACTGCAACAAGCTGTCCAAAGATATGCGTTGCCAGTTCCGTAATTTCCAGTCCATGGCATTGCCCTTTCAAATCATCACAATATGTCTTTGATTGAGAGGCAAGATCAATGTCTATCAGGTTCTTTTCATTTGCAGGAATCTGAACACCCTTGTAACCAAGAGATTGAGCCCACTCTGTAATATGGTTCAAATTATCAAAGGGGGGCTTATCTCCCACAAACTGTGCCAGAAAAATAGCCGGTCCTTTAATCATATTCATTTAGACCTCCAACTTATATTACTGATTGTTTCATGCATATTCAAAAAATAGGCTGTCCATTTTTCAACAGACAGCCCGTTTTAAAAACAGATTCAAATTGATTCCTATTGGAAATTCAATTCATCTTCAACATAGTATTGATCAGCATTTTCTTTGGTGACCAATTCTGCTGCCAAAATGATGCGTATAGGAAGTTTTTTCTGATAAAAACCCTCGAAAACCTGATCATTAAGTCCCAAGACAGCAAGACCAACGGCAGTTGCAATACAGTCTGGTGGATAAGTAACATTGGCTTTAACCAAGGGATTTGAATCATCCATGATCATTTTCAGGATCTCCTTATCAGCTCCACCGCCAAGAAAGATCTTAATATCATCCCGGCCTGACTCTTTATATGCCTGAAGAGCCCCTTTCATCATGTCATCATCGGCTGTATACACTGCATCAATCTCCGGATATTTCTGCAGATAATTCTCCATTACCGCAAGGGCTTTTTCTGGATTCCACATTCCGGGCTGGGAATCAAGAACTTCCAATCCATATTTGGCTGCTGTTTCTTTGATGGTATCAACTCGAATACTATTGATTACACTAGGTATACCCTCGATGATAACGATCTTTCCTTTATTTCCAAGCTGCTCGGCGATCCATTTGGTACCTTCACGAGTATAGCCTTCATCATCATTCGAGATGTAAACGTCATAGACTGGTTTTGTGGCACCCCGGTCCAGTACAACAGTATAAATACCGGCGTTATATGCTTTTTCAATAACCGCTGTCAGAGATGAGTCAAAGGGAAAGCAGACAAGAGCGTCAATCTCTTTGATCATCAAGTCTTCAATATCAGAAGCCTGTTTTGTCACGCTATCGGCAGAGACAACAAGGAACTCCAGTTCTGGATGTTTTTCTTCCCAATCTTTAACTGATTTCTGTACCCACCAGTTTACGCGGCCCATATAACCATGTGTTGCCGTAGGCAGTGAGACCCCAATCTTACCGCTATAGCTTTTTTCCATAACCGGAGCAGCCTCAGCTGCAGGAGCCGGTGCTGCAGCAGCCATAGGGGCTTCCTCTTTAGCACAGCCGGTGATCATAAATGCCCCGGCAAACAGCATGAGAACCATCGTTACAGACAAGATCCTTTTCATACTTTCCTCCAAATTTTTCTTATATCTCCAACAGCTGTCACACAGCTGCCAAATCCTGAATAAGGGTTATCCTGCGGGCTTGCTGGCAAAACTCTTGACTGTTTCCCATTGTGCCCTCTGCATCCTCACTGGGGGTAATCCCCGAAGTATCAAGTCCATATCATCAAGAACCATCCTTCCGATAAGACTAAAAGCCTGAGGTATTCCTCCTGCTCTATGAGCAGACAGCAGAAGATGATCGTTGTTCCGGGCAGGATGGGACACAGCCAGAGGCTCTATTGGAAAAACATCCGTTGCAGCTGTAAAGGCACCCTGTGCTGTAAGTTCACATAGAGCTTCAAAATCAACCACAGCTGCACGGCTCATCAAAAGAAAAAAGGCATCCTTATGGATCATTTCCAGCTTTTTCCGGTTTAAGAAGCCTTGATTTTCCTTCGTTACTCCCGCAAAGACAAAGATAAAACGAGTCGTTTTCAAGACCTCATCCAGTGTAGCGGGAATACAGCCCGCCTCCTCTATGATGCTATCTGGAATCCAGGGATCAAAAATTTTTACGGAACAATGAAAAGGTTCCAGCAATTTCACCATAGCCCGGCCCAGATTTCCGAAGCCAATAAACCCGACCTCGGAGCCGGATAACAACAGCGAATCCCGGCATCCATCGGCCAAATAAACCTCCTGACCTTCCCGGAACCGCCGATCTTCCCGTGTGATCCCGCGGCATAAGTCAAGAGCCATCCCCAGAGACATCTCAGCAACCGCTTGTGAGTAGGCACCACCGCAGTTGAGTACGTGAATATTCTTTTTAAAGCAGTAGTCATAATCAATGTTCTGATAAAAATTCCCTTCCACATTGAAAATAGCTTTAAGATCTGGAGCCTTCTTCAAACGTTCTGCAGGCAGATCCATCTGGCCGATTAGCGCGACAGCCCCATCTAGATGTTCATCAAGACGTTGATAATCCACTGGACCGTCACCGAGGAACTCTAACTGAACCATCTTTTTGAGTTGTGCCATCAACTTCCCCGGAAAAATAAGATCTAACCTTTGAGGATGGGGAGCTGCCACGACTTTCTTCTTATCCATGATATTCCTCTGAAAACGAATATTTCATTACTGCTTTTGCTTTTGGACGTAGACCGCAGCAATAATCACAATACCTTTCACGGTTCCCTGCAAATAGGGAGAGACGCCAACCATGTTGAGCATGTTGTTGATGATCCCCAGAATCAGGGCACCAAAGATGGTACCCCAAATGGTTCCACGCCCTCCTGCCATAGCTGTTCCGCCGATGATAACCGCCGCAATAGCATCCAATTCAAAAGCCAATCCCATATTAGAAGTACTCACGGCATTAAACCTGGACCCCAACAGAATGGCCGATATACCAACCAGAACACCTATCAATGTGTAGGCTATGAATTTTGTTTTATCCACGTTGATGGCTGAAAATAGAGCCACCTTCTGATTAGATCCCACTGCACAAAGATAACGGCCGTAACGGGTATTATTCAAAACAAGATTTAAAACGGCTGCCAACCCCAGCAGGAAAAAAACTGGAACAGGGACGAACATGAATGTACCCATACCAAACTCTCCATAAAGGGAGTTATGTGATTGAATTTCTCCAGCATTTCCTATGTAGAGACTCATGGATCTAAAAATGGCCATTGAACCTAAGGTAGCAATAAAGGGAGCAATTTTCCCTCTTGTAATCATAAAACCGTTAAAGGCTCCAGCAGCTCCTCCCACAAGGATACCGGTGATAAAACCAATGAGGATAACAATCACTTCATTGTCTACTACCTTGAGAGCCGCATTCATTGTCAAGATTACAACTGCCCCGGTGAAGGCAGTGAGAGACCCTACTGAAAGGTCAATACCAGCGGTGATAATCACAAAAGTCATCCCCAGGCCGATAATTCCTGTATAGGAAACCTGCCGCATGATATTGATCAAATTCTGAGGTTTCAGAAAGTAAGGACTTAAAAAAGAAGACAAAACAATAAGAAACACCAGAGCTATGAACGAAGCATACCTCTGCCAGTTAAAATGTTTTAACTGACTCCATAAAGATTGTTTATCCATTTCTTCAGAATTGACTGATTCCATATCAGGCTTCCCCCTCGATAATTCCTGTTGCATATAACATGATTGATTCTTCTGAAATCTTCTCACCTTCCAAAACACCCGTAACTTCACCATCTTTCATAACCACAACCCTGTGGCACATACCGATAAGCTCTTCCATCTCGGAAGAAATAAAGATACAGGAGATCCCCTCCTTAACAAGGTTGTTAATGAAATAATAGATTTCCTGTTTGGCAGACACATCGATCCCTCTCGTGGGTTCATCGACGATCAGAACGAGAGGCTCCGTATCAATACTCTTGGACATGGAAACTTTCTGCTGATTTCCGCCACTCAGAAATTCAAGAGCCGTATGCAGACTCGTTGTTTTAAGATTGAATAGATTTTTGTATTTTTCACTGGATTTTAGCTCTCGGGCCTTATCAATCCAACGAAGAGAATTATTAGAATACCGGGGTAAAGAAACTAAAGTGGTATTTCTGGCAACCGAAAAAGATGTAATGATTCCACTCCCCTGCCTATCTTCCGATAAATATCCCAAACCGGCCTTAACAGCATCTTCGGGGTGCCTTATCTGCAGAGTTTCTCCATTCAGCACAACTTTCCCCTCTGACATTTTTCGAAGCCCCATAATTGCTTCTGATACTTCAGTGCGCCCTGCTCCTACAAGTCCTCCCAGTCCGAGGATTTCACCTTTACGCAGGTCAAAACTCACCCCGCGGACTAATCCATCAACACAAATATTCTCCACTTTAAAAACAACCTCACTTTCAGGCTGAACCTTCGGCGGAAAAATCTGAGAGAGTTCTCGTCCGACCATGCTCTGTGCCATTTCTTCAGGACTAATGCTTTCAATATTTGCATCCAGAACAAAGTTTCCATCTCTTAATACAAGAACCCGATCACAGATCTCTTTGACCTCTTTTAATTTGTGAGAGATGTATACAATTGTCAGCCCCTTTTCCTTCAACTTTTTCATCAGTTTGAATAGGATATTAATCTCATGACTCGTCAAAACAGAGGTCGGTTCATCCATGATCAACACCTTGGATTCAAAGGCTAGTGCCTTGCTGATCTCTACCATCTGCTTCTCTGCACCACTAAGATTCTCAATTTTTTCATCAGGAGAAATTTCAACTTCCAATGATTTCAAGAGAACACCAGTTTTCTTTTTCATGGCATCCTTATCTAGAAATCCACTTTTTTTACGAATCTCGGAGCCCAAAAAAACATTATCCGAAACTGTTAAATCATTGATAAGATTAAATTCTTGCGGAATGATGCTGATTCCAATTTTTTTGGCAGATGCAGTATTACCGACAACAATAGGTTTGCCTTCAAAATAAATATCTCCCGTCGTGGGTTCGTAAATGCCGCTTAGAATCTTCATCATCGTAGATTTACCCGCTCCATTTTCACCAATGAGCCCCAGGACTTCTCCCCTATTGATACCGAAAGAGACATTATGAAGAACTTCTACTGTAGAAAAGCTTTTACAAATATTCTCAACCCTTAAAATCTCATCACTCATCGAGGATAGCACTCCAATTGTGTTTAAATTGTAACCGGTTCCAATTCTACCATGGCGAAAATAGGGTGTCAACTTTTTTATTATCATCCCTATTTTAATTGATTTATAGAGAATATTTATAGATAAACAAACAGAATTTATAGAAATATAAACAAAACATATCTCATGATAAAACTGCCCCTTTTCAGGAACCGGTTACAAAATATATTTGACTGTTTTGGTAAATCCATTATAATGGATGAGGCATTCTCCAAAGGGAAGATTTTAGTGAATATAAACGATATTGCCCGCCTAGCTGGCGTCTCAAAGGCAACCATATCCAGAGTGCTATCCCGTTCTCCTCATGTAAATGAATCCACAAGAAAGAGAATACAGAAGATCATAGATGATAATGGATTTGAACCCAGCCATCTGGCGCGGAACCTCTCTCGCCGAAAAAGTCAGACCATTGGAATTGTCATTGAAGATATTGCCAACCCCTTTTTCATCAGTATCAGCAGTGAAATTGAGAAGATCCTATATGAAAAGAAATACAACATGATGATCAGCAGCTCCCAATGGAACCGAGATAAAGAGTTAGAAATAGTCCAATCCATGATCCGTAGCAGTGTCGATGGTTTTATAATTGCACCAATTTCACCAGATTCTGAAGCAGTGGCTTTGTTAAAAAGAACAGGCCGGCCTTTTATCCTAATGAACACATTCTCTGAAGATCCAGATGTCAATTACGTATCCACAGATGATATAGAAGGGGGAAAGCTGGCAGCAAGACACATGTACAGCCGGCTCAGGAAGGATGAGAAAATCATCCTGGTAACAGGTTATGAACACCAGAATCTTAGCAGGAGAATGGAAGGTTTTTTTCTGTATATGGAAAGCAAAGGCATAGAAAGAGATCAAATTACCCATTACAGGAACATCAATACATACAACGACGGTCTGGCCATAGTTCCCACTATCTTGATGCGCAGCAAGTTAAAATCAAATAAAGCCAGCATATTTATAACAAGTGATGATATCGCCATGGCTTTGCAGGAAGGTCTGCTCCAGAATGGCCGAACCTTACCCGAGGATATAAGGATTATTGGCTATGACAATATCGAATTTTCCCGCCGATGCCGTATCCCTCTGACTACGGTAGAACAGTCTCAAAAAGACATAGGAATCATTGCGGCTATGGAGCTTCTGGAGCTGATAAACAACCCTTTAAAAGAGGTAAAACAATACCTTTTACCTCCCCGTTTGATCCTTAGAGATTCCAACCCCTAAAACTCCTCAGTCCAAAAAAATCTAATAATCCTTTGATTCCTGAGCCAGTTTTTCTTTAGTGGAAAGCAGACCGCAGGCAGCAAAGATATCCTCTCCCCGGCTCTTTCTTATGGTTGTGTAGTAGCCCTTCCCTTTCAAAATTGTCTGAAAGGTTTCCATCCGGGACCGTGAGCTGCCCGTTAGTGGAGAATCGGGAATCGGATGAAAATGAATTAGATTAACCCGGGCTTTGATCCCTCCCAGCAATCGCGCCAAAGCCCTGGCATGATCCTCTGAATCATTGACTCCGTCAAAGCAGATGTATTCAAAACTCAGACGGCGTTGTCCTGACCAGTCGTACCCTTTGAGTAATTCGATGATGTCGGCAATGGGATAAACCTGCTGAATAGGCATCAGACTCTTACGTTCTTCCTCATAGGGGCTGTGTATACTGATGGCCAGGTGTACACCCGTTGTATCCAGAAACTTTTTCATTCCCGGAATGATCCCGATGGTAGACAGAGTGATCCTTTTTGAACTCATCCCATAGCCCCAGGAAGATGTTAAAATCTCCAGGCTGTCCAAGACAGAATCCAGATTATCCAAAGGTTCCCCCATGCCCATATAGACTATGTTTGTGATATTTTTAACCTCCGGCAGGCTATGAAATTGGTTCAATATTTCTCCTGCACTCAGATGGTACTGAAACCCTTGCTTCCCAGTCATACAAAAGAGACAACCCATTTTACAGCCTACCTGACTGGAGACGCAAAGAGTGGCTCTGTCTCCATCTGGAATATAAGCCGCTTCTACATATTGATGTCCTTTGATGTGATAAAGATATTTTTTTGTTCCATCCACCGAGACATCCACTTTCTGGTGAGCCATGAGGCCCAGCTGATATTTTTCTTTTAATCCCTGCCTGGCTTCCAGAGAAAGATTGGTCATTTCATCGATAGATGTGATTTTCTGTTGATAAAGCCAATTGGCGATCTGTTTTCCCACGAAGGGTTTTAATCCCTGGGACACAGCAAGGTCCTGCAATTGAGAGAGCGTTTTTCCAAATAATGCGTCCATTTGAATCCTTAAAAGTATATTTCACATATTATTTTATCAAATTCTACCCCTTTTGAAAGGAGTAGATCCCGAATATCCACGATCATTGAGGATGAACCGCACAGATAGAAACAGGTTTCCTCAGGACACTGAGCAAAGGAAAAATCCTCTTTCAGATATTTCGACAACCTCCCGGAGTAAAAACCATGCTGTTCCAAAAGAGAAGAACAGGCAATATACCTCCGATCCATAATCTTTAAAAAGTTCTCATAGAAATAAAAGTCCTTTTTCTGCCGTGCACCATGCACCAAAATAGTATCTTCTAAAGCCTTGCCCGATTGAACCATAGAGTGAAATGGAGCAATGCCTGTACCAGTGGCAATCCAGACCATAGGCGCTTTCACAGATAGAAAATCACCAAAAGGGAGGCTCGTATAGAGGCTGTCACCCTTTCTCAATCCGCTCAGCCGGGGTGTCAGTCCGCCATCAGAGACCCGATTGTATAGGATACCCCAGAAATCTTCACAATTTCCCGAGGCGATACTGTAATACCGGACAGTAGATCCAGGTGTATACGACAAGGCTAGAAGCTGTCCCGGGATAAAAGTTCCGGAGACTCCTTTAGGATGTTCCAGCTTGATGTAGAAGACATCTTCTGCAATCTCTTCCTGTTCCAAAATTTGGATTTTATATACAGGCTCCATACTCCCCCAAAAGGCACATAATCTCCTTAAATATAGGATGTTTTGTCCTCTCTTGCCTGAATAAAATAAAAGATTTGACAGCTCTTTGGTACAGACGTATCGTACCAGTTAAGGTGTTAAAACTTTAACAGTCAAACCGGATAGGCTAAAAAAGGAGAATCATGAAAATGAGTTTGATTGGTTTGGATATTGGAACAACAACCATCTGCGGAGTTCTCTTTTCCCTGAAAGAGAAAAGAGCTATCAAGACACTGAGCCTCAATAATCATTTTATAGAGAGTGAAATTCCAGGAGAATATATTCAGGATCCACAGCGGATTTACCTGGACATAAAAGCCATTTTGGATGAGCTGATTGATTTTTCAGAGCAAAAAATTGAAGCACTGTCTCTCTCGGCTCAGATGCACGGGATTCTCTACGTGAATGATGAGGGAGATCCCGTCTCCCCCTTTTACACTTGGCAGAACCAAAGGGGATTAAGACAGAAGCAGGGACAGATGCTGAATGAAATTGTCTCGGAAAAACTGGGATACCAGGTACACTCAGGATACGGTATTGTGACCCACTATTCCCTTTTACAAGATGATGAGGTTCCAAAAGGAGCCGCAAAATTCTGCAACATAGGAGACTATATCGGCATGCGCCTGGCAGGGGCTTCAACTCCCGTCACAGACATAAGCCTGGGAGGCAGCATGGGCCTGGTGGATCTCCAGCAGGGAACCCTGGCAGGGACACTCAAAAATCTGCCTCTCCTGGACGAAGAAATTCTCCCTGCCCTTGT
Organism: Oceanispirochaeta crateris; assembly: GCF_008329965.1. Lineage (GTDB taxonomy): Bacteria > Spirochaetota > Spirochaetia > DSM-2461 > DSM-2461 > Oceanispirochaeta > Oceanispirochaeta crateris. Next base: position 1,991,645 of record NZ_CP036150.1, read on the forward strand.
ATCATCGACGGAGTTATTGGGACATTATAAGGGGATTCCAGTCATCCAGGCTTTAGGTGATAATCAGGCCAGTTTTCTCGGTTCCGTAATTGAGAAGGAGACCAGCCTTCTTCTCAATTACGGAACTTCCGGCCAAGTCTCATTTTACAGAAAGGAATTTGCCCAATACCCTCACTTCGAAACAAGAGCTCTGGGCAATGAAGGATACATTCATGTGGCCTTCTCTCTCTGCGGAGGGCACTCCTATAAGATTCTAGCCGGTTTTTTTAACTCCGTGACAGAACTCTTCTCCGCAGGTAAACCTCAGAATATTTTAAAAATCATGGATGATCTCGACCTCGATTTCACCACAAAAGACATGGACTGTCTGCCCCTGTTCCTTGGAGAACGGGGTGAGGAAAAGCAACTGGCATACTTTAAAAATATAAGAGATATTAATTTTACACCAGCCAATATGATTAAGGCTCTGGTTCAGGGGATGATCCAGGAACTCTTCCGCTTTTATGATGAACTTCCTATGGATGTAAAATCTGGCATGAAGACCCTGGTGGGAGCTGGAAATGGAATCAGAAAAAACAGACATCTGATAAAGGCCGCCGAATGGACATATAAAAAACCACTTGTCCTTCTGAAAAACAGCGAAGAAAGCTGTCTGGGAGCCCTTATAAATGCCGGTAAAGCGGTCGGAATCTTCAAAGATTATTCGGAAGGCGCACGCGCCATCGTTGAATACATGAGTCAGGGGCTATCCTAACAATGGGGATGTACCACTCCTTGTATGAAGAGTAAGAATTTAAGCTAAGATCTCAAGAGAATAAAGATATTCTCTTTCTTCCTGCTGTCAAAGCCCCATACAGCCGATGTTGAAGTTATGAAATACCAGATGAAACACCCCATACCCTGGCTTATTCTGATTCTTGGAACTCTTGCCTCTCCCCTTTGGGCGGAGGAAGTAAAACTTGAATTTATTCATAGGGAAGGGCAGATCTTCCATGCTGATTCCCTTGTTGACGAAACTGTATATGTTGACGGTCTATTCAGCCACCAGGCGGAGATTGATGAATTTTCAGTTTCAGCTATCAAGCATGTGGGAGAGGACGGCAGAGCTGTCATCGATTCAAGCTTCAGAACTGTAGAGCGTATAGATGTCCTGCCGGGAGTCCTGGAATGGATGAACGAAGAAACGGTCCGCCTGGAAAGAGAAATGACAGGAGAATTATTCGTCCCCCTGGAAGCGTCACGTCCGGTTCTCAGAAACGTGCCTCGCTTTCCTGAGACCCCTGTTAAGCCGGGAGATACCTGGAGCCTGCCGGCAGAAGAAGTTCATGTATTCAGAATCGGAGGCATCATCTATGGCCCCTACCGCGGAGACGTGCAGGTTCTCTACACATACGTAGAGAATCAAACCCTGGATGACAGGCATTTCGCCCTGATCTCCATGGAATACAGCATTTATCTCCCTGTCAGGAGCGGAACAGAACCGATCCGCCTGATTAGCGGTCATTCTTCGCAACAGTTGTTATGGGATATAGAAAAAGGTCAGCAGGTCCACAAACGTGAGGACTTTGAATTCCTCATGATGATGTCTAACGGACGAACTCAGGAATTTATGGGTATTGGTGAGACAAATTATAGAATCACAGCTTCCATAGACCGTGAAGAAGCGGTCAAGTCTCTGGAGACCGAGTTGGAATCTATTCCGGGAGTAACCATCAAGCCAACAGAAAAGGGGATTCTCCTTTCAGTGAATGAAACAGACAGGATTCTCTTTCAGCCTGACTCTTCAATTGTATCGGATGATCAGAAATACCGACTGGAAGAACTGGCACGAAGTCTCCATGCTTACCCTCAAAGAGATATTCTCATCACAGGACATACTGCGGATTATGGAACACTGGAAGGCCGCAAGAAACTATCCAGAGACAGAGCGGCAGCAGTAGCGGACATCCTGTTCCCTCAGGGACGAACAGGACCCGGTCGTCTATTTCTAAGAGGTGCGGGAAATTCAGAACCCCTCGGGTCTGATATGGAAGACCGCCGGGTAGAAATCCTCATTCTGGATTGACCGGAAGTCCATTTCTCAGGGAGAAAATAAATGAAGTACAATAATAGACTCATCCACGAGCAGAGCCCCTACCTCCGGCAGCATGCCCACAACCCTGTTAACTGGTATCCCTGGGGAGAGGAAGCCTTCAGCCAAGCGAAAGAGGAAGAGAAACCCTTGCTTATCAGCATAGGATATTCTTCCTGTCACTGGTGTCATGTGATGGAAAAGGAATCTTTTGAAAACGAAAGGGTTGCCCGCCTCATGAACGATCATTTTATATGCATCAAGGTAGACAGAGAAGAACGTCCTGATATAGACAGCCACTATATGAATGCCCTCCAGATGTTAACAGGCCGGGGGGGATGGCCGCTGAACATGTTTGCCCTGAGCGATGGAAGGCCTTTCTATGGTGGTTCTTATTTTCCAAGAGAACAATGGATGGAGATACTCTCTCTTCTGGCCGGAGAATTTACTTCCAATCAGGAAAAATTTGTCACAGCAGCGATATCCATTGAACAGGGTATCCGGGATCACACACTGACTCTGCTGAATTCAAAAGAGTCTGATTTTTCAATCGCAGAGCTGGGGTCCTCTCTTTCAGAATCTTCCAGGCGTTTTGACAGAGTTCATGGAGGTCTTCAGGGAGCACCCAAATTTCCCATGCCCGTTCTCTATAAATCTCTTCTGTCTTGGTCCTACTTGATGGAAGATGAACAGCTGAAGAAATTTGTTTTTTTGACACTGGATAAAATGGCTTCCGGGGGAATATACGATCAGATTGGCGGAGGATTTTCCCGCTATTCCACAGATGAAATCTGGAAAGTACCCCACTTTGAAAAGATGCTCTACGATAACGCCCAACTGGTTTCTCTCTATGCCCAGGCCTATAGCCTGAGCGGCAATAAACGTTATAAAGAGCTTATAAACCAGACTCTGGAATTTATAGATGAATGGATGACCTCACCCGAAGGCCTTTTCTACTCGGCTCTGGATGCAGACAGTGAGGGGGAAGAAGGACGCTTCTACATTTGGGAGCAAAAGGAACTACAGAGTCTTTTGGGTAAAGACTACCCTCTGGCAGAATCGTATTATGGTATAAACGCTGAAGCACTTTGGGAAAACGAAAAAAACATACTGCTCCTCCCCGGGAGGCAAAGCCCGGTTGCGTTCCCGGAATCCGAGAGGCTGAGAATCAATGGAATTCTTAAAAATGCCAGAAACCGGAGGATTCCCCCCAGCCTGGATGATAAGTCCCTGACCTCATGGAATGCTCTGATGATCAAAGCCTATACGGATGCCTACAACGCTTGGGGAGACTCCCGCTTACTGGAAAAAGCCGAAAAGGCAACCTGTTTTATATTGGACCACCTCATGACAGTCCATGGAGGACTGTTTCACGCCTTCAGAGAGAGCAAGAGTTATATCAATGGATTTCTGGAAGACTATGCCCATTTGATCAGTGCTCTGATTTCCCTCTTTGAATCAAGCGGCAAAGAGAACTATCTTCAGAAAGGGGAAGAATTGACGCAAAAAGCAATACTGGATTTCTATAGAGAAGAGGAGAAGATTTTTTTCAGCACCACCGGTCAGGATCGAATTTTAAGTCCTTGTGTAGATCAGACCGATATGGTCCTACCCTCCTCCAATGCCGTGATGGCTCACAACCTATTTCGTCTATCAAAACTGACAGGAAAGACCTCTTATAATCAAAGAGCTCGGGAAATGACAAACCGGATGGCTAAACGTGTAGGAGAAAATTGTCTTTATTATTCTCACTGGGTAGAACTGATGCTTTACCAAACAATGCCTAGTTATGAAGTGGTTGTTGTGGGGGATAAGGCAGATGAATTGAGCCGTGAGATCAGAAAAAATTACCTGCCACAGTTTGTGTGTGCGTTTTCAACTGTTCCAAGAGAGGATCTGCCTCTGTTCCAAGGGCGCTATAAAGAAGGAGAAACTCTAATCTACCTCTGCCGGGACAACAGCTGTGGCCTCCCGGTCAGAACAGTAGAAGAGATGCTTCGGCAGATCCGCAATAATTGATAAGAGAAACGACCTTCTAATCGATCATAACTTCCCGGCCTTCCGTGGCAGACTTCACTAAAGCATCAATGACCTTCACATCTCTCACAACTGTTTCCTGATTAATAACCAGAGGAGACAGGCCCGTAACAGCCGAGTAAAAGTCTTTCCACTCTTCAGTAAAGGAATCTTCTTCTTCAAGAGGATAGGACAGACTCGTCCCATCGGATTTTAGGAGAAGAATGCTATCTTCCTTCAATATTAGGGAACCTTCTGTTCCAAAAACCTTTAAGCATTCTTCCTGGTCACTGTGCTGCCATCCCATATTAAGAGAACTGATGGCTCCTGAATGGTGGGTCAGCAGGGCAAACCCCATATCCATGGTTCCCAGCTTGGAATTAATACTCTTTGTTTTTGCCACAACTGAGTCAATAGAACCGGCGATCATCTGCAGGGCATGAACAAAATGAACACCCCCATCCATCACATACCCCCCTGGGTATTCATTCTGATTACGCCATTGAGTCTGATTGTATTGATTGTCTACAGCCAGAAACTGGAGAACATTCCAATGAAGAGAGTGCACTTTGCCGATGAGCCCTTCCTGACAGAGCAGGCTGGCTTTCTTAAAACTAGGATAGTATTGAAAGTTTTCCGCCGTCATAAACAAAGGACCGTCTTTCTGAGTCAGTTCCAAGGTCAATGCTGCTTCTTTGGCATCTACCCCGGCAGGCTTTTCACAAATAACATGCAGCCCAGCCTCGATACACTGACGGCTCACTGGATAGTTCATGGGGATGGGAAGAGACACAAGAACAGCCTCCAAATCCGTTTCTTTCCGGATCATCTCCTGCCAATCTTTGTAAATGGGTAAGGCGGAATTCCCCAAAAGTTCCGCGGTCTTCCTTGCCTTGGGTTCTGAATGATTACAAAGAGAGATGACCTCAATTTTATCCTTCAATTTCAACAAGGCTGGGAGGTGTGCTATCTGAGTGATAATTCCGCAGCCAATGATTCCAATTTTCAAAATGTACTCCTTTTCATTCAAATATTATGTAAGTATATAACAAGCGCCAATTAAGAAAATGCAGTTTCAGTGCGATTTCTACCCAAATGCTTAGCCTGATATAGGGCAATATCTGTCCTCTTGATAAAATCTTCGACCCTCTCTGTTTTATCTCCGGTCGTGGCAATTCCCAGGCTGATGGTATGAGGAATGAGAATGTCTTCATAGGGCGTGCTGTTTACTTCAACGCTGCGCCGAAATCGTTCTGCCGCAACCCACCCCAGGTCTTCAGAAGATTCGGGAAGCAGGATTGCAAATTCTTCCCCTCCAATTCGAAATTGAAGATCGGTGGTGCGAAAACAGTCTCTTGATAAAGCGGCTAGATGACGGAGGACAGCATCTCCGGCAGGATGACCATATTGATCATTAATTCTTTTAAAGAAATCCACGTCAAAGACAATGAGAGTTAAAGGGTGTCCGTATCGTTCCGCCCGGAGGAATTCTTTCTCCATACAGTCCTGATAATGTCTTCTATTGTAAAATCCAGTCATAGAATCGGTCACCGAAAGAGAATACAGTTTCTCTTCGGCTTTCTTTCTCAAACTCACATCCACAATCGTAACAAGATACCCTTCTTCTATGGATGTAAATGTCGTTTCTGTGAAATGAATGGTTCCGTCTTTCGCGGGGATCTGAATCTCGACTGGGCCGTAACAGCCCGGCTCGGCAGGAGGTGGCAAAAGAGTCTCTAACTGACTTCGAAGAGATGCTTCTGCTGCAACATCAAGATGGCAGAAGAGCGTCTCCAAAACCCCCACTCCCTTTAAATCATTCCGGTCGTATTCAAAACTATCCTCAACCATCTGATTGATATAGCTTATGTTCAGAGCCTTATCCAAAAGAACAATACTAACAGGAGAGTATTCCAGAATTCTTGAAAAATACTGTTCTCCTTCACGGATCTTCTGAGTCCTGTTTTCAAGTTCTTCTTCAAGCATTTCCTGCTGTTCCAAAAGGCTCTTCATAAATTGATCCCGTTCGACCGTTGTTTTATCCAACTGCGACTTTATCAGAGTGAGGGCATCAAAAATGGGTAATAAAGGATGGTTGGATTCAATTCTGTAGGAGCTTGGTCTGGGTTTCCTGGAAGTCCAGTCTATGCTGTTGAGGTACTCCAGTAAATCGAGGATGGGCTGATTGAAGGCTCTATCTCTCCTGTATTTGCCCCAGGATCTTAATTTTTGCAGCAATGAATCTCTTACCTCCGGCAATTGACCCAGCTGTTCAAAGCGGGCGGCCATTAAGGCAGCCTCCGTATAGGTATTACAGATTCGTATGTCCGTATTCAGAATTTTCATTTTTTTAGCCAGAAGAACGCTCATTTCCTGACGCGGAGTAGCGTTGCAAAAAATGATACCGGCCAGGGCAGCATCGTTTACTATGTTTTTCATGAAGTAATTACGAGCTCTCCATGAAGCATTCTTAAAATCTTTCCAATCCTGAATAATCAGACATTCAGGAGGAGAATTCATATAGGTTTTAACGATATTGATACCGTATTCGACAGACGCCACCTCGGCAGAAAAATTGGCAAATCCGCGACCTTCGATGACAAGGGTCTTCGTTCCTATGATTTTGAAACCACTGCTAAAAGAAGGGCCCATGGCAACATCCTTCCACTCCTCCAGTTGTCTGAGAGCGAGACCAGTAACAGAACATGTTACATTTGGAAATGTATTTGTCTCAACCATAGGGCTTGCCATGATCCTTTCGGTGGTCTATTGAGGCGAATTGGACAAAATATCATCCTGCCTTTATACAATTTTTATTATGACATAAATTCTACTAAACTGAAACATCCATATAGGAGTGCTCAAAAATCCATATCTGGACGGATTTATTGGTCGTACAATGGAATCCGATCCTAGGTGTTTATGAAAAGCTCCTGGAAGAAGAAGCAAAAGGAGAACAAAATGTTAAAAATCAGCCCCATAAAATGTGAGAACCTTAAAAACCCGATAGGGCTGGATTCTGAAATTCCCCGGTTTTCCTGGGTAATAGAAAGCAGTCATAAGAACGTCATCCAGAAATCATATGAACTGGAGACATCCACAGATGAAGAATTTCAGAATAAAATATGGAAGAGTGGCGTTGTAGAGAGCTCTCAGTCCCAATACGTCGACTATAAGGGCCCTCAGTTATCAGCTGTGACAAGATACTGGGTACGTGTCAGAATCACTGATACTGCTGGTCGTACCAGCTCATGGAGTCCTACGGCATTTTTTGAAACATCTCTTATGAATCACGGTGTCTGGAAGGCCCCGTTTATCTCCTCTGGAGAAGACAAAGACCCTGCAAAATCCTCCGGTTGGCTCTTTAAAAAAACTGTAAGCGTAAAAGAAGGTCTTGCTTCGGCCCGTCTTTATGCCACAGCCCTGGGTGTCTATGAAGCCTCTGTCAATGGAAATCGGATCGGAGATCAGCAGATGGCCCCAGGCTGGACAAATTATTCTAAACGTCTTCTTTATCAATGCTACGACATCACAGAGACCCTTCAGGAAGGAGAAAACCAGATCGTGGCTCATGTTGGAGCAGGTTGGTACAAGGGAGACCTGGCAGGATGGGTCGGAAAAAGATGCATTTATGGTAATAGGAATGCCATAACCATGCAAATACTCCTTGTTTACAAAGACAAAAGCCAGGAATGGATTATGACGGATGAATCCTGGAAAACTGCTAAGTCCCCGGTCATCAGTTCAGAAATATACCATGGAGAAGAGTACGATGCCCGCAGAGAAGGACATGCCTCCTGGACCATGGCAGAAAGGGTCCCCACAGCTGAATCGATACAAATCACAGCTCAGGATGGACCGTTGACACTTCCACAGGAAATATTAAAACCCAAAGAAATACTCGTAGATAAAAAGGGTCGTTCCATCCTGGATTTTGGGCAGAATATGACAGGGGTTGTCCGTTTTAAAGTCAGAGGAAAAGCAGGAGACAGAGTCAAGCTGAAGCATGCCGAGATTCTGAGCCCTCCGGGAGAATTCTACACAGAGAACCTCCGGTCTGCCCGACAGGAGATCCTTTATACCCTCAAGGGAGAAGGGACAGAAAGCTATCAACCCCGTTTCAGCTTTCAAGGCTTCCGGTATGTTCTGGTAGAAGAATATCCGGGACAGATTCAGGCAGACAATTTTGAAGCCATAGTTCTCCACAGCCAGATGAAAAAATCAGGAGAGTTTGAATGTTCCCATCCACTCCTGAATCAACTCCACCACAACATCCTTTGGGGAATGAAGGGTAACTTTTTTGATATACCCACCGACTGTCCCCAGCGGGATGAAAGACTGGGCTGGACAGGGGATGCCCAGGTTTTTATCAGTACCGCATGTACTCTGATGGATACCTCTGGGTTCTTTACCAAATGGCTGAGAGATATGAGGAGTGAGCAGAATGAGAAGGGAGGCATCCCCCATGTTATTCCAGATGTGCTCCAGAACGCATCCTCCCAGGACGATCTCCTCAAAGGGGACCATTCTGCTACAGGATGGGCTGATGCCATGACCATCTGTCCCTGGGAAATATACTCACAATACGGGGACAGACGGATACTGGAAGAAAACTATGACGCCATGAAGTCCTGGGTTTCTTACATGCGCCGTGAAGCCAGAGATGAAGTGATTTGGGACAGCGGATTCCACTTCGGAGACTGGGTAGCCTTAGATGCCAAAGAAGGCAGTTACTTTGGGGCCACTCCCAATGATCTGACAGCCACTGTGTTCTATGCCAATTCGGTCCATATCATGATCAAGACTGCAAAAGTTCTTGGATTTGAGGATGATCTCAAAGAATACTCAGCTCTTTATAAACGCATTGTCACAGCATTTCAGAATGAGTTTTTCACGAACACAGGCCGCCTAGCCGTGAATACTCAAACAGCTCATGTTCTGGCACTGTATTTTAATTTAGCACCCAAACCATTCATTAGACGGACAGTAGATACCCTGGTAAGACTCCTGGAAGCTGAGGATGATCATCTTCTCACAGGATTCCTGGGTACACCCTATCTCTGTGCCGCCTTAAGCCGTAACGGCCGGTTGGATAAGGCCTATAAACTCCTTCTTCAAGAGGATTACCCCTCCTGGCTATATCAGGTCAAACAGGGAGCAACCACCATATGGGAACATTGGGATGGTTTAAAGCCTGACGGTAGCCTCTGGAGTCCTGATATGAATTCCTTTAATCACTATGCCTATGGCTCTGTGGGATACTGGATGTATACTGCCGTCGCGGGACTCTCCCTGGATGAGGATGATCCTGGGTATAAGACGATCCTGTTCAAGCCGCAACCCGGAGGAGGACTAACTCGGGCGCAAGCCAGTCAGATGACGCCCTATGGAAAAGCCTCTATCTCCTGGGAAATCAAGGTTAAAACATACATATGTACCTTGGTGATTCCTGCAAACGCGAAAGGTCGTCTTCTTCTCCCGGGTCAGGAGGAATGGAAAGAGCTGGGATCAGGGGAGTACACCTTCCAATTGGATTTACCCTCCTCATTTTAAGAATAGGTGTATAATCTTTAGACTATGGCAACCATTAGTTTCCAGAAACGACTCATTCTGGTTTACTCATTCTTTGTGACCATCCTGGTTGTGATGATCAGTTCATTCTACTTTCTCTATTCCTTCTCGGAAAGAGAAAAACAGATTAAGGATGATCTGATCAACCGGGGTGAACAGATGGCGAGCCAACTGGACACGGTTCTATCCACCATGGACTTTGTAACCATTGATCTAATGTCCCAATGGGATTTCATGCCTGCCCTGGCAACCCTTTCTATTTTTGACAGAGAGAACCCCGACAACAGACAAGCCCTCGTGGACGCCCTGCTCACCGTGGAGAAATCCCTGTACCGCTATTCCATAATGAGAGACTTTCATAGAGTGGCGGTCTACACTCCCAAGGGTGATTTTTTTTCCAATAACTTTATACCCCGTCCAGCTTCGGATATAATAAAAAGTTGGATAAATGATAATCCAATCCTGAAAGAAGTTGAAAGAAGGAAGGGAAAGATCCTAATTCTCTCACCTTATCCCGATCATTGGCAGAAAGAAAATAAGATTCAGGTGTTTGGTCTCATGCGGGCAATAATAGGACAAAAAGTAAGCGATATTCATGGCTATATTGAGGTGCAAAACCCTTACTCTCTCATCGAGGAAATTTTTACCCTCCCGGAAGATATGGGGATCAGTGTTGATGTCAGGACCGATGAAGGAATGATTTTATATCAGAGCGGTCAAAAATGGGCCTCTCAAAAGGGATTTTCCTTTGCAACCCAACTGGAATATTCTCATATAAAAATAAAGCTCAACCGATCCAGAAAAGAAAGTCTCTCTTCCCTGTATTCATTTATATTCCTATATATAATTGCCGTATTATGCATTCTTATTCTGTCACTGGTATTTGTCCGGTATTTTACACTCGAATTGACAAAACCCCTGGAAAAACTGACCCGCCATATCAATTCGATTGATCTTGGTACCCTGCCCCGTCCTGTGGATCTAAAAAGTTCACACAATGAAATTGAATCTCTAAACTATGCGTTCACCCTTCTCCAAAATCGTCTGAATGAATCAATAAAGAGAGAAATTGTCTCCCATTCTCTGCAAGTCCAGGCTAATTTTGATTCACTTCAGGCCCAGGTGAATCCTCATTTTCTCTTCAATATCCTCAATGTGATCTCCAGTATGGGCCTTGAAAGTGATACTCTTGAGATATGTGAAATGTGCGACCATATTGCATCCATGTTGCGTTACTCCACCTCAACCCAACAGAGAGATTCATCCATCAGGCATGAAATTGAACATGTAACCGATTTTCTTGTTCTTTTAAAGAAAAGATATGAACATAAATTAACCTACTCTTTTCATGTGAATGAAGCGATTTTAGACCTCAAAATTCCAAAGATCATCCTTCAGCCTTTAGTTGAAAATAGTGTAGATCATAATTTTCAAAGCGGCAGACAGTCGATTCATATAGAGATTAGTGGCGGACCTCTCAAATCTCCAGGAGGCTGGTATCTGGAAATACAGGATGACGGATGCGGTATCCAGAGGGAGAAACTAAAAAATCTTAAAGAAGAAATGAAAACAGTCAGAGAACAAATCACCATCAAAAAAGAGATCGTAGAGTTGAATCTAGGAGGACTGGGATTGGTGAATACCTACATCCGGCTCCTCCTGTATTTTGATAAACGACTTTCCTTTGAGATTGAGAACAGGACATCCTCAGGAGTCAGGATAAGAATTTCGGCCCAAGGGGAGGATTCATGATATTCTCTGTCCTCATCGTAGAAGATGAACCGGCGGCCATGAGGCATCTCAAAATGATCGTTGAAAAAAGATGTCCTGGATTTTCAGTGACAAATACAGCAGAAAACGGACTTGAGGCTCTCGAGATTCTCCAGTCTCACCATCCCGATCTACTCATAACAGACATAAGGATGCCCCATTGCGACGGACTGCAACTCACCCAAAAGGTCAAACAGCTGTATCCGGATATACAGACCATCATCCTCAGCGGATATCAGGAATTTGAATACGCACGGAAGGCCATACAGTATGAGGTAGTGGAATACCTGTTGAAACCCATTAATATACAGGCTTTTGAGGCATTATTAGCGGGAATTCATATACGGTTGAGCCAAAAATCATATTGGAAAACCCACAAGAATATACAGCATATTCTTTCCTCCAAAATAATTGAAAACAGCATTAAAACAGACAAATCCAGTTATAGAATGGCTGTTGTCAGAATAAATGGCCTTCATCCAAAGTTCCACAAGAAAGTCTGTTATAATCCTTCAGAATCCATCCGGTCACTCCTCATGAACCCTCTTCCCGAAAACGAAAAGATGAATCTATACCTCTTTACCGGAAGAGATAACAATGAGTATTACATCCTCTGCCCTGTGGATGAAATCCATTATAGTCGATTCAGAACGATTATCGAAGAATTCAGCCTCAATATTCCCGCTTGCCAATACTATACAGCCGCCCTGTCTCTCGACTTCTCCATCACAAAAATTACGGATGTCCTGGATGTTCTATACAGCCTCCTGAGAGAAAAGACTCTTCTAGGGATATCGCAGATTTTATATGATCAAGGTAGGGAAAAACTCCAGAGAAACTATGTTGAATTAGGTTCTGTTTTTCTCAGAAATACAGAATTTCTGGTCAAAAAGAAGGCCCTGAATCAGTTAAGAGATCCTCTTAAAAACTGGCTACACGAATGCCGGTCTAACAAGGTGAGTCTCCTCCAGATAGAGATGGAATTCAGCCTCTTTTTAAACCACCTGCTCGGATTCTGCAGTGATAAGAACAGACTCCGGATTGAAACAGGAATCATGATGGACAAAGTCTCACAAGACGTAGGAGATTATGACACTCTCCTTAATAATTTTATGTCTATCATCCTGCATATTCAGGAAGACACAAGAAAAGCCCCTCCGGTTATGGGTTGCAGAGAGTCCTTCCAGATGATCACAGAATATGTAGAACAGCATATGGCAGAAGACCTATCTATTCCTCTCCTCTGTGAGGAATTCTGCATTTCACAGTCCTATTTGAATAAGCTTTTTCATAGATATGAAAAAATGAGTGTAATTGAATACATACGGATGCGCCGTGTTACGATCAGCATAGAGCTAATGAAGAAGTCACCCCACATCCCTATCAAGGAGATATCCAGAATTGTAGGGTATGAGGATTCGTCCTATTTCAGTAGAGTATTCAAATGTCAAACTGGATTTTCTCCCAGGCAATACCTGGCTCAGAAAGATTGAATAGTCCAATCCTTAGTACTCGATCGTCCATATACAAGTCACATAAACAGCTCTAATCTGAATATAAACTAAAAAAGGAAAAGTAGTTTTACTTTAAACAAGAGGAGTGTTTATGAAACGTAACGTACTGGTATTTTTACTGGTGGTTCTTATTGGAACCTTTGCTGTAGCTTCGGGCCAGCAAAGTTCTGATGCAAAGATGGCAGAGGAAGAGAGAGTTCTGACCCTATTGGTAGACAACGCCACATCCCTAACGGGTATGATAGCAGTTGCCGACGCTTTTGAGGTTAAAACCGGTGTCAAAACAGAAATAGAACTGCGTCCTGGCAGTGCAGAAGGTGAAAACCTGCTCAAGACTAGACTGGCCACAGGTGAAATGTCAGATCTAATCTATTTCAACTCAGGATCACTCCTTCCTGCTCTAAACCCTGAACGTAACTTTATTGATTTAACAGACAAACCCTATATGGATAATATTTCCCCGGCCTACAAGCAGACAGTAACTGTGAACGGCAAAATCTTTGGAATTCCAGCCAGTTCTTCTGCAGCAGGAGGAATCCTCTACAACAAAAGAGTATACAAAGAACTGGGCCTGAAAGTACCCACGACCTGGGATCAGTTCATGGCAAATAGTGAAGTCATTAAACAAGCAGGAAAAACGGCTATCATTGGTTCTTATAAAGACGACTGGACCTCGCAGCTTATTCTTCTTTCCGACTTTTACTATGTTCAGCAGCAGGTCCCGGATTTTGCAGAACGTTTTACAAAAAATCAGGCTAAATATTCTACAGAACCAGCGGCTCTGCAGGCCTTCTATAAATATGAAGAAATACAAAAAAAAGGGTATATGAATAAGGATTACCTTGCTACAACATACGATGAAGCACTGCGCATGCTTGCCTCTGGTGACGGTGTTCAGTATCCTATGCTCACCTTTGCCTTTGCGGCCTTGAATGATAACTATCCCGATCAAATCGATGATATTGGATTCTTTGCCCAGCCCGACAACAAACCCGGTTTGAATGGAGCGACCGTGTGGCTTCCCAACTCCATTTACCTCTACAAAAATGGAGAAAATACTGACCTTGCCCAGGAGTGGGCCGAATTCTATGTTTCACCAGAAGGACTGGAAATCTATTCCAAAACAAATAAAGCCGATGGCCCCTATGTAGTCAAAGGAGTAGAACTTCCTTCTGACACACCCAAGGGAATCCTGGACCTCATGAAATACTTTGATGAAGACAGAACAGCACCGGCCCTTGAGTTCATTACCCCCGTCAAGGCTCCCAACTCTCCCCAGATTTGTGTAGAAGTCGGCTCTGGAATTTCCAGCCCAGTAGATGCTGCTGCCAAATATGACAGAGATACGGAAAAACAGGCAAAACAGCTGAATCTTCCCGGTTGGTGATACCTACTGGTAGTTTTTAAATAATAAAAAGGCAATTTTCGATACCGGGAATTGCCTTTTTTATCAGGATGTACTTTATGGCAAAAAAACAGAATCATCATTACAGTTATCTTTTTTTACTCCCAGCAGGACTCATCTTTTTCATTTTTTTCCTGTTGCCGGCTCTGAGTTCTTTCTTTTTTAGTCTGACCAGATGGAACCTCACAGATTGGACCTTTATCGGACTGGAAAACTTCCAGATGTTCTTCAAAGAAGACTCCTTAAGCAT